>CAZEHN010000019.1:0-30662 GCA_964511855.1 uncultured Polynucleobacter sp. | reverse complement strand
ATCCAAATACGACAGGTATTAATAATTGGGGAGCGTCTTTAGTTGCTGGTAATGCACTTAATTATGTCCCGCTAATACAAATTCCAACATCACAGCCAGTATTTGCATTCTTAGCTGCGCGCTTATTCAATCAAGTAGATCAATTTAAATATGAAGATAATGCTGAGCCTGAAGTAAAAGTTGGTGAACTTAAAGCAATTTCATCGGGTTGTGCTATTGATGATGAAGACAATAAAGATATCTCTGATGGTTGTTCAAGAGATTAGTGAGGCGAAAATAAAAAAACCTTGTATAAACAAGGTTTTTTAAGTGAAATTTGGTGGCGAATCAGGGACTCGAACCCCGGACCTGCGGATTATGATTCCGTCGCTCTAACCAACTGAGCTAATTCGCCGAATTGATGATTATAGCCTAAATTTTAATTTAGCTCAATCTCAATTGACTTACAACATTGAATTAAAAGAGTTTTTTATTTAATTCTCTATCAAATTAAATAAAAATAACTGCAATTAAAGCCGGATCATCAATAAAAACTTCAGCTATATAAGGGGAGACCTTATATACGAGGGAGGTGGCTGTTTCTAATAATTTATCCATGACTCAATTATAAAGAGCGAATTGATTTCACTCTTCAAAATCAAATCCTTCAATATAAGTTTTTATTTTGTTGAAATAACCCCTCGATTAATTTGATCTCTTTCCATTGATTCAAACAAAGCTTTGAAGTTGCCTTCTCCAAACCCTTCATCACCTTTTCTCTGAATAAATTCAAAAAATAAAGGACCTATTAGTGTTTGAGAAAAAATCTGAAGTAAAAGACGCTTTTCATTCTGGTTGGCGATGCCGTCAAGAAGTATGCCGCGTATTTGTAAATCTTCAACTTTTTCTCCATGATTAGGTAATCGTTCAGAAAGCATTTCATAGTAGGTTGTTGGTGGTGCCGTCATTAATGGTACGCCAGCATTTTTTAGTGAATCAATACTAGAAATTAAATCATCAGTAAGAAGTGCAATATGCTGTATTCCTTCCCCGTTATATTGCATTAGAAATTCTTCAATTTGGCCGGTACCTTGAGAAGCTTCTTCATTGAGTGGTATACGAATTAGCCCATCAGGAGCTGTCATGGCTTTAGATGTTAGGCCTGTGTACTCTCCCTTAATGTCAAAGAATCTAATTTCTTTAAAGTTAAAAATGTGCTCATAGAAATCGGCCCAAAACTTCATCCGACCTTTATAGACATTATGAGTTAAGTGGTCGATCAATTTAAAGCCATGACCCTTAGGATGTTTGTCTACACCTTCAATAAATTTAAAATCAATGTCATAGATTGATTCGCCATCATTAAAGCGATCGATCAAATAGATGGGCGCACCTCCAATCCCCTTAATTGCGGGTAATCGAAGTTCCATAACACCCGTTGGAATTTCAATTGGTTGGGCACCATTAGCTAATGCATATTCATAAGCAAGGTGCGCATCTCGCACTCTGAATGCCATTCCGCATGCAGATGGCCCATGCTCTTGCGCAAAGTAATATGCGTAACTTTTAGGTTCTGAATTGATAATAAAGTTGATCCCACCTTGTCGATATAGGGAAACTTTTTTAGATCTGTGAACTGCAACTTTCTGGAATCCTAATAATTCAAGAACAGGTTCAATTGCATTTTCTTTAGGTGAAGCGAACTCTACGAATTCAAAGCCGCAAAGTCCAGCTGGATTTTCAAATAAATCAGCCATCTCAAACTCCTTATAAAGTTAATTAAAAATAAAATTTATTAATTAACGATTGGGGGAGCGCAGGAGATTCCACGAACACTTAGAGCTAAGTGTTCCCCAAAAATAAGCGCTTGGGATGGTGGGTTTTTCAAAATTTTCCTAATTTAATAGTTATTGGTGTAAATGTAGCAGTTATTTGAAAAGGGGGGTATTAATAATTAAGCCCTTAAACCCAAATTGCCTAGTATCTGTAGTTGTTGCTATTAAATAATCTTAGGGCACCATAGGTCGTTAATAAACCAAGTAAAATAGGCCCCTGTAAGTTTTTTGCCCCTAATTCAGTCCAATTAGATTTAATCAAACTGTCATCTTGGCTGGTTATGATTCGATAAATGCGTTTAAAGATCTTAATTACTTTCGTATTGGTTTTTCTTAGTTCACATGTGTGGGCAGTTCGCCCATTTGTGACGGATGATGCACGGCTAACTTATGCCGGTAGTTGTCAGTTAGAGGCCTGGAATCGTATTTATAAAAATAGTGTTGAAAATTGGGCTTTGCCAGCTTGTAACCCAACAGGTAATTTAGAGTTTACTGTTGGCGGTGGTATGGTTAATTACCATAATGCCCCCAATCCAGGGCCTGACTATGTTTTTCAATTAAAAACGCTTTTTAAAGATTTAGAAACTAATTCCTATGGTGTTGGACTTGCTGTTGGCACAATTAGTCATCCGAATGCAATTCCGGGCCCAAATCTGGTGGGTAATTACTATGCCTATATACCTTACTCAGTATCGTTTGCGGATGATTTTGTGATTACTCATACGAATGTTGGATATGCTTATGACAAAGTTATTGGGCAAAGCAGAGGTTTATATGGTTTTGGAGCGGAAGTTAATTTAACTTCTCGTTTTATGTTTATTGCTGAAACATTTGGCGATACTGCAAATAACCCGTTTTGGCAAACAGGATTTAGGTATGCCGTCATTCCTGACTTATTTCAGGTTGATGCGACTATTGGGCAGCAATTTAGTAATAATTTAAATGCTCGTTGGGTTTCTTTTGGGGTGCGCTTTACACCTGCTTCAATTTTCTAAATCAAAACAGGTTTTTGTTTTATTAAAAAGCCTGAGCTAGTTCTGTTGATTTAACGACAGACATGAGGAACATAATTTGTCGCTGAAGGCTTTTACGCTTTTCTAATTGATCATACGGCAAGCTATCGTGCTCTCTTAACAACTTGATGATAGTCGGGTTATGGGCTTGGCGAATTTCAGACATTTTATTTCCTTGTTAATACTGCTTTATCAATAAATTAACAAATGCCACTGCGCGATTCAACGATTTAAAAATACTATTAATAGAAGAAAACGTAATAAGGCCTGTAAAGCCTATGATTTCAGGGATTTTTTCCTTTTCATCTAAGTTTTACTATAACTAATTAACAATAAAATTGTGCATAAAATGGCGCATTTTTGGTGCAAATCACAATGGTATTCAGATAAACCCTATATAAAATTAGCTCAACAGCCTATTAATTAAGGGTTTGAGAGGTTTTTGCTTTACAGTTTATTCTTAAATTGTTAAGCTGATGAAACCAATTTAGCCGAAATTTAATTCGAGTCAAAATGGCTGTGATGGCTTATTTAAAGCACTCATTTGCCAAATGGTGATAAGATTAAGTTTGTTAGTAAAAGCTGGTTGTTGTATAAATTTTTTGCACTGATTAATTAAAGGAATATTCATGAACAAAGCAGAACTCGTAGAAAAAATTGCTGACGAAGCAGAATTGTCAAAAGCTAGCGCAGAGCGTGCACTTAATGCAGCTATCGCAGCGATCATCAAAGCAGTTACAAAAGCTGAATCAGTTCAATTGATCGGTTTTGGTAGCTTCAGCCAAGGTAAACGTGCTGCTCGTATCGGCCGTAATCCTGCAACTGGCGCAGAAATCAAAATTGCTGCTTCTAAAACAGTTAAATTTACTGCTGGTAAAGCATTTAAAGATGCTGTTAACAAACGCAAGTAATTCGAGTTTGATAAATAAAAAAGCCGCCTAATGGCGGCTTTTTTATTGCGTTGAATTTTTATGTTTGTTGTATTGAATGCTTAAGAGGAAGGCTAAATAGATTCCGATTATCGAAGCAAGTGATGTGATCCACCAGCTGTAATTCCAGTTATTCATTTGAATTGCCAAATAGGCAAGTAGTGGTGGCCCTGAAAATTGGCCAATTGCTGACCATTGCATGACCCATCCAACAGAGATTGAGTTGCTTTTTGGATTTGGGGAAAAATGGACTGCCATAGCAAATAGTGTGCTTGGAATTAATCCCCCAATACCTGAAAATAAAACGATTGAAATGTATTTCAAAATTGCAGGGATATGAGTTCCTCCCGCAAAAGTAATCAAAGCTCCTAAGCCCATCACAATATAACCAGAATACAGAATATTACGAGGGTTAATTTCTTTGTTAAGTAACCTTCCTGCCATTGTCGCGCCAATTGCATTGGCAAATGCGACAAAGGCGGTTAAGAAGCTCCCCTGCATAAGTGATAAGCCGTTATCGTTATAAATGGTTGGTAGAAATCCAACGACGGCTAACCATTGTCCGGAATACATAGCAAATGCCAATGCTGAAAAGGTTGCTCCTGGGATGCGAATCACTTCAACAAGGCGGCTAAACCATAGCGAATCTTTAATAAATTTTGAATCGATTTCTTGGTTGGTCGCAAGATGTGTATCTTTTGGAATCTTCAATAGGATGATTCCAGTCATCACGAAGTTAATCATGCCTAAAATGACCCACCAGATTCTCCATCCAAATTCAGCAATAGCGATTGAACCAATAACTAATGCTATTGCGCTTCCTACTCCCATGTAGGCGCCCCATAAGCCAATTTTTAAGGTTTGGTTTTCTTTTGAAACAATTCGACGAATTAAGCTTGGAACGGGAACAGTTATAAATAGAAATCCAAATCCTTCAAAACATCTCAGTACAAGTAGTTGATTGGCTGTTTGAGCAAAGCTTGAAGCAATGCTACTTATGCCAAGTAATATTAATCCAGCAATGATTGATCGGCGAAGTCCAAGATTTTCGGTAATCATTCCTATAATTAGACCTGTTGTCATGCCAGCCATTTGAACGAGGGATAATAAAAAACCAGATTGCACTAAGCTTAAATTCATGGTCTGGCTAAGGATCGGAATAGCAGGTGGCAATTTACCTACGTGAATGGCGGCAACAATTCCAGCAATTAGCAATATATTGGCTGCAGAATCTTTGTGTTGTGTCATCGGTTGATTATATGAATACTAAAAATTATTAATCTTAATTGCATAAGTCATTGATTCTATTGAGTGTAATATTATTATTTACCGAATTATTTTATTGTCATAAAAGTGTCATGAAAATTCCTTATCGTTCTACTGTTAGTAAAAGTTACATTTAATGAAGGAATTTTTATATGAAACTCAATTTGAAAAAATCATTATCAGTCCTAGCGCTTTCGGCGATTAGTTCTTGTGTTGTTAGTTTTGCAAATGCTGCTGATATTACAGGTGCAGGCGCGACATTCCCATATCCAATTTATGCAAAGTGGGCAGAAGCTTATAAAGCTAAAACAGGGAATGGTTTGAATTACCAATCAATTGGCTCTTCAGGTGGTATTAAGCAAATTCGTGCTAAGACGGTTGATTTCGGGGCATCAGACAACCCAGTTAAATTTGAAGATCTTGAAAAAGATGGCATGATCCAGTTCCCAGCAATTATTGGTGGCGTAGTTCCAGTGTTGAATGTGGATGGTATAGCTCCAGGCCAACTTAAGTTGACTGGCGAATTGCTAGCTGACATTTTTTCAGGCGCAATTTCTAACTGGAATGATAAAAGGCTCGCTGGTTTAAATCCAACAGCTAAATTGCCTGACCAAGCTATTACGGTCGTTCATCGTGCAGATGGTTCTGGAACAACAGCAATTTTTACAGATTATTTAACAAAAGTTAGTAAATCATGGGCTGATAAAGTTGGTGCTGGTGCAGCGGTTAAATGGCCAGCAGCGTCTTCAGTCGGTGGTAAAGGCAATGAAGGTGTTGCAGCTAACGTGAGTCGAGTCAAAGGCGCTATTGGCTATGTGGAATATGCATATGCAAAGAAAAATAAAATGACATTTGTGCAGTTGCAAAATCGTGAAGGCAGATATGTTGCTCCTGATGATTTGACATTTGCCGCGGCTGCTGCCGGCGTTAATTGGTCAAAAACTCCAGGAATGGGTGTTTTCTTGACGAATCAACCGGGCAACAATGCTTGGCCAATTGCAGGAGCCTCTTTCATTCTTATGTACAAAGATCCAGAGAATAAAGCTAATGCTGCTGAAGTTCTTAAATTCTTTGATTGGGCCTTTAAAAATGGTGGCAAGATGGCCGAAGAGCTAGATTATGTTCCAATGCCTGCAACAGTGACTGATTACATAGCTAAAAGTGTATGGTCACAAGTTAAGAAATAATTATTAATTTTCATTCCCTTGAACTATATTCAAGGGAATGAATTATTTAATTAAAAAAATGCAAAATACAGGTTCAAATGCGCAAGAAGGCTTGCGATTAACTGCCGAAGTTAAGAGAGTCGTTCGGATTCAGCGAATTCAAGATTTTCTCTTTCAAAAATTAACTTCGTTCTTTGCGCTATTAGTATTAATTGTTTTAGCGGGCATTATTGTTTCGCTTTGCATTAATGCGTGGCCAGTCCTTCACAAATTTGGATTAGGATTTTTCTTTACCATTGAATGGGATATCGTTGGTGGAGAGTTTGGTGGGCTGATTGCAATCTTTGGAACTGTTGTTACAGCAGTTATAGCTTTGCTTATTGCAGTTCCATTAAGTTTTGGTATTGCTGTGTTTTTAACGGAAACTTGTCCGGTATGGTTGAGGAGGCCATTAGGAACATGTATCGAGCTTTTAGCGGCAATTCCTTCGATCATTTACGGGATGTTTGGTTTATTTGTATTCGCACCAATTTTTGCTGAATATATTCAGCCAGCTTTAGCGGCTACTTTAGGAAAGATTCCAGTCATTGGAATTTTATTTTCAGGTGCATTTAACGGTATTGGTATTTTGTGTGCCGGATTAATCCTAGCTATTATGGTATTGCCGTTTATTACTTCAGTCATGAGAGATGTATTTGAAATTGTTCCCCCAGTTCTTAAAGAATCTGCATATGGAATTGGTTGTACGACATGGGAAGTTGTTAGTAATATTGTTTTGCCATATACCAGGGCGGGTGTAATAGGCGGGATTATGTTAGGACTTGGTCGTGCGTTAGGTGAAACAATGGCCGTCACTTTTGTTATTGGTAATGCGCATAAATTATCGGCTTCATTATTTGCTCCTGGAAATTCAATTGCTTCTACTTTAGCTAATGAATTTGGAGAGGCTGAGCCCGGGCTTCATTATTCATCGTTGTTTGCTTTAGGACTTGCTTTATTTGTTATCACATTCATTGTCCTAGCCTTAGCAAAATGGATGCTTCTTAACCTTGAGCGTAAACAAGGCGTAAAGAGTTAATCATGATTGATATTTCGATTTATAAAAGAAGGCAACGCAAAAATTCTATTGGCCTATTTTTGTCGATGTTTGCTATGGCTATAGGTATGTTTGCCTTGCTATGGATTCTTTTTGTTTTATTTACAAAAGGATTTGCAGCTTTAGATTTAGGGTTGTTTTTCTCAAGTACTCCGGCGCCTGGCTCAGATGGTGGAGGATTGGCGAATGCGATTGTTGGTAGCCTATTAATGGTTGGATTTTGTGCGTTAATTAGTACGCCAGTTGGCGTCTTGGCAGGAATTTATTTAGCCGAATACGGTGATAGAAGTCGAATTGCCGGAGTCACTCGATTTGTAACTGACATTATGTTATCAGCGCCTTCTATTGTGATTGGTTTGTTTGTGTATGCAGTATTAGTTGCTCAAGTAAGGCACTTTTCCGGATGGGCTGGCACTATTGCTTTATCTTTAATAGCTGTGCCAGTGGTTGTTAGAACTACCGAAAATATGTTACGTCTTGTTCCAACTACCTTAAGGGAGGCAGCATATGCTCTGGGCGCACCAAAGTGGAAAGTATCGCTTACGGTTATTTTGAGAGCTGCTAAAAGTGGGGTTATTACTGGAATTTTATTGGCAATTGCTCGCGTCAGTGGTGAAACAGCGCCTTTGTTATTTACGGCTCTTAACAATCAATTTTTCTCCAATAATATGAACGCCCCAATGGCTAATCTACCAGTTGTAATTTTCCAATTTGCGATGAGCCCCTATGAGAACTGGGTGGACTTGGCCTGGGCGGGTGCATTGCTGATTACTTTTGCTGTGCTTGGATTAAATATCCTTGCACGAGTTTTCTTTAGAGAGAAATCATGATTCAAGATAATTTAGCTCAGAAAAATGCCTTAGAAATTAGAAATTTAAATTTCTTCTATGGGAAATTTCAAGGTTTGAAAAACATTAATTTAGATATTGTTGAAAATAAAGTAACGGCTTTTATTGGCCCATCTGGCTGCGGTAAATCAACACTACTTCGCGCTTTAAACCGAATGTATGATTTGTATCCGGGGCAGAGAGCTGAGGGTGAAATAAATTTTTATGGTGAGAATTTACTTGATTCTAAGCAGGATGTGAATTTACTTAGAGCAAGAATTGGTATGGTTTTTCAAAAACCAACACCATTTCCAATGTCTATTTATGACAATATCGCATTTGGCGTTCGACTTTATGAAAAGCTTGGTCGAATTGAGATGGATGAGCGGGTTGAGTGGGCTTTAAAAAAAGCTGCTCTATGGAATGAAGTAAAGGATAAGCTCAATCAAAGTGGTTTATCTTTGTCGGGGGGGCAACAACAGCGTTTATGCATTGCTCGAGGTGTTGCAGTTAAGCCGTCAATTTTATTACTTGATGAGCCAACATCCGCTTTGGACCCTATTTCAACTGGGAAAGTTGAAGAGTTGGTGAATGAGCTCAAGAATGATTACACAATTGCGATTGTTACCCACAATATGCAACAAGCTGCGCGAGTATCAGACTACACAGCTTTTATGTATTTGGGTGAGCTAGTTGAATACAACGCTACAAAACAAATTTTCTTGAAACCGAACCGTAAAGAAACCGAAGACTATATTACTGGTCGATTCGGATAAGATAAATATTAGGAGATTACATGCCAGATAAACACCTATCTTCCCAATTTGATGCTGATTTAAACGCGCTGTCTGCAAACTTTTTACAGATGGGTGGCTTAGTTGAGTCACAAGTTTCAAATGCTATGAAAGCTTTTTCGAACTTAGATGCTGAAATTGCTGATGAGGTTATGGTTAAAGAAGCTGAAGTAAATAGTATGGAAATTAATATTGATGCAGAGTGTGCTGAAATATTAGCAAGAAGACAGCCTACCGCCCGTGATCTAAGACTAGTAATGGCTGTATCTAAAGCGATTACAAATTTAGAGCGAGCAGGAGATGAAGCTGACCGAATTGCTCGAAGAACTAAACATGTTCTTGAGGATGGATTGGCTCATGTTATTAATGTTGCTGAGATTCGTATTGCAGGTCAAATGGCTATTGGTCTTTTGAGAAGATCTTTAGATGTATTTGCGAGATTGGATGCCAAGGCAGCTGTTGATATAGTCCATGATGACAAGCAAATTGATGAGGAATTTAGAGCATTTGTAAGAAAATTAATTTCTTATATGAGTGAAGATCCTCGCACAATTTCAGTTGCTTTAGATATGTTGTTTATTGCAAAAGCAGTTGAACGAATTGGTGATCATGCAAAAAATATCGCTGAATTTGTGATTTATGTTGCCAAAGGGACAGATGTAAGGCATTTAAGTCGTCAACAACTATCAGAAGAAGCAAATAGATAATGGCAAGTAGCATTTTGATTGTTGAAGATGAGCCATCAATTGCTGAATTAATTTCAGTTAATTTAAGTCATGAGGGATTTTTACCAGTAAGAGCGTTAAATGCTGAGCAAGCTGCCTTGCTGATGAAGGAAGTCCTACCTGATTTAATTGTTCTTGATTGGATGCTACCTAGAAAATCGGGGATTCAGTTTGCTAAAGAATTAAGAGCTGATGAACGAACTAAAGAAATTCCAATTATTTTTTTAACTGCGCGTAGTGAGGAAATGGATAAGGTCGCCGGTTTGGAAGCTGGAGCTGATGATTATTTAACTAAGCCATTTTCGCCTAAAGAGTTAATAGCTAGAGTTAGAGCGGTATTAAGGAGAAGAACTCCTCAATTAAATGATGAAGCTATTCAGATTAATAGTCTGAAAATTGATCCCGCGACTCATCGAGTAATTTATTTAAAGGATGAAGTTGAAAAGATACTTGATCTTGGGCCTACTGAGTTTAGATTGTTAAGCTTTTTAATGGCTAATCCGGAGAGAGTGCATAGCCGTGGTAAATTGTTGGATAAAGTATGGGGAGATCATGTTTATGTTGAGGAAAGAACAGTTGATGTCCATATTAAGCGACTAAGAGCTACTTTATCTGTTGTCGGTTGTGAAAATTACATTGAAACAATACGAGGTAGTGGCTATCGATTGACAAAAAACCCAAAAAATTGATTTAAAATGGACTGATGTTGCTATCAGTCGCAAGACTCATTTATCTCTTTGGGTTTATCGCCGTTCTGACATACCTTTGGGGCCAATTGGTTTCCCAGGATACTCAGCTATTCTTCGGTTTTTCTCTAGTATCTGTCGCTTTTATTTACTATTTCCTAAGTGCAAATCGTTTACTTCAAGTATTAATTGATGATGACTTGATGAGTAAACCCCGCGGTTTAGGTATTTGGAGAGAGATATACTATATTCTTAGTAAAAGAACTCAAGTAGCATTAAATAAGATTGCAATAGTTGAAAATCAGCAATCTCAGTTCATTCAAGCAATTCAAGCTTCTCCTAATGGAGTTTTGGTTCTAAATGGTAACGATCAGATAGACTGGTGCAATGAGGTAGCAGAGAAGCATCTAGGGATTAATTCAAAACGTGACGCGATGCAACATATTACGCATTTGTTGCGAAAACCTACTTTTGTTCAATACATTAACGGTAGGTCTTATGAGGATTCAATCGAATTAACTGAGATGGGGCCTCTGTTAGATTTAATTTTGTCTCTCCAGATATTTCCCTATGGCTCTAATATGAAGTTGATCCTCACTCAGGATATTACGCAGCGCAAGCAAAACGAGTCTATGAGAAGAGATTTCATTGCTAATGTATCACATGAGTTAAAGACACCATTAACAGTCCTGGGTGGTTTTCTAGAGACGATTAATGATTTACCTTTGAGTGAAGATGATCGAGCTAAGTATATTCAGTTAATGATTATCCAATCCAATCAAATGCGATCACTCGTAGATGATCTATTGATCTTGACCAAACTGGAAAGTAGTCCTCCGCCACCATCGAATCATGTAATTCAGGTAGGTGAGTTGATTAAGCGTTTAGAAAAAGATGCTATTGCTCTTTCGAATGGGCGCCATCAAATTTCTATTAACCTTGAATCAGAAAATAATATTCAAGGTGATGAGAAAGAAATATTCTCTGCATTTAGCAATTTAATCTCTAATGCAGTGAGGTATACACCTGAAAAAGGTAGGATTGAAATTTCCTGGAAAAATTCTTCCGACGGTCAAGGGGAATTTTCAGTGATTGATACAGGTGCTGGTATAGCGCCGGAGCATTTGCCGAGGTTAACTGAACGGTTCTATAGAGTGGATCAAAGTCGATCTAGGGACTCTGGAGGCACGGGTTTAGGGCTGGCAATTGTTAAATATATTGTTATTCGCCATAATGCGAATTTGCTGATTTCAAGCGAGATCGGCAAGGGGAGTAAATTTACAATTAAATTCCCGATTTCTAGGCTTAGGTAAATTTATGCATCTTGGATTAATTTCACTAATTCAATTTGTCCAATTTTTTTAATTTTGCTTCTAGTTTTTACTCGATCATAACTGCCATCAGAGTTCATAATCCATGCAGTTTGATTGTCTTGTAATAGGTACTTTAATCCCTCATTAATTACTCTTGCTTTAGTAGTCTTTTCTAATACGGGAAAAGCAACTTCGACGCGGCGATAGAGATTCCTATCCATCCAGTCGGCACTTGATAGGTAAACTTTTTCGTCTCCATTTGCGTAGAAATAATAGATACGATGATGTTCTAGAAACTTACCAATAATTGACCTTACTTTAATATTTTCAGAAAGGCCTGGAACGCCTGGTTGTAGTGCGCATACGCCCCTGATAATTAAATCAATTTTGACGCCAGCTTGGGATGCTTTATATAGCTCTGAAATGACGCTTGGCTCTAAAAGGGCATTCATTTTTGCCATAATATGCGCTTTTTTACCTGATTTGGCAGCTCTCGCTTCAGCACGTATATGTTTAATTATTTCAGGCTGCATCGTAAATGGCGATTGCCATAAACGAGAAAGTTTGATTTGTTGACCTGTTCCAGTTAGTTGCTGAAATACATAATGCATATCTTCAGTGATTTTAGGATCAGCAGTTAATAATCCAAAATCAGTGTAGAGCTTGGCGGTCCTTGGGTGATAGTTACCAGTTCCCAGATGTGCGTATCGTTTAAGAATAGTTTTGCCTTTAGATTTACCGGGAGCATTCTCTTTCCTTACGATCAAGAGCATTTTGGCATGGCATTTATGGCCAACCACCCCATATACGACGTGTGCTCCAACTTCTTCAAGTTTAGCTGCCCATCGAATATTTGTTTGCTCATCAAAGCGAGCTAAAAGTTCAACAATAACGGTGACTTCTTTGCCATTTTTTGCTGCATCTACTAGAGCATCCATGACTTGAGAAACATCACCTGTTCTGTACACAGTTTGTTTAATTGCTAATACTTTTGGGTCTTTAGCGGCCTGTTTTAAGAGTTCAAGAACAGGCTGAAAACTTTCGTAAGGGTGATGAAGTAATACATCCCCTTTTGAAATTGTCCTAAAAATGGATTCATCGCTTTTAAATATTTTAGGAAATTTAGGGTGATTTTCAGGAAATTTAAGGTCTGGTCTATCAACGAGATCGGGAATTTGTGCCAAACGAACTAAATTAACTGGCCCATTTACTAAATAGCAGTCTTCTTGAAGTAGATCGCATTCTTGTCGAAGTCTATCTACCAAATCCTCTGGTGCATCTGCAGTAATTTCTAATCGAACGGCATCTCCGAGGTGGCGGGTTGGTAATTCACCTTGTAATGCACTCCGCAAATCAGTGATGTCATCTTCTGAAACAAATAAATCAGAGTTTCTTGTTACTCTAAATTGATAGCATCCAGTAACTTCAATCCCTGGGAAAAGCTCGTCAACAAATGCCTGCATGAAAGAGGACAAGGGGATAAAGCGATCGCCTGAAGTGCATAAATGTTCTGGCATCCTTACAACCCGTGGTAATGGTCTTGGAGCTTGAACTACAGCAAGATCTGCATTTCTTCCAAAAGCATCTTTACCTCTGAGCCTAACTAAGAAATTTAAACTTTTATTAATTACTCGTGGGAATGGATGAGCTGGATCTAGAGCGATTGGTGTGAGTAATGGCACTAATTCTTTTCTGAAAAATTCCCTTGCCCAATTTCTTTGTTCATTATTCCAAGAGTGTGATAGGTAAAAGCCAACTTCTTCAGATTCTAATTTAGGAATAATAATATCTTGAAGAAGTTTTCGTTTTTGACTTACTAGATCATGTGCTTTGTTACTTACTTCGAGATACGCTTGTAAGACAGTTCGTCCATCGGCAAGAATTTTGGTTGGATTTTCACGAAGTTGCTCTTTTAATCCGGCCATTCTTATTTCAAAGAATTCATCCATATTGCTTGAAACAATACAAATAAAGCGTAATCTCTCTAGAAGAGGGGTTTTAGGATCCTCTGCTTGAGAAAGTACTCTGAAATTAAATTCGAGAGCAGCTAGCTCTCGATTAAGGATCGGCAAATGACTTTTCATAAAAATGATATTCTCAAACTTTTATGTCATTTTTGTGACGTTTTGGTGTCATAAAAATGACATATATTTGAAATAATCTATTAAATCTGAAAACTACCAACTAAAAATTAAGAAATCATTGAGTTAATGGATCCAGAACTAAATATCTCCGAGAATCTAATTGCTTCTGTCGACTTGGGCTCTAACAGCTTTCGAATGGTAATTGCAAAAATTGTGCAAACTCAGTCAGGCGTTCAGTTACGACCTATTGATACTCTGCGTGAATCCGTAAAATTGGCTGCAGGACTTAAGTCTGATAAATATCTGGATGAGCAATCGATTGAAAGAGGATTGGCAGCTATTAGACGTTTTGGTGAGAGATTACGTTTTTTTTCTCCAATGCAAGTCCGAGCTGTTGCAACAAATACATTTAGGGTAGCAAAGAACGCAAGTGAATTTATGCGGCTTGCTGAAAAAGCACTTGGATTCCCAATTGAGGTAATTGCAGGTAGAGAAGAGGCTAGGTTAGTCTATGTTGGGGCTTCTCATGGAGCACCTGCAACTCTTGGTAATAGATTGGTTATAGATATTGGTGGTGGGTCAACAGAGTTTATTATTGGACATGGTTATACGCCCAATTTAATGGAAAGTCTTTATATAGGATGCGTATCACATAGTCAGAAATTTTTTATTAATGGTGAAGTTGATAAATATAGTTTTAAGCAGGCAGAATTAGCTGCATCTCAAGAAATTGAGATTTTGGCCAAAGAATATCGAAAGCAGGGCTGGTCTCAAGCAGTAGGTTCTTCAGGGACTGCAAGAGCGATTGCTGATCTTATTGCATTAAATGGTTTTGATGACCATCACCAAGATCTATCAAATACAGATTTTAGAGGTGTAATTACGCTAGCTGGGTTAGAGAAGTTAAAGCGTTCACTAATTGAGGCAGGTAATGTACATTCAAGTGATTTGATTGGGCTGAAATCTGATAGGAAACTTGTACTGCCAGGCGGATTGGCGATTATGATTGCAGCATTTAATGAATTAAAAATTGATCGAATGGAAGTGGTTGAGGCTGCACTTCGAATGGGCGTTTTATATGATTTTCTAGGAAGAGCCCAGCATCATGACATGAGATTTGTAACTGTTGAGCAATTTATGCAACGTTATAACGTTGATGTTCCGCATGCTAAACGAGTGAAAGAGCATGCAATAAAATTTTTTGAACAGTTTCCGATTCCTAAAGAAGAAGATCGCCAAAATAATATTGCATTATTGGGCTGGGCTGCTAAATTACATGAGATTGGATTATCAATTTCTCATAATGGCTATCATAAGCATTCAGCCTACATTGCGACGAATGCAGATATGCCAGGTTTCTCAAAAAATGACCAAGCTCATTTAGCTTTTTTGTTACTTGGCCATACTGGTAAATTAGGTAAGTTATCGAGTAATACTTATCTAGATTGGCGAATGCTATTTTGCTTACGTTTAGCATACGTTTTAAATCGAAGAAGAGTTAATGAATCATTGCCTGAAATCTTGGTACAGTCTACTGACAAGGGATTTAAATTATCAGTCCCGAGAGATTGGCTAGCGCAAAGGCCACTAACGGAATTTAGCTTGAAAAAAGAAGCTGCCGATTGGGAAAAAATCGGCCGTGAGTACGTTATTGATTATTTCTAATTAGTTTGATGCTAAAAAATGTTTTGCATATTTTGGATTAATATCAGCAAGTCTAAGCATCGTTAAAAAATCGGCAGTATTGAAATCATGATCCCACGCTGGTTCCCCGCATATTTTTGCACCTAGACGTAAGTAGCCTTTAATCAAAGGCGGTGGCTCAACTTCAAGTGTGGAATTTAAGTTTTCAAGTGGTAGACTTATTCTAGGAAATGTTCTGTACTCAATCGGTGATAAATGCTTTTCTTCAAACATTCTATTTAAGCTAGCAGCATAATGCCCGCCGTCTGCCATTTGAACGCTTGCACAGCCAATCATGATTTCGTAACCATTTTGACCCATATATTGGCCTAGCCCACCCCAAAGTGACATAATTACTCCGCCAGTTCTATAGTCTGGGTGAACACAAGATCTACCGATTTCCACAATTTTGTGTCTCAAATGATTGAGTCTTGTTAAATCAAATTCAGAATCTGAGTATAGGCATCCAATTTGCCTAGCTTGATGTGGCGGCAGTGCGCGATATGTTCCTATAACTTTTAATGTTTCTTGGTCTCTAACGATGAGATGATCGCAAAATTTATCAAACAAATCGACATCAAGATCCCCAGAATTTTTGGGTAGATTCGCACCCATTTCTTTTGCGAAAACTTTATACCTAAGCTTTTGGGCTTCTCTAACTTCATCTAAATGTCTAGCCCAGCTAACTTTAATGGGATTAGAGGGTTTTGTTTTTACAGCAGGTGCTTGAATTAGGCTTGGAGTTAATCCTAATTTTTCACGTGCTTTAAGTTCTTTTTTCTTTTTTTTCTTAAGCTTTTTACTTAAGTTAGGGAAAATTTCATTAAATATTTTTAGATCAGGAATATTAGAGAATTTTTTGCTGATGGTTAAGGTAACTTTTTCTGCAAAACTACTGCTCTTGAGATTAAGGGAATTAAATGGATTAGGAATTTCGTTCATGTTAGTAATTAAGTTTTAATTACTAACTAATTTATTAGGGAAATATTTCAAATAGATGTCATTAATTTGACGTTTTTATGAATTTAGCCTAAATAAATTTCCACAATATGGTTAACCAACAAATGCCACTGGAAATTAATGCCAACATGACTGCTGCACTTCCAAAATCTTTTGCTCGCTTAGATAAATCATGATTTTCAAACGAGATTCGATCGATTGCGGCTTCTACGCTTGAATTAAGGAGCTCAACAATTAAAACGAGAAGTATGCTGGAAATTAATAATAACTTTTCAATGTTTACTAGCGGAAGATAAATTGCCAGTGGAATTAGGATGCAGGCTAAAAAAAGTTCTTGGCGAAATGCGCTTTCCTCATTGACTGCGAATACAAGACCATTCCAGGAGTTGATGCCAGCTCTCCATGCTCTTGTAAGTCCCTTATTCCCCTTGTGAGGATTTTGATCGATGCTATATGGCATTTTTAACTTCCGCCTTTCCATGCATTAAATCAGAATTATTAGGCATAGGTTGGAGGTGCTGTAAAAATTGCTCAGAAGCTGCTTTCCATGAGAATTTTTCAGCATGCTCTCTTGCGATTTGTCTTGGGATATGAATGGCATCGAGACAAGCTTGACGCAAATCGTTGTTAAGTGCGCCAGCATTTGAATTTCCGAGTACATCAATTGGTCCTGTTACAGGATAGGCTGCGACAGGAAGGCCGCTTGCCATCGCTTCTAATAGTACTAGTCCAAAAGTGTCGGTTTTGCTTGGAAAGACAAATACATCCGCAGCCGCATATACTTTCGCAAGCTCAGGCTGATTCAAAACGCCTAAATAATTGACATTAGGATACTTTTTTCTAATTCCTTCTAGCGCTGGCCCATCGCCAACAACCCATTTTGATCCGGGTAAGTCTAATTCTAAAAAGGCCTCAATATTTTTTTCAACAGCAACTCTTCCAACATATAAAAAAATTGGTCGATCGGTATTTAGAACTTTGGATTCTTGAAATTGAAAGATATCTAGATCAACCCCTCGAGTCCATAATGTTACATTTGTAAATCCATATTTTTCTAGATCATTTTTTACAACGACAGTTGGGGCCATAACTGCTTGTGATGGTCCATGAAACCAATTTAGAAACTTATAAGTCCAGGCTAATGGAATTCCAGTTCTCGCTTTAACGTACTCAGGGAATCTTGTGTGATATGCAGTTGAAAATGGTAATTCATTTTTAATAGCATACGATCTTGCAGCCATTCCTAATGGGCCCTCAGTCGCAATATGTATTGCATCTGGAGAAATGGCCTTAATTTTTTCTGCAACTTTTTTGCCTGGTAATAAGGATAGCGAAATATCAGGGTAAGTTGGGCAAGGAATTGTTTTAAATTCTAATGGGGTGATCATAAAAACCTCATGTCCCATCTTTTCTAATTCAAGTCTTGTTTGTTTTAATGTTCTTACAACGCCATTAACTTGAGGTTCCCATGCATCTGTCACAATTAGGATTTTCATTCGATAGTCTCCAGTTGGGGGGTATTTTTTAAAGTTTTAAGACTTTTAAAACTTGGTTGGTTGAGGCTTTTTTCTGGCTTCGATTCTTTGCTTTTAACCTCTAAAATGATTGGCCAGCTAATAATTTTTAGTTCACCAGTTTCTGTTTCTACAAGGGCCGTTAGACTTTCAACCCAGTCGCCATCATTGCAATATAAAAGTCCATCAATCTCTCTGATCTCAGCTTTGTGAATATGCCCGCAAACTACGCCATCGCAACCCCTATGTCGAGCCTCTCTAGCCATAATGGTTTCGAAACTTGAGATATAGCTAACGGCATTTTTTACTTGATGTTTAAGATATTGTGAAAGCGACCAGTATTGGAGGCCCATTTTTATTCGAATATTGTTGAACCAACGATTGACTACAAGAATCATTGAATATAAAGAATCTCCAACATATGCCAGCCATTTAGCATATTGCATCACTCCGTCAAACAGGTCTCCATGAGTTACCCAAAGCCGTTTTCCATGAAGTGTTACATGAATAACTTCTTCTCTTACTTGAATATCCCCAAAGGAAAGGCCAAAAAATTGGCGCGCCATTTCATCATGGTTTCCTGGAATATAGATGACTTCGGATCCTTTTCTGGCTTTTCTAAGCAGTTTCTGAATGACATCGTTGTGTGTTCTAGGCCAGTACCAGGATTTTTTTAATTTCCAACCGTCAATGATGTCCCCAACAAGATAGATTGTTTTGGCATCATTATGTTTTAAAAAATCTAAAAGATAGTTTGCTTGGCAGCCTGAGGTTCCAAGGTGTACATCAGATATCCAAATTGCTCTATATTGATTCATGGAAATTCATTAGACATTCCATAAGTGACATATTGATGTCTTTTTAATGTCATATTTATGACATTAAAAATAGGCATTATTTAGTAATGAAATTTACTTACTTCAAACTACTTGGACATGTTATCTCTGCAATTTGGCAGGTAACTATTTACTTTCCGTTTCTAGCTAATGAAATAAAAACGAAAAAAATCCAAATTTGGTGCTCTAAATTATTAGATATTTTTGAAATTAAAATTAAAACAATTGATTTTGGTGATTTTCCAATTCAAGGTGCTTTATTGGTGTCCAATCATATTTCTTGGTTAGATATTATGGTTATTAATGCCGTATCGCCGGTTAGATTTGTTGCAAAATCCGAAGTTAAAAATTGGCCTATATTTGGATATTTAGCAGATAAATTGGGTACTTTATATATTAAAAGAGGATATCGAATTGATACTCAGAGATCAGTTAATGATTTGGCAAATGCAATCATAGATAAGCAAACTATTTGTATTTTTCCCGAGGGGACATCTACGGATGGTTCTAAAGTTCTAGAGTTCAAATCCAACTTATTTGAATCTGTTGTTTTATCTAATGCAGTTTGTTTACCAATCGCGCTCAGTTATAAAAATCAAATGACTTGTGAATCTTCAAACTCTCCAGCATATTATGGGGAAGTAGGATTATTTGAATCAATCAGAAATTTGGTTAACTCGCCACCAATTTGCGCAACAGTATCCATTGGATTACCAATTTATCCCTCAATATCTAGAAAGGACATTTCATTGAAAGCTTGGGATCAGGTGAGGCAAATGAGAGAAGCTAGTTTTTTCGAAGTCCGAGCTTAATTACTGTCCCAACGACAATAAGCGCGCCGATTATTTGAACAAAGGAAACAGCTTGATCTAAGATAACCCAGCCCAAAATAAGAGCAAAGATTGGCTCAACATTCATGATTGCAGAATTCCCAACAACACCAAGTTTTGGTAAGACTGTAAATAAGATCGTGATACCCGAACCATAAAGCACTATGAGTGCAGCCAATCCCCACCAGCCTGCAATCGCGTTAGGCCAATGAAAATCACCCATAAATTGAGTCCCTATAAACGCTAAAATGCCAACCATCCAAAATGTAGAGGCTGTTCTTAATCGACCATCCACATCATGGGCTTCATGCTGAATAAGTACCAAGGCCATCCCAAAAGTTGCTGCAGCTGTTAGCGCAAAAGCAACTCCTGCACCAATAACACCCCACTGACCTTTCACTCCAAGTCCTGAGCTTGCTCCAAATACGTCGAGTGCAAGAGCTAAGCCAAATAGCATGATGGGCATTGCAATTAAAGTTGATTTTTCTGGGCGATGTTTGTAAAAAATACTGGCCCACAATGCAGTCCAAAGTGGATAAGTATTGAATGCCAGTAAAGCTAGAGAGACCGGGAGTCTTGCAACTGAAGAGTAGAGTGTTAAGCTTTGAATTGCTATCAATATAGCAATGATTGGTAATGCCCATTTGTGTTTACTCGTAAATTTAACGGGTACTTTCTGAACATAAATCAAAATTGAGACGACAAGGGCGGTGACTAAGCTTCTAGATGTAACTGCTGTGGCGACATCTAGACCATTATTAAAAGCAATTCGAGCGGCAATATGATTGGAACCCATTAACAATGCAATTAACAATAATGTTGCAAATGCTGTTGCTGATAATGCATTTTTCTTGGATGAGTTGGTCATAGAACATGTCTCGGTATTTTTCTTTAGTAATAGAATACTATTACATATAGAGTAAAAAACGAATAAATGTATCTAAAAGGACTAGTAAATGGACTTTGCAATTTCTCCAGAATTAATTGAGCTAAGAGAGCGTACTAAACGATTTATCGCAGAACAAATAATCCCGATGGAGACCGATTCACGACAAACCTCCCATGGTCCTACAGAAGAATTACGTAATGAATTAGTAGCCAAAGCAAAGGCAGCGGGACTGTTGACGCCACACGCCTCAAAAGAGTTAGGTGGTTTAGGATTGAGCCATATTGCTAAAGCAATTGTGTTTGAGGAAGCTGGTTATTCAACTTTAGGACCTACTGCACTCAATATTCATGCGCCAGATGAGGGCAATATTCACTTAATGGAAGAGGTGGCTACGCCTGCCCAAAAAGAACGTTGGTTAAAGCCGCAGGTTGAAGGAAAAATTCGTTCCTGTTTCGCAATGACTGAACCCGCTCCAGGTGCAGGGGCTGATCCTTCGATGTTAGCAACCACTGCGGTTAAAGATGGTGATGATTACATCATTAACGGCACAAAATGGTTCATTACTGGGGCAGAAGGAGCATCTTATGCAATTATTATGGCGCGTATGGAAGATGGCTCGGCAACAATGTTTTTGAGTGATATGGATCGGCCTGGAATTAATATTGTCCGTCAAATGGATGCAATGGATAGTTGTTTTACAGGTGGTCATGGTGTTATTGAGTTCAAGAACCTAAGAGTGCCTGCTCAAGATGTGCTGGGTGAGATAGGTAAAGGTTTTAGATATGCCCAAGTAAGATTAGCCCCGGCACGACTAACCCACTGCATGCGTTGGTTAGGTCAGGCTAGACGTGCGCATGATATTGCTACAGACTATGCAAGAAAACGCGAGGCTTTTGGTAAGCCATTAGGTGAGCATGAAGGTGTGGGTTATATGCTTGCTGATAATGACATCGATCTTCAAACAGCAAGACTTCATATCTATCATACCGCTTGGTTATTGGATCAAGGTGAGAAGGGTAATTTTGAATCAAGTCGAGCTAAGGTTGCTTGTTCAGAAGCTGAATGGCGTGTGGTTGATCGATGTGTTCAGATTCTTGGTGGGCAAGGTGTCACGGCTGAAACGATTGTGATGCGCATCTTTATGGATATGAGGGCATTTAGAATTTATGACGGCCCAAGCGAAGTGCATCGTTGGAGTATGGCGCGAAAAATCTTGAGTGCAAAGTAATTGAAATAAAGATTAACTACTTAGTGCTTCAATTTCTTCACTGATTTCTAGCCATTTTTCTTCGAGTGCTACCAATTCTTCATCAATTAATTTAAGGCGCTTACCAGCTTTTGCAAGTTCATCAGATTGAGTTGATGAAACTAAAATTTCTTGTAAGTTATTTTTTTCTTGATTGAGTATTTCAATTTGTCGATCAACTTTATCTAATTCTTTTCGAAGAGGCTTAACAACTGAAGGAACAGATTGTTTTGTTTTGCTAGGTTTGCCAATTGTTTCATTAACAATTGGTGTTTTATCTTGAGAGCTGGCTGTTGACGCAGTAGTTTTAGCTTCCTCCCTTTGTCGTTTGGCTTCATCCAGTAGGTAGCGTTGATAATCATCCAAGTCACCATCAAATGGCTCTACACCACCACGAGATACCATCCAAAACTCATCGCATACTGAACGCAACAAGGCTCTATCATGACTAACTAGCATGACGGTTCCCTCAAACTCATTGAGGGCGATAGCAAGTGCTTCTCGAGTTGCTAAATCTAGATGGTTGGTTGGTTCGTCAAGTAAAAGTAAATTAGGGCGTTGCCAAACAATCATGCAAAGAACTAAGCGTGCCTTTTCGCCGCCACTCATGCTGCCTACTGCTTGAAAAATCATATCCCCACTAAAGTTAAACATACCTAGAAATGCTCTTAGGTCTTGTTCTCGGGTGTTTTGATCAGTTAATTTGCCAGCAGCGGTTAATTCCTTAACTAAACGAATCATGTGCTCTAGAGGATTATCTCCAGGCCTCAATACGTCAAGTTCTTGCTGTGCAAAATAGCCAATATTGAGGCCCTTACCTTCAGTCATTTCACCTGAGATTGGAGTTAGAGCTCGGGCAACTGTTTTGACTAGAGTAGATTTACCCTGTCCATTTGCACCTAATATGCCAATACGTTGACCTGCTAAAACAGATTTATTGACGTTTTGCACAATCACTGTATGTGGAGTTCCTTTAGGAGCGTCATCTGGTGGGGGATACCCAAAGCATGCATTTTGCATTGCGAGCATGGGATTGGGTAAATTGGCGGGTTCTTTAAATTCGAATGAAAATTCAGCTTCAGCAAGCAAAGGCGCAACTTTCTCCATGCGGTCAAGTGCTTTGACTCGACTCTGTGCCTGTTTTGCTTTACTAGCTTTAGCTTTAAAGCGAGCGATAAATTTTTGTAGGTGAGCAATTTTCTCTTGTTGTTTTGCAAATGCAGTTTGTTGTAAAGCCATTTGTTCTGCACGAAGGTCTTCAAATGCGCTGTAATTCCCACCATATCTTGTAAGCTTCGCGTTCTCAATATGAACTGTTACTTGAGTGACGGCGTCTAAGAACTCACGATCATGACTGATAACAAGCAGTGTCCCTGCATATCGTTTTAACCAAGCCTCAAGCCAAACTAAAGCATCTAAGTCTAAATGGTTAGTTGGCTCATCTAATAGCAATAGATCAGAAGGGCACATGAGTGCGCGAGCTAGCTGCAGGCGCATGCGCCAACCACCTGAAAAGCTATTGACGGGATTGTTGAGTTCAGAAACTTTAAACCCTAGTCCTAAAATAAGAGCTTGTGCTCTTGCCTGAGCATCATGGGCGCCACAGTCATAAAGTTTCATATAAGCTTCGGCCATTCTGTCGCCATCGCCACTTGCTTCAGCAGCATCAACTTCAGCTTGTGCTGCTAATAAAACCGTATCACCTTCTATAACAAATTCGGTAGCACTTTGATCTGTTTCCGGCATGTCTTGAGCAACTTGAGCCATTCGCCATTGCGTTGGGATGGAATAATCCCCCCCATCTTCATGCAGACTGCCATTGAGCAAAGCAAATAATGTGGATTTACCCGCGCCATTTCGCCCAACAAGGCCAACTTTTTCGCCGGGATTAAGAGTTACCGATGCCTGATCTAATAGAACTTTAGCGCCACGACGAAGGACAACGTTTTTGAGGGTGATCATTTAATCTAACAACAGGAAAAAACATTTGTGAGGCAAATTATTGTTTAGAGTTTTGATAAAAAAACAATAATCAAGAATATTCGTGCGTAAAGTTTGAAATTCCCAAGGATTGGGGGAGGCTTCCAGTATTGCTTTATCGAACTGGTGCTATTTTAATGCATCCACAGGTCATATCGTGTGGATGCATTGAGATCAAATAACGGTTAGCTAAGCTCTAATTATTTAACGAGCAATACAGGTTGTTTTGCTGAATGCAAAACACGCTGAGCAACAGAGCCAACCAGAAGGTCTGCAAATGCGCTTCTGCCTTTAGAGCCCATAATGATTAGATCGTATTTATCTTTATTTGCTACTTCAATGATTTCATCTGAAATGCGACCGATACCAATAATCATGTCATGCTTAACATTTGCTTTATCAAGGATTTTTTGCGCTGATTTAAGTTCTTTGCGGCTCATTTCAAGAAGATAATCATGCATATCTTCAAGGTTAAGCGTGACATTTGGGACACCCGCAAATTGATCGGCATATAAAAGTCCAGCCTCATCATGAACATTGATAAGAGTGATTGTGTTTTTTGTGCGTAGCGAGCTCGCTAATTTTGCAGCGTATTTAACAGCATTTAAAGAGGATTTTGAACCATCGGTTGGGATTAGAATTTTCATGATGAGATCTAAGTTCTGATTATTAATTGAATCAGAATACCTTGATCAGCGAATAAATTCCACTAGTTAATGCGTCGATGCGTTGATTTAAATCAACGCATGATTTAAATGATACTTAGAATATGACTAAGCTTAACCAGTATGCAAGACAAGCCATGATGGCACTTGCTGGAATTGTAAAAATCCACGCCCAGATAATGTTTCCGGCAACTCCCCAGCGAACTGCACTAGCGCGTTGAGCTGAACCTACACCAACGATTGCACCCGTAATTGTGTGCGTTGTTGAAACTGGAATCCCTAAAGCAGTTGCAGTGAACAAAGTGATCGCGCCACCTGATTCTGCGCAGAACCCTCCAACTGGTTTGAGTTTTGTTAGACGTTGACCCATTGTTTTCACAATACGCCATCCCCCAAACATAGTTCCTGCTGCAATCGTTGTGTAGCAGCCAATAATGACCCAAGTTGGAGGGGCAGATGAACCTGCTTCACTATAGCCAGTTGCGATCAACAGCAACCAAATAATCCCGATGGTTTTTTGAGCGTCGTTACCGCCGTGTCCCAAGCTATAAGCACCAGCTGAAACTAATTGAAGGCGTCTAAACCAGCGATCCATTCTGGCGGGAGTAGCTTTTTTACATGCCCAGGCTACTATAACCATCATCAATGACCCCAGTAGGAAACCTAAAAATGGGGATATGAAAATAAATAGAACGGTTTTGATAATGCCAGAAGCTACTAAACTACCAACGCCTGCTTTAGGGATTGCAGCCCCAACAATACCGCCAATCAGCGCATGTGATGAGCTTGATGGGATACCGTAGTACCAAGTAATAATGTTCCAAGCGATTGCGCCAATTAGTGCGCCAAACACTAAGTGCACGTCAACAATTGAGGGGTTGACGATACCTTTACCAACTGTTGCGGCAACGCTTAAGTGGAAAATAAAAATCGCAATTAAGTTAAAGGCGGCGGCGAAGATTACGGCCTGCCCTGGTCTCAAAACTCCAGTTGAAACAACTGTTGCAATCGAGTTGGCGGCATCATGGAAGCCGTTCATGAAATCGAATGCAAGCCCGAGAAATACGAGCATGACAACTACCCAAAGTGCTTCAGTCATAACTTTTGCTTAAGAGTTTTCGAGGACGATGCCCTCGATTAAGTTAGCAACGTCTTCGCAGCGATCTGTAATCGTTTCAAGAAGCTCGTAAATTGCTTTAAGTTTGATGATTTCTCGAACATCAATATCTGCTCTAAAGAGTTTGCTCATTGCAGAACGTAAAACGCGGTCAGCATCTGACTCGAGGAGGTCGATTTCTTCACAAGTTTTAAGAGCTGCTTCCGCCGTATGCGTGTCGCTAATCGCATTTAGTAAAGAAATAGCGTACTTAACTCTTTCACAAGATCTTAAACTTAGATCTACCAAGCTAACGATTTCTGGAGTTACTGTGCCCACATCGTACAAGGCGAGCGTTTCAGTTGTATCTTGAATGAGATCAGCTACATCGTCCATTGTGTTGATCAGAGAGTGGATTTGCTCACGATCAATTGGGGTAATAAATGTCTTATGTAACATTTTATTAACCTCATGGGTAATGCGGTCAGCAGAATGTTCTGCGTCATCAACCTGGGTGGTATGTAATTCACGAGCTTTAGGGTCAGCATAGTTAGCTACTAACAGAGAAAGTGCTTGAGCTGCTTTAACGATGAAATCCGCATGTTCGTTGAACATAACGAAGAAGTTACCTTCGCGTGGCAGTAGTTTTTTAAAAAACATCCGTAACCCCAAATATTAAAGTTTTATGAACTGACTTATTTTATCTGTATTTAAAGCTTGGGGGTAATAAAAAACCCCGATGCCTAAACATCGGGGTTTTAAGGGCATTCTCCTTGCGGAGGTGCTTAAAGCTTAGTCTTTTGCGTAAATATCTACGTCTTTTGTTTCACGCATGAACAATGTACCGATTACCAATGTACCAGCGGCGATGATGATTGGGTACCACAAGCCGTAGTAAATGTTACCGTTTTGCGCAACCAAAGCGAACGAGATAGTTGGTAGCAAGCCACCGAACCAGCCGTTACCGATATGGTATGGCAATGACATTGATGTGTAACGGATACGTGTTGGGAACAATTCAACTAAGTAAGCTGCAATTGGACCGTAAACCATCGTTACATAAATCACTAAAACAACTAGCAAGAAAAGAACCATTGGAATGTTAACTTGAGCTGGATCTGCTTTAGCAGGATAGCCAGCAGCATTTAACGCTTCACGAACAGCTTTCTTAAATGCAGCATCTTTAGCTTTAGCTTCATCAGCAGGGATACCTTTTGCTGTGTAGCCTTCGATTTCTGTTTCACCAATCTTAACTTTAGCAACAGTACCAGCTGCTGCATTAATTGTTGAGTAGCTTGCAGAATTCGATGCCATCACTTGTTTAGCGATATCGCATGAACTTGTGAACTTAGCTGTACCAGTTGGGTTGAACTGGAATGAACATTCAGCTGGGTCAACAGTAATTGTTGCTGGCGCTGTGTTCATCGCTTTTTCTAATGCTGGGTTTGCATAGTGAGTCAATGCATTGAAGATTGACACTGGTGTGTTAGGGATATAAGTAATGATCGCTAACAATAAACCAAGCATGATCACAATCTTACGGCCGATCTTGTCAGATAGTGAGCCAAAGAAGATGAAGAATGGTGTGCCGATTACTAAAGAACCAGCAATTAACAAGTTAGCTGTTTTAGCATCTACTTTCAATACTTGTGTAAGGAAGAATAGAGCGTAGAACTGACCTGTGTACCAAACCACAGCTTGACCAGCAACTAAGCCTAACAAAGCCAAGATAACGATTTTTAAGTTTTTCCATTGACCGAAAGCTTCTGAGATAGGAGCTTTAGACAATTTGCCTTCTGACTTCATTTTTTGGAAGGCTGGAGATTCGTTCATAGACAAACGAATATAAACAGAGATCGCAAGCAACAAGATTGACATTAAGAACGGAACACGCCATCCCCAAACTTCAAAATCAGCACCTGTGAATTCACGTGTGAACAGGATCACTAATAAAGATAGGAACAAACCTAAAGTTGCAGTTGTTTGGATCCACGCTGTGTATGCACCGCGTTTACCTTGTGGTGCATGTTCAGCAACGTAAGTTGCCGCACCACCGTATTCGCCGCCAAGGGCTAAGCCTTGAAGCATACGCATAACAATCAAGATCACTGGAGCTGCAACACCAATCGTTGCATAGCTTGGAAGCAAGCCAACGATAAATGTAGAAGCACCCATTAACAAGATAGTTACGAGGAACGTATATTTACGACCAATCAAGTCACCTAAGCGACCGAACACCAATGCGCCGAATGGGCGAACGATGAAACCGGCAGCAAAAGCTAGAAGGGCGAAAATGAACGCTGAACCAGCGTCTAGTCCTGAGAAAAACTGTTTAGCGATAATGGCTGCTAATGAACCGTAAAGGTAAAAGTCATACCATTCGAAAACAGTACCTAGAGAAGACGCAAGAATAACTTTACGTTCTTCTGCCGTCATTGGCGCAGCTTTAACTGCAGATGATGTTGCCATTGATTAGCTCCTAACAAATAAATTACAACTTAATACATAAGAAAACTACGAGGCGATTATGCGTTGCTTTTATTCATATAAATCAGTATTTAAGGGTAATTCCTAATGAATCTAGGTGAATACCTTAGAACTAAAAACAACAGTTATTAGCCCTAAAAGTAATTAATTCAGATAACTAAATCAGAAGCTACCTACAGGGGGCGCCAAGAATAAATTTCAGAATTTCTATATATTGGTTACGTTGGTTTAAGAAAGACATAGAGACGGATATGCAAAAAGTCAGAAAAAAGCACTTGCATTAAATACTGTCTTTATATACAGTGCAAACATACAGGGTTTTAGTTGATAAAAAATAAACAAAATTTCGGAAAAATAGGAAAAAAGATGGAAAACAAAAAGTCAAAAGGCGCGGCAGATACTCAGGGTAAAGACCAGTTTGATGGCATGAGTGGGGAAAAGCAGAAAGCTTTGACGGCGGCTTTGGCCCAAATTGAGAAACAGTTTGGTAAGGGCTCCATCATGCGTTTGGGTGATGCTGAAATCGCTCAAGATATTCAGGTGGTATCTACAGGTTCCTTGGGCCTAGATATCGCCTTAGGTGTTGGTGGTCTGGCTCGTGGGCGTGTGATTGAGATTTATGGGCCTGAGTCTTCAGGTAAAACGACACTTACATTGCACGCCGTTGCAGAAATGCAAAAAAAAGGTGGGACATGTGCATTTATCGACGCGGAGCATGCTTTAGATGTTCAATATGCCGCCAAATTAGGGGTTGATGTCAATAATTTATTGATTTCACAGCCTGATACAGGCGAGCAAGCCTTGGAAATTGTGGACGCGTTAGTGAGATCTGGCTCGATTGATTTAATTGTCGTCGACTCGGTAGCCGCACTTGTTCCAAGGGCAGAGATTGAAGGTGATATGGGTGATTCGTTGCCGGGTCTGCAAGCTAGATTAATGAGCCAAGCCTTAAGAAAGTTAACAGGCTCTATTAAGCGCACCAACACAACGGTTATTTTCATTAACCAGATTCGTATGAAGATTGGTGTGATGTTCGGGTCTCCAGAGACAACTACAGGCGGTAACGCTCTTAAATTCTATGCATCGATGCGTTTAGACATTCGTCGTATCGGTAGTATTAAGAAGGGTGACGAGGTTGTTGGTAATGAAACTCGTGTCAAAGTCGTTAAGAACAAGGTTTCTCCTCCTTTCCGTGAAGCAATTTTTGACATCATGTATGGCGCAGGTATTTCTCGTGAAGGTGAGATTATTGATATGGGTGTTGAGGCCGATATCGTAGAAAAATCAGGAGCTTGGTATAGCTATAACGGCGAGAAAATTGGGCAAGGTAAAGATAATTCACGTGAATTCTTAAGAGAAAACCCAGAGTTGGCTAAAGAAATTGAAGCAAAAATTCGTGAAAAATTAGGTGTTAAGGGCGGTGTTATCTTGGCAGAAGTAGAAGATGATGAGATCGAGCCATCAGACGCCTGATCAACTCGAAACCCCAGATAATCCCAAAAAATCGCCCCAACAATTGAGTTTGTTGGGGCGAGCTATTAGGTATTTATCTAATCGCGAGCATAGTAAAGAGGAGTTAATTCGTAAACTCACTCCTCATGCCCAATCTTCACAGGAATTAGAGCGTGTATTGACCCAGCTTGAAGAAAAGGGGCTTCAATCCAACGCTAGATTTGCTGAAAGCCTTGTCAGAAGAAAGTCTGAGCGTTACGGTCATCGCCGTGTTGCTGAAGAGCTAAAGCGAAATGGGATAGATTCAGGAATTACAAGTCAGCTCGTTGGCCAAATGCGATTAACTGAGTTTGATCGAGCCAAACAAATTTGGGATCGGAAGTTTGGCGTGCTTGCTACAGACCCAAAAGAAATAGCCAGGCAAGCTAGATTCTTGGCTGGAAAGGGTTTTGATGCCGATGTTGTCATGAAAATCGTCCGCGGAAAGCTTGGCTAAGACTTTTCGAGTCGATGCTAGACTATAGGGATGTCCAGCACTTCACAAACCCCTAATTTTGTCTCCCCAGCAACCAATGAGAGACGTCAATTAATTCAAAAAAGAGCAATTCAAGCAGAGGTTTATAAGCGAGAAGATGGCTTGTGGGATATTGAAGCTGAATTAGTTGACACCAAAGGTATCGATTTTCATTTAAAGACGGGAACTGTCAAAAAGGGTGACCCGATTCACAGGATGCGTTTAATCGTCACAATTAACCAGCAAATGGATATTTTGGGGGCTCAAGCTAAATCCTTAGATGTGCCCTATCCTGGTGCATGTGAGGCCATTGCCCCAGACTACCAAAAGCTGGTTGGCTTAAATTTGATGCGTGGATTTCGGGGTGAAGTCAAACAAAGGCTCAGCGGTATAAGTGGTTGCACACATTTAACCGAGTTATGCAATATTTTGCCAACTGCTGCGATTCAGGCATTTGCTGGGGAGATCTTTGATGTCACTAATGATGATGTGCAAGGCCCAATGCCATTTCAGTTAAATAACTGTCATGCCCTTAGAACCGACGGTCCAGCCGTCAAAAAGTACCATCCAACATGGTTTGGGCGAGCAATTGACTCAAGTAAATCGTCAAAAACGACAACTGGCTCTAAAAAATCAGGATAATACAGTTACCCATTAATTCTAGATATCTTTAAGCATTCAAAAAAAGGGAATTTCAATGAAGATCCATGAGTACCAAGGCAAAGAGATTCTGCGCCAATTCAATGTGCCAGTTCCAAACGGCATTCCAGCATTTAGCGTAGATGAGGCAGTTAGTG
>CAZEHN010000018.1:20259-31490 GCA_964511855.1 uncultured Polynucleobacter sp. | reverse complement strand
AACCGCTGACCTCTTGCATGCCATGCAAGCGCTCTCCCAGCTGAGCTATAGCCCCCTTGTTTGATAAGCGATCAAAACAATCCGCTATTCTAGCCTATTTTTAGGGTTTTATGCAAGCCCTTCTTTTAACCTTTTAACAACCTCTTCCTTGCTCATAATTGATAAAACAGCATCAATTGCGGGTGTCTGAGTTGTTGCGAACATTAAATATCTAACAGGCATGGCCAACGCTGGCATCTTCATACCATGCTTAGCGAGCACTTCTTTAAAAGCCGCAGCGATTGCCGACTTCGTACCATCACATGCAATATAAGCATCTATAAAGTCTTTTAATGCCGGAACAATCTCTGGTTTAACATTCGCTTTAAATTCGTCTGCCGCTAATGCGTGAGAAGGTGCAGCTGCATAAAATAATTTAGCCCCCTGAGCTATCTCAATTAAGGTATTTGCTCGATCCTTTAATAAGCCAACAACCGCCACAAAATCAGGGCCTGATTTTGCAGCATCTCCATCAAATTGAATTCCCTCTAACTCTGCAAATGGTTTAACCGATTTCGCCAATACAGCAGGATCACTGTTTTGAATGTAATGATGGTTCAACCAAATTAATTTTTCAGGGTTATATTGCGCGGGAGATTTTCCTAAATGCTCTAAATCAAACCAAGAAACAAATTGTTCTTTTGAAAACACCTCTGCATCACCGTGAGCCCAACCTAGTCGAGCCAAATAATTAAGGACCGCCTCAGGCAAATACCCTGCCTTTTCAAAATCTCGAACACTCATTGCTCCATTACGTTTACTCATTTTCTCCCCTTGTTCATTCAGAACAGTAGGTAAATGTGCGTATACAGGAGGCTCTGCACCAAGCGCTCTAAGAATATTAATCTGGCGTGGCGTGTTATTCACATGATCATCTCCACGAATGACATGAGAAATTTCCATATCCAAATCATCAACAACGACACAGAAATTGTATGTTGGTGTTCCATCGGGTCTAGCAATCACTAGGTCATCTAACTCATCATTGCTAATTTCAATCCGACCTTTTACAGCATCTTCCCAAACAACACTTCCTCCAATTGGATTTTTAAAACGAATGACTGGCTTTACATCGCTAGGAATTGCAGGAAGAATCTTTCCTTCTTCAGGACGCCAAGTACCATCGTAACGTGGCTTTTCTTTATTCTCCATTTGGCGATCACGCAAAGCATTTAACTCGGCTTCACTCATATAGCAAGGATAAGCTAAGCCCTGTTGAAGCATTTGAGCCAAGACTTCCTTGTAACGATCAATTCTTTGCATTTGATAGATTGGACCTTCATCGAAATCAAGCCCCAACCAATTCATACCCTCGATGATGACATCAACCGCTTCTTGCGTTGATCTCTCTTGGTCAGTATCTTCAATACGAAGAATAAAATCACCTTGCTTAGATCTTGCAAAGGCCCAAGGGTAAAGTGCACTTCGCAAATTACCTAAATGAATAAAACCAGTTGGACTGGGCGCAAATCGGGTACGTATTTTTTTAGCCATATTGTCATTATCCCATGCACTGCATTATTTCGCGATATTTCAGCATATGATGCTGATATACAGGCACTTTCAACCTATAAAAGCGCTGAAACAATTGATTTATTAATTTAATAAATTTTCATTAAATATTAGATACTCTAATTAACCCCGAAGCACCTTTAATGATTCAATAATTAGACAATCAATATCAGCACATTGCCTCATGAAGCAATACAATATAAATCTAAGAAAAAAATGATTTTTTGCTTTATAACTAAATTGCATTTTCATGACTGAATCAGCTAATAAACCTAATATTTCCGCAACTGCTTCTGATGAACTTCAGACTTTTATTTTTGAGGCTACACATGTTCGAGGTGAGATAGTTCGTCTTGGAAAGTCTTGGCAAACAATTCAATCTCACAGAAGCTACCCTACTGTAATCAAAAAACATTTAGGTGAAATGGTGGCTGCAGGCGCACTTCTAAGTGCTACGCTGAAATTTGACGGCACATTAATTATTCAAGCTCAAGGCACAGGCGCAATCAGACTGCTTGTCGTTGAATGCACCGCACAATTAGGCGTAAGAGCTACTGTTAAATTATCACCAGACTTTGAAGGCGATACATTAAATCAAAATGCCAATCTTTCCGACCTCCTAAATCCCGACGGTAAAGGCAAATTAGCAATTACTTTGGATCCAAACAATCGCCAAGAAGGACAACAAGCCTATCAAGGCATCGTCCCATTGCTTAATGAAGATGGCTCGCCAATCAAATCAATTGCTGAAGCGATCATGAGCTATATGCGCAACTCAGAGCAACTTGAAACAAGGCTCTGGTTAGCTTCCAATGATGAATATGCTGCCGGCATACTTTTACAGAAACTTCCTAGCATTGGCGGAAAGATTGAGCCATCCCAAATAAGGTCAGAAGAAGCTATTGCCGATGAATGGGAACGTTTACAAATTCTTGCAAACACAAGTAGTGAGAAGGAGCTACTTGAAACTCCTGCAACAGTAATGATGAATAGACTTTTCCAAGAAGAATCTGAATTACAGCAAGTCCGAAGCTTCCCTATTCGACACGTTAATTTTCAATGTCTATGCTCTCGTCAACGAGTAGGCAATATGCTAATCATGCTCGGCAGCGATGAAGTTGATAGTATCCTTGCCGAACAAGGTCATGTTGAAACTGAATGCGATTTTTGCGGGGAAAAATACCATTTCGATCCAGTCGACTGCAAGCAATTGTTTACTACTTCAAATATTGCTGCTGGAACACAAGCCCCAACTGGGAAACACTAAGCACCTATTGTGATATCTTGTCTGCAGGCTTCTTTAAAGTTGCGCCACTTGCAGTAGATTGAGGCTCACTTGTTGAAGTTTGAGAAGGCTGAACAGCCACTTCTTTATCGGAAGACTTCACTTGCTTTCCAGGCTTAGCAACAACTTCATTGTCATTCAAAATCTGAACTAGGATTTCATTTTCTTTAACCATCCCATGCTCAATTCTTGCACGCTCTTCGATCGCACGAGTACCGTCTTTTAAATCATTAACTTCACCCTCAAGTTTTGCATTACGCAACTCAAGTTGTTGATTTTTTGCTGCTTGAGCTTGAACCTTCTTATCCAAGTCATAGGCGTGTAACCAGCCCCCTTTGCCTAACCAAAGGGGGTACTGGATCAACACCAGCAATGCCAATAGGCAATAGACGATGACTCGCATCGACATAGCAATTAACGCAAGTTATAGAAAGTTGATTTTCCTGGGTAACTTGCTACATCACCCAAATCTTCTTCAATACGAATCAATTGGTTATATTTCGCAATGCGATCAGACCTAGATAAGGAACCTGTCTTAATTTGACCTGCATTTGTACCAACTGCAATATCAGCAATAGTGCTATCTTCTGTTTCACCTGAACGATGTGAAATAACCGCAGTGTAATTAGCACGTTTAGCCATTTCAATAGCAGCAAATGTTTCAGTCAATGTACCAATTTGATTAATCTTAATCAAAATCGAATTAGCAATACCTTTATCAATACCCTCTTTAAGAATCTTCGTATTGGTCACAAACAAGTCATCACCAACCAACTGAATTTTCTTACCAAGCTTAGCTGTTAAATCAGCCCAACCAGCCCAATCACCTTCGTGCATTCCATCTTCAATTGATACGATTGGGAACTTATCAGCTAGATTACATAAATAATCCGCAAATTCACTTGAGCTCAATTGCAAACCTTCACCAGACAAATGGTATTTACCATCTTTGTAGAATTCACTCGCGGCACAATCAAGCGCTAATAAAACATCTTCACCAGGGCGATATCCTGCTTTTTCAATTGCTTGCAGAACCGTATTCAAACACTCTTCATTACTCTTGAAGTTTGGCGCAAATCCACCCTCATCACCAACTGATGTCGGCATACCCTGATCATTAATGATTTTCTTAAGCGCATGGAAAATTTCAGCACCACAGCGTAAAGCTTCACGGAATGAAGTCATTCCTACAGGCATAACCATGAATTCTTGAATATCTAAACTGTTATTAGCGTGCGAACCACCATTCACGATATTCATCATAGGCACAGGCATCTGCATTGCACCAGATCCACCAAAATAACGATATAAAGGTAATCCTGCTTCTTCAGCAGCCGCACGAGCTACTGCCATAGAGACAGCTAAAGTTGCATTAGCGCCTAAACGTGCTTTATTTTCAGTACCATCTAAATCAATCAAAGTACGATCAAGGAAAGCTTGTTCAGAAGCATCTAAACCCATAACAGCTTCTGCGATTTCTGTATTGATATTTTCTACAGCACGTAAAACACCTTTACCTAGATAACGACCTTTATCGCCGTCTCTCAATTCAATGGCCTCACGCGAGCCTGTCGATGCACCAGATGGCACAGCTGCACGCCCCATAATGCCTGACTCTAATAAAACATCGCACTCAACCGTTGGGTTGCCACGAGAATCCAAAATTTCACGACCGATGATGTCAACAATTGCACTCATGCTTCTCTCTCAATAATAAAAATTCTGTTTAAAAACTAAATACCTTCAACCACAATCATATTCATATCCGCAGCACCAACTCGCTTAGATTTAGCAAGCTGATATTCAGCTGAATTATTAAAATTTTGCGCTGCTTCGTAAGACGGGAAACGCAAAATAACAACTCTAGGATGAAAATTACCCTCTAACAATTCTGATTTACCGCCACGAGTTAACAACTCTGCCCCATGCTTTTGCATCGCAATCGTTGAAAATTTCTTGTACTCCTCATACTGCTCAGGATTGGTTACATTCACGTTAGCAATAATGTATCCGTAAGCCATATTTATCGTATTTTCTAAATTAACAACTAAAGTCGTTTTCTAAAAAAATATCTCCAGATTTAACCACTCGATCAATTGCTTGAAGTGATGCTAACAGTGATTTCATCTTGGCTAACGGCACAGCATTGGGACCATCTGACATTGCTTTTGCAGGATCTGGATGTGTTTCCATGAACAACCCCGAAATACCAACCGCTACAGCAGCCCTTGCAAGTACCGGCACAAATTCACGTTGACCACCACTACTACTACCTTGCCCGCCCGGCAATTGAACAGAATGTGTTGCATCAAATACGACTGGCGCACCAGTTTCTCTCATAATGGCAAGACTGCGCATATCAGAAACTAGATTGTTATACCCAAAAGATACGCCTCGCTCACAAGCCATAAAGTTATCTTCTGGTAGCCCAACTTCTTTAGCAGCCGCTCTTGCCTTATCAATCACATTCTTCATGTCATGTGGCGCAAGAAACTGTCCTTTTTTGATATTTACTGGCTTACCACTTTGCGCACAAGCTCGAATGAAATCAGTCTGACGTGAGAGGAAAGCTGGGGTTTGCAATACATCGACAACTTCCGCCACCGGCTTAATTTCATCAATCTCATGAATATCCGTTAAGACAGGCACATCAATTTGATTTTTAACAGTCGCCAAAATATCCAGGCCCTTTTCCATGCCTAAGCCACGGAATGAAGCACCAGAAGATCTATTTGCTTTATCAAATGATGATTTATAAATAAATGGAATACCCAGAGAACTAGTAATCTCCTTTAGAGCTCCAGCTGTATCTAATGCCATTTGCTCTGATTCAATGACACAAGGACCTGCAATGAGGAAAAAAGGATGCTCTAAACCTACCGGGAATCCACAAAGCTTCATACAGATGCCGTATTAGATTGAACGTTAACTCCTTGATGTTTGAGCGCCGCTTTAACATATGCACTAAACAAAGGATGACCATCACGTGGAGTCGACGTAAATTCAGGATGGAACTGTACGCCAAAGAACCATGGGTGTTCAGTTTGCGGCAATTCCATCATTTCAGGTAAATCTTCAGTTGGTGTTCTAGCAGAAATTATTAAACCCGCTGATTCAAGAGCCGCAACATATTCATTGTTAACTTCATAACGATGTCTATGGCGTTCATTAACCTCATCACCATATATTTTTTGCGCCAAAGTATTTGGCTTAACCGGACAACGCTGCGAACCTAAACGCATCGTACCGCCCAAATCAGATCCATCATCACGAACTTCAACCTGACCATCACGATTTTTCCACTCAGTGATGAGGGCTACAACCGGACTTGGGGTTTTCGGCTCAAATTCAGTACTGTTGGCGTCTTTTATACCTGCCACATGGCGTGCAAATTCAATAACAGCCAACTGCATACCTAAACAGATACCTAAATAAGGAATCTTGTTCTCTCGCGCATGAGCAATTGCCCGAATCTTACCTTCCGTACCTCGCTTACCGAAACCGCCAGGAACAAGAATGGCATCTAAACCTTGCAAACTAGAAACATCACCATGCTCGAGCAACTCAGAGTCAATATAACGAATATCCACTTGAGTTTGATTATGAATACCAGCATGACGCAACGCTTCAATCAGTGATTTGTAAGATTCTGTTAAATCAACATACTTACCAACCATACCAATAGTTACATGATGCTTAGGATTTTCCATCGTATGGATTAAGTTAGTCCACATCGATAAATCCGCAGGCTTAGCATCTAGATTCAATTCTTTACAAATCAAATCATCTAACTTTTGCTCGTGCAACATTTGAGGAATCTTATAGATCGTGTCAGCATCCCATACGGAGATAACTGCCTCTTCCCTCATGTTTGCAAATAATGAAATCTTGGCTCTTTCATCATCCGGAATCGGACGATCGGCGCGACACAACAATGCGGTTGGCAAAATACCAATTTCACGTAATTTCTGAACAGAATGCTGTGTAGGCTTAGTCTTAAGTTCACCAGCACTTGCGATAAAAGGCACTAAGGTCAAATGAATAAAGGCTGCATCGCCTCGCGGCAAACGCAAACTCATCTGTCTTGCAGCCTCTAAGAATGGCAATGATTCAATATCGCCGACAGTTCCACCGATTTCGCAAATAGCGACATCAGCCTTTCCGTCATGACTTGCCTTTGCACCACGCTCAACAAATGCCTGGATCTCGTTGGTGATGTGCGGAATAACCTGGACAGTCTTGCCCAAATATTCTCCACGCCTCTCCTTGCGAATCACAGATTCATATATCTGGCCCGTAGTGAAATTGTTACTCTTCCTCATCTTAGCCGATACAAAACGCTCGTAATGACCCAAATCAAGGTCAGTTTCAGCGCCGTCTTCGGTAACAAATACCTCGCCGTGCTGAAATGGACTCATTGTTCCAGGATCAACGTTAATGTAGGGGTCTAACTTTAAGAGGGTGACTTTTAGGCCGCGGGATTCGAGAATCGCGGCCAACGAGGCGGCTGCAATTCCTTTCCCGAGGGAAGAAACTACACCACCAGTTACGAAGACAAATTTGGTCATCGAAAGCACTCAGTTGGTAATACGCAATTATATACATTATCGATGCCAAAATCTCCGAACTGAGTTTCTAAATTGCTCTAAATTCAATTTTTTCTGTTCAAAATTCCATACTTGGGCGCCTGTAAGGCTCGTATCTAAAAGGTTTAAGCCAAAATCTTGATATCTCAAGGAAATTGTTGGATGCGGATGGTTATAGCGATTTTTATAGCCGGATTGAGAAAAAGCCCAGTCAGGCTCTATAGAATTCAAAAATATAGGGCTGGATGAGGTCTTACTCCCATGATGAGGGGCCATCAAGACTTTGACCCTAGATTTTAGAGCCTCTTTTTCATTTGGAAACTGATCCAGTCTTGAAACTATTTCACTTTCTCCAATTTTCTCAATATCCCCAGTCAACCAAAATGAAAAATGCTGATTCCTAACCTCAATCACGCAACTAATTTCATTAGGTCGCCCCCTATGAAACCAATCCTCAAAACTTGCCGTTGGGCTAGGATGCCAAACAATAAATTCGACCCCATCCCATTCCCACCGCCCACCAGCTTGGCATGGTTCTACTGGAACAGCATTTCTATGAAATACATCCATTAAACGGTGAGAACCCGGGACTGATCCAATTACATTTTTTACAGGTATAGTGGTAACAATAGACTCAACCCCACCGATATGATCAGAATCCTTGTGACTAATAGCCAATTGATCAATTTGAGCTACTCCCTCAGCTCTTAGGTAAGGCAATATTATTCTTAAACCCGGATCATTATGTTGATTAGAAATTGGACCTGCGTCATATAGCAAATAATGATTTTGAGTTTTAATCAAAACAGCTGTACCCTGACCAATATCCCAGACAAGCGCCCTGAAATCACCATAAGCAACCCTATCAGCAAAACGACTATACCCACTAATAAAAATAGATAAACATAATCCCAACCCAATGAATCGAAGATACAACTGATGACTCAATGGTCCCGGAGCAACTACCCAAAAAACACCTAATAGAGCCAGCAACATCGCCCACCAACTGGGCTTTGCTCCGAACGCTAAAGCCCACGACCATTCAGACATCACCTTTAATGGGTAAATCATCATCTCTAATACCCAATGAGAAACCCATAAAAACAAATCGCCAATAAAACTTGGTAGAAATGCTCCAATCATTGCGATTGGCGTAACTACAAAACTTATTATCGGTATTGCAAAAGAGTTCGCAATCGGAGATATCAAAGAAATTTGAGAGAACCACCACAAAGTAATTGGAATTAAACCAATTGTCACCACCAACTGAACCCGACACGCTTGACCCAAAGATTCTTTGAATTTTTGGATAAAAACCCAATCAACATCTGTTTCAACAGCTTGATTAATGCCTGAACTAGGCGGCATCGCATAAAGGATTAATGCTACAGCCCCAAATGAAAGCCAAAATCCAGGCGTAAATATCGCCCATGGATTTAAAAACATGACAAACAACAAGGCCCACCACCAAACATCAAAGGGGCGCATCACCCTTCCTGCCCACATGGAAACTGCCAGAATCCCCATCATAAACATCGTTCTTTGAGCAGGTATCTGAAATCCAGCTAACAATGAATAAATAACTGCAGTTATAAATCCAAATAAAACACCGACCTTTTGAGCAGGAATAAGCAAAGGCCAATCTCGTCTTCGCCATAAACGTTGTGCAATATATGCCCCAAATCCGGCGAGCATCGTTACATGCAAACCCGATATAGAAATTAAATGTCCAATACCAGTTGTATTAAATATTTTCCAATCATTTTGATCAATTGCATTTTGATCACCAATAACTAATGCCACTATTACGCCAGCATATTTTTCTTGATGTGTAAATGCACTCAATATTTTTCTACGTAATTCATAACGTAATCTTTCAACCATTGCTTGAAAATCAAAAGTGAAGTCAGATAACTTATGCGGGTGATAGCTTTCTGAATTATTTCTTTTAACTTGCACATTGCCATTTGCGCCAAGATTTTGCATAAACATCCACAATTCATAATCAAATGCGTGTGGATTTAAAAGCCCCCTAGGTTGCTTCAACTTAACGGGCAACTGCCAGCGTTGACCAGGAATAATCTCTGGTATACCTGACAAATCCACAGACTTTGCTGTTGATTGGTTAAAGAATTCTCTAGGGGCATACCACCCCAAAGATACTCTTTGAGGAAAACCATCTTTAGCTTCATTCCAATCAATTTCTTGACCTTTTTCTTTATTTATAGGAATAGATGCCCTTTTCCAACGAAGCACCTTCAATGTAAACCTTCTTCCCTCTGCAGAATCTTGAGGCAACCCATCAATTACCCCATCAATAACTAGAGAAACTCCCTCAAGTTCTTTAGAGAGGATGTTTTGAGTACGATCTAGACTTAAATAAAAGCTCCAACCAAAACCCAACATTAAAGTTAGGCTCGCACCAAAAATTAAAGTGCTCGGAAGATTGAAAAATCGCAACCCATCTAATCGACTAACGAATTTAATTAAAAAAATATTCCCAAGAATTGCCAATAACAGGCAATAAATAATCGTATTGGTTGGAATTTTTGATAAAGAAAGGAAAAAGATTTCCCCGGCAATGAATGCCGAAAATATCGCACGCATTAATTAAATTAACTACTTGCTTTAATTTGATTGCAAAGCAATTTCCATCTTGGGAAAACCTCCGCAAAATTGTTGCTCATTGCATTAGCAACAACATCAGTATTTAAGCCTCTCAGCTGAGCAAATACCTCTCCAATTTGGGAAAGATTAGCCGGTTCATTTCGACGACCAGTTTCTTCATTCAGCCATGCTGGTGGAATATCTGGAGCATCAGTTTCCAATACAACAGACTCTATTGGTAACTCACTAGCAAGACGCCTAATTTGTAGCGCTCGCTCATAAGTCATTGATCCACCAAATCCTAATTTAAAATTTAAATCTAGAAAATTCCTTGCTTGAACAAAGCTACCATTAAAGGCATGAGCAATTCCGCCCGTTACATTAATTTTCCTAAGAAATTTCAGTGTCTGATCTTGCGAACGTCGCACATGCAATACAACTGGCAACTTAAACTGCTTTGCCAACTTAAGTTGTTGCTCAAAAAACCACTCCTGCTTTGAGTTATCCAGAGTAGTTACAAAATAATCTAGACCAACCTCACCAACACCTACAAATCTCGGATTGGCAATCGAATTTTCAATGAAATCACCCAATAAAGAAATATCAGATTCAAGTGCTTCTGTTGTATATAACGGATGAATCCCAAGGGTATAAACAGTTGTTGGCAATTCTTCCGAAACCCCATCCACAAAATTTGAAATTCGTGAAAAATCTTTAGCTTGGACAGTCGGGATCAATACCCCGGACAGGTTAGCTAGCTTTGCACGCAAAACGACCTCTTTCAGGTCTCCTGAAAACTCTGGTGCATCAAGATGACAATGGCTATCAAACCACATAAAAGTATAGTAATTTAGTTAATCTACTAAATCTACTAAGACACCTTTATCTAACTTTAAGATTCGGTCGCATCGCTTTGCTCGAAGTGGATCATGCGTCACAATCACAAAAGCAGTACCCTGCTCTTTTGCAACTGTAAGCATCAATTCAAAGACCTGATCCGCCGTTTCAGAATCTAAATTTCCAGTAGGCTCATCTGCCAAAACACACGTAGGCTTTCCAACAAGCGCTCTAGCAACAGCAACCCTTTGACGCTCACCACCAGAAAGCATGCCTGGTGTATGAGCTTCACGCTCACTTAATCCAACCTTGGCAAGCATAAGACTTGCAGAACTAAATGCTTCTTTTTTATTAACCCCACGAAT
>CAZEHN010000018.1:0-20159 GCA_964511855.1 uncultured Polynucleobacter sp. | reverse complement strand
GCAACTTTCTCACCCGGTTTTACCGCAAGATTAATACCTTTGAGTATTTCTAAAGATTCAGCTTTATCTCCAAACGCCTTGGTAACACCTGTGGCAACTAACGCCATCGAAGTATTTTCCGAATTACTCATAACGCAATGCCTCCGCCGGTTTTACTTTTGCAGCTCTCCAACTTGGGTAAAGAGTCGCCAACAGAGATAAGAAAAACGCCATAGTTCCTACAGTAATTACATCGCTACTTCTAACATCTGAAGGTAATTGACTAATGAAATACACATCTCTTGGTAAAAATTGGATTTTGAAAATACCTTCAATAAATGGCACGATGACATCAATATTGCAGGCAATTAACAAACCTAAAATCACTCCAATAATTGATCCCAAAAACCCGATAGACAAACCTTGCACAAAGAAGATTTGCTGAATCATCTTGGCGCTTGCACCCATCGTTCTCAAAATCGCAATATCAGCCTGCTTATCTGTCACAGTCATCACTAATGTAGATACCAGATTAAAGGCAGCCACTGCAATAATGAGCGTCAAAATAATAAACATCATGCGTTTTTCAGTTTTAACTGCTGCAAACCAGTTTCTATTCTGCGCAGACCAATCCGTCACATAAATATTGCCTGGCAATAAACTATTTAAAGAATTAGCAACCTTAGGTGCTTCTTGCATATCATCTAACTTAACACGCAGCCCAGTCGGTCCAGCTGACCTGGCTAAAGCCGCAGCATCCTGCCAGTGAATTAAAGCCAGGGTGCTATCAAATTCGAAATGGCCCGTGTCTAATATTCCAACAACCTTAAAAGAGCGAGCTCTAGGCATTATTCCAGCTGGAGTTAAATCTCCTTGGGGAATCATTACGGAAATACGGTCACCCACTTTCAGACCAAAGGTGTCTGCTAACTGGCCGCCTAATGCTATTCCAAACTCACCGGGTTTTAATGCAGAGATACTGCCATCCCTAAATTGCTTGGGTAAATCAGAAACCATTTTTTCAGCTTCCGGAGAAATCCCCCTTAAACCAGCCCCCCTCATGACATCACCATTCGTTAGTAACGCTTGAGATTGAAGCAAAGGCGCTACGCCAACCACATGAGGCTGCTTTTGAACAAAATCGGCCAAATTTTCCCAATTGTTGATACCTTGAGCAGATATCACCTCAACATGAGAGAGAACAGACAGCATCCGGTCTCTAACATCCTTCTGGAAACCATTCATAACAGAAAGGACAACAATCAAGGCAGCAACACCCAATGCAATGCCGGCCATAGAAATACCTGAAATAAAGGATAAAAAGCCATCCCGCTTTTTAGCCCCCTGCTTATTTTTAGCTCGGGTATAACGAAGCCCGATTTCAATAGGAATTGGTAACTGAATCATGCCTCTAGTGTAGTGAATTCTTAAATCCCACATAAAATAGTGGAAATGAATAGAACTTTGTATCTAATCCCTCCAATTGTCAATCAAACAACTGAGCAAGAAATTAGCTCAGGGGTATACGACATTTTCCAGCAACCATGTAGTCCCGTGGAACAATTTTTCTATGGTAAACAAGGAGCTATCGCCTCTTGCTTGACTCAAAATGCCAGTACAGCAGATGCCTACCAAATTTGGGCTTGCGCGCAATTAGTCCACATTCACGCAACAAGAGATCACCTAGTACTTACAGATCCCAATTTACTAAGCATCACTACAGATGAAGAAACTGAATTAAAAGAAAGTGTTCAGTATTTATTAGATGAATTAGGAAGCAACATTATCTCGACTGATAATCACTGGATCTTTCCTGCAGGTCAATTTGAATCACTAAAAACCCACTCTCCAGCCCAAGCAATTGGAAGAAATATCGATATTTGGATGCCCAAAGATACTGAAATTGTAGGCATAGCAAAAAAATGGCGGCAAATTCAGAACGAAATTCAAATGATTTGGCACGATCACCCAGTTAACCAAAGAAGGGTTTTACAAGGTGAATTACCCATTAACTCCATTTGGTTATACGGCATAGGATCGGTATCTGATATTAAATCCAACCCAATGCTTCAAAAGGTTAATCACGTTTTTAGCTCTCAGAGCACACTTAATTATTTAATGAGAAATTTAAAAATAAATTTCTCATTAATTGATCAACTCAATCTAAAAAATATTCCTGATTCGACTCTAATTGATGCGCATAATTTAAACCTTATTAATTACAATCAATGGAATGAATTATGGGTAGCCTGCCTTAATTCACTTCACGAAAACGCGATAGATACTCTATCCTTAATCAATCCTATTGGTGGCTCAACACTTCGATTAGACTTAAGCAAAGAAGCTCTCAAACCAAATTTGATCCAAAAATTGTTTTTTAAGAATAAAGCCGAAGAAATCTTGCACCCAAGTTACGAAACAATTATTAAGGAATCTAATTTATGGAAAGAATTTTCCTAAATGATTTTTGAAGCTCGCGAACTCAATCAAAACTCTTTTGATGATTTAATTAATGCAGGCATTCATCCTGTTTTAGCAAGGCTATATGCATCTAGAGGTGTTCAAGGATTTCCAGATACCCTTCTCGAATTAAAAAGTTTAATTCCACCGAATCAACTTAAAAACTGCATATCTGCCGCTAAATTAGTTGTCGATGCATTTGAAAACCAAACTCCGATGTTAATAGTCGCAGACTATGACTGCGATGGAGCAACCGCTTGCGCTGTTGGTATTAGAGGATTAAGAGAACTAGGGAACTCTTTTAAGCCCAAGATAGACTTCCTTGTCCCCAATCGATTCACCATGGGATATGGACTTACCCCAGAAGTTGTCGATCTAGCAGCAAATTTAAATCCAAAGCCTGGTTTATTAATAACCGTTGATAACGGCATTGCAAGTATCACTGGAATAGATCATGCCAATAAGTTAGGAATAAATGTCCTTGTCACTGACCACCACCTCCCCGGAGATACTTTACCAAACGCAATTTCTATTGTTAATCCAAACCAACCGGACTGCACTTTTCCAAGTAAAGCACTTGCAGGCGTTGGTGTCATGTTTTATTTACTGCTGGCAATACGCGCAGAACTACGTGAACGTGGTATTTTTACGCTCGAAACTCAACCAAAACTTGAATCTCTTTTAGACCTAGTGGCTCTAGGGACGGTAGCAGACGTTGCCTCACTCGATAAAAATAATCGAATCCTTGTTTCTGGTGGCTTAAGAAGAATTCGTCAAGGACAAGCTCAACCTGGAATCAAGGCGCTTTTCAATGTCTCCAACCGCGATATCGCAAAAGCTAATGCATTTGATTTAGGCTTTGTAGTTGGGCCACGCTTAAATGCAGCCGGGCGTTTAGCAGATATGACGCTTGGTATTCGCTGTCTAATTACTGACGATGAAACCGAAGCAAACCGACTCGCCTACGAACTTGACCGCATCAATCGCGAACGAAGAGCTATCGAAGGCGACATGCAAGCCTCCGCCCTTGAAAACTTAGTCAATGTTGACACAAGTTCAATTTATGGACTTTGCTTAACTGATGAAAGTTGGCACCAAGGTGTGATTGGAATTTTAGCTTCTAGACTAAAAGAAAAATATCACCGACCTGTTTTAATTTTTGCAAATGGCTCTGATGCAAATACCGATATACCAGTTCTAAAAGGCTCCGGTAGATCCATTACAGGATTTCATCTTAGGGACGCTTTGGATTGGATTTCAAAAAAGCACCCTGATCTAATCTTAAAATTTGGTGGACATGCCATGGCTGCTGGGTTAACTATTCCAACCGCTCGATTTGCTGAATTTAACGAAATTTTTAATGAAATCGCTAAACTTTGGCTTGATGAAAGCACCATGAATAGACGATTAATCCATGATGGGGAACTCGCTGTTGATGAAATTGAGGCAGATGTAGCTCAACTTATATCTGATCAGGTTTGGGGACAAGGCTTCCCGCAACCAGTCTTTTTTGGCAATTTTGAGATCATTAAGCAAACTTTACTTAAAGATAAACATTTAAAACTTGAGCTATTGCCAATAAATAGACCGAGCAACCTAAATAAGCCCTTTCAAGCCATTTGGTTTGGTCATTCAGAGCCCTTACCTGAGGTTGTGAAGCTTGCCTACCGGCTTGGCGTCGATAATTTCTTAGGCTATCCAAGAACTCAGCTGTTCATTGAGGCAGCTCAACTTTAAGTAAGTCATGGGTTCTGCTCACTATCCCTTATAATTGAGGGCATGGAAGCCGAACGATTAAATATACTCAATGCCAATCTAACAACTCTTCGCACGCGCGTAGAGGATTTACGGAGGTATCTTTGACTTTGACGTCAAAGAACAACGCCTAAGCGCCGTTAACCAATTACTAGAAGATCCCAAAATTTGGGATGACCCCAAACAGGCGCAAACCCTTGGTAAAGAAAAAAAGCTACTTGATGGGGTTGTCTCTACGCTTCAAAAACTAACAAATGACCTATCAGGCGCTATCGAACTATTCGAGCTAGCATCAGAGGAAGGCGACGAAGATACCCTCATCTCACTCGAGGGGGATGAAAAAAATCTGGAAGCTATCGTTGCTGATCTTGAATTCAAAAGAATGTTTTCTAATCCAATGGATCCATGCAGCTGCTTTATCGATATTCAAGCAGGTGCCGGTGGCACTGAAGCTTGTGACTGGGCCAGCATGCTTCTTAGACAGTACCTTCGATATTGCGAAAGAAAAGGCTTTAAAGCCGAAGTTCTAGAAGAATCCGATGGTGATGTGGCCGGCATTAAAAGCGCGACAATTAAAGTTGATGGCGAATATGCTTATGGCTACCTCAGAACAGAAACTGGCGTACATCGACTAGTCAGAAAATCACCTTTCGACTCCTCTGGAGGTCGCCACACATCATTCTCAAGTATTTTCGTCTACCCAGAGGTTGATGAATCTATTGAAATTGAAGTCAATCCAGCAGATATCCGCACTGATACATATCGTGCATCAGGTGCAGGTGGTCAGCATATTAATAAAACTGACTCAGCAGTTCGACTAACTCATATTCCATCAGGTATCGTAGTTCAATGCCAAAACGACCGAAGTCAACATCGAAATCGTGCAGAAGCGATGTCGATGTTGAAATCTCGCCTATATGAACATGAATTACGTAAACGCCAAGCTGAGCAAGATAAATTAGAGGCTAGCAAAACCGATGTAGGTTGGGGACATCAGATCCGCTCCTACGTTTTAGATCAAAGCCGTATTAAAGATCTTCGTACTAGCGTCGAAATGTCTAATACTCAAAAAGTATTAGATGGAGACCTAGATCCATTTATTGAAGCCAGCCTTAAACAAGGTGTTTAAAAAATTTAGCTCCCATACTAACCAATCATGAACAAAGCAGACCACAATAACGCCGAACAGTTAGCTCACGCCGATGAAAATCACATCATTTCTGAACGCCGGGAAAAACTAGCGCAATTACGCCAGAAAGGCGTGGCATATCCAAACGATTTTGTGCCAACCCATCTAGCAGGAGATCTACAAGATCACTACGCTAGCCTAACAAAGGAAGAGTTAGCAGAAAAAAATATTCAAGTTAAAGTGGCCGGTCGTATGATGCTTAAACGCGTCATGGGCAAAGCAAGTTTTGCTACCGTTCAAGATAGAAGTGGTCAAATTCAGTTCTACATTAACGATGAACATTCTGGGGCAGATTCACATGCAGCGTTTAAACACTGGGACATGGGTGACATCATTGCTGCTACAGGCACTGTATTTAAAACAAACCGCGGCGAACTATCTATTCAAGTAAAAGATTTACGTCTACTTACAAAATCTCTTCGCCCCTTACCAGATAAATTTCATGGTTTGGCTGATCAAGAATTAAAATATCGTCAACGCTACGTTGACCTAATCGTAACTCCTGAAACTCGCAAAACCTTTCAAGCAAGAAGCAAAGCGATGTCTTCGATTCGCCATCACATGCAAGATGCTGGGTTCATGGAAGTTGAAACTCCAATGCTTCACCCCATTCCAGGTGGAGCTGCTGCAAAACCATTCATCACTCATCACAACGCTTTAGATATGCAAATGTATTTGCGTATCGCACCTGAACTATATCTAAAACGCCTAGTTGTTGGTGGATTTGAGCGCGTATTTGAAATTAACCGAAACTTCCGAAATGAAGGCGTTAGCCCTAGACACAATCCAGAATTCACAATGATGGAATTCTATGCAGCCTATACGGATTACCACTGGTTGATGAATTTCACCGAAGAAATTATTCGTGCAGCTGCCATAGATGCTCAAGGCACAGCCACCCTTACCTACCAAGGTAAAGAATTAGACTTATCCAAACCATTCCAAAGATTAACTATTAATGAAGCCATTCTGAAATATTGCCATCTATCAGGCAAAAATTATGAAGCCTCTCAATTAGAAGATCGTGAATTTATCCGCGCAGAACTTAAAAAGGCAGGCGAACATATTGATGGCCCAACACTTAAGAATGCAGGCATTGGCGCCTTACAACTAGCCTTGTTTGAGACCTGTGCCGAAGAGCATTTGTGGGAACCAACATACATTATTGATTACCCTATCGAAGTAAGTCCTCTAGCCCGTGAATCTGACACTCGCCCTGGAATTACGGAGCGATTTGAACTTTTCATTACTGGACGTGAAATAGCAAATGGTTTCTCTGAGCTAAACGACGCTGAAGATCAAGCTGAACGATTCCATCGTCAAGTTGAACAAAAAGAAGCCGGTGATGAAGAGGCTATGTACTTCGATCATGATTTTATTCGCGCACTTGAATATGGCCTTCCTCCAACCGGTGGATGCGGTATTGGTATTGATCGCTTAATGATGCTAATCACCGACTCACCAAATATTCGTGATGTAATCCTCTTCCCACACTTAAGAAGAGAAGAAATTTAAACTTAGAAAACATTAAAAAATCCCCTGAAATCATCAGATTTCAGGGGATTTTTATTTTTCAAAAGTTATTATTTCGAATTAATGATTTTCTCTAGCATGGTTAATCGAGTATTTAGGTATCTCAACTACTAAACTGTCTTGTCCAACATAAGCCTGACAGGATAACCTAGAGTTGGGGGTCAACCCCCAGGCACGATCTAATAAATCATCTTCATTTTCATCACTTGGATTTAGACTGTTAAAGCCCTCTCGAACAATAACGTGGCACGTAGTACATGCACAAGACATTTCACAAGCATGCTCAATTTCAATACCATTTTCTAATAATGCCTCACAAATAGATGTCCCTGGAGATGCTTCAATAACTGTTCCATCAGGGCAATACTCTTCATGAGGTAATACAACAATTTGTGTCATAGTTAGCTTTTAAAGTTAATTTCATCAACATTTTTACCAGCTAATGCTTTTCGAATTCCTGCATTCATGCGCTTAGCGGCAAAATCATCAGTCGCCTTAGATAAAGACTCAGTTGATCTTCTTAATAACTGCGGGTCTTGAGTTTTTTCTTTCAATTCCTTCAAGGCTACAAGCTTACGCTCAATTAATTCAAGCTCTTCCTTTTCTAGCAAATTTCCATCAATCGCCAATGAAGTCTCAACCGCCTCAATTAGTCGCTGTGCCTCGACCTGCTCTTCCCTTAATGCACGTGCAACCATATCAACTGCAGCACTAGCAAATCCATCTTGAAGCATTTTGGCAATATCTCCATCACTTAAACCATATGAAGGTTTAACTGTAATTGAAGCTTCAACCCCAGAAGCCTGTTCAGTCGCAAAAACTGATAACAAACCATCTGCATCAACCTGATAAGTCACTCTAATTCTTGCCGCACCCGCTGACATTGGCGGAATACCGCGTAATTCGAATCTAGCAAGCGATCTACAGTCATCTGCAAGTTCACGCTCACCTTGGAGTACATGAATCGCCATAGCTGTTTGACCATCCTTAAACGTTGTGAACTCTTGAGCTCTAGCAGCAGGTATTGGCGTATTCCTTGGGATAATTTTTTCGACTAATCCCCCCATCATCTCAACACCTAGTGATAAAGGGATAACATCTAACAACAACCACTCGTCATTCTTACCTTTATTACCTACCAACAAATCTGCCTGCCTAGCAGCACCGAGTGCAACAACATGATCAGGATTTAAATTATTAAGTGGTGGTTTTTGAAATAGTTCTTCAACTGCTCGTTGAACATTCAGCATCCTTGTTGAACCACCAACCATCACAACACCCTTAACATCTTCTACTTGAAGGCCAGCATCTCTTAATGCTTTGCGAACACTTAATAATGTTTTAGAAACTAAATTCTGAGTAATTTCAAAAAATTGTGATTGAGTAATACCTACATTGATAACGGTACCGTCACTTAGAGTGTGATGTACACGACTTAAGGGAGCAGTACTTAAATGTTCCTTAGCTATCTTAGCTTTAAGCAATAACGCCCTAGTGTCTTCAATTGATACAAGTTGTAAATTGGCCTGCTCAAGCACCCAACAATATAAGCGGTGATCAAAATCATCACCACCCAACGCAGAATCACCGCCGGTAGAGAGAACCTCAAATACACCCTTACTTAATCTAAGAATAGAGATATCAAAAGTACCTCCACCCAAATCGTAAACAGCGTAAATACCTTCAGCCGAATTATCTAATCCATATGCTAATGCAGCAGCAGTTGGTTCATTTAATAACCTTAAAACATTGATGCCCGCTAACTTAGCGGCATCTTTTGTGGCTTGCCTTTGTGCATCATCAAAATATGCTGGAACTGTAATAACCGCCCCCGCAATATCATCCATTAATCGATCTTCTGCGAGCTGCCTCAACCGAGCTAAGATTTCAGCCGATACCTCAACGGGACTTTTATCCCCGGCAACCGTCCTTAACTTCAACATACCAGGTTCATCAATAAAGTCATAAGGCATGCTCTCAACGTGAGCAATATCTTTAATCCCACGCCCCATGAATCTCTTCACTGAAACAATTGTGTTTTTAGGATCTTCTACTGCATGTTCAAGCGCCTCATACCCTGCCTGTGTTCTACCGTTAGGTAAGTAACGAACTACCGATGGCATTAATGCTTTATCTTCAGCGTTTAATAGAACTTGCGGTAATGCATCCTTAATTGTTGCAACTAATGAATTTGTTGTCCCCAAATCAATGCCAATAGCAATCTGCCTCTGATGCGGATCTAGTGATTGACCTGGTTCGGAAATTTGTAACAATGCCATGATCTGTTTTTCTATTATTTTTCTATTTATTCGATTTAATTACAGAAGATCGCCAATGACTTGATCAAGTTCATCTTGAAATCGATTCATAAATAATGTTGCTCTTAACTTCTCTAATGCAGCTTCTTTATTTTTTTGTACATCAATTAAATCCGCTATCTGCTTCAAATAAGCATCCTTAGTCGACACAACTTGCGCAAATAAGCGCTCAATTTTAACGCTGTCCTCTCCCGCTTCCTCTAGCTCTTCACGCCACTCCATTTGTTGCATCAAAAAATCTTTAGGCATTGACGTATTTGTCTCTAACGCCGCATCTAAGCCCTCAATTTCACATAGGTAAAAACCACGCTTAATTGGATTTCGGAGTGTTTGATAAGCGGTATTGGCATAAGTTGCCATTTGCAAAGATGCACGCTTTTGAGCATCATCAGCAACAACATGCTTATCTGGATGCACCTGCTGCTGAATCAACAGATAAGCCGCATCAAGTGCGGCCATATCTATTTTGAAACTTTCGGGAATTCCAAATAGTTCAAAATAATTCTGAAGTCCAACCTTAGACTCTAAAGGACTCGCCACAGCCACACTCATCCTTTACATTAGGATTTTGGAACTTAAAGCCCTCATTCAGACCTTCCCTAACAAAATCAAGTTCAGTACCTTCTAAATATGGAAGACTCTTAGGATCCACAAATACCTTAACTCCATTTGATTCATAAACCTGATCTTCAGGCTCTGATGTGTCAACATATTCCAATTGATAAGCAAGACCAGAACAACCTGTCGTTTTAACTCCAAGCCTTAATCCAATACCTTTGCCACGTTTTTGTAAGTTACGATTAACGTGAGCTGCTGCTTTTTCAGTAAGAGTGACTGGCATAACCGACCTCTTTATTTAGAATGTTTATCGCGATAATCTTGAACAGCTGCTTTAATCGCATCCTCAGCCAAGATTGAACAATGAATTTTCACTGGTGGTAATGCCAATTCCTCAGCAATCAAAGAATTTTTAATCTCCAGTGCTTGATCCAAGGTTTTACCTTTTACCCACTCAGTTACAAGTGAAGAAGACGCAATTGCTGATCCACATCCATAAGTTTTGAACTTCGCATCTTCAATAACACCTTGGTCATTTACGCGAATTTGTAACTTCATTACATCACCACAAGCTGGCGCACCAACCATGCCTGTGCCAACAGCATCATCACCTTTATCAAAAGATCCTACATTACGTGGATTTTCATAATGATCGATTACTTTATCGCTATATGCCATGATTTTGACCTCTAATCTAATTCAATAATTAATGTGCTGCCCATTGGATCGAATTCAAATCGATACCATCTTTAAACATTTCCCACAAAGGAGATAGTTCACGTAATTTCGCGATTTTTTCTTTAATTAATTTAATCGTGAAATCAACTTCCTCTTCAGTGGTAAATCTACCAACGCTAAATCGAATAGAACTATGCGCCAATTCATCATTACGCCCAAGCGCCCTTAAAACATATGATGGTTCTAAAGAAGCAGATGTACAAGCTGAACCAGAAGAAATAGCAATATCTTTAAGGGCCATCAACATAGACTCACCCTCCACATAGTTAAAACTGATATTTAGGTTATGTGGCACTCGATGAACTAAATCACCGTTTAGGTAAACCTCTTCAATTGCACTTAATCCAGCCCATAATCGGTCACGCAACTTACGAATTCGCTCATTCTCTTGAGCCATCTCTTCACGAGCGATTCTGAAAGCTTCTCCCATACCTACGATTTGATGTGTGGCAAGAGTTCCAGAACGCATCCCCCGTTCATGCCCACCACCATGAATTTGAGCTTCAATACGAACTCTAGGTTTACGTCTCACAAACAATGCGCCAACACCTTTAGGGCCGTATGTCTTGTGAGCTGAAAAACTCATTAAATCAACTTTAAGATCAGCCAAATTAATCGCAATTTTTCCAGTTGCCTGTGCTGAGTCAACATGGAAAATAATCCCTTTTGATCTGCAAATTTCACCAATTGCAGGGATATCTTGAATTACCCCAATTTCATTATTTACAAACATAACTGATACCAAAATGGTATCTGGGCGCAATAATTTCTGAAATTCGTTGAGATCAATTAATCCATCTTCCTTAACGTCCATGTAGGTAACTTCATAGCCTTCACGCTCTAACTCTCTACATGTATCTAAGGTAGCTTTATGCTCTGTTTTCACAGTAATGATGTGGCGCCCTTTATCTTTATAAAAATGCGCCGCACCCTTTAACGCTAAATTAATACTTTCAGTAGCACCACTTGTCCATACGATTTCACGTGGATCAGCACCTACCAATTTAGCAACTTCACTACGAGCCTCCTCAACCGCCTCTTCTGCCTCCCAGCCATATGCATGACTTCTGGAAGCCGGATTACCAAATTGTTCACGTAAATATGGAATCATCTTGTCAGCCACTCTAGGATCAACCGGTGTAGTCGCAGAGTAATCCATATAAATTGGAAAATGACGTTCGCTAAACATCGGTACTGGCCTAGCGTTTAAATTTGATGAGGTACTCATGGTTGTTATTAGTTTTGTTGAGCTAAGTTAAATACGGAATTAACTGGATATCGTTTAGGCTCCTGAGGCTTAACACCAGCCTTTCTAGCACCAGTTAATTTTGCATCATGAAGTTGAACAGCCTGGCCAGCAGTTACTTCATTTTTAATGGATTTGGCATGTGGAATCACAGCATCTACGACAGCATGTGTCCTATTATCTTGTGAATGCACTAAGTCCTTTAATGTCACAGACTCTAGATACTCCACCATTTTTTTATTCAAGTTTGACCATAGATCATGAGTCATACATTGACCACGATGGTTGTCATCAGAATGACAATTACCCTTACCGCCACATTGAGTAGCATCTAATGGCTCATCAACGGCCACAATAATGTCAGCAACAGTAATTTCTTCACCAGAACGCGACAGGGTATATCCACCACCCGGGCCACGAGTGCTATCAACAAGATTAAATCGACGCAACTTACCAAAAAGTTGCTCTAAGTAAGATAGCGAAATACTTTGACGCTGACTGATACCTGCCAAAGTAACAGGGCCCTGTTCTTGACGCATAGCTAGATCAATCATTGCGGTTACAGCAAAACGACCTTTAGTTGTTAATCTCATTTTTACTCACTCTATATTTAGTTAATTGGCAAATACCGGGGCATGTTTCCGGCTCCTACACAACATCTGATCGGATATGGGTAATACCCGAGAGATGTGCTCAAGTATAACATATACCCGAGTATTTCACTCAACTAAATAAACTATTCTGGAATTAGGGTTAATTAGCGCTTGAACTGGCTCTAATAGGCCGTTAAAGCCTTTTTTAATGAATTTCAGACAGTATCATGCGGCGCTGCACCAAAAGCCATAGAACGAATTTTGGCGAGTCGGTCTCGAACTTGAGCTGCTTTTTCAAATTCAAGGTTTCTTGCGTGGTCGCTCATCTCTTTTTCGAGTTTCTTAATTTCTTTAGACAAGTCCTTCTCACTCATATCCTCATAACGGGCCTGTTCTTCAGCAGCCTTCCATTCAACTCGCCGTTCTTTAACGTCATATACACCATCAATGATGTCTTTGATTCGCTTCGAAACTCCAATAGGTGTAATGCCAAATTTTTTATTGTGTGCGGTTTGCTTTTCTCGTCGACGCTCAGTCTCTGCAATTGCCTTCCTCATCGACTCAGTCATTCGATCAGCATAGAGTACTGCTTTACCACTAACGTGACGCGCCGCCCTACCAATCGTTTGAATGAGACTTCGCTCAGAACGTAAAAAACCTTCCTTATCGGCATCCAAAATTGCTACTAAAGATACCTCTGGAATATCCAAGCCTTCTCTCAGTAAGTTAATACCAACCAATACATCAAACATACCTAAACGCAAATCTCGAATAATCTCTACACGCTCTACCGTATCAATATCAGAATGAACGTATCTAACCTTGACACCGTTATCGGACAGGAAGTCCGTTAATTGCTCAGCCATCCTCTTAGTAAGCACAGTTACCAAAACGCGTTCTTCTTTAGCAACTCTTTCTGTAATTTGTTCTAGTAAATTATCAACCTGCGTTGTTGCTGGTAAAACTTCAATCTCTGGATCAATTAGGCCTGTAGGTCTTACAACCTGCTCTACAACATTGCTAGATTTTTCTTTTTCGTAATCAGCAGGAGTTGCAGATACAAAAATTGATTGGCGCATCTTTGATTCAAACTCTGGAAACTTAAGCGGCCTATTATCTAAAGCGGATGGCAATCGAAAACCATAATCAACTAGATTAACTTTTCTTGCCCTATCTCCGTTATACATCCCATTGAACTGACCAATGAGAACATGAGATTCATCTAAAAACATCAAGGCATCTGGAGGCAAGTAATCAATTAAGGTTGGCGGAGCTTCACCTGGTTTAGCACCTGATAAATGCCTAGAATAATTCTCAATACCCTTACAAAAACCTAACTCACTTAGCATTTCCAAATCAAAACGTGTTCTTTGTTCAAGGCGCTGAGCTTCAACTAGTTTGCCATCTTTAATAAGCTCATCTAAACGCACACGTAATTCTTCTTTGATAGCTTCACAAGCCCGAAGAACTGTATCTCTTGGCGTAACATAGTGGGATCCAGGGTAAACAGTAAACCTTGGCGTCTTTTGCCTAACCTTACCTGTTAATGGATCGAAAAACTGTAAGCTATCTACTTGATCATCAAATAAATCTACCCGCACTGCCAATTCATTGTGTTCAGCAGGGAAAATATCAATCGTATCGCCTCTTACCCTAAAGGTTCCTCGAGCAAAGTCAATTTCATTGCGTTCATATTGCATCGCTATTAATCGACCCACAATATCGCGTTGATCAATCTTATCGCCTTGACGTAAGGTCAATACCATCCGGTGATAATCACCCGGATTACCAATACCGTATATCGCCGAAACTGTGGCAACAATAATGACATCCCGACGCTCCAACAAACTTTTTGTCGCCGAAAGGCGCATCTGTTCAATGTGCTCATTGATAGAAGAATCTTTTTCTATGAATAAGTCTCTTTGAGGCACATATGCTTCTGGCTGGTAATAGTCGTAGTAACTAACAAAGTATTCAACTGCATTCTTAGGGAAAAATTCTCGAAATTCACTATACAACTGTGCCGCAAGAGTTTTATTGGGAGCAAAAACGATTGCAGGCCGCCCTGTCCTAGCAATAACATTAGCCATTGTGAATGTTTTCCCGGAACCAGTCACCCCTAAAAGAGTTTGAGCAGTCAACCCATCTTCAACACCCTCAACTAAGCCTGCAATCGCTGTAGGCTGATCTCCAGCAGGAGGAAAAGGTTGGTATAGATGATATGGGGAATTAGGGAACTCAATAAATTTGGACTCATCCAAAACCTGATCCTCAGGGGATACAGCCTTTTTTGCTTTAGTTTTGGCTTTTGTTGAAGTCATCTCAGCTAAAATCGTGTTTTGCTATTAAATTACGGTAAAGGTATCAATTTTGCCGTTTTTTTTAGATATTGACCGAACTTTTTATTTTTTTGTTTATTACTTTTTAAATTCATACTGATATTCGACCATGAGCCTATTTTCATCTGTAGAACTTGCCCCACGCGACCCAATTCTTGGTTTAAACGAAGCATTTAATCAAGATAGCCGTCCTAATAAAGTTAACTTAGGTGTTGGCGTTTACTTCACCGATGCTGGCAAGATTCCCCTATTACGCGCCGTTCAAATCGCAGAGAAACAACGCATGGAAAATCCATCGTCAAGAGGCTACCTCCCAATCGAAGGTATTGCAGCTTACAACACAGGCGTACAAAATCTTTTATTTGGTCAAGATTCTGAATTAGCTAAAAATGGTCGAGTAGTTACTGCTGAAACATTGGGTGGCACTGGCGCATTAAAGATTGGCGCGGATTTTATTAAGCGCCTAAAACCAAATACTACTATTTATATTAGCGATCCAAGTTGGGAAAACCATAGAGCACTTTTTGAAGCGGCTGGATTTACGGTCAAAACATACCCTTACTATGATGCAGCAACTCGCGGTGTAAATTTCGAAGGAATGTTAGCAGCCCTAAACTCTATGGCTGCGGATTCCGTTGTGTTGTTACATGCATGCTGCCATAACCCTACTGGCGCAGACCTTACCAATGATCAGTGGAAGCAAATCGTTGAAGTTTGTCGTAACAAACAACTAATTCCTTTCCTTGATATGGCCTACCAAGGCTTTGCCGATGGTATCGATGCTGATGGAATTTCTGTCCGCTTATTTGCCGACTCAGGATTATCTTTCTTTGTTTCTAGCTCATTTTCTAAATCATTCTCCTTATATGGCGAACGAGTTGGCGCACTTTCAATCGTGACAGAAAACAAAGATGAATCTGCACGCGTCCTCTCTCAAATCAAACGTGTCATTAGAACAAATTATTCCAATCCTCCGACACATGGTGGTGCAGTTGTGGCAGCAGTTCTCAATACCCCTGATTTGAGAGCAATGTGGGAAGAAGAACTAGCAGAAATGCGAGATCGTATTAAATTGATGCGAAATCAATTAGTTGAGAAACTCAAAACTGCTGGAGCAAAGAAAGACTTTAGCTTCGTAAATCACCAACGCGGTATGTTCTCTTACACCGGTTTAACGGCCGATCAAGTTGAAAAATTGATGTCAGATTACGGAATTTATGCAGTTTCCACAGGTCGAATCTGCATTGCAGCACTAAACTCAAATAATCTCGACGCAGTAGCTAAAGGGATTGCGGCCGTTCTCTAAAATTTATTATGGTTAAGTCTTTGATTTAAAAGACTTAACCATTAATAAACCACTTCAAATCTAATTACGATATGATGTCAAATATCGTGTAATATATGCCTTAATGTTGCATTGCAACAATTAATTAATTTAATTATTTATCGCATCAAAATAGAAGAAGGATAAGAACTATGTTGTATCAAATGCAAGAGTTCCAAAGAGCCTTATTAGAACCCCTAAGTTCTTGGGCACAAGCAACTGCAAAAGCTCTGCAAAATCCTACAAACCCTATTTCAATGCTTCCGGGTACACCAAGAGTCGCTGCAAGTTACGAATTACTCCATCGCCTAGGTAAAGAATACGAAAAACCAGAATTCGGCATTAAATCAGTAAAAGCGCATGGTAAAGATGTAGCAATCACTGAATTTACAGTTATTGAAAAACCATTCTGTCGCTTAATTCGCTTCAAACGTTTTTCTGATGATGTTGAAGTCATCAAGAAAATGAAAAATGATCCAGTGATTTTGATTGTTGCTCCATTATCTGGTCACCACTCTACTTTACTTCGCGACACAGTAAAAACTTTATTACAAGATCACAAGGTCTACATTACCGATTGGACTGATGCACGCCAAGTATCTTTAGATGAAGGCATTTTCCATCTAGATGATTACGTTCACTACGTACAAGAATTCATTCGTCACATCGGTGCAGCTGATTTAAACCTTATCTCAGTTTGCCAACCAACTGTTCCAGTAATGGCTGCTGTTTCTTTAATGGCATCCAACGGCGAAGTAACGCCTCGCACCATGACAATGATGGGCGGTCCTATCGATGCTAGAAAAGCACCGACGGCTGTTAATTCATTAGCAACAACAAAATCATTCGAGTGGTTTGAGAATAATGTTATCTATACAGTACCTCCCCCACACGCTGGTGCAGGTCGTCGTGTTTACCCAGGCTTCTTGCAACATACAGGTTTCGTTGCGATGAACCCAGATCGTCATATGCAATCTCATTGGGACTACTTCCTAGATCTTGTTAAAGGCGATAAAGAAGACGTTAAAGCACATATCGAGTTCTACGATGAATACAACGCTGTTCTTGATATGGATGCTGCGTACTACCTAGAAACAATTAAAACTGTATTCCAAGACTTCTCATTACCATTAGGTAAATGGTATGTTGGTGGCAAGCTTGTAAAACCTCAAGACATTAAAACCACCGCCCTTCTAACTGTTGAAGGTGAGTTAGATGACATTTCAGGAAGCGGCCAGACGCGCGCAGCTCAAACACTGTGCAAAGGCATTCCTGATAGCAAACGTCAACATTATGACGTGCAAGGTGCTGGTCATTACGGCATCTTCTCTGGAAGACGTTGGAGAGAATTTGTGTACCCAACCATTAGTGCATTTATTCGTAAACACGCTAAGGCTGGTTCACGCTCAACACCCGCTAAACCCATCAGCACAAAAGTAGCTTCAGTTAAAAAAGCCGTTGCTAAAAAAACAGCCCCTAAGAAAACTGCTGTAAAAAAAGTTGTGGCTAAAAAAACTACTGCAAAGAAGTCATCTACTAGAAAGTAAGAAGTAGTGGATGTGCAAAACATCCTCAAGTTAACAGAGTTACTTGAGGATGCTCTTCCCCAAACTCAATGTACTAAATGTGGCTTCCCTGACTGTCACGGATATGCTCAGGCTTTAGCAAATGGTCAAGCCAAACATAATCGCTGTCCACCAGGTGGGGAAATTGGCATTGAGCGATTAGGCAAAATTTTAGAACTCCCAGATCTCCCGCTCGACCCTGAATGCGGCATAGAAAAGCCTCGAACAACAGCCGTCATTAATCCCAAACAATGTATCGGTTGCACTCTTTGCATTAAAGCTTGCCCAGTAGATGCCATCGTAGGTGCTGCAAAACAATTACACGTTGTTCTTGAAGATCGTTGTACAGGTTGCGATTTATGTATTCCTCCATGCCCAGTGGATTGCATTGAAATGATTGAAATATCAGGCAAGAATACTGGGTGGAATGCTTGGACTTCCGAACAGGCAAATAAAGCCCGTCAGCAATATCAAAGCAGAAAATTAAGACTTGTACGTGAGAAAGCTGACAACGATAAACGTCTCGCACAAAAAGCAGCCGATAAGTTAAAAATACTTAATGCTGAAACCCCCACAAGCGAATCAGAAAAAGCCGAAGCAGCAAGAAAAAAAGCAATTATTGAAGCCGCTATTGCTAGAGCAAAAGCCAAATTAATAACTAATTAAAGTAAAGCCTTAATCGATTCAATATATGCATCCATATCAGGAGGCATACCATGACGCTGCGATTCCCAAAGAATAGCACCTAAACACTCCATAATGCGGTGCTGAGCTTCATGCTCAGAATCCAACTTAATAGCCAACTCTCTACCAACAGCTCTAATCCCAGGTGGCTGATCAATCTGAATCTGCTCAGTAATCGATAAATGCATCGACAAATGTAAGAAAGGATTTGTTTGTCCTTTTTCCACAGAAAAATCTTCTGATTTCGCTACCTCTGAATTAGATAAAAGCTCATGATACTCAGGATGCTCTACCATCCAACGAGCAGCAATAGATTCTAATGGGGTCAGTACTCCATAATTCTTTTGCTTTGCCCAGGCTTGGCAAAAGAACTCGCGAACTTCTTCTTTACTAGGATTAAAAAGGCTCATGCTGTAATTTTACCGAGCCTTTAAATTTTTATCTTTGTACTCACAAATTGGCTCAACAATACATTGCCAACATTCGGGGGACCGTGCCTTACATACATAGCGCCCATGCAAAATCAACCAATGATGCGCATCAAGTAAATATTCCTTAGGGATTCTTTTTAATAAAGATTTTTCAACTGCGAGCACATCTTTTCCAGGTGCCAAACCAGTTCGATTTGATAAACGAAAGATATGAGTATCTACCGCCATCGTCGGCTCACCAAAAGCAGTGTTTAAAATGACATTAGCTGTTTTTCTTCCTACACCTGGAAGAGCTTCTAATTCTTCCCTGGTATTTGGTACAACACTTGCATGTTTATCGATCAAAATCTTACAAGTTTGAATTAAATGCTTAGCCTTAGTCTTATACAAACCAATATGCTGAATGTAAGGAATTAAACCAGCCTCTCCTAATTTGTAGATTGCTTCAGGCGTATTAGCCACTGGAAATAAGTTACGCGTTCCTTTATTTACTGAGACATCAGTCGCTTGTGCAGATAACAATACTGCAGCCAATAACTCAAATGGGGAACTATATTCCAACTCAGTCGTTGGATTAGGATTATTACTTTTTAAAGCCTCAAAAAATGCTCGGCGCTTTTCTGGGTTCATCATTAATTTAATTGATGCTCAATATATTTTTTATACACTGCTTTAACTCCGGCAACTTAGCTAACTGCTCAGCTAAATGCTTCGAATCACTCTCTCGTTGAGGAGCCGACCAAACCGAACCCGGAAATGCAATATCTTTTCTATACCTCGGAATAACATGCCAATGAAGATGGGGAACCATATTTCCTAGCGAAGCTAAATTCACCTTATCCGGATGCATCACATCGATGATGGCCTGCTCGACCTTCATCACCGTTCGCATCATTAATGAGCGATCTTCAATATGCAAATCAGTCATTTCGGCAATGTGTTCGGACCAAATAATTCGACAAAATCCCGGATACTCGGCTTCATTGACCAAAATAACGCGCAAGCGCTCATTGGACCAGATCAAATCTTCTGACTCAGGAATACATAATGGGCAATTTTTATTCATGGCACTATTTTCGCTCAAAAACAAAAAGCCCGGCTTTTGGCCGGGCTTTTCAACTTAGGAGCAATACACCCAAGTTATAACCTACTTAGTGGAATTGCTCTTCTTCTGTAGATCCAGTCAATGCTGTAACAGATGATGCGCCACCTTGAATAACAGTTGTTACATCGTCGAAGTAACCTGTACCAACTTCTTGTTGATGTGAAACGAATGTGTAACCACGGTCACGAGCTGCAAATTCAGGCTCTTGAACTTTTTCAACATAAGCTGACATACCACGTGCAACATAGTCTTGAGCCAAGTCAAACATGTTGTACCACATTGAGTGAATACCAGCCAATGTGATGAATTGATATTTGTAACCCATTGCACCAAGTTCACGTT
>CAZEHN010000017.1:0-31885 GCA_964511855.1 uncultured Polynucleobacter sp. | reverse complement strand
TAATCACTGCCTCAGTCACTTCTTCACCAAGATAGTCTTCTGCTGTTTTTTTCATTTTGCGCAATACTTCAGCAGAAATTTGCGGGGGAGCCATTTTGCTTCCACGAACCTCTACCCACGCATCACCGTTATCTGCCTTAGCAATTGTGTAAGGCATCAAACTAATATCTTTTTGAACTTCTTTTTCTTCGAACTTACGGCCAATCAAACGCTTAACAGCGTAAAGCGTGTTTTTTGGATTTGTTACAGATTGACGCTTAGCTGGCGCACCAACCAAAATCTCGCCATCTTCCATGTAAGCGATGATCGAAGGCGTTGTTCTAGCACCTTCTGCATTTTCAATAACCTTAGGTGAGTTACCTTCAAGAATAGCAACACATGAATTCGTTGTACCTAAGTCAATACCGATAATTTTTCCCATTTTGTTTCCTTACTAAATTTATTAATATGTTCTGTAGATAGGGCTGAATTTATTAAATTCAAGTCTTTCTAGCTGTTTTTCTGCATTTTTTCTTTGTTTTTTACGATTTTTGGCCTACTTCTTACTTAGGCTGACTAACCGTGACCAATGCTGGTCGCAAAACGCGGTCAGCGATTAAATAACCTCGCTGAAGCACTGTCACTACCGTATTAGCTTCCTGCTCTGCTGGCACCATTGAAATTGCTTGATGGTGATGTGGATCGAACTTCTCACCAGCCGGCGGGTTAATTTCAAGTACACGCCCCTTTTCCAAGGCGCTAACTAATTGTTTAAGGGTTAATTCAATACCTTCACGCATTTTGGCAGGATCACCAGCAACATCTAACAATGCTGCATGCAAACTATCCATCACTGGCAGCAAATTCTCAGCAAAGCCTTCGATAGCAAATTTATGGGCCTTAGCAATATCTTCTACTGCTCGGCGACGGGTATTTTCTGCATCAGCCTTAGCTCTTAAGAAGTTATCGTGAGCTTCATTTAGCTTTTGAGTAAGATTTTCAATCTCTTGCTCAGGAGTCACTTGCGTTAATTCTTCAGCAGGCGCCTCATTCGCAGGATTTTCAGCCGAAGCTGCAGGATCTTTATTTTCTTCAGTCATATCAATAGGTTATGAAATTTAAAAAAGTTAGGGCGACAAAATACCGCCCTATATGTTCACTAAATAGGGACGAAAATCAGTATTTCAAGAGAACTTAATCTAATAACCTAAACTTTTTTAGGTTATTATTAATTTATTAGATATGTACAATGTACATATAAGTTTAATTTGATTTGAATGGGACCAACAAAAAGCCGAAAACAATTTAAAAAAACATGGGGTCTCATTTGAAGAAGCTAAATCAGTGTTTTATGATGAGAATGCTAAGTTAATTAACGATCCAGAACATTCTGAAAATGAAGATAGGTTCATTTTGCTTGGACTAAGCTATTCATTTCGTACTATCTTAGTTTTTCATTGTTATCGAAAAAATGGACATTTAATTCGAATTATTTCGGCTCGCAAAGCAACGAGTAATGAGTCTAAGTTTTATCAAAGGTGAAAAATATGCGCAAAGAATATGATTTCTCAAAAGCAAAAAAAAATCCCTACGCTTCAATGCTAAAAAAACCAATAACTATTCGTATTGATGAAGAATCCGTCAACTATTTCAAATCAATATCAAGCGAAGTTGGAATTCCTTACCAAAGCCTGATCAATCTCTATCTTAGAGATTGCGCTACAAATCATAAAAAATTAAATTTAAGTTGGGAGTAAGTTAAAGATTTGTCAACTTGGCGACTAATTGAGCTCTTTGGACTAATTCAGCTGCTGAAGTTAACTCTAAATTCCATCCTTGGAGATTTTCTTGGGCAATTACTTGCAAAGCATCTATCCATACAGGATTTTCATTTAAGCAAGGAATCGCATGGTAGACCTTGCCGCCAGCATGCGTAAAAATTTCTCGGCCTTCCATCGCAATCTCTTCTAGAGTCTCCAAGCAATCTGCAGGAAACCCTGGACAAAATACATCTAATCGATTGACACCAGACTTACCAAGCTTTTCTAGAGTGACGGCTGTGTATGGCTTTAACCATTCTGCTTTGCCAAAACGAGATTGGAATGTAGTTAATGCTTCTTTATCACTTAACCCCAAAGCTTCTCTGAGCAATCGACCAGTCTTTAAACATTCACAGTAGTAAGGATCACCTAAATCGAGAGTCCTTCTTGGCACCCCATGAAACGACATAACAAATTTGTCGCCGGCAGCAAAATTAGGACGGCCATTTTTATCCCAGTAAGCAAGCACTTGTTGCTTTAACGATTCGATATAAGCTGGATGATCGTGATAATGCTTCACCGTCCGCAATCCAAATTGGTTGCGCTGCTTTCTCATCACTCTAAAAATCTCATCGAACGTAGAGGCTGTTGTGGTCGCTGAATACTGTGGATAGAGAGGCAATATTAGTAATCGATCTACTCCTTCCTCTTCTAATTTATTCAATGCTGATTCAATAGAAGGCTGGCCATAGCGCATTGCTAGCTCAACAACAATTGCGCTTCCAATTGGACGCATCTTGTCAGACAGTAACTCCGCTTGCTTACGACTAAATGCCAACAAAGGAGATCCTTGCGTCGTCCAAATCGATTGATATTTTTTTGCGGAAGCACTTGAGCGAATCGGCAAGATAATTAAATTAAGAATGAACCACCAAATAATTTTAGGAATCTCAACAACCCTAGGATCTGATAGAAATTGTTTGAGATAAACCCGAACCGCTTTTGCAGTAGGGGCAGCAGGCGTTCCTAAATTAACCAGCAATACGCCAACTTTAGAACTTGAGATATGCGCTTTAATTTCATTACTTGACATACATTCCTTCTGCCTCAATCTTGACTTAAAGCACTTGTTAATAATTTTGAAGTGATATCAACAATTGGTATAACGCGCTCATAAGCCATACGCGTTGGACCAATTACACCTAGCGTCCCAACGATTTGGCCATTTGAACGATATGGTGCCGTTATCACAGCCATATCATCCATTGGCACCAAATCACTCTCACCACCAATATAGATTTGAATACCTTCAGCGTGACTGGAAACATCAAGCAACTGCATCAATGCTGTTTTTTGTTCAAACACATTAAATAAGCGCTTAATCTTATCCATATCTGAAGCCAACTCACCAACTTCAAGTAAACGCTTCTCACCTGAAATAACAACTTCATCACCTTCTTTATGCATAGAGTTCGAACTAGCCTCTACTGCCACTTGCATTAGCGCTGTGACATCCGCACGAATGGTATCAAGTTCCTGACGTAACTTCGCTCTAACCAATTCAAAATCCAAACCAGCATAGTTGGCATTGATGTAATTAGCAGCTTCAATCAATTGACTTGCGGAGTAGTCCTTATCTGTCAACAAAATACGGTTCTGCACATCACCTTCTGGCGTCACAAGTATCAATAAAATGCGCTTTTCTGACAAACGCATAAACTCAATTTGCCTAAACAATTGAGAGCGCCTTGGCGTAAGTACTACCCCAGCAAAACTAGATAGATTAGATAGCACCTGAGCCGCTGATGCGATGACCCTGGTTGGGGAGTCTGGCTGGATTTCCTCACTAGCCTCCTTGGCCAACACCTCTTCTAAAGGTTGAATCGTTAACATCGTATCCACAAACAGTCGATACCCCCTTGGCGTTGGAATTCGGCCTGCAGAGGTATGTGGACTGGTCACAAAGCCCATTTCTTCTAAATTAGCCATGACATTACGAATTGTGGCTGCGGATAGGTCTAAACCCGAGTATTTAGACAAAGTTTGAGAGCCGACAGGCTGCCCTTCGGTGATATACCGCTCTATGAGAGTTTTGAGTAAAGCCCGCGATCGATTGTCCATGATGACATTGATTCTACCTAATGATGACATTTTCCGACAATCTTACTTTTATGGATTTGCAGGCTATGGTTTAATCAAGCCTATGGCTTCCCTATTAAACAAAAAATCTCCTGTTAAGTTCTCTCGCGTGGCGCTGGTTGGAAAACATCAAGCCGAAGGTATTCAATCGATCCTAAAAAACATCTCAAAACTCATTAAGTCATGTGGTTGCGAAGTTATTTATGAAGAAGAAACAGCAAAATTTACCGGCCAAACCACCGAGAAAAAATTAAAGGTTGAAGACTTTGGCGGGCAAATCGATGTGGCGGTCGTAGTAGGTGGAGATGGGACTCTTTTAGGCGTTGGCAGGAAAATCGCAGGATCAAACATCCCTCTCATCGGAATTAACATGGGCCGCCTTGGCTACATGACAGATATCCCCCTACAAGAAATTGAAACAGTATTACCAGATATTCTTTCTGGTCGATATGAACCGGATACCCGATATCTTCTTGAAGCAGATATCGTTCATAACGACAAAATCATGGAAAGTGGCTTAGCACTTAATGATGTTGTCGTTAATCGTTCTAGTGTTGCTGGCATGGTGGAGCTTACCGTTAGCGTTAATGGCAGCTTCATGTACAACCAACGCTCTGATGGACTAATTGTTTCTACACCTACAGGCTCAACCGCCTATAGCTTAGCTGCCGGCGGCCCAATTTTGCATCCGCAAGTTTCTGGAATCATTTTGGCTCCGATTGCCCCTCATGCTTTATCTAATCGTCCAATCGTTCTTCCAGGCAATGCTGAAATCTCGATCGAAGTAGCTGGCGGTAAAGACGTTAGCGTTAATTTTGATATGCAATCTCTCATGATTCTCCAAGTGGGTGATCAAATACATGTACGCAGATCGGAAAAATCAGTAACGCTGTTACATCCACTCGGGCACAGTGACTACCGAACCTTACGCGAAAAACTTCACTGGAACGAGTACCCCTCGTCTTTCTAAGATATGCTGCAGAGTCTGTTTATTCGCGACTTCGTAATTGTTGATCGCCTAGAACTTGAGCTTGGGAAAGGCTTTACTGTTTTAACAGGCGAAACAGGTGCAGGAAAATCAATCTTGCTTGATGCACTCTCATTAGCAATGGGGGAACGAGCAGATCCAAGCCAAATTCGTGAAGGCTGCAGTCGTGCCGAAATTGCCGCTCAGTTTTTTATAGAGGATGATCTTCGATCAAAACTCAATACATGGCTTGATGAAAATGGTTTCGAATTAGAGGAAAGTGGTGCAGCACTTCAACTTAAACGCATTATTGATGCCAACGGCAGAACAAAAGCATTTATCAACGGCAGTACAGCGACACTAAGTCAACTAAGAACTGTTGGTGACATGCTAGTTGATATACATGGTCAACACGCTCACCAAGCTCTTCTAAAACCAGGTGCTCAACGAGAGTTACTAGATAGACACGCTGGCCATAACGAATTATTGAGTTCAGTAGCTAGCAAATATAAAGAATGGACTCACCTAAAAAAACAATTAAAACAAGCGCAATCTGCTGGGGATAATCTACTAAAAGAACGTGAACGCCTTGAATGGCAACTCCAAGAATTAGATGCTTTAGCTCCACAAAAGGATGAATGGGAAGAGATTCAAACTGAACATGCACGCCTTTCGAATGCCGCTGAACTCATTAATGGCACTCAAGCTTTAATTGCACTATTAAGTGAAGATGAAAATGCGCTAGTTGACCAACTATCGAAAGCTGAGAGTCAATTACAAGCGCTCGCCCACATCGATCCAGAACTGCAGGATGCTCTTGATGCGCTTGAACCCGCATCTATCCAAGTTAGTGAAGCTGCCCATAGCATCAACCGGTATTTACAAAAATTAGACCTAGATCCGGAACGCTTAAGCATTTTGGAAGAGAGACTTCAAGCAACACATCGCGCAGCGAAAAAGTTTCATTGCAACCCAGAGGACCTTCCACAAATTTGGCAGGATTTACGTGAACAGCTTGATGCTCTTAAAGTAGCTCAAGATATTGACGGCCTAATTAAGATGGTTGCCAATGCAGAAAATGACTACAAACAAGAGGCTCAAAAATTAAGTAAGAAAAGAGCCACTGCTGCAAAATCGCTTGAAAAATCCATTACAGATGCCATGCAAGATTTAGCGATGGCAGGGGGTAAGTTCTCTATCGAGTTACAGACTCTTGATGAAGGCAGTCAACATGGACTTGAACAAATTGAATTCCAAGTAGCAGGCCACCCTGGAGTAAAGCCTAGACCAGTTGCAAAAGTTGCCTCTGGGGGCGAGCTTGCCAGAATCAGTTTAGCAATCGCCGTTATTACAAGTTCCGCCAGTTTTACACCAACACTTATATTTGACGAAGTCGATTCAGGCATTGGAGGTGCGGTAGCATCTACTGTTGGTAGCCTACTAAAACAATTGGGCCAATCTCACCAAGTACTTTGCGTCACTCATTTGGCGCAAGTGGCAGCACTTGGGGATAATCAATGGCGCGTTCGCAAATCCAGCGAGAGTGGTTCCACCCTTAGCCACATTGACACCCTCTCAAGAAATGAACGCGTCGATGAAATTGCCCGAATGCTTGGCGGCGCAACTATCACCGAAACAACTCTTCGTCACGCTAGAGAACTACTAGAGTCTTAAGCCATTACAAGAGCCCAAAGCTCTTTAACAGAATTTCTTGCAGACTCTAACTCTGGCGTCATGTTGTCCTCATGTATTCGACTCTTATCAGCACCATCTAAGCGAGCTCGATGCTGAAGTTGACGCAACAAACGATAAGCTTGCGCGACTTTTAATGACAAATCCTCCGGAATTAATCCAACACCTCCAGCAATCTTAAGCAAGGCAATATTCCCCACGTTGCCCAATAATGCTGGGAATTGATCTGCATATGCCAATATCAAAAATTGCACCATGAATTCAATATCAACCATACCACCCGAATCATGTTTTAAGTCGAATTGTCCTGTTAAGTTTGGATGCCCATCATGAATACGCTGTCGCATTTCCAAAATCTCTTTTTGCAGCTCCACTTTATCTCTCGATTGAGACAGCACGCGTCCACGAATATCGTCAAAATTTTCTCCAACCCTTGGATCCCCCGCACAAAATCTCGCTCGAGATAAAGCTTGATGCTCCCAGACCCAAGCAGTATTTTGTCCGTCTCTTAATTGGTAAGCTTCAAATGCTTCAACCGTACTCACCATTAATCCAGCTGCTCCATTTGGTCTTAATCTTGTATCAATATCAAATAAAGTACCAGAACTCGTTGCAGTGGTTAACCACATAATCAAGCGACGAACTAAAGTTGCATACCTCTCGGCAATTACATCTTTATCCAAGGGTGAATATGCTTCTTCATAGATGAACACAAGGTCTAAATCTGACCCATATCCCAACTCTTTACCACCCAACTTTCCATAAGCAATTACACCAAAACCGGATTGAGTGAAATCATTATTAAAACCATATTTTTTGGCTAGCTCTTGCCAAATTCGTGACAAAGTTTCTTCAAGAATGACATCCGCCAAAGCAGATAATCGATCGCTAACGGCCTCAACAGGTAATGCTTGGGGACGACCAATACCCAAATCAGCTAAAAGAATTTGAAAAATTTCAGCATGATGCGCATCACGCAAGGCATCCATCATGAGCTCTTGAGGATTGCTTTCTCCAGCAGCAATATCATCAAGTCTTCTTTGCAGATTGATCCGCCAATTCTCCCAATATGACTTGGGATCAGTTTCTGGGGTGAACTTCTCATGGGTTACTAAGATTTCATCTAACAAATGAGGGTGACGATTTAAATAATTAATCCCCCATTTAGAAGCCTCAATTAATTGAATCACCTTTTCAACTGCATATGGGTACTCAGTTAATAAAGATAAATACGAAGAACGCCTGGATATGGTCTCTAAAAAATTAAGTAGTTCAAGAATAGTCGCTTCGCCACCTGAGGGACTAAGCTCAATTGCCTTTTTAAATATCTTAATTAAATTCTTTTTGGCGCCATCACTCATTGCTCGATAGCGAGCAGAATTTTGCAAACTATTCCATTGCTGACGAAGATTTTCAGAAAACTCGTCAGAAAGTACCCAGGTACTTAGCTCATCACTATTGGAATATTCTCCTTCAAGCACAAATGCACTAGCAAAAGCATTTTTTACGATTGTTTGGTGCTTATCCAATTCCGCATAAAACTCTTCTTTTGAAGCGTAATTAAGACTTTTTGCAATCCGCTCTTGAGCCTCAGGATCCGTAGGTAAATAATGAATTTGCGCATCATCCCACCATTGCACGCGATGCTCAGCCCGACGTAAGAAAACATAAGCATCTTGCAACTCCTGCGAACTCTCCTTATCCATCAAGCCCAATTGGACTAGTGAATTCAGAATCGTTAAGGTAGGGCGCTCTCTTAAAATTGGTTCACGCCCCCCACGAATCAATTGAAACATCTGCGCTAAGAATTCAATCTCGCGTATTCCGCCCTGACCCAACTTAAGATCAACCGCTCTTGCAGGAAAATTACTTGCACGTAAATTTGCCTCATGACGAATTTGGACATGCAGCTCCCGAATCGCCGCTATGACACCAAAATCTAAATATCTGCGATAAACAAAAGGCCTGACGACATTATGAAAGGTTACAGGCAAACCTTGCTCACCAGCATCTTTTAATGGGTATACCAACCTTCCCTTAATCCAAGCGTATCGCTCCCATTCTCGACCTTGAATCATGAAGTATTCTTCAAGCATATTCAAACTACAAACCAAAGGGCCAGAATCCCCATTGGGACGTAATCTCATATCAACTCGAAAAACAAAGCCATCAGACGTTAATTCGGATAAAACTTTAATTATTCTTTTACCAAGCCTTGAGAACCATTCATGATGAGACAAAGATTTTGGTCCGCCTACAGTTTCGCCATCATCTTCATAAACAAAGATCAAGTCGATATCTGAGGAAACATTTAACTCCCTCCCCCCAAGCTTACCCATGCCAACAATCCAAAGCGGCATCTGACGTCCATCTGGATACATTGGTAAGCCATGCTTTGCACCCAACTCCTTAGTTAAGCAATCAGTCGCTAACTCAAGGGTAAGTTCCGCAAGCCTGGTCATTACTTCAGTAACCTCACCTAACGATGCTTGATTAGTTAAATCTCTCACACCAATCCAAAGCATTGTTTTTTGACGAATCTCCCTTAGCACCTTCATTAAGAGCGCTTCATCAAATTCGCGATCAAAAAGACTTAAGCGAGCTTCATTGACCAGCGCTTCTAATGATTGGTTTGTTAAGGGTTTAGATTGCTGCTGAGCCACCCACTCTTGCCAGTCTGGACGAGCGGTAAACCATCTAGTCAAGTATTGTGAATTTTCCTTGGCGATTGAGATTAATTTATCCATTACGTCATATTAACAACTGTAATGCGCACTTATTACATATTAATTACAAAAAATTGATAGATTTTCAAAAAAATACTCACAGTATTGGATAATGAGGGGATGAAAGGCCATAACAGTTTATTAGGGAAAAATTGGATCAATAGATTCAAGGCCTTAGCTTATACGCACCCTAAAATATTTAAACTTACAAAACTATTTGCAATTGCTTTGGTGATTGGCTTGGTTACAAGCATTGCGATTGGTCAAATAGTAGTTCGCTACTGGATTTGGCCTGAATTACAAAATAAAAAATCTCAAATTGAACAATTTGCATCCAAGACACTTGGTGTAAAAGTAACTATTACCGAAATACAAACTAGCTGGGTAGATCTTCGTCCTGCATTTGAAATTAACAACCTTATTTTCAATTCCGAAACTGAAAATCAAACAAACCCTACTGTCTTAGAAGTTCCTAAAATTAGAGCTGTGCTAGGTTGGGATACGATCTGGAAATTAACACCTAGCTTCTATGATTTAAAAGTTGATCAAGCAGATATCAACGCATTCAGAAACCAAGCTGGAGATTGGTTTATTGCCGGGGTTGCCATCAACAATTCAGAATCTGACTTTAACAGTCTTGATTGGTTACTCGAGCAACGAGATTTACAAATCAATAATCTCAATGTCAAACTTTTAGATCAGCATGACAAAACGAGTAATTATTTATTTAAAGTTGATCACTTTGAAACCAAGAACTTTCAACAAAATCATCAAGTCAACCTAGCCCTTAAATCGGCTTGGAGCCCTGAAGCACTTTCAATTCAAAGCGAATTCAAGCACCGCTTATTCAGCAACAAGGGTAATTGGCAAAACTGGCAAGGTACTGCCTCATGGCATATCAACCAATTTAATCTCGCTAAATTTTTAAATACAACACACCTACCAATTAAAGCGCTTAGCGGTAATTTCAACACCAAAGGTAATGTCGAACTCAATAACGGCAAACTTTCTAATGGTGAAATTACATTAGATGCCGAAAATATGGACATCTATTGGGAAAAACCAAAAAACACACTTCGCTTAAGCAAACTAAATGGAACGTTCACCCCAACGGCACAAGGCGATCTGCAATATCTGCAAATTAAAGAGCTTAGCTGGCAAAGCCCAAGTGAAGTAATCTCCCACAAAATTAATAATTTAAGTGATATTAGCTTTGGCTGGGGCATCCCTGGTGATAGCAAATCGATTGGTACATTCAGCGTCATCTCAGAAAGTATTTCACTTGAAGTTGTTCACGATCTATTAACTCAACTACCTATTCCTGCCAATTATCAAAAACAATTAAGTGAACTAAAACCGCAAGGACAACTCGAGAATCTTTATTTAATTTGGCACCAACCACCGCAAGATACATCTTCGCTAAAAATTATTAGTTATGACAACCCCCGCTTAGTTTTAAGCGCTAACTTAAAAAATGTAGGATGGAATTATTCTTCTTTAAAAATTCCAGGTTTTAAAGGATTAAATGGTCAACTACTAACTGAGCTAGAGAAAGGCTCATTCAAATTAGATACAAAAAATGCCGTTCTTGAAAAAGGTGAAATTATTTCTCGATCCAACACTAAGATCGACGAAGCTAAAGCCGATATTTCTTGGATAAAGAAAAATCATCAATGGGAAATTAATGCTGAGAATGTTGTTCTTAATAATTCAGATATTTCCATCAAAGCAAATTTAGATTATTCATCCGGCAATGAAAAAACTCCTAGCAATCTCGATTTAGATTTAACGATTGCTCGCGCGAAGATGGGAGAATTAACCAGCTACCTTCCTAAATCAATTGATAGCGAAGTTCTAAACTATCTCTCAGGCACATTGATTAGTGGTGACATCAACAATGCGCAGCTAAAAATTCAAGGAAATCCAGAAAAAATCCCTTACACTCCAAAATCCAATAGCAAGTTTGAGTTTACTGTACCAATCCAAAATGGCTCATTTAAGCCATCGCCAAAATTAGCAAGGGAGCCTGGGGAATGGCTAGCTTTTGAAAAGCTTAATGGCACAGTCAAAATGAAAAATAGCGAGCTATTTATTGAAATCCCAAGTGCGAAATTTAAAGGGGCTAATCTTTCTGGAATTAGCGCAAGCGCAGATTTTGCAAAAGAGATATCCGTGCTTGATCTCCAAGGCAATATAGATGGAAATACGCAAGATATCATTCACTATCTCGCCTCAACACCACCACTTTTAATGTTCCATAACATTTCAAGTGATCTCAAAGTCAATGGCAATACCAAAGCATCCATAAAACTTAATCATCCGTTCTCCAACAAAGTGCCAACGCGCTTTGTAGCTAATGTCAATATCGATAACAATCAAGTTAAATTTAATGACATGCCATCAGGATCAATTAGAAATGGCGCATTAACCATTACCGAGAATGGCATTGAACAAGCCGATATTAACGGCGAGTGGTTGGGTGGCCAAGTAACCGTGAAAAACGACCCAACCCTTAAGCGAACAATCATTTTTAACGGTAAAGCTGATTTTTCAAAATTCGGACAACTCGCTTTAACAAAAAATGACCCAACCTCAATTGAAATCAAAAAGAAACTCCACGGAGTTATGACATATCAAGGTAAGTTGATTGGCCAGGACAAGAAATCAAATATTGAAATTGATTTTGATCTTAAAAATGTAGGCATCGATCTACCTAAACCATTGAATAAACCACTAGGTGTATTTATGCCTGGTAAAGCAAGTATTTCATCTAACAACGTAAGTAAAAACGACTTTGGGTTCGAGTGGAACTTAACCCTAGGTGATAGATTCCAATCTAAAGGAACTTCCAAAAACGGCAAGATAGAAAAACAAGGCATCTCTTTAGGAAACCTAAAAGCCACACTCCCTAATTCAGGAACAAGTATTGTGTTTGATGTTGACACCTTACAAGGTGATGACTGGGGAGCAATACTTGCGGCTGATACAGGAAAAAAATCAAGTAACAAACCAGCTCAATTGCCTCAAGAATCGATGCAAATGACCGGCATCACAAGCATTAAAGGAAAAGCTAAACATCTCATCATTACAGATAGAGATTTCGCAGACTTTTCAATATCTGCCACACACGAGGGCGAACTATGGAGCGCTAATGTTGACTCACCATTAGTCGTAGGAAAATTCCAGTGGCAATCAGCTAATCTAGGATTGCCTTCAGGCGAATTAAGTGCGAAGTTGACTAAACTCATCATCCCAAATGAAGAGAGTAATAACGTTCTTACTCAAGGACTTCAAAAATCTTCTAGTCGAATTCCTAAATTAGATATTTCAGCCGATCAATTTGTGATGGGCAAACGAAATTTTGGCTCTCTTTCAATTCTGGCGACCGGAAAAACTGATACATGGGATCTTGAGAGTTTAAAAATTAAGAATCCAAATGGCGAACTGAACGCTAAAGGTGTTTGGAAAATGCCAACCGCCTCTGATCAAGGGCAAACAGATCTAAAAATAGAGATCAACTCTAATCAACTAGGTAAGCTTTTAGACTCACTTGGAAACGCTAAAGTTGTTGAAGATGGTCAAGGTAAATTAGAGGGCAATATTTCTTGGCAAGGCGCACCATATGCCTTCGATAAAAAAACCTTAAGCGGCGATATAAATTTCGTAGCAACCAAAGGCACATTACTTCGAGTTGATCCAGGCGCTGCAAAACTCCTCGGACTACTTAGCTTTCAAAGCTTATTTAAATTAGCCACTTTGAATATTCAAGGAGGCATTGGAGACGCAGTTTCATCTGGGACATATTTTGACAAAATATCAGCCTCAGCCAATCTTCGTAAAGGAGTTGCGCGCACAGATGATTTTGAACTCATTAGTAATATTGCGAAGATCAATATGCGCGGACGTGCAAATCTAAATGATGAAACACAAGATCTGCGAGTCACTGTCTATCCGAAAATTAGCTTAGCTTCTACCTCACTTGCTGCCTTTTATTTTATTAATCCAATCGTAGGATTAAGCACATTAGCAGGCCAATTTTTGCTTTCATCCTCAATTAATAAAATCTTACAAGCAGATTATTTAATCCAAGGCTCTTGGCAAGATCCAGAAATTATTCCATTAGATCAAAACGGCAAACCACTTAATCAAGAGACACTTGATAAAATTCGTCGTAAATCTTTGCTCGAAAACCCCGTTAAACCAGGTGCAACTCCACCTACTCCAATTGCGCCAGCAAACCCTACACAATGAACGAGTCCTTAGCAAATCAAACTCTTAAAACTGCAAGTCTGCAGATGGTTTCAACAAGCGATCTTGCTACTAACCTTAAAACTGCGGGTGAATTAATTGGTCAGGCTGCAGATGAAGGATGCGCAATTGCAGTATTACCTGAATACTTTTGCTTATTTGGTAAACGAGACACAGACAAATTAACTATTCAAGAGAAATATGGCGAAGGCGCATTACAAGATGCGCTATCTAATCTTGCAGTTAAGCATAATATTCACATAGTCGCCGGGACGATTCCATTAAGTAGTTCAGATCCCAATCGAGTTTGGAATAGCTCTTTAGTTTTTAGCCCCTCAGGAAAAGTTTTGGCTAGATACGACAAAATTCATTTATTCGCCTTCTCGCACGGAGAAGAAAGTTATGATGAATCAAAAACATTATTCGCCGGCGAAAATCCAGTGACATTTGAAATATCAAAAGATCAAACCACTTGGCGATTTGGCCTATCCATTTGCTATGACATTCGATTCCCTGAACTATATAGATCTATGGGGGAGGTTGATTGCCAAATCATTCCCGCGGCTTTTACATACACTACTGGTAAAGACCACTGGGAGATCCTACTTCGATCAAGAGCTATTGAAAACCAGTGCTATTTCATCGCCTCCGCTCAAGGAGGCATCCATGACAATGGTCGCAGAACCTGGGGAAATTCAATGATTATTAACCCTTGGGGTGGTGTTGAATCCAAACTAGAAGAGGGTTCTGGCATAGTTGTTGCAACTTTAAGCAAAAATCTATTAAACGATGTACGCTCTAAACTTCCAGCATTAAAGCATCGAAAATAATGAACGCACCCGACATTCACCTACTCAACAGCATCACCCCTACCAAGGGTAGCGATGCCCTAGCTACAGCTAAAGAATTATTGTTAAGCCCTGGCGGCATTGATGTTTCCGATTTACAGCGCACCCTTAGTGATATGCACACATATCGCCTTGATGATGCGGACCTTTATTTCCAACATACTCGCAATGAAGCTTGGAGTCTAGAAGAAGGTATTGTTAAATCAGGTAGCTTCAGCATTGATCAAGGCGTTGGTGTGAGAGCTATTTCTGGTGAAAAAACTGCTTTCGCATATGCTGATGAGATTAATTTAGACACACTAGCGCAGGCTGGCAAAGCAACTAGGGTAATTGGTCAATCCGGCGGAAAAAAGAAAATTGTCATTAAAGACAAACATCAAGCCGAATCTTCAAGAGTCCTTTATCACCCTAATGATCCACTAAGCAGTCTGAGTGCAGCAGAAAAAATTAGACTACTTGAACGTATCGAGAAACGAGCTCGCGCAAAGGATCCTCGTATTGTTCAAGTGATGGCCGGATTAGCTGGAGAATTTGATGTTGTCCTTGTTGCAAGAGCAAACGGTGTATTGGCTGCAGATATTCGCCCACTCGTTCGAGTATCTGTCACAGTAATTGCCGAACAAAATGGACGTAGAGAAGTTGGCACAGCAGGCGGTGGTGGAAGAACTGATTATGGATATTTTTCTGATGAACGAGTAGATCAATGGGTTGATCAAGCTGTTCGTTCAGCATTAGTTAATTTAGAATCTCGCCCAGCGCCTGCCGGAGCGATGTCAGTTGTTATGGGGCCAGGCTGGCCAGGTGTTTTACTTCATGAAGCGATTGGTCACGGGTTAGAGGGGGACTTTAACCGAAAAGGATCTTCTGCATTTTCTGGAATGATAGGCAAACAAGTTGCCGCTAAGGGTGTTACGGTTGTTGATGATGGAACTCTCGCTGGACGAAGAGGCTCACTCAATATTGACGACGAAGGAAATGCCACTCATTGCACAACCTTAATTGAAAACGGAATACTTAAGGGATATATCCAAGATTCTCTCAATGCCAGATTAATGGGCATGCCATTAACCGGCAATGGTCGAAGAGAAAGTTATGCGGCCCTACCTCTACCTAGAATGACAAATACATACATGCTCGCAGGACAACATGATCCAGCTGAAATCCTCTCAAGCATGAAACGTGGTTTATACGCTGTTAACTTTGGCGGTGGTCAAGTCGACATTACAAGTGGCAAATTCGTATTCTCAGCCTCAGAAGCTTACTGGGTTGAAAACGGGAAAATTCAATACCCTGTCAAAGGGGCTACGATCATTGGTAATGGGCCAGAATCCCTTAAGCATGTCAGTATGATTGGTAACGATCTTAGTCTAGATGACGGTGTTGGGGTATGCGGCAAAGAGGGTCAAAGCGTCCCCGTAGGTGTTGGGCAACCCACCCTTAGAATCGATGAAATGACGGTTGGCGGAACCGCATAAGGCCTGTTCTAAGCTCAATATTGACAATCTTGCCTAGAACTGTGTTAAATTAGATCCCATGAACAGGACGAAATCTTATTTCTTTTACTTTTGGTTCTCAGACCTAGGCGGTCGAGAGGCGATTGTTTAAATAAATTCCTCCTCGAAAAAACCGCCGAAGCAACGGCGGTTTTTTTTCGCTAGAGCTAGGCAATAAACCAAGGAAAATCATGAGCGACAAAACGACAACATCTGAAAGCTGGTATGCAAACGTTGATAAAACGTCCCAAACTGATGACCAACGTATTAAGGATATTATTGTGCTGCCACCACCAGAACATTTGATTCGTTTCTTCCCTATTTCTGGTACGAAAATCGAATCACTCGTTGGTAAAACGAGAAATAAAATTCGTGAAATTATTCACGGTGAGAATGATCGACTATTAGTTGTAATCGGTCCTTGCTCAATTCACGACCCTGCAGCAGCACTTGAGTATGCAAAACTACTTCTTGAGCAAAGAAAGAAACATGCTAAAGAGCTAGAAATTGTTATGCGTGTCTACTTTGAAAAACCTCGTACAACTGTGGGTTGGAAAGGACTTATCAATGACCCATACTTAGACGAAAGTTACCGTATTGATGAAGGCTTACGTATTGCACGTCAAGTCTTGATCGAAATTAATCGACTTGGCATGCCTGCTGGTAGCGAGTTCCTAGATACGATCTCTCCTCAATACATCGGAGATCTAATCTCTTGGGGCGCAATTGGCGCAAGAACAACAGAAAGCCAAGTACATAGAGAGCTTGCATCTGGACTATCAGCGCCAATCGGCTTCAAAAATGGCACTGACGGCAATATCAAAATTGCTACAGATGCAATTCAAGCCGCAAGCCGTGGCCACCACTTCTTGTCAGTGCATAAAAATGGTCAAGTTGCAATCGTTGAAACAAAAGGTAATCAAGATTGCCACGTCATCTTACGTGGCGGTAAAACACCTAATTACGATGCAGCCAGTGTCAAACATGCTTGTGATGAGTTAACCGCTGCAAAACTACACCCATCACTCATGGTGGACTTATCACATGCAAACTCAAGTAAACAACATAAACGCCAAATTGATGTAGCGAATGATGTTGCAAATCAAATTGCAGGTGGTTCAAAAAATATCTTTGGAGTTATGGTAGAAAGCCACCTCATTGATGGCGCTCAAAAATTCACCCCGGGTAAGGATGACCCTAAAGAACTTAAATACGGTCAAAGTATTACGGATGCTTGCATCAACTGGGATGATTCAGTCAATGTGCTCGATATTCTAGCTGCCGGTGTTAAAAAACGTCGAGGTGGCTAATCATTAGTTTAGTCGGAGGATTTTTTATCGTGCTTCCAAAGTACGTCAGATCCTCCGGCGCCTTTATTAAGAACTCTTGCTAGCACAAACAATAGGTCCGACAGGCGGTTGACATACTGCCTAGGACTATCATGAATCGGCTCTGAGTGCCCTAATTTAACAATCGAACGCTCAGCTCTCCGACAAATGGTTCTACAAACATGGGCCTGAGCCGCCGCCCTTGTTCCACCGGGCAAAATAAACTCTTCTAGTCGAGGCAACTGAGAGTTATATTGTTTAAGCCACTCATCCAGTTTTAATACTTGCTCTTCTTTAAGTAAGGTGTAATTCGGGATACATAATTCACCTCCCAAATCAAACAAATCGTGTTGTACCTGATCAAATAATGCCTTAAGCTCTACTTCTAGAGCTGAAGGGAAAACCTCTGTCAATAATAGGCCTATTTGAGAATTAAGCTCATCAACGTCCCCCATGGCACAGATGCGCAAATGGTCTTTATCGACCCGAGTGCCATCTCCAAGGCCAGTTGTTCCCTCATCCCCTGTTCGGGTAGCAATTTGCGTTAGTCGTTTTCCCATAAAATTGATTATAAGTAGATAATTGAAAACATGAACTCGATCGCCCCTCCTCCATTACTCGTTAAGCAACAAGAGCTAGTAAACGCTTTGCGCCCAATTTTGGCTGAAGGTACCCTTTTATGGGAGCCAGAGGACACCATTCCTTATGAGTGTGACGGTTTAGCCGCTTATCGTCAAATGCCTCTAGCAGTGGCCTTACCTCAAACAGAGGATCAAGTTGTTGAGATTCTAAAGATATGTAATCAGCTAAACGTTCCAATTGTTCCACGAGGGGCCGGCACAGGACTATCAGGTGGGGCAATGCCAATCGCTGAAGGTTTGGTTCTATCCCTTGCAAAATTCAAGAAAATTATCGATATTGATCCGGTTGCACGAACAGCAATTGTTCAACCTGGGGTTAGAAATTTAGCTATTTCTGAAGCCGTCGCTAAATACAACCTTTATTACGCACCCGACCCCTCTTCTCAGATTGCATGTTCTATTGGCGGCAATGTTAGCGAGAACTCTGGTGGTGTTCATTGCTTGAAATACGGCTTAACCCTCCACAATGTATTAAGGGTTAGGGCTGTTTTAATGTCAGGGGAAATTGTTGAATTTGGAGGTCTTGCTCCAGATGCTCCTGGACTCGATATGCTTGCAGTTTTTATTGGTAGCGAAGGCATGCTTGCCATCGTAACTGAAGTAACCGTTAAATTAGTGCCTAAACCACAAGTAGCCAAAGTTATCATGGCAAGTTTTGATGATATTGGCAAAGGTGGGCAGGCAGTTGCCGATATCATCGCCGCAGGAATTATTCCTGCAGGACTTGAAATGATGGATCAACCAGCCACTCGAGCTGTTGAAGAATTCGTGCATGCTGGATATGACATTAATGCGGCAACTATTCTTCTATGCGAATCTGATGGAACCCCAGAAGAAGTGGAAGAAGAAATTGCAAAAATGAGTGCCGTCTTAAAAACAAGCGGTGCGACCCATCTAGAGGTTTCTCAATCAGAAGCGCAACGACTTCAGTTCTGGAGTGGTCGTAAAAATGCTTTCCCTGCCGCTGGCAGAATCTCGCCTGATTACTATTGCATGGATGGAACGATTCCAAGACGTCAAATTTCTGAATTACTTAAACGTATTCAAGGTATGGAAATTAAATACCAGCTACGTTGCATGAATGTATTCCATGCTGGCGATGGCAATATGCATCCCCTTATCCTATTTAATGGCGCAGATCATGATCAATGGCGGCGCGCTGAAGAATTCGGTTCAGATATTCTTGAAACATGCGTTGAACTAGGCGGAACTATTACAGGCGAGCATGGGGTTGGTATCGAAAAGATCAACTCGATGTGCGTACAATTTGGTGAACCTGAACGAAATCTTTTCTGGGGAATTAAAGCAGCCTTTGATCCTAAGAAATTATTAAATCCCGATAAAGCTATTCCAACACTTAATCGTTGCGCAGAATACGGCCGTATGCGTATTTCTAATGGACAGTTACCTCATCCCGAACTCGAAAGATTCTAATGACTGAGCAATTAACAATACAAGCCATAGAACACTTCCGAGAAGCTATTGATCAAGCACGAAAAAATAAAGGCAAAATCATTATTCAAGGTGGAAACACAAAGTCTTGGTATGGCGATACTCCAAGTGGTGAAGTGCTATCAACAAAAAACTATAGCGGCGTTATCGACTACCAACCTGAAGAGCTCGTAATTACAGTGCGATCAGGTACGACACTTTCCGAAGTTGAAAAAATTCTCGCTCAGAAAAATCAAATGTTTGCGTTTGAACCACCCCACTTCGGATCAAATGCCACAATCGGCGGCATGGTCGCCAGCGGCTTAGCAGGCCCCGGTCGCGCCCAAGCTGGTAATTTAAGAGATTTTGTTCTCGGCGCTGATGTGATGGATGGGACAGGACAAATATTATCTTTCGGCGGAAAGGTGATGAAAAATGTCGCCGGTTACGACGTGTCAAGACTAATTCCAGGATCACTTGGAACTTTAGCTTTACTGCTAAATGTTTCTATAAAAGTATTACCAAAGCCAGCGGCAAGCAAAACACTTTGTTTTGATATAGACCAATCAACAGCAATTCAACAAATGAACCAATGGGCAAGCCAACCACTTCCTGTTTCAGCTAGCGCATGGGTTGGAGAAGCTGCTCACGGCAAACTATTTATAAGGCTCGCTGGCGCTAACGCAGCAGTCAAAACAGCAACAGAAAAATTAAAACAAGAAATGCCAGCGACTGAGCTAAATGATGACGAGGCTAAAAAACTTTGGGGCAGCCTTCGAGAACAAGAGCATGACTTTTTTAAATTAACTCCAGATCAGCAACTATGGAGATTTGCCGTCAACCCGATGTCGGCGCCCATTGATTTACCTGGCCCCACTTGTATTGAATGGCTAGGCGGTCAACGTTGGGTAAAAAATTCAATGGATATGGCACAGGCCAAAGCGATCGCTACAAAACATGGGGGACATGCCACCTTATTTAGAGGTGATAAAGAAGAAGGTATATCGGCATTTACCTCTTTACTTGATAACCCGCTAACAAAACCACTTGCAGCAGTTCAAGCAAGATTAAGGTCCGCTTTTGACCCAGATGGCGTTTTTCTAACTGGTCGCATGCCTTAATGACAATTAAATAATATTTATGCAAACCGATTTAGCTCCTGAATTAGCCAACACCATCGAAGGTCAAGATGCACAAAAATTATTATCTAATTGCGTGCACTGTGGATTTTGTACTGCAACCTGCCCAACCTATCAATTATTAGGTGATGAATTAGATGGTCCCCGTGGACGCATCTACCTTATAAAGCAAATGGCAGAAGGTAAAAAAGCCACTGAAAAAACACGCGAACATCTAGATCGATGCTTAACCTGTCGAAACTGTGAAAGTACCTGTCCAAGTGGCGTGCAATATGGACATCTTCTTGAAATTGGCAGACGTTGGGCAGAAGAGCAAGCTCCTGCAAGATCTACAGGCAATCGTGTACTACGCTGGTTACTAAAAGAGGGTCTTACTCGACCAACCTTATTTAATCCTGCCATGAAAATCGGCAGAGCCCTAAGACCTCTCCTACCTTCAGTTATTAAGAAAAAAATACCGCTCTCAATTACACCCAAGATAGATATCAACAAAATTGAATTAACGGCAATTAAAAGCACAATGCTCACACTTAATGGCTGTGTTCAACCAGGCATGCTTCCCAACATCAACCATGCAACTGAGCGAGTCTTTAATGCACTTGGTATTCGACTAATATCAGCACCACAAGTAAGCTGCTGTGGCGCAATCAAACTCCACCTTAATGATCATGATGGCGGACTTAAGCAAGTTAAACAAAATATCGATGCTTGGTGGCCTATCATCGAAAATGGTCTAGAAAAAGGCGGAGTTAATAAAATTGAAGCGATCATCATGAATGCCTCTGGCTGCGGGGTTACTGTAAAAGATTATGGCCACCTCTTAAAAGATGATCCCGAGTACGCAGCTCAAGCCAAAATCATTTCATCCCTAACCAAAGATATCAGTGAAATTATTCCGAACTATACTAAGGAACTTGTTCGACTTGTAGGTGACAATCCTAAAATTGGGGTTATTTATCATCCACCTTGCACATTGCAACATGGTCAACAAATTAGAGGTCAAGTTGAAAAAGTAATGCAAGCAATTGGTATTAAAGTGAACTTATGTGAAGATAGCCACCTATGCTGCGGTTCTGCTGGCACTTATTCAATCTTGCAATCAGATCTATCCAATCAATTAAGATCTCAAAAACTTGAAAAACTACTTCGCGCTTCAAACATACATCAAGCATCTACCGTAGTGTCCGGGAATGTCGGATGTATTACACAACTTCAACAGGATGACATACCAGTAAGGCATTGGATTGAACTGATTGATGAGCAAATATTGAATAGTAAGGCATGAGTCAGATAGCCAATAATCTTCAAGCAATTATCAAAAGAATCAATCATGCTTGCATGATTGCATCTCGTGAACCTTCATCCGTAAAGTTACTTGCAGTATCCAAAACTCAGCCTGCTCAAGCTGTTAAAGAAGCATTTCTGAGTGGACAAAAACAATTTGGAGAAAATTATTTACAGGAAGCTGTAGAAAAAATTGAGTCCTTAAAGGAATTTCGTTCTCAAATCGAGTGGCATTTAATTGGCCCACTTCAAAGCAACAAAACACGACCTGCTGCCGAGAGCTTTGACTGGGTGCAAAGTGTTGACCGTCTAAAAATTGCAGAGCGTCTATCAGATCAACGCCCTGAGAACCTAAATCCACTAAATGTATGTGTTCAAATCAATATTAGCGGTGAAGAAAGTAAAAGTGGTATTCAGCCTAATGAAGCTTTGGAACTTTGCACATTAGTATCAAAATTACCAAGATTAAATCTAAGAGGTCTCATGGCGATTCCTGAACCGGGTGCAAATAACATGTCCCTCAAAGCAATGAAAGACATGTTCATTTCCATTCAATCGAAATTAAAAGAGCAAAATCTTGCGCCGGACTTTGATACATTATCCTTAGGGATGTCTGATGATCTTGAAGAAGCAATTGCCGCAGGCAGTACGATGGTCAGAATCGGCACAGCCATTTTTGGCAAACGAGATCCCAAAACAAATTAATATAAAACTCATACATACAATGACTTCAAATAACGCAAACTCTTTCCGAATTGCTTTTATTGGCGGCGGCAATATGGCTGCAGCAATTATTGGCGGCCTAATTAAGCACAATACATTGCCCGACAATATTTTAGCAATCGACCCATTTCCTGGATCTCGCGACAATTTATCGAATACCTTCAAAGTTAGAGTGGCTGCGGATTGTCAATCTGCAAGTAATTTCCTTGCAACCGCAAATTTAGTAGTTTTTGCAGTTAAGCCTCAACAATTTAAAGAAGCGGCAACTCAATATAAACAAGCAATTGATTCAGCATTAAATGCTAATTCAACGTATCCATTAGTACTTAGCATTGCCGCAGGCATTCGCATTGAAAACATTTCAAAATGGATTTCTAGTCAACGTGTAGTTAGAGCAATGCCAAACACACCTGCTCTAATTGGCCAAGGTGTCACAGGTCTTTGCTCTGCTCAATCATTAGCAAAAGAAGATAAAGCTCTTGTTGAGGCAGCATGTCAAGCTATTGGTAAATTTGTTTGGGTGGATAAAGAATCTTTAATTGACTCTGTTACTGCAGTTTCCGGAAGTGGTCCAGCTTATGTATTTGCATTTCTAGAGGCCCTACAGGCCGCTGGTGAAGCCCAAGGTTTAAATGCAGACCAAGCCAAAGTTTTAGCTTTAGAAACCTTGGTTGGCGCAGCATCTCTTGCAGCTAACTCAACAGACTCCCCAACAATCTTAAGAGAAAAAGTGACCTCAAAAGGTGGTACGACTTTTGCCGCGCTAGAAGTACTTAGAGAGAAATCTTGGGCTGAAACCTTAAAGTTAGCAATTGATGCTGCGGCTAAACGTGGTGCTGAGATGGGTGAAGAATTCGGCCGTGAGTAGTTCGTTTTGAATTACTGCGTTAGATAGGACATAAAAATGCCTGCAAACAAACAGGCTCCTAACCAATTGTTATGCATAAACGATTTAAAGCATTTCATACGATCACGGGTTCTGATTAATGTGTAGTGATATAAAGCACAAACGATTGCTGCCATCCAACCCAACCAAAAGAAATAATTTAAGTTAGCCTCAATAGCAATATAAGCAAGTATCAAGAACATCAAGCTGTAACAAATCATGATGGCCGTAACTTCATATTTACCAAAGGTAATGGCTGAAGTTCTAATTCCCAACTTTAGATCATCATCTCTATCAACCATTGCATATGCTGTATCGTATGCAATGGCCCAAAAAATATTAGCCAAAAGCATTAACCATCCTTGAACCGGGACAGTATTTAACTCAGCTGCATATGCCATTGGAATACCAAACCCAAACGCCACCCCAAGTACAGCTTGCGGCATCGCAAAGAAGCGCTTAGTAAATGGGTAAATAATGGCGATAGCTAAAGCCGCCACTGAAAGTAATTTCGTCAAATTATTTAAAGGCCAAATTAACGCAAAAGCGATAGCGGCCAAACACCCAGCCACACCTAAAGCTTCTTTACTCGAAATCTTATTTGAGGTTAGTGGTCGATTTTGAGTCCGCTTAACATGCAAATCAAAGTCTTTATCTGCATAATCATTAACTGCACACCCAGCACTGCGCATCAACCATGTTCCAAAAGCAAAAATAAACACATGTAGTAGTGGTGGATGACCGTTACTTGCCATCCATAGAGCCCACATAGTTGGCCATAACAGCAACAACGTACCTATCGGTTTATCAAACCGAATGAGATAACCATACTGTTTTATTTTTTCTGACCAACTTAATTCCGACATTTTTACCTTAGGCTTTTAAATAATCAGCTCTTGACCCAAGCCAACGTTCAAGATGCTTTGTTGCAACATCTGGCATTTCGGCAATCAAGTAAGCAGCAACTTCTTTAGCTAATTCTATCAGCCAAGCATCTCTCTGCAAATCCACAAAACGCAGCATGGCATCTCCTGATTGCTTAGCACCCAATAACTCACCAGGCCCCCTTAATGCCAGGTCTCGCTCAGCAATAACAAATCCATCACTAACCTCTCTCAAGGTTTGCAATCGCTCTTTAGCAGCCAACGAAAGTGGTTCACTATAAATCAATAAACACACTGATTCTGCTGCACCACGGCCGACACGACCGCGCAATTGATGAAGTTGAGAATATCCAAAGCGCTCAGCATGCTCAATGATCATTAATGAAGCATTGGGAACATCGACACCAACCTCAATCACTGTGGTTGCTACTAATAAATTAATCTCCCCCGCACTAAACGATTCCATTGTTTGTGCTTTTTCTTGAGTAGGCAGGCGCCCATGGACCATACCGATTTTAAATTCACTCAAAGCTTGATTTAATAGTTCAAAGGTTTCTTCAGCAGTTTTAAGCTGTAAGGCCTCAGACTCTTCAATCAGCGGGCAAACCCAATAGGCTTGTCTTCCTTTTGCTAACTCAGAACGAATTCCTTGTATAACCTCATCACGACGCGCCTGCTTAATCAGCTTAGTAGAAACTGGTTTTCTTCCTGGAGGTAATTCATCAATCACTGAAACATCCAAGTCCGCGTAATAGCTCATTGCTAAAGTTCTTGGAATTGGCGTAGCCGACATCATTAACTGATGAGAATAAATTTCTTCGTTGCCATTTTTTGAATGCAACTGCAAACGTTGACGAACACCAAATCGATGTTGCTCATCAATAATTGCTAACCCTAAATTTTCAAATTCAACATCTTCTTGAATTAACGCATGGGTACCAATTGCCAAACGAGCCTGCCCAGCTGAAATCAAAGCTTGTGCAGCCTTTTTTTCTTTAGCTTTCAGACTGCCTGATAACCAAACAACTTCAACACCTAACTGGTTAAACCATGGCACCAACTTTTTAAAATGCTGCTCTGCCAAAATTTCTGTAGGAGCCATCATCGCAACTTGATAGCCGTTATCAATTGCACATGCAGCTGCTAGCGCTGCCACCGCCGTCTTGCCGCTCCCAACATCCCCCTGCAACAATCGGTTCATTGGGAATGGGTTAGCCAAATCATTAGCAATTTCTTGCCAACATCTTGCTTGAGCATTAGTCAGTTCAAAAGGCAATAATTTCAAAAGACCTTCAACGAGGGTCCCGCCCTTGTTTATTAATTGAGGAGCCCGTCTTTTTTTCCGCTCAGCATGTGCCCTTTGCAATGAAATTTGTTGCGCAAGTAATTCTTCAAACTGAATTCTGCGCCATGCAGGATGAGTCCTTTCTAATAAAGAATCCTTATCTACATTGGCTGGAGGATGATGCAGGTCACGAATCGCCTGCTCCAAGGTTGGTAAATCCTTTAACAAGCCATTAGGCATTTTCCAGGGTAGTTTTGATAAAGGAATAATTTCACTCAAAAAACTACTAATTTCAGGGGTCTTTAATGCTTTATCAATCGCTTTTCTTAAAATAGCTTGCCCAACACCCGCTGTTGTCGAATACACCGGCGTCAAGGTATTTGATAAAGGGGCATCTGGAGGTACCGCCTTTACTGTCGGATGCACCATTTCAGGACCATAAAACCCTTGTCGAACATCTCCTCTAACCCTTAAATGAGCCCCTTGAGCCATTTGTTTTTGCTGGCTAGGATAGAAATTAAGAAACCTAAGTACGAGCTGTTCAGTATCATCTTCTATGGTTACAACAAGCTGACGTCTTGGTCGAAACATCACCTCTGACTTAATAACTGTTCCTTGTGTTTGAACGCTAGAAATCAATCCCCTAACCAAAGCCTCGTCAATTTGTAATAATTCAGTCTCGTCTTCATAACGTATCGGCAAATGCAACGCCAAAGCTTCAGGGGTTTCTAACCCTAGCTTGGATAATGGCGTTTTGGTTTGTTTACCAGACATGTTTAGAATCGATCTATATTTAATTAGCTTTTATTACAAGTAATGCAACTATCTGAATTTGATTATGAACTGCCGCAAGAGCTTATTGCTCAACATCCGCTGGCGCAGCGTAGAGCGAGCCGTTTGCTCGAAGTAATCAATGAAACTTCAGATGGCGCTAACTTACAACTCAATGATCGTATTTTCCCTGAAATTGAGAATTTACTCCACGCTGGCGACTTATTAGTCTTTAATGACACCAAGGTTATTCCTGCAAGATTATTTGGTCAAAAACCCAGTGGCGGTAAAGTAGAACTATTAATCGAGAGAGTACTTGATGACAAGCGGGCACTATCTCAAATCAGATCATCTAAAACACCTAAGGTTGATAGCACCCTATTGGTCGGCAACTTAGAATCCCCTATCGAATTAAAGGTCATTGAACGTTATAAAACCCCAGGAAGTGACGAGCTTTCCCCATTTTTTATTGTTGAATTCCCCGGGAATTGTTTAGATACGTTGATTCAATTCGGTGAACTACCATTACCACCTTATATTGCGCATACACCCGATCAAACAGATGATGAGCGATACCAGACAGTTGTTGCTAAAAATCCTGGCGCCGTTGCTGCACCAACAGCAGGACTTCATTTTGATGAACAACTGATTAATACTCTTAAAAATAAAGGGGTCAAAGTCGCATTTGTCACTCTTCATGTTGGAGCAGGTACATTTACACCTGTTCGTACAAAAGATATTCGCGAACACCAGATGCACTTTGAAAGATATTCAATCCCACCAGAAACAAGAGCGCTTCTTGATCAAGCTAAAGCAGACAATCAAAGAGTCATCGCAATTGGCACAACATCACTTCGTGCTCTAGAGTCTTCAGCAATAATGGGCGACTCGGGTGATACCAATATTTTTATTACGCCAGGTTATCAATTCAAAGTTGTTGATGCCTTGCTGACGAATTTTCACTTACCCAAATCAACATTACTCATGTTAGTAAGTGCCTTTGCAGGATTAGGTAATATTCGTCAAGCCTATCAACATGCCATTGCAAATAAATATCGATTCTTCAGTTATGGTGATGCGATGTTTTTAAGAAAATTATGACAACAGAAACTCAGAACTCGTTAAATTTCAAAATCTCGCATCAGGACGCACATAGTCACGCTAGACGTGCGAGTTTCAAGCTTCCTCACGGAGAACTACAAACCCCAATGTTTATGCCGGTTGGCACATACGGCTCCGTAAAAGCGATGACACCTAGAGATCTAGATGAAGCTCACGCACAAATCATTCTGGGCAATACCTTTCATTTATGGCTAAGGCCTGGCCTAGATGTGGTTAAACATTTCGGTGGACTTCATCAATTCATTGGCTGGGACAAACCAATCCTTACTGACTCAGGCGGATTTCAAGTATTCAGCTTAGGAGCACTTCGAAAAATTACCGAGGAAGGTGTGACATTCGCATCCCCAGTCAATGGTGACAAGTTATTTATGTCTCCAGAGGTATCGATGGAGATACAAGCGACGCTCAATAGCGATATAGCAATGCAATTTGATGAATGCACGCCTTATGAAACCAACGGCATTCCAACAGATGAAAAAACAGTAAAAGCTTCACTTGAACTCTCTTTACGCTGGGGTGAACGGTCAGTAAAAAGATTCCGAGAATTAGAAACTGGCAATACCCTCTTTGGCATTGTTCAAGGAGGTATGTTTGAACACCTCAGAGATCAATCACTAGCTGGCATCGCTGAACAAGGATTTGATGGGGTTGCCATAGGCGGACTTTCTGTTGGAGAACCAAAGCCAGACTTTGAAAGAATCCTAAAACACATTGGCAACAAGCTTCCAACGAATAAACCTCGCTACCTTATGGGGGTGGGCACACCAGAAGATCTTGTCTTTAGCGTATCTCAAGGTATTGATATGTTTGATTGCGTCATGCCAACACGCAATGCCCGCAATGGATGGCTCTTTACACGATTTGGCGACCTAAAGTTGAGGAACGCCACCTACAAAGAAGATAAACGCCCTTTAGATTTAACCTGCACGTGCTATACCTGCCGTCATTTCAGCAGATCCTATCTCCACCACTTACAACGTGCAAATGAGATTTTGGGAGCCCAATTAAATACGATTCACAACATTCATTACTACCTAAATCTCATGTCTGAGATTAGACAATCACTAGAAAATGATAGTTTTAGTGAATTTGTTCTTAATTTTCATAGAGATAGGGCACGGGGCATTAACGAATAGTTGATTTCTTTTTTTAACTGGACTTTACTCAAAGTCCGTTAAAATCAACGGTTTATAAAGATTTTTTTAAACCTAAGGAAATACTATGTGGATTAATAATGCTTATGCACAAGCTGCTGGCTTGGGTGGCGAAGGTGGACTATCTTCAATCATCATGATGGTTGGTATGTTTGCCGTTCTATGGTTCATCATGATTCGCCCACAAATGAAACGCCAAAAAGAAATTAAAGCAATGCTTGAAGCATTAGGCAAAGGCGATGAAGTTGTAACTGCAAGCGGCTTACTTGGCAAAGTTATTGATATGAAAGATCAATACGTGACTGTTGAACTTGCCGCAAACATGCAAGTCAAAATGCAAAAGAATGCAATTACAGCAGTTTTACCAAAAGACACTCTTAAATCAATCTAAGAAATTAGTATGAATCGCTACCCGCTTTGGAAGTATGTGGTTATTGGCGTCGCCCTTTTAATTGGCGCCCTTTACTCAATCCCTAATTTGTATGGAGAAGCTCCCGCCATTCAAATCGCTGGCGCTAAAACAACTTCTAGAGTTGATTTAGATATTCAGCAACAAGTGGATTCAGCGCTATCCAAAGCTGGGTTGCAAACAACTGGCAGCTTCTACGAGACTCAAGGAAGTTCTGCAACAGTTAAAGTTAGATTTAAAGATACAGATACTCAGCTTAAGGCTAAAGATTTAATTGAAAAAACTTTAAATACTGATCCTAAAGAGCCTGAATTTATTGTTGCTCTGAACTTACTTTCAAATACGCCTGATTGGCTTGCAAAAATTAATGCGCAGCCTATGCCTCTTGGCTTAGACCTTAGAGGTGGCGTGTACTTCTTACTCAAAGTCGACATGAAGGGTGCGCTTGAGAAAAAAGTGAACAGTATCGCCAGTGATGCCAGAAGTCGTTTACGTGAAAAATCAATTCGTTATCAAGGTATCGAGCGCGCCAATGATACGCTGACTATCAAATTCGCAGATGCTGAAGAAGCAAATAAGGCAAAAGAGTTTTTACTTAACAACATTCCTGAGATGACTTTCAATTCTGAAAAAGCTATTGAAGGCTTTAAAGTTGTTGGTAAGTTTAAAGAAATGGCAATTAAAGATATTCAAGAGAATGCTCTTAAACAAAACATCTTGACGCTTAATAAGCGCGTTAACGAATTAGCCGTCAAAGAACCCGTCATTCAGAAACAAGGCGCAGATCGAATTGTTGTTCAACTGCCAGGTGTACAAGATACAGCACGCGCAAAAGACATTATTGGTAGAACTGCCACATTGGAATCACGCTTAGCAGACCCAGCAAGATCAATCATCCCCGCTGGAGATACCCCTCCTCCTGGAATGGATGCCTTTAGATTTGGTAACGGTCAGCAAGGAGTATTTAAAAAAGCAGTAATTTTTAGTGGCGAACGCATTATTGATGCCAGTGCTGGCTTTGACCAAAACCAGCGCCCATCAGTCAACATCACACTTGATGCAGCTGGCGGTCGTGCAATGCAAGAAACCACTCGCGAAAACGTTGGCAAACCGATGGGCATGATCTTATTTGAAAAAGGTCGTGGCGAAGTTTTAACAATCGCAACAATCCAAAGCGAATTTGGCTCTAAATTCCAAATCACAGGGCAACCAACTACTCAAAGCGCCAACGATTTAGCTCTATTACTTCGAGCTGGATCACTTGCGGCACCAATGGAAATTATTGAAGAAAGAACAATTGGTCCTAGCCTTGGTGCTGAAAATATTGAAAAAGGTTTCAAATCACTCATTTATGGTTTTGCAGCAATCGCTATCTTCATGGTTGCGTATTACCTCTTATTCGGCCTCTTCTCCGTCATGGCGCTTGCAGTTAATCTTCTATTGTTAATTGCTGTGCTATCGATGCTTCAAGCAACATTAAGTTTGCCTGGTATCGCAGCGATGGCTTTAGCACTCGGTATGGCAATTGACTCTAACGTTTTAATTAATGAGCGTATTCGTGAAGAATTAAGACTAGGAGCATCACCCCACTCTGCAATTGCGACCGGCTTTGAAAAAGCATGGGCCACAATTCTGGACTCTAACGTAACAACATTAATTGCAGGCTTGGCATTATTGGCTTTTGGATCTGGCCCAATTAAGGGCTTCGCAGTCGTTCATTGCTTGGGTATCCTAACTTCAATGTTCTCAGCTGTGTTCTTCTCTCGTGGACTTGCCAATCTTTGGTATGGCCGCAGAAAGAAACTTCAATCAGTATCTATTGGCCAAATTTGGCGCCCAAATTCAGATAAGGCATAAGCAGAATCATGGAATTTTTTCGCATTCGTAAAGACATCCCATTCATGCGCCATGCTCTGGTGCTTAACGGTATTTCAATTATTACTTTCTTAGCGGCTATTTTCTTTTTATGGCAAAAGGGCTTAAACCTTTCAATTGAATTTACAGGTGGCACAGTCATGGAAGTTCAATACACCCAAGCTGCACCACTTGAGTCCATTCGAACAACAGTTGAAAAACTTGGCTATGCAGAAGCCAACGTTCAGAACTTTGGCAGCTCTAGAGATGTCATGATTCGCCTACCATTAATTAAAGATGCTTCTGGACAGGCCATTAGCGCAGCTGCTCAAAGTGACAGCGTGATTAAAGCTCTTCAAGAATCAGATGCGCAAGTAAAACTTCAACGCGTTGAATTCGTTGGACCACAAGTTGGTGAAGAACTTTTATACGGCGGCATTAAAGCACTACTATTTGTGATTATCGGTATCGTTATTTATTTATCAGTTCGCTTTGAATGGAAGTTTGCTTTAGCCGGCATTATTGCTAACTTACATGACGTTGTGATCATTCTTGGATTCTTTGCCTTCTTCCAATGGGAATTTTCACTTTCAGTATTAGCCGCTGTACTTGCAGTGCTTGGCTATTCTGTTAACGAATCTGTAGTTATTTTTGACCGAATCCGTGAAAACTTCCGTAAATTTAGAAAGCTACATACACCACAAATTATTGACGGCGCAATTACTAGTACGATTAGCCGAACAATTATTACTCACGGCAGTACACAAATGATGGTTTTAGCAATGTTGTTATTCGGTGGCGCAACACTTCATTACTTTGCTGTTGCACTCACAATCGGTATTTTGTTTGGCATTTACTCCTCTGTATTCGTCGCCGCTGCAATCGCCATGTGGCTTGGTGTTAAACGCGAAGACCTCATCAAAGCTGACCGTAAAAAAGAAGATGATCCTAACCGTTTAGAGGATCCAAACTATGGGGCCGAAGTTTAATACTTCTAATTAGTTATTAATAATAAACCGCCATTTTGGCGGTTTATTCTTTAAGAAGCTCCTAATCGTTTAGAGATTTCATTTGCACAGGCCAATAAAGTCTTTGCAATTGAGCCATCTCTATCCGACGGGA
>CAZEHN010000016.1:0-32021 GCA_964511855.1 uncultured Polynucleobacter sp. | reverse complement strand
AAACGGCAGAAACGTTTACGTTTAAATAATGGGTTTTGTGCGGGCTTCTTTTTGAAGTCAGGTTTTTTTCCGAAAGCCATGATGGTTTCCTTAATTAAAAATTAATATTCGTTATATGAAAGACTAGCGCTTGGCTTCGCAAACTCTTATGTGCCAGAAATCCCTCAAAATTTGCTAACTGACCAACTTCCATCGTTTCAATTAACCGATAACTCGATCCGATGATGATTGCTGCGATATTCATTTCGACTTTCCTGACTGATTCCGCTTCTTCTACCTGTCCTTGATACTGCAACTGGCAATTTATAACGGGCTGACCTGCCGGGGTATATCGAACTGCATCTTTGGCAACCAAGTGGGCTGTTAGCTTGAGATGATTCAAGCCGAGTTGCTCACCTGCCATTAGGCAGCAGGCGCCTCCGTCTGTTGAGCTTTACGAGCCTCTTCACGTTGCACTTCTTTCATCATGATTGAAGGCTCAGTTTCAGCTTTCTTCATTTTGATGATGAGGTGACGTAAAACGGCATCATTGAATTTGAAGCCATGCTCCAACTCTTCTAGAGTTTCTTGGCTGCATTCAATATTCATGCAAACGTAATGAGCTTTTGCCAATTTGTCGATCATATAAGCCATTTGACGACGGCCCCAATCTTCCATGCGATGAATTTTGCCGCCAGCAGCAGCTAATACGCCTTTATAGCGATCAATCATCGCGGGCACTTGCTCGCTTTGGTCCGGATGGACGATAAATACTACTTCGTAGTGACGCATCTAGTACTCCTTATGGTTAAAGCTACCCGGGCGTCTAGGTTAGACATTTGTCATACCTGGCGGTGTAGCAAGGGTAAAAAATAAAACAACTTGCCAAGTTGTAACTAAGTTACAGCTTAGCCCGCTATTGTAGCAAAAATTTTCTTCCAATCCAAAGACTTATCATGGCTAGCTGCATAAATAGCTAATTGCAAGAGAAGCCTAGCCTGAGGCGGGGATAAGGCGCCAGCTGATATCGTTCCTAATAGGTCATCATTCATACCTACATTATTGCGAACCAGACCGGCACCTGTTCGGGTTGCCCGAACCATTGGAACACCCATTTTATTAGCGTTACTTATTGAATTTAATAGGTTTTTATGAATATTCCCCTGCCCAGTGCCTGCAAAAACTAATCCTGCCACTTTGGATTGAATTAGAAAATCTAAGATTTTTGGCTCAACCCCCGAATAACTCATCAAGATATCTACCCAAGGCCAATTACCCTCTTCTGGAATCGGGAAAGTTAATGAGGGACAGAGTTGTTCTACAGAAGCAGAATTGAGCTCCAAACTTTCGGACACCGGCGCATCAATGGCCTCACTTGAACGCTTACGGAAATCTTTCGCAGCAATGATCTTGCCAGCAAAAATTCCTAAAACACCCCCTTCAATCTTAAATTTAAGCTGAGTCAATCTTGCTACTACATCTATGGCTAGCCTTAAGTTCTCTGGACCATCTGCCTTGGGTGCATTTGCTGGCAGCATAGCCCCCGTTAAAGCGACTATCTTGCCCTGCTTTAATGCCAATTCGCCACAGCACAAATGTAAAAAGAGACCGGTTTCTTCAATCGTGTCCGTCCCATGAGTAATAACAATCCCGGCAATTTCTGGGTCAATTAACGCTTTATTTACTCGAATTCCCAACTCTGACAGTAAGTCTTGAGTTAAGTCACAACTATTAATGTTTGCGATCTGGTGAAATTGAAATTCAGTATGACCTGGTAGCTTAAACCCTTCCACTAGGTCTTCAATACCCACTTGGCCGGCAGCATAGTTCAATGGGTCTTTCTTCGGATCTTTTGCTATTCCAGCAATCGTTCCACCCATTCCAAGCAACAAAATTTTAGACATCCGTCGTATTCACTTTCTTAATAACCACTTGATTATCAGGGATAGTGAAATTTTCCGGCAATATGCTTTTACCCATTGAAAAATAAGAAAAAACTGTATATAGTCACAGTATGTATATTTTCCCAGAGAAAACGGCACGATGACAACCGAACTCCCAAAACTCACAGCTAGGCAAGAAGAAATCCTTCAACTTGTTCAATCTAGCATTGAAAATACCGGCTCACCCCCTACTCGAGCTGAAATTGCAAAACGTTTAGGATTTGCATCTGCTAACGCCGCTGAAGAACATTTACGCGCCCTAGCTCGTAAAGGATATTTAGAACTTAGTCCAGGGACATCTCGAGGGATTCGCCTAAGCCAAGCTTTAAGAAAAGCTGCTCAACAACTCGCACTACCCGCCGCAGCATTCCAACAAATGGCGCTACCTTTGATAGGTAGAGTTGCCGCTGGCTCACCAATACTTGCAGTTGAAAATGTTGAAAAAGAAATTCCGGTAGGTCCAGAACTCTTTAGTAAAGGCGCAGATTATTTTCTAAAAGTTCGCGGCATGAGTATGCGCGATGCCGGCATTCTGGACGGAGATTATCTTGCCGTTAAAAAAGCAAGCGAAGCACATAACGGCGACATCGTTGTCGCAAGGCTTGATGACGAAGTCACCGTAAAGCGTTGGCATAAAACCAAAACAGCCAAAGGAATTGAAATTCATCTCATTGCTGAAAATCCAGATTTTGAACCAATCATTGTTGATTCAAGACAAACTAATTTCGGTATTGAAGGTTTAGCGGTCGGACTTATTAGACCCAATGGACTTTGATTAATGCTTTCATTTATTTAATGCATTAATAAAAAATGCCGGAAATTTCCGGCATTTTTTATTTACTCCAAATAATTGTGTAATTAGTTTTTATATACCTTCAAATTTTTATCTTCGTAACGGTTATATTTTTGCTTACTTAAATCTTCAGGGGTTAATTCAGCTTCCCTTTCTGGGAAATAGCCATGCGCCTCTAGACGTTTAGAAACATTTTTAGCAAGTGATACCGCTAACTCTTTAATCATCTTCGCTCTTCTAGGAACAAACTCTCCTGGATTGCTATTTCGATTAACTCGATCTAATCTCATCTCAGAAGCTTCTCCATGTGCATTAAATGCCGCGGTAATCTGCAAAGTTTTAGTATCAATCAAACTAAAGTCTACTAATAGATCAAGACCTCTGCGATGCAACACGCCGTCAGTACCCAATATTTGAGTAACACTAGAAATCGGGGAAATATCCACTAAAGTACCAACTAAGACAAACGTTGCACCATTAAATTCACCGCGTGAAATTCTTCTTTTAATGTCATAAATTTGAGCTTTCTCATCTTGACCATGAACTACCATTCCTGAGCCAGCCTCAACAACGTGATACCCCTCAAGAAGCAATCGATGACGAATCTCACCAACCAAACCTCTCAACTCCAAATACTCGGTAGCCATTTCTGTTTCACCAGAATTTACAGTCGAATTAGTAGGTCGGTATGCTGCACTCAACCCCATCATTGAGTCATCAAAAATTTGCGGTGAAATTTTCTTGCGCTCAAACTCCCTTGTATAACCAAGTTCTGGCACTGCAATCGTGACAATCTTTTCTTCTGGCTTTGGCGGCTCTTCATTTTTAATATCAGAAGCCTCTTCAACTTTAGCAGCAGTGTCGGTCACAGGTAATACAGTTGAGCTTTGAGAGCTCTGAGCTGAAGGTGCAGGAGGTAAAGTTTGAGCTGAAATCATTCCAGATAATCCCAAACTTAAAACCACTAACACTTTTAATAAACGATTTTTTTTATTCATATCAAGCCAATTCAATAAAGGCTAACAAAAAGCCAGTAAATTTACTGGCATCTTAGATTAACGAGTTTGTTGTTTACGAATTTCTTTTTCATCTGCCCACTCATAAACGCCAGACTCGTTATTGATCAAACGCAAACTAAAGTTATAAAAGACATCGCGAACGCTACCATCCGATTTAACAATGGATCCGATCTCACCCTCGATCCTATATTTAGCACCTTGCATATTGCCAAGCTTTGCTGTCGTCTCTTGATTGTACAAACCAGAATTTTGACGATTTAGTTCGTTTACCTGATTTTGCATATCTGATGCACGCACTGCAAAACGAACTTGACCACTCTTTAATAATTGAGTCTCAATCTTTGTAGTGATCATACGAGTATCAATATATTCAGAAGTTTTATTTTTAACTGGAGCAACTGTAATCAGCGGAGCCTCACGTGAAGATGTAATTGCTCTTGATTGAAGTAATGATCTAGTCATTGCTTCAGCGATAGATTGCAAATCTGTTGAACCAAAATCAGCCGTTACTGTTTCCACAGCTTTAGGGTCTGAATAAGTTACTTTAGGACTACTTGCGCAAGCAGCTAACATACTTAATAGCGCAACTAATAAAGCACTCTTAATCAATCTTGAAGTTTGAAAATAGTTATTCATAAAAAAACCTTTTTAATCTTTTTTATTAATTAATACGAATTCAGTTCAACTCGAAAATCTTTTGCTAGAGATGTTGGCGCGATTCCTTCAATAACACCTGTTCTTCCCTCTGAAATTGTGAGTGGCTTCCACGCCTCCTCATCAGCGACAACTGCTCCATCCTTAGATAACCAACGGAAACGATAAGCCACAGGCTTTGAATTACCTTTATTAACTATTGTTGCTTGCGCAGTCAACAAGCCATTTCGCTCCACACTTCTTAAATCAATAATTTTGATATCACCTGTACTTCCTGAACGGACCGTCATCCGATCTACTTCAGAAGTCGTTGTACATGCGACTACTGCAGCTAACAGAATTGATGCAATTACTGATTTTTTAATTAATCTAATCATCGACTTACTCTTTTTATAGTTTAAAGAACTAATCTCAACTTATAACCCTATAACGCTCAATAGCTCTAAAGGTTGACGCGCCCTCATTACCTCATAACAGCAGCCAACGGCTGCGGAATAGCTTGAGCAACCCCACCACCATCTGTTGAACTCATAATACTGGCTCTAGAATCAAACATCCGCACATAAACTACTGCCTTATTGCCATTAAATTGGATCTTACGACCGACGATAGGTCCCATTGGGGTTTGCACATTAAATTCTCTTACCCCATTAGGTACCTGCGCTCTAGCCATAAATATATTTGCTGGCAAAGAACTCCAATGCCTCACATCCGCCGAATTAATTGCCGACAATGTAATACCAGTGACTAAGCTAGCAATTAGGGCATTAGCAGCAGCTTGGTTAGCATTCTTACTTGAAGCTCTGGCAGCATTCTCTGCCGCTATTTGAGCCAAGACAGAGGCAATAGCCCTCGTTGTTCCTCTCAACATATAGCCTGGCATTTCATCTTTTAAATCTCGTCTTGCCATAGCATCAATACTTGTAACCATTTGCGGTGACAACCTAGTGTTATCTATCTGCACAACGCTTGGATAAAACTTCTGTGTATTTGGCTGAATCACTGGATACGTAATTGTGACAATTTTGGGAGCTCCACCTGTTGGAATAGGTAAATTCACCTTAAACGAATCAATATATGGCAAGAAGCCAGTTTCAATAACAAACAAGGTGTCCGTAGTGCCTTGAGGTATTCCATTTGCAATATTACTGTCTACATTACGTAATCCATCTTTTAAGAATTGCAAATCAGGTCTCAATTCAATAGCTTGTCTATAACCTGGCGCTGCCATAGAAGCTTCCTTTTGTTGCTCAAATAAGAAGCCCGCTAAATAATGAGCTGCAGCACTTTGATATGAATTTCGAAGACTATTCACTTCAGGTGAAATCAGAGTGTTAACTGGATATCCATTAATGATTGGATTGCCAGCTTGAAAACGAGTATCAACCATCGAGCCAGGTGCCATACCAGCAATACCCTTTTGACGCTCTGCTTCAAGTGCTTGATATTTCTTACTGTTATAAGCGGCAAGATCAGATTCGCGTTTAACCATCTTCATGATTTCAACGCGACCGTTATCCCAATTACCTTGCAAAACATGATTTAATGCAAGGTGATAGGCTAACAAACTACCTTCAAAACCTTTAAGGCTGTACTCTTTTCCAATCCCCTCGGATATCAAATAGCTACCTAATGTGCTAAGTGAATTTGCCATCGTAGTTTGAGCCAATTCATTCTGCCTCAAGATTTGATCTGTAAATAACAAATCTCGGGTACTTTCAGACAACTTAGCAGGTCCCATCAACCTTATAACAGTCCCCTTCTCAAGATGGTAGACATTATTTTTTTCAGGAATTGCCTCATCCAAAATAACTGAAACTGTCGCCAAATCTCCACGACGAAAACTTTCTTTTGCTTGATTAACTTTTGACTGTTGAGTCGCACACCCACCAATTAAAGTCAGGCTAATGATTGCTGAACTCAATTTAAGATATTTCATGCTTGGCCGATCTAAAGAATTATCACAATATCTTATAAATTCTATATCCAATTAACCTGGGAGAATAGGATTTATTTAAGTTTTAATTTCGCAAAAGCATCAGCCATAGCAGACCCTCCGATTGCTGAAGTCTGACCTCCAAGTTTGTTATTTGGTTTCTGACGATTTTCTAAATTACGCCCAGATGCACCATTTGACTTCAAATTCGGAGTTGCCTCATCTGACAATCTCATAGTTAAACCAATTCGACGACGCTTAACATCAACCTCTTGGACCTTCACTTTAACAACCTGTCCAGCCTTAACAACCTCATGAGGATCTTTAACAAACTTATCTGCAAGTGCAGATACATGAACCAATCCATCTTGATGAACGCCGATATCAACAAATGCTCCAAATGCTGCAACGTTAGTGACTACGCCCTCAAGAATCATTCCCGGCACTAATTGATGAATCTCCTCAACACCCTCATCAAATGAAGCCGTTTTAAATTCTGGACGCGGATCACGACCAGGCTTTACCAACTCTTGCAAAATATCTTTAACTGTTAATAAACCGAATTTGTCATCAATAAATTCATTTGGGGAAAGTGTTTTCAGAACTTCAGGATTTCCCATCACTTCGTTAATTGGCTTTCCAATTTTTGCGAGTATTTTTTGAACAACTGGATAAGCTTCAGGATGAACTGAAGACTGATCTAAAGGATTATCCCCTCCGTTGATTCTTAAAAAACCAGCAGATTGCTCAAAGGCCTTTTCACCAAGTCTAGGTACATCCATTAATTTTTCGCGGCTTGGAAAACGCCCATTAGCATCACGATAACTGACAATATTTTTAGCTAATGTATTGTTTAAGCCGGATACTTTTGACAACAAAGGAGCAGATGCTGTATTTAAATCTACGCCGACAGCATTCACACAATCCTCAACAACCGCATCTAGACTTCTTGCCAACTGAAACGGATTGACATCATGTTGGTATTGACCAACCCCAATAGCTTTGGGCTCAATTTTGACGAGCTCTGCTAAAGGATCTTGTAGCCTTCTGGCAATTGATACCGCTCCACGAATAGAAACATCTAAATTTGGAAATTCAAGTGCGGCAAGTTCAGAGGCAGAATATACCGAAGCCCCCGCCTCACTTACAACCAACTTTTTAAGCTTGGGTAAATTTCTCATTAGTTCTTTGACTAGTTTATCGGTCTCTCTACTAGCAGTTCCATTGCCAATAGCAATTAACGAAACTTCGTATTTCATACACAACGCACCAAGAACGGCCAGAGAACCATCCCAATCTTTTCTTGGCTCATGAGGATAGATAGTTGCCGTATCCAACAATTTGCCAGTCGCATCTACAACCGCAACCTTACAACCTGTTCGAATACCCGGGTCAATCCCCATAACCACCTGCGGACCTGCAGGTGCGGCCAATAACAATTCATGTAAATTTTTAGAGAACACACGAATAGCTTCAGTTTCGGCAGCTTCACGAACTTGTGTAAATAAAGCAATTTCAAGATGCAACAAAATCTTTACCCGCCAAGCCCAGCGACAAACTTCCCCTAGCCATTTGTCTGCGGGGCGTCCAAGTTGTGCTACACCGACATGCGCTGCAATTTTGAGCTCACAAGGATGCGGAACCTTCGCATCTTGCTCTTCACCCAAACCAAGTTTTAACTGCAATACCCCTGCATTTCTTCCTCGGAATAATGCCAAGGCTCGATGAGATGGCACCAAACGAATTGCTTCAGAGTAATCGTAATAATCCCTAAATTTTTCTTCTTCTGCGAGCTCTTTTCCAGAAACAACCTTAGAGTTAAGTAAACCATGTTGCCAGAGATACTCTCTTAAATTACCCAATAGTTCAGCGTCCTCAGAAAACTCTTCTGCAAGGATATCTCTTGCGCCATCTAACGCAGTTTTAATATCAGCCACCCCACCTTCATCAGGAGCCTTGTCATTAATATATTTAGCAGCTTCTACTTGTGGGTCCAAAGTAGGATCTGCAAGTAAACTTCTAGCCAAAGGCTCTAAACCTGCCTCTTTGGCAATCATGGCTTTGGTTCTGCGCTTAGGCTTATAAGGCAAATACAAATCTTCCAACTCTTGTTTAGTCTGAGCTGCCTTAATTGATTTTTCTAAATCCTCAGTTAACTTACCCTGCTCTTGGATTGAAGCCAATACAGCAACCCGTCTTGATTCAAGCTCACGTAAATAAAACAAACGCTCTTCTAGGTTACGTAACTGCGTGTCATCCAAATTACCTGTTACTTCCTTACGGTACCTAGCAATAAAGGGCACCGTTGCACCTTCATCCAATAATTCAACCGCAGCAGCAACTTGAGCTGGTCGAATTGAGAGTTCTACGGCGATTCTGTTAATAATTTGTTGCAAAGCCTGGTCAGACATAAAATTTCCAAAAACATATCAAAAAATATAAACAGACAGGATTTTGCCAGTTTTGTAAGCAATTAATCAGGTATTCACCTAAAATTAGGGCATACCATGAACGCACCATCCCGATTTAGTTCGATCCCAACCGCTCCAGACCTAAGTTCTTACCCTAAATACTGGGCAGAATGTTTCGGTACAGCTCCTTTTTTGCCAATGAGCAAAAAAGAAATGGATCAACTTGGCTGGGATAGCTGCGACATCATTATCGTGACTGGTGACGCCTATGTAGATCATCCAAGCTTTGGTATGGCTATTATTGGCCGCCTGCTAGAATCTCAAGGCTTTAGAGTTGGCATCATTGCTCAACCTGATTGGCAAAGTGCCGATCCATTTAAACAACTAGGCAAACCCAATTTATATTTTGGTGTAGCTGCCGGCAATATGGACTCAATGATCAATCGCTACACAGCTGATCGTAAAGTTCGTAAAGATGATGCTTATACCCCAGGTGGTGAAGGTGGCAAACGACCGGATCGCTGCTCCTTAGTCTATGCTCAACGATGTAAAGAAGCATACCCTGATGTACCTATTGTGATGGGAGGCATTGAAGCATCCCTTAGACGAATTGCTCACTATGATTACTGGCAGGATAAAGTTAGAAGATCGATCCTCATCGATGCTAAGGCAGATATCTTGTTATACGGCAATGCCGAACGAGCAATTGTTGAAATCTCACATCGACTCTCCAAAGGAGAAGCGATTGGAGATATTACAGATGTTCGCGGAACTGCTTTTGTTAGAAGAAAACCTGCTCCCGAATTTTCTGAAATCGATTCAACTGAGATTGATACTCCAGGACAAGTTGAACCTCACATTAATCCTTACCAGACGCCAGATGAGCAAGCTCAATCTCAAGGTCAAACGTGTGAGAAATCATCTAACACTAATTCTGAAAACACATCCTCAGAAATAAAGGATGATCCAGAACTACAGGCAATCACACTACATCTTTCGCCAAAGCAACGCTTAACTAGAGACACGACTGTTATTCGCCTACCAAGCTATGAGGCAGTCAAACGAGATCCCGTTCTATATGCTCACGCTAATCGTATATTGCATTTAGAAACCAATCCTGGAAATGCACGTGCTTTAGTACAACGACATGGCGAAGGTGCATCTGTGAGAGATGTATGGCTTAATCCGCCTCCAATTCCATTAACAACCGCTGAAATGGATTATGTGTTTGATCAGCCATATGCCAGAGCACCTCACCCAAGTTACGGTAAAGCAAAAATACCCGCTTGGGAGATGATTCGTTTTTCAGTCAATATTATGCGTGGCTGTTTTGGGGGTTGCACATTCTGCTCAATCACCGAACACGAAGGTCGAATTATTCAAAATCGCTCTTCAAATTCAATCATTCGTGAAATCGAAGAAATACGAGATAAAGTTCCAGGATTTACCGGCGTCATTTCGGACCTAGGCGGTCCCACAGCAAATATGTATCGTATTGCCTGTAAATCTAGAGAGATAGAAGCACTTTGTAGAAAACCATCATGCGTTTTCCCAGATATTTGCCAAAACTTAAACACCGATCACACAGCACTCATTCAACTCTATCGTCGCGCTCGATCACTACCTGGCATTAAGAAAATCTTAATTGGGTCAGGGCTGCGTTATGACCTTGCTGTTAAAGCACCTGCTTATATTAAAGAATTAGTAACTCATCACGTTGGTGGTTATTTAAAAATTGCTCCAGAACATACTGAATCCGGTCCTTTGTCCAAAATGATGAAACCTGGTATTGGTACTTATGACCGCTTTAAAGAATTGTTCGATAAATACTCCAAAGAAGCTGGTAAAGAACAATATTTAATTCCGTATTTCATTGCTGCCCATCCTGGAACTAGCGATTCAGACATGATGAATCTAGCCTTATGGCTTAAGCGCAATGGATTTAGAGCAGATCAAGTTCAAACTTTCTATCCATCTCCGATGGCCTCAGCTACTGCGATGTATCACTCCAGTAGAAATCCACTAAGGAAAATTTCTAAAGACAGCGAAGTGGTTGATATTGTTCGCGGAGAAAAACGCCGAAGACTGCATAAAGCATTTTTGAGATACCACGATGCAAATAACTGGCCACTATTACGCGAAGCTTTGAAAAAAATGGGAAGAGCAGATTTAATTGGTAATGGCAAACATCACCTCATTCCCTCCTATCAGCCTCAAACTGACGGAAGCTATCAAAGCACGCGCCGCAAAAACTCATCCGTGTCTGCAAGTACAGTGCATAATCCGCGCGACTTCACTCAAACCGATCAACCAAGACGCGGTCGTTTATTAACTCAACATACTGGACTTCCTCCAAGAGTAGGTACTGGAATTAAAACTAATTCAAGCAGACCTAATCGAGGTAACGGATCTACAGCTAACTCCCCTACTGGCTTATCAAGAAATAGTTTTAAAAAACGCGGCAAATAAAATAGCTTCATGACCATTCAAGAAATCATTGCCAATTATTTAAAACGCTTTCCAAATGAAGCAAGTGAACTATTAACCAAAACAGGTTTTTTAAAGCAGTTAGAAGATCCTTGCTCTCGCAAATCTCTTATTGGACACGTTACTGGAAGTGGAATTTTGATACACGATGAGAAAATTTTATTAATTCAGCATCGTTACATCAAAGAATGGTTCCAACCGGGTGGTCACATCGATCCTGGCGAAACCCCACTTCAAGCAGCAATTCGAGAAATCGAAGAAGAAACAGGTTGGAAAACCAGACCATCTCTACTTTCTGATCCAATTGATATTGATGTTCATACCATTCCAGCAAATCCAATCAAGAATGAAGGTGAACACTTCCACGTTGATTTTGCTTATCTACTGATCCCAGAGGAGCAAACTCAAGCGAGTGATCCAGAGCAAAGTGCCTGGTTTGATCTTAATCAAGTAAATGCCCCTAGATTACATAGGACTATTCAAAAGTATCTCAAATTACGCAAACAAGCCCTTAAATAAAGGCTGTATTGAAAGTCACAGGCTTTCAAATAGGAACAATTCTCATCTATAATGGGAATTATTCTTATTTAGATTTAGACAATGACAACCTTAGATCAGGTTCAAGAAAACGTAACGTTTCGCATCCTTGCAATTAAGGATGACACAAGCTTGCCTGATTCGTTAGAAAGGTCACGACAACTTCATGAGCTTGGATTCATCAAAGGCGAACAAGTTGTTTTACTAAGACGCACCCAACCCGGCTCCGACCCTCTCGTTGTTCGAATTGGATCCTCGACTTTTGCTCTTCGAAAAGCAGAAGCCAGTTGCATTGAAATTGAAAACGATTAAATATGCAGGAAGCTAAAGTTCATTTTCACCCCCAAGGGCAACTGATTGCTCTAGTTGGCAATCCAAATTGTGGAAAAACTGCCCTATTTAATCGTATGACGGGTGGTCGTCAACATGTTGCTAACTATGCTGGCGTCACCGTCGAAAGAAAAGAAGGTCGTATCACCACACCTTCTGGCAAGAATTTACGCCTAATGGACTTACCCGGAACCTATAGCCTATATCCACGATCTCCTGATGAGAAAGTCACATGTGATGTATTAGCTGGGACTGCAATTGGTGAAAAAAAACCTGACCTCATTATTTGCGTAGTTGATGCAACAAACTTACGTCGCAGTCTAAGACTTGTACTCGCCGTTCAACGAACAGGCATTCCTTGCGTTGTTGCTATCAATATGTTCGATGAGGCAATTGCTCGCGGCATCAATATCGATCTAAATGCACTTTCTGCTGAGTTAGGTATACCAGTTACTTCTACAGTTGCAGTCAAAGCTAGTGGTGATGCGAGTTTAAAAATGCTTTTGGATAATCCAGTTGCTTGGCAAACAAAACTCGCATCTATTGACCATACCGATAACAGCAACAACCACCAGATTGAAGCTGACCATATTCGCGTTCAGTCTATTTTGCATCGCCTCAATCTGGATAAAGTCACACCAGACACCCGAAGTGATCGCTTAGATAAAGTTTTACTGCATCCAGTTATGGGACCAATTATTCTGGTTTGCCTTTTGTTCTTCATTTTTCAAGCGATGTTTAGTTGGGCAACTATTCCCATGGATCTCATCAAAGAAGGCAATCTTATTCTTAAAGAAGCTTTATTTGAATTCCTACCTTCTGGTTGGCTACAGAGTTTATTAATAGATGGCGTAATTGCAGGTGTATTTGGAATTATTACTTTCTTACCCCAGATCTTAATTTTATTTTTATTTATCCTAATTCTAGAAGAATCAGGTTACTTACCAAGAGCGGCCTACTTATTAGATCGACTAATGGGTAGCGTAGGTTTATCAGGGCGCTCCTTTATTCCACTACTCTCAAGTTTTGCTTGCGCCATCCCAGGCATCCTAGCTATGAGAACAATTCCAAATGCCCGAGATCGTCGTGTAACGATGCTCATTGCACCGCTGATGACTTGCTCAGCAAGGCTTCCAGTTTATAGCCTGTTAATTGCTGCATTTATTCCACAAATGAAATTGTGGGGGATGATTGAACTTCAAGGTCTTGTTCTACTTGCGCTATATACCTTAGGCATTCTTGGTGCCTTATTTGTAGCTTGGATTCTCAAACGCTTTACTAGTGCAGGTCGCCAAATCCGTCCATTAATGATGGAGCTTCCTCGCTATCGTTTACCTAATTTATTTAATATTTCTTTAGGTCTTTGGCAAAGAGCAGTCCTTTTTTTAAAACGCGTAGGCGGAACAATTTTTATTCTAACTATCGTTGTTTGGTTCTTAGCGACCTTCCCTCAAGCACCTGAAGGAGCAACTTTATCCCCAATCGAATATAGTTTCGCAGGCATGATCGGCAAAGCCATTGCCGTGCTTTTAGCTCCCATTGGATTTAACTGGCAGATCTCAATTGCTTTAATTCCGGGACTTGCAGCTCGTGAAGTTGTAATTAGTGCGCTAGGTACCGTTTATGCGATTTCTTCTACTGCTAATACTGCTGTTGCTGAATCACTAGGTCCAATTATTTCTCAACAGTGGAGCCTTCCTACTGCCCTCTCTTTATTAACTTGGTTCGTTTTTGCGCCTCAATGCTTATCAACTCTGGCCACCCTTAAAAGAGAAAGTGGGGGGTGGACACTACCTGTGATTAGCGCTTCATATCTATTCACAATGGCTTATATTGCCTCATTCATTGTCTTTAGAACTGCAACTTATTTATTGACCAGTTAATTTAAAACACAAGACCAAATTAAAAAAGCTCAGCAATTGCTGAGCTTTTTTATATCTATATGGGGTGGCTGACGGGACTCGAACCCGCGACAACAGGAATCACAATCCTGGACTCTACCAACTGAGCTACAGCCACCGTAGAATCCGATATTCTACAACGAATTGCTTTCCTGCCCTACATTCTTCAATTCAAAGACCTAAATTGAAGAACCAGCTTAAACACTCTATTTATTTCTGAGCGCTGCAGACCCACTCTTTACGCTGCCACTCACCAACACCTTCATCAAATACTAACCAAATTAAAAACGACTTTAAACTGAACATTGCTTTCATCATGAACTCCTTTTATGTTTGTATCGCTCTCGTGAAGAACTGAGTACAGAATACTGTATGTTTATACAGTATGTCAACAGGATGTTCAATTTATATGGAATTATTGTCGTTTTTTATACGCCACTCACCCCTAAATTGTTCATAAGTCATTGTTTTATATTTATTTTTTAGATTTATTGCTAGACTGCAAAAAAGTTATTGGGGCCATTTTATTTCGGTCAAAACCCATTCTATGGCGGTATCTCTGCTTGAAAATTTCGAGATCCCCCTCCTCATCACCAGACAAATTGATGAACTCAGTAACCCCTATCTCTTTTTTACTGTAATCAATAAAAGCTAAACCCACTGGGACATGCGCCTGTTTAGCAAGTCGATAAAATCCACTCTTCCAACCTGGTGTGTATTTACGAGTTCCCTCTGGCGTAATAACAACCCAGAAGTAGTTAGATTTGTGCATCTCCTGCACAAGTGACTCGACATACCCTTGTGGACTACTCCTAACAACAGGTCGACCACCCAAATAGCTCATCCAAGGACCTAATAGCGGAATCTTAAATAAACTATCTTTTGCCAAAAAGTTAAGTTCAATCCCTATTGCCCACTTAGCAATTATTCCAATACAAAAATCCCAATTAGAGGTATGTGGATAAACAACGATGACGCCATGATTCGAGGGTAACCCGTTGAAACATAATTTCCACCCTAATAACTTTAGGATGCGCTTGGCTAAATTACTTCCCTTAAATTGAACTGGATATTGATTAAGGTGACTCATAAATATAAACAGCTATTTTTAATAGGTCATTTATACACGATTTTAAGACTCACGACTAAAGGACTTACTCACCAACCTAGCAATAACTTTGATTTCAGTTCTTCTAAAAATGATTGCCTTTGACTAACATGAATAAATCTACCAAGCTCGCACTCATTTCCTTGATAGCAAATCGTCACTAAATCATTCTTATTAAGCTCTGAATTAATTTTTACCCAAGAAATATTCCAGTCATACCGAACTTCTTTAAGGCCATTTTTAATTTGAAGCGTTAACTCCGTGCCATCGATATTAATCGACTCAAAGTCAGTTGCGTGCCTAGCGTAAATTAAAAGTGCAATTGCAAGAATCAAAAGTACGGTCAAAGTAAATGGCAAAACAATCCAAATCCCTCGAGCGTAAAAAAATATCGCAACAATTAAAGCAAATCCAACTTGGGATAGATAAAATAAACCCACCTGCCTAGGAGTAAAAGAGCAGTTACGCTTAAATATCCATTGATGTTGATAAGTCATTATTTATGAATTCATTTGCAAAAACTACACTAATTATGAGTATCTCTATAGCTCTTAGTGCTTGCGAACGAACAGATTACACGACATGGCAATGCGAATCAACTGATAGCCCATTAAAAACAAAATTCATTCTTAATAAATCAAAATTAATTATCAAGAATGAGGAATTTATGTATTGCGGCAGTCTTGGGCAAATTAGCTACTTTGACAATAAATGTCTTGGTGTAGCTGGTTCTGAAAAAATTCAATTTAATCCTGATTCTGGCCAACTCAATATTCAGGGCCAACGTTATGACTGCAAAGTTCTATAACTATTACCTAAAGATAAAGTAAACCGCCCCCACCATACATAAACCAGACCATACAAAATCCATTTTGAATGGCTGCCCCATGTAATACATGGAAAACGGCAAAAAAATAAGTAAAGTAATTACTTCTTGTGAAATTTTTAACTGCGCAAGCGTGAGATCCTGAAAACCTATACGGTTGGCAGGCACTTGAATTAAATACTCAAATAAGGCAATCACCCAACTAAAAACCGCTGCTATCCACCAAGGCTTTTCACTAAGATCACGTAAATGGGCATACCATGCAAAAGTCATAAAAATATTTGCAATCGCCAACATCCCCAAAAAAATGAATGTATTAGAAAAAGTGTTTGTGAAATAGGTGAACATAGATTGGGTAATTTATAAGAAAACTCAATTGTAAGACTGAACTAGTTTTGAGGACTAAATGAAAATTAGTCTATAACCAACCTTGCCGCCACTTCATGGAGTCTCTTAAATCCTTCCAGGCTATTTGATAAATAGATTTTGAATAAACAGCTTCAATCTTAATAAACTCAAAATCAACCCACTCTTCTAGATCGTCGGGCTTAACAATTTCAACAACAATAAAATGCTTTTCTTTATTAACTGGATTCGCAGCAGTCCATTTAGTGTTTAGCAACTTTTTTGAAACAACCTTATTCATAAACACCCATCTCCTGCAAAATCTCATTAACCAAATCCAACCTCAACCTTGGGTTTTCTTGGGATAGCAAATGGACTTTTTGTTCAGGCTTAATGGGCAATAGTTCAGCCCATCGATTAGCCAACCAACCACATTCATTGAGCCTTAAAGGGTAATTAAACGGCAATCGATCAATATCAATACCTTGTTGATTAAATGATGAAGCCAACTTATCAAACATATCTGCTGCAGGCATTAGTTCTATTGGCACATCAAACGGCACATCATCCTCAATCAAATTAATTTCAGCCATCCATAAGCCATTTTTAAGCCTCTCTGAATTAATAACCCTAAAACGCTGACCACCTTCACACATAATCATTAACAGACTAGCCTGAAGCGCATCAAAATCTTTAATATGCGCAAGGGTCCCAATTGAGGAGAAAGAAATATCTTCTTGCCCCGCAACCCTCACCTCACTACCTTCTTTGAGGGTAACCACACCAAATGGAGCCTTTTGCTTAAAGGCCTCACTAATCATTTCCAAATAACGAACCTCAAAAATTTTAAGTGGCAGCTTCCCCTGAGGAAACAGAGTCGTACCAAGTGGAAATAACGGTATTCTCATTAGTCTTTCCATACCGGATATTTATCCATTACCGAATTGAATAATTCACTCTCACGAAAATAATTAAGCCATCTCCTTAATGAACTATAGGGGGAATTTTCAAACCATTTAGGATCGACCATCGAAAACTGTCGAATAAATGGAAATATAGCCACATCAGCAATCGAAATAGAATCACCTAATAGAAACTTATTCTGATTAAGCAATTGATTTAATGGTTCTATCTGAATACGTATAGCCTGTTGCAAAACATCTGCCGGTATATCTTGATAACGCTGTGGATATTTATATCTATCTAATAACTTTTTAAACTCGCCATCATTAATAGCGATTAAGTCATGCGCTTTAAATTGAAACTCCTCCTGAATCCAGTTCGTTGAATCCTGATTCTCGAGCGCCCACATCATAATATCTAGACTTTGATCAATCACCTTTCCATTTGGCAATATCAATACTGGTACCGTACCCTTAGGCGATGCTTTGAGCATACTACCGGGTTTTTCTTTTAGACTAATTTCTCTAATCTCTACTTCAATACCAGAATTTTTAAGCGCCATCCGTGCACGCATGGCATATGGACAACGTCGGTAAGAATACAAAATAGGCAAAGAACTCATTTTGAAACTTTACCCCGCTTTTTATAAATTTGCTGTGAGTATGCAAAAATAAGGTATGAAAAAAGCCTTTCTCTCAGAGATATGCCCTTGCGGAAATTCCTTATATTCGGAATGTTGCGAACCCCTCCTAAATGGGAAGCAACTCGCACTAACTCCAGAACAATTAATGCGATCCCGTTATAGTGCCTACGTCAAAAATAATGAGGAATACCTACTATTAACTTGGCATTCGAAAACACGACCCACACCCCCCTTATTCTCTGAAGAACCCACAAAGTGGATAGGTCTTACAATTAAAAATGCCCCGCCGGCATCTGAAAATTTGGGTATCGTTGAATTTGTGGCTACCTACAAAATCGGCGGTAAAGCCCATAAACTCCATGAAATCAGCAATTTTTCTAGAGAAAATAATCGTTGGGTTTATGTCGATGGAATTTTTCCATCATAAAATAGACCCATGAATGAACAAGAACGACTCCAGGCACTAAGAGCCATTTTTCAAGATTGCCAGCAGCAAGTGTTAACGTTGCTTAATCACCACCCATCTCTTAATAAAGGTTTTGTGGCTGACATGCAATTTGCAAGTACCTATGGTACCTTTTTAGCTAACATTAAAATGAATCACGGCATCGAGCTGGAACCCGATTCTATTGCTCAACGGCTATTAGATTGCATCAAAGCCAACGACACTCATCAAATCAGCCAAATTCGATCAGAAATTTACGCAGCGTTGGATGGGATGCAAGCAGGGCAAATGCCAAGCTACGTTTTTTTAACTTGCTTTCCTAGTATCTACAAAGCGATATCAACTAGCCATTAATACCTTTAATTACCAACAACAATATGATTAACTTTTTCGCACAATGGGCTGCAACTTCAATCGCTTTATGGGCAACTAGCTATATCTTTAGCGGTATTAAATTTGAAACTGCAGGTGCATTAGCAATTTCAGCACTTCTCCTAGGCTTTGCTAATGCAGTCGTCAAACCGGTGTTAATTCTATTAACCTTACCCTTAACCGTTGTGACTTTAGGATTATTCTTGCTAGTAATTAACGCATTAGTACTAATGCTCGTTTCTTCCCTGGTAGAGGGATTTACCGTATCCAGCTTCTGGACAGCATTTTTTGCAAGTATCTTTATTAGTTTTATTAGTGTATTCATCAATACATTACTTGTTGGCGATATAACCGTTAGAAGAATGTAATAAAAAAGCCCAATCCTCAGATTGGGCTTTTAAGATTGATAAGTTTGTTAAATATTCATCAACGAAACAGATTTCGTATTTAAGTAAGCCTCCAAAGCTTCTGGTCCACCTTCAGAGCCATACCCAGAATCTTTCACCCCTCCGAATGGCATCTCAGGCCATGCCATTGCTGGCTGATTAACCCACAACATACCAACTTCGACATTTCGAGTTAGTTTATGGGCATTAGCAAGTGACTTAGTAAATGCATAACTTGCTAAACCATACGGCAATCGATTCGATTCTTTAATTGCCTCATCCAAATCAGTAAATGTTCTAATGCCCAACATTGGTCCAAACGGCTCATCATTAAATAATTTGGCATTTAGTGGAACGTCTGTGAGAATAGTAGGCGTAAAGAAGTTACCCGCATTTCCAATGCGCTCACCACCAAAAGCTACTTTAGCGCCACTAGATACAGCATCATTTGTGAACTCTTGCATTGCCGTTAATCTACGATCATTTGCAAGAGGCCCCATAGTTGCCTTATCCGATAATCCATCTGCGACATTAATCTTCTTGACATACTCCACCATGGCTGCCGTAAAGTCTTTTTCAACCTTCTCATGAACCAAGAAACGCGTAGGCGCAATACACACTTGTCCGGCATTTCTAAACTTAGCACCACCAGCTGATTTAACAGCTAAAGCAATATCAGCATCCTCACAAACAATCACAGGTGCATGACCACCCAACTCCATAGTTGCACGCTTCATATGCTTACCCGCCATCGAAGCTAACAATTTACCTACAGGTGTTGAACCAGTAAACGTAATTTTCCTAACAACAGGATGGGCAATTAGATATTCAGAAATTTCTGCAGGACTACCATAGAGTAAGCCCACCACTCCAGCTGGCACACCCGCATCAACGAAAGCTTTAATCAAACATGCTGGAGATGCCGGCGTTTCTTCTGCTGCCTTAACAATAATTGAACATCCAGTAGCAAGTGCGGCACTCATTTTTCGAACAACTTGATTAATCGGAAAGTTCCAAGGCGTAAAGGCAGCAACCACCCCCACCGGATCTTTCGTCACCATTTGTCTCACATCTAAATTTCTTGGCGGAACAATTCGCCCATATACACGCATACCTTCGTCTGCAAACCATTCAATAATGTCAGCAGACATTAAGGTCTCGCCTTTAGCTTCAGGAAGTGGTTTACCCTGTTCTTGAGTCATTTGAAGAGCAATATCGCCAGCACGCTCACGCATGAGTGCCGCGGCTTTACGCATAATCTTGTTGCGCTCATAAGCCGGCGTATTTCTCCAAATCTCAAAGCCTTTTTGAGCTGCTTCAAGTGCCAAATCCATGTCAACTTTACCCGCATGAGCAACATGACCAATTGCTTTACCTGTAGCAGGATTGAGAACTGGAATTGTTTTGCCATCCGCGGCATCTTGCCACTGACCATTAATTAAGAGCTGAGTATTTTGATATGTCATGCAATCTCCTTGGTATTCTTAGTTTTAATTATTAGCAACTTTAAACTTTAAGTCTAAATCATTATAGGATTTGTTTCAGAAGACCTTTCTGAATTTAAATCACCAACCGTAGAAACTATCGATTCAGGCAAAAAGACAATTTATTCAATAGAATTAAATAGATACTTTTGACATTTCACTTCATGCCCATTATTCAACCTGATTTTCGAGCATTAATTATTGGCAGCTCCGGCTCAATCGGCTCTGCATTTTTAGATCTATTAACTAGAGATCCTAATTGTTCGTTTGCAATCGGCATTCATCGAAAATCCACCCCATTCATTAATTACGACGATTTCAACTCAATTGATATCGCTGCTAATTCACTTGAATCTCAAGGGCCATTTCATTTAATCATCAATACAATCGGCGCCCTTCATTCAAACAATTGGCTCCCCGAAAAAAAGCTCGAGGATCTAAATGCAGATCAACTTGAATCACAATTTCGAACCAATACAATTGGGCCAGTTCTTACGCTTAAGAGATTCTCGAAACTCCTCTCTAAAGAAGGTGGTATTTTTGCATCCCTTTCCGCGAAAGTTGGCAGCATAGAGGATAACCGCCTAGGAGGATGGTATAGCTACCGCGCTTCAAAAGCAGCACTCAATATGCTTATTAAAACTAGTTCAATAGAACTTAGTAGAACTAAACCAAATTGCGCATGCGTAGCACTTCACCCAGGAACCGTTAACTCTGAATTATCAAAACCATTTAATGGTCAACAAATAGGCAGGCCCGCTTTAGATGCTGCTCAGGATATGCTTAATGTACTATTGGAATTAGATAAAGAAGACACTGGGAAGTTTTTTAGTTACGCAGGCGAACAATTACCATGGTGATCATTGAACTCTTTGACCACAACTAATTCTTTGACTTACTTTTTCTACAAGCTTCTGAGCAATATTTAATAGACTCCCAATTTTTAGCCCAAGCTTTTCGCCAAACCATTTCTTTTTGGCAACCTAAGCAAATCTTGCTAGGCAAGTAAGCTTTATTTCCTTTGAAAGTAGCTTTCATATTTGATTTAGAGATTATCTAAATTATTTAATAAAACCTTGGCATGTTTTTCAATTGCGACTTGATCTTTATCACTAATTTTCTTTAAATTAGCTGTCATTAATCGAGTTCTTGGATTCGAATCAAACTGCTTTTGATGTTTAATTAAAAAATTCCAATATAAAGTTGTCATTGGACATGCTTCTTCACCAAATCTAACTTCAGGCTTGTAACGACATCCAGCACAGTAATTACTCATTCTCTTGATATAGGCGCCACTCGCAATATAAGGCTTACTTGTAAATCTTCCCCCATTAGCAAAGAGAGCCATCCCAGCTGTATTAGGCAACTCCACCCACTCTATTGCATCAACATAAATAGCTAAATACCACTCACACACTTTTTGAGGAAGTATCTCAGCCAATAATGCAAAGTTTCCCGTGACCATAAGGCGCTGAATATGATGCGCATAACCATATTTCAAAGTTTGACCAACTGCATCTTTCATACAATTCATATGACATTGACCATCCCAATACCATTTGGGCAAAGCATTACTATGCTTATAAAAGTTATCAGTTCCCAGCTTTGGCATATCAAGGTAATAAATACCTCTAACGAATTCTCGCCACCCCAAGATTTGACGAATAAATCCTTCAACCGTAGCTAAATCATGGTTATCTTTTTTCCAAGCAGTGACTACTCGCTCAATTACTTCCCTTGGATTTAGTAATTTCAAATTAAGCGCAGCAGACAATACTGAATGCCAAGCAAAAGGCGTATTTGTCCACATTGCATCTTGATAAACGCCAAAGTTAGCCAATCGATTTTCCACAAAATCAGTCAAAGCCTCTAAAGCCTGATCTCGAGTAACTGGCCAATTAAAATCATCTAATGATCCAGGATGATCTGGATAGGTACGATTAACATAATCAATCACCTCTAAAGTGATCTGATCTTTTGAAAACTCCATTAATGGTGTAATGAGCCCCGGCCCCTTTTTAGAAAAAGGCTTTCGATTATTCTCATCAAAATTCCATTGACCACCCTCCGGATTACCCTCTTGATCAAGCAATACATGATGAGTCTTCCTCATTTGACGGTAGAAATACTCCAATCTGAGCTCTTTCTTGTTCTCAGCCCATTGTTTAAATTCATTGGTAGAACATAAAAAATGCTTATCTTCTAGCATTTTTAATTGCACACCAATTGCTTGAGTCATTTCAATTAACCCCTGCCTTAGTCTCCACTCCCCTGGCTCAATACAAACTAGTTCTTTAATTTTTCTATTGATAAGCTCATCCTTGAGATTATCAATTATGGATTTCGGTGAATCTTTGATATACCGAAGGGGGTAATTAGTTTCAATTAACTCTTGAGCAAAATGCCGCATGGCGGATAAAAATAAGGCGATCTTTGCCTTATGACTCCAAACATAAGTTGACTCATTTCGAGATTCAATCATGATGACTTCATCTGCAGAAGGGTTAACCTCTTTTAACAACTCACTTTGAGCATCCAATTGATCGCCTAATATCAGTAACAGTCTTACTGGATTAGATATATTTGGATTTAACTTAGTCATTAGATCTTAATTGCTACTTGAATTGAAATTAATAATGTACATGCGAATTTCATTATAGGAATAGTTGACCAGTTTTGCTTTGAGCAAAAATAGTCAGGAAGCGGTAATATTTTCTTGCATACACGCACTTATACCAATTAAATAGGCAATGATAGGCGCCATCAAAAGAAAAAAGCTAATGCTAGACAACCCTCGAGAGAAGGTTTTAGATGAGCACATCTGTCCACTCTGCTTAAGACCCATCCCAGAATCACAAAAAGATGCTCACCATCTGATCCCAAAATCAAAAGGTGGTAAAACTACCGAATACCTTCATCGCATTTGCCATCGACAAATACACGCCTTATTGACTGAAACAGAACTTGCAAATCATTTCAACCACATTGAAGCGTTATTAAGCCACCCAGAGATATCAAAATTTACCCGATGGGTTAAAACAAAACCAAATGATTTTTATGAGCGCACTCGCAAAAGTTCGCGCCTTAAATCGAAAAACTAAGATTCGATTTTTCGTTTAAGCCAACGCATCAGAGCGCCAAGTATAGGAATTTTTTCATACAACTCTTCAGCCGCATCCCAGTAATCCCGATGATTCGAAATCAATCCTGATTGACTGAATTCAAGCCAAGTAGAGCCCCTAATCAATTCAGATGATTGCTTACCCTTTAATTGAAATCTAAACTCCCATTGAAGCGCGGCTTGGTAACCACCAGAAACCTGGGAAATAACTACGAACCTAGGACTATCTAACTTGATAAACATATCGTCAAAGATTTTTTGAATCGCTTTGGCGCCGATAACTTCATTAAACGGGTCTTTAAATCTTGCCTGAGGCTCGTAAAGCCCTATTAAATCAGCCATCGTTTGAGGAGTGAGGGTTTCGTAGGCTTTAACCACTTTTTTCACCGCCTCTTTAACAACCTCTTCCACCTCAATACTTTGAATTTTATTTATTTCACTCATAGATTAAATCTTGACGAATTTTTTTAATAAATAAAAATAAATTGGGTAAGGCAAAATCCGAAGGAACTTCAAAAATCTAGTGAAACCTTTAGGGAAATGAATATCAAAATCGCCTGTCGCAATGCCATTCAAAATATGCTGAGCCGCTTCCTCACTGCCGATTAATCCAGGCATATGGAAATCATTCTTCGCAGTTGCTTCGGTTTTTACAAAACCAGGATTAATCATATAAACAGATACGCCCAATGGCTTTAAATCGTAATAAAGGCTCTCGCAGAAATTAATCAGGGCAGCTTTAGTAGGACCATACGCCAAAGATTTAGGCAATCCGCTGTATCCAGCCACACTACTCACTATAGCAACTCCACCAGTTTGATTAGCAATAAAATCTGGAAGCACGGTTGCACAAGCCGCCATTGGCCCCATAATATTAGTACGAACTGTTCGCTCCACTTTCTCTAAATTCATGCCAGATGCACGGATAGGTTCATAGATACCAGATACATAAAGCAATAAATCAATCTGTCCCCATGAATTCTTAATAGCTTCAAAGCCAGCTTTAATTTCCTCAGTCGAGTTAACATCAACCGGTATAACTAAACTTTTAGTCAGATCAAATTTAGCAGCAATAACTTCTAAATTTTCCTTTCGACGAGCGCTTAAAGCTACCTTAGCCCCTCCCTCTAAGAATTGTCTAGCACAAGCTTCGCCAATTCCACTTGATGCGCCAATAACCCATACTTTCAGGTCTTTAAAACTTGCGATGGGTTTATTTAAAGGCATATAGCAATCTCAAAGTAATTTACGATTTATTATGCTGCTACTTCTGGCTTATAGAGTGTTACTTGAACAACATCAATACTCTTTTCCGCAAAACCAGCAGCACAATACATTAAATACATATTCCATAAACGAACAAACTTCTCATCAAATCCCTGGGAATGAACCTGACTCAAACTTTGATTAAATTTTTCATGCCACTGACATAAAGTCTTTTGATAATCTAAACCAAATGCATCAACTCCTTCTACTTTAAGGCCCGCATTCACAGCAGCTTCTTTAAATTTAGAAAGCGAAGGGAGCATGCCTCCTGGAAATACATATTGCTGAATAAAGTCTGACTGATGACTGTATTTATCGAATAACTCATCGGCAATCACAATGGTTTGGATACAAGCCCGCTTACCAGGCTTTAAACAACGCTCAAGCATTTGAAAATAATCCGGCCAATAGGCTTGACCCACTGCCTCAAACATTTCTATTGAAGCAATCCCATCATATTGATCTTTGTGATCCCTATAATCCTGAAGCAAAATTTGCGCTTTTGATCCTTTAGGTAACTGATTAGCCCTCTCAATTGCGTATTTTGCCTGCTCTGTTGAAATAGTTAGACAATCAACTTGTAGGTCTTTACTTAAGGCAGCTTCCATAAAACCACCCCATCCACACCCCACTTCTAAAACTCGATCTCCCTGGCGTGCTTTTATTGAATCAATAATCTTGTTGTATTTAGCCTGCTGAGCTTCATGTAAAGAAATATCCTTTCCACCAAAATAGGCACTCGAATAGGTCATACTTGGATCTAACCATAAGGAGTAAAAAGGATTGCCAATATCGTAATGCGCGTGAATATTCTTCTTACTACCCGATTTTGAATTTCGATGAAACCAGTGTTTTATTCGATACAAGAGCGTACCCCACCAAGACCCATAGATTAATTGCTCTAGAGCCTCCCTATTAGAGGCAAACAATCGAAGTAACGCTTGTAAATCTGAGGTTTCCCATAAACCATCAATGTAAGTTTCTGCAAGTCCAATATCGCCTGACTTAATACACTCTTTACTTACCCGCCAATCTTTGACGTGCATAGTTGCAGCAATGCCCTTTTGAGACCCACTAAAGTGATATACAGCGCCATCGGGGGCAACCAACTCTAACTGACCTACCTTAAGCTTCTCAAGAACTTTAAGAACAAATCGAGCGTGCCAAGGATATGTTTTGACATTGATTTCCAAATTCATCAGATTTGTATTCATATTTAATAACTCAACGTGTAACTTTAATAGGAAGTTGTTCTGGTTTACTTCGATAAGCAACACCTTTTAACCAAATTTTGAGGGCTTGCCAATGTATCTTCCACAAAACTTGATAACTCATTAATGGATAGCTAAATAGCGCTTTAAGCCAAGTTTTGAAATTTATTTCCGCTTCCTCCGAACTAATACTCGTAATTAATAAAGGACCATGCTCATCTAAATATTCAATTCTTGCCAGGTGACGAACCCCCTCATCACCCACCGATTTCTCGGTAGAGAAAAACCTAAAGTTATAAGAACCAACTCTGTCACAAAATGGCGAAACATGAAATACCTTTTTCACCTGATAAGTTTGCCCCCAACACATCACTTGATAACTACCTTGTTCAAAAGAGTTCAACAATAAATAACAATGCCTTTCTCCAAAAGTATTATTCACTTCAGCCAAAATTGCCCTTGTTAAACCTGCCGAATCCTCAAAAAACCAAAAACTGACTGGGTTAAATGTGTAACCCAATACTCGTGGAAATGTTTGGAGCCAAACCTCACCACCAAAATCATCAACGCCTTCGCTCTTTAACAAATCTAAGGCCCACTGAAGAGAGTCTCCCACTCCTAATCCATGATCCTTGTCATAAAACGAAATTAAGTTCGCTTTGTTATCGCCAATATATCGAGAGCCAATCTCAACCTTATGCTTAGCACGAGTGCGCATCGGAATTCGCAGATTAAAGACAGCGTAGTTAAAAGCATTCTGAATCGGCTTTAACCGCGAATGCCTAACCTGTCCGAAACATAACTTCATTCTGCGCATTGCAACTCATTCGCCTTAACTAATGACAAGATTTCATTGGCAACTAATTCACCTGAACGAAGACCATCCTCATGGAACCCATAACCCGTCCATGCACCGCAAAACCAAGTGTTATTTACCCCTTGAATCAAAGGTAATTGATGCTGAGCTTCAATTGCTGCCTTATCAAATATAGGATGCGCATACTCAATTTCAGCATGAACCTTACTTGTCTTAGGCTCTTTAACAGGATTTAAACTTACAATTACTTGCTGCTTACCCCAACCACTTGGCAGCGGCTGAAGCTTATTAATCAAATAATTAACGCAAACTTGTTTTTCGGCATCAAAACCAACCGTTGCGTAATTCCAAGCTGCCCAACATTTTTGATTTTCAGGCAATACTGACTCATCCGTATGCAATACAGCACGGTTAGGCTGATATTGAACGGCCGATAAGATTTTTTCTTCTTGAGAATTCAAATCCTCAATTAAACCCAAACTAATATCACTGTGCGTCGCAAGAATCACATGATCAAAAGTTTGCAAACTACCCTCTACTTTAAGTTGAACCCCACCATCCAATCTCTTTACCGACTCAACATAAGATCGATTAATAGTTACTCCAAATCGAGTTAATGCTTCACAAATTCGCTTTACATATTCTCTTGAACCGCCGGCAACCGTTAACCATTGAGGTCTATCATTAATTTGTAATAATCCATGGTTATGGCAAAAACGGATCATTGTTGAAACCGGAAATTCCAACATTTGAGACGATGGACACGACCAAATAGCACCAATCATTGGTAAAAAATACCATTCCCTAAACTCCTTTTTAAAACCATGATGGTCTAGGAATTCACCTACAGTCAATTCGACTTGATCTAAATGCTCTTGTTTTGCTAATTTGGTAGTTAGCCGATTAAATTTAAGAATGTCATACACCATCCTTAAAAATTTAGGATTAAAGAAATTTTTTCGTTGAGCAAATAAAGAATCCAGATTATGTCCCGCCCACTCCAACTTCTGCGCTCCGATTCCCTTAGGCACTGAAACCGACAAAGACATGTCTGATTTAGCAACTGGCACTTGCAACTCATTAAAGAGCCTAATGAGCCTTGGATATGTTCGGTGATTAAATACTAAAAAACCTGTATCAACGCCATGAGTCAACTCACCAGACACTCCGGTTAAAGTCATATCAATGGTATTACTGTGCCCACCTATATGAGAGCCTCCCTCATATAGCGTGATGTCAATTTTCCCACTCTTAGCTAGGGCATAAGCGCAACCTAGACCAGAAATACCACCACCAATAATTGCAACCTTCATAACCATCCTATTAACGTGTTTTTATTATTAAGTAATACGACTTAAGCTATGGTGCAACTGAACAGCTCATCCGAGAACTGATGCTATCTAACAGCCTCTTCAATCTTACTAGAATTAATAATTAGTTGCATTGAACTCACGCCACTAATCGTGCAGCATGCTCTCCAAGGGCTCAACTTGCACTCGAAATAAATCATTAATTACATTGTTTGCATTACCGGCCAATATGTTATCGACCTTCATAGAGGCTAAATTGTCGCGAGACATCAGGGTTGGGCCAGGCATTTTCTCAATGAACAAGGTTTGCAAATAAGCAAGACTGTTGGGCATTGGAAAAACTAGGCGTTTTTTATTAACCATCTTCCCTGCAAATTTGACTAGTTCATTTAATCGATAAACCGCAGGTCCGCCCAATTCATAAATCTGATGAATTGTTGAAGGCATTTCTAATGATTTAACAAAAACTTCGGCCACATTATTAACAGAGACCGGCTGAAATCTTGCGTTATAGCCTGCAAGTGGCATAAAAGGCGCAATCTTTAATAACTTAGCAAATAAGTTAATGAAGTTATCTTCACGACCAAAGATCACAGATGGTCTAAAAATCGTCCAATCCAAACCACTGGACTTAACTACCGCCTCTCCATCCCCCTTACTTCGCTGATACATCGATGGGCCAGTTGAGTCAGCTCCAAGAGCGCTCATATGAATGAGCCGCTTAATGCCCGCAACTTTCATTGACTTCACAATTTTTTGAACTAATTCAACATGATTTTTGGCAAAACTTTTACCGTAGGGCTTCCCTGGAGAATCGTGAAGAACGCCAACAAGATTGATCACGGCCGCACAATTCGTTTGCTGCTTCATAAGATCAATTAATTGACCTTCATCATGCACATTAAGGTCAACTGTTTTTACCGATGGCAAAACTCGTAGGTGATTAGCATTTCTTAAGGATCTTGTCGGAACCACAACTAAATACCCTTTAGAAACCAAATTTGCAGCAATTTTAGTCCCCACAAATCCTGTTCCACCAATCAAAATCACTGATTTTGTGTTGTTCATCATGCCTCGTTATTTATTTGTTAATTTTGAACATCTAAATCATATCTAGATCTAATGAAATTTGCATAAAAGCAAAAGCCCCGCGATCAGCGAGGCTTTTATCCCGATACAGGAAATAACAACTTAAATTGGCGGAGACGAGAAGATTCGAACTTCCGATCCAGGTTTTGCCCAGATGCTCCCTTAGCAGGGGAGTGCCTTCGACCACTCGGCCACGTCTCCAATCTATAAAGATTGGCGTTATTTTAGTGTACTTTTGAAATTACAAAGAAAAAAGCGGTGTTCACCGCATAAATAAGGCTTCAACCCAGATGATTCAGGGGTGCTATAGTGCTCAAAAGCTCTAAAACAAACTTAATTAAGCCTCATGAATCAATCCGAAACAAATCAGAAAAATACCAGCTCTAAATCAAGTTTTAACCTGCTTACTCGTCTATTACCATTTCTAAAACCCTATAAACTCCAATTTGCCTTTGCAGGCTTCGCACTTGTGATTGCCGCAAGCGCCACCCTTGCCATTCCCTACTCTTTTCGACAAATAATTGATCATGGCTTTGGCTCTGATTCCATCAACAGTTCTTCCAATATCAATGCAACGTTTTTGACTTTATTTGGTATAGCTTGTGTATTAGCAATAGGAACTGCTGCTCGTTTTTATACAGTTTCATGGCTGGGCGAACGCGTGACTACCGATATTCGAAGAAAAGTTTATAGCCATGTCATTAACCAAAGTCCTGAATTCTTTGAAACAACTCAAACAGGTGAAGTTTTATCCCGCTTGACTACCGATACTGTCGTCATCCAAACACTGGTTGGAACAAGCATTTCATTAGCTATCAGAAATTTCCTATTACTTGCTGGTGGACTCATCATGATGTTTATCACCAGTATCAAACTAACGCTATTAATTGTGACTCTACTTTTAGCAGTCGTCATTCCAATCGTCTTCATGGGCCGTAGAGTTAGAAAACTCTCCCGTGCTTCGCAAGACAAAATTGCAGATGCATCAGGTGTTGCAGGAGAAATCCTAAATGCCATCCCAACAATCCAAGCTTTCACTCATGAAACTTATGAAAAAGAAAGATTCGCATCTTCAGTTGAGCTTGCTTTCGCTTCAGCCATTAACCGAATCAAAGCCCGTTCAGCATTGACCGTCATTGCTATCTTGTTTGGCTTTGGAGCAATCATCTTCGTTCTATGGCTCGGCGCTCACGCCGTAGTATCAGGGAGTATGACTGGCGGCCAACTAGGTCAATTTATTCTTTATGCTGCAATGGTTGCTGGTGCCATTGGCGCACTTTCAGAAGTTATTGGAGATACTCAAAGAGCAGTTGGTGCAAGTGAGCGATTATTAGAATTGCTTTCATTAAAGTCGCCCATTATTTCTCCACCGAATCCCTTACCACTTCCAATCAGTAGCGCTAACGGTGCCAGTTTAGAAATCAAAGAATTGAGCTTTGCTTACCCTTCTAATCCAACTAGTAATGCTCTAAGCAATATCTCTTTCTCGGTTAAGCCCGGGCAAACGGTCGCCATCGTCGGACCATCAGGCTCTGGTAAAACAACCCTATTCCAATTACTCCTAAGGTTCTACGATCCACAAAAAGGCAGTATCGAAGTCAATGGAGTCAACAACCAAAAAGTTAACTTATCTGATCTAAGAAATTTAATTGGAATCGTCCCACAAGATACGATCATCTTTTCTGCAAATGCTATGGAAAATATTCGATATGGGCGAGAGGATGCATCTAATGAGGAAGTGATTGCTGCCGCAAAACTTGCAGCCGCTCATGAATTTATTGAACGACTACCCGATGGCTACAAATCTTTCTTAGGTGAAAGAGGCGTTCGTCTTTCTGGTGGGCAAAGACAACGAATTGCCATTGCACGTGCATTACTTAAGAACCCACCCCTTCTTCTACTTGATGAAGCTACTAGCGCACTCGATGCTGAATCAGAAAGACTTGTTCAGGAAGCCTTGAATAATGCAATGACTAATAGAACTACCCTTGTAATTGCTCACCGCTTAGCAACCGTTAAACGTGCCGACCTGATTATTGTTATTGAACATGGCCACATTATCGAATCTGGAACTCACGAAACATTGATAGCAAAAAATAGCTTATATGCCAACTTGGCAGCTCTCCAATTTGCACACGAATAATTACTCTATAAATTAGCCCCAAAAATTCATCTGATCCGCCTATACTTGCCTTTATGAGCTCCCTTTCTATCAACTCCATTGAACTGCTTATAGAGGTCCTTGGCACTTTGGCATTTGCCATCTCTGGATTAATTGCAGGACTTCGCAAACGCTTTGATCTTGTAGGAATTTGCATGGTCTCTGGCATCACTGCATTCGGTGGCGGAACATTAAGAGATGTTCTATTAGATAGACGCCCTTTCTTTTGGGTAGAAAACTCATATTGGCTTTGGGGACTTATCATTCTTTGTATCGTAGGAAGTGCTTTTCTTAAATCTAAGCATATTGATTTCACAGAAAAAGCGATTCAAATACCGGATGCTCTTGGTTTAGGATTATTTGCAACTTTGGGCACTCAAATTGCCCTACTTCAAGATATGCCAAGTATCGTTGCAGTTTTAATGGGGGTATTTACAGCCGTCTTTGGCGGAATACTACGAGACATATTTTGCAATGAAGTACCTAAGGCCTTTTCTGATCATCAACCCTACGCCATCATCGCCTTTATTGGCGGCTGGGTGTT
>CAZEHN010000015.1:0-33696 GCA_964511855.1 uncultured Polynucleobacter sp. | reverse complement strand
CTACGTCCCAACCTTCAATGACCATTCTACCCCCAAGGTGGAATTCAAATAGATCACCGCGATCTAAAGAGCTATCAAATTTCTTCCCTTTATTGTCTGGGGCATTTTCGTCAAATAGCCAGCCAGTGTAATGAACTGCAACTTGTGATCCTGGAAGTGCTTCTGTGCCTTCCCCAACTACGACATCAATTTTTTTAAGTTCGCTCATTATTTCTCCAAGTGATTTGATTGCTTTAATTTAGCAATAGAGATTTTATCCCAACTGTTAATTGTGAATGGGGAGACTAAATTGATTTTTAGCAAGCAAAGTACTGAATTCCGAATACTTTAAATATTCTCAATTTCTGACTTCCAACCCTTAATCCATATGAATCAATTTTTAATGTTTTCCGAACCGGCAAGGATCACACTATTTGTTTAATATGAATTTTGATTTAGACACTATTTTAACTTGGAGATTATTGTTTATTTTGATACTTCTATATTACATCTACAGAGAACTTCATATTATAAGAAGAGGTCTTCATAATGAATTGAACAGACATATCAGGTTGATTAGGTAATAACTGATAGATACATTCCTTGTTAATCAGGTCTATAACAGTCTTTTTAATCTTGGCATAAATCGTCATATCAAACCTCGCATGCTGATTTCATTGCATCACGAATACAACTTATTTAGGTTAAGTCTAAATATCTTTATTTCTATTTGGTTCGGTGATATCGTTATAAAATCTATTAACAATTTTTATATCCCACCACAATGAAAAAATACCTCCTCCTCTTTTTCGCCTTATTTTTCTCAACTGCAATTTATGCTGATGAAAATTCTAATAGACTATACATTGAAGGGTCAGTTGGATATTTTAAAAATGGCGATTTAACAGTCGGCAATTTTAAATGGGATAACGGTTATCCAATTACTGCATCAAATATAACAACTGGTTCCCAAGGAGCTGTAGGTTATCAAATAGAACTTGGTGTTAGTAATTTATTAAACTCAAATATTAGAGTAAGTCTTTCAGAAAGTTACGTGCGCTTAAGGTCAAGAACTTGGGGTTCAATAACTTCAAATCAAGGTGGTACAACTGTTGTTCGAACAGAAGATATTGATAAGGGTTATACAACAAGTAATACTCATTCAATAAATGTCTACTACGACTTTTATAATCCTGATTCAAAATTCACGCCCTTTGTAGGTGCTTCAGCAGGTCTATATAAAAACACTTCAATTACCAAAAATGAACCTGTTTATGGATTAATTGCTGGTGGAAACTATGCAATTAATAATAATTTGTATGTGGGTCTAAAAGGTCAATTCTTTTTCGTAGGTCAAGCAATTACTAATGATGAAGGTAGCAACACCTTATCTAATCACAACGCTTTTAGTCTTGGCGCTTCCCTCGGTTATAAATTTTGATTTTTAACTATGGGTTAGCAAAATTATTCATTCACCTAGTAGTTAAATATCCATATAATGAACTATTAGAGTTCCATTTTGGAGAATCAAATGAATTTAGAATTTGTGGGGCCAGCTGAGTTAGCTAAAGATGGTGGAGTGATCTATAACGCTAAGGTTGACGGAAAATTAGTATCCTGCCATTTTAGTGTTGAAGCTTTGCAAGACCTTGACCCTGAAAATTTACATGGTGACCCTTTGAAACAATTTGAGGCGCATCGTTTGATTTTGCTTTCAGCTGCAGAATCTAAAATCACTAAAGGTTTGGCTGGCGATCATGGTGTGAATGTATATAGCAATGATGTTGATATACAGCCATAAATAATAAATTTAATAAAAGTTATTAATTTTTATATATACTTCGGGTTCAATTAAAAAAGGAGAATAAATTGAATAAAGCAGAACTCATTGAAAAAGTTGCAAATGATGCAGACTTGTCAAAAGCTTCAGCAGAGCGTGCATTGAATGCAGCAATTGCAGCTATTATCAAAGCTGTTACTAAGGGTGACAGAGTTCAATTAATTGGTTTTGGTACATATAGCTCAGGTAAACGTGCTGCTCGTGTTGGTCGTAATCCACAAACTGGTGCGACTATTAAAATCGCTGCTGCTAAAACAGTTAAATTTACTGCTGGTAAAGCATTTAAAGATGCTGTGAATAAGCGTAAGTAATAAGCTTTAGCAGGAATAGATGCACCGAAAATGTGAATTTTCGGTGCATTTTTTATTGGTTTAATCTCCTTTTGACTTAAATCAAGTCATTTAAGTGATACAAATCAACAAAGTAACATTTTCAATAAATCTTAAATGTTATAATCATTTGTTAGCTGATAAAGCCTTTGCCCCTTTATTTATAGGGTGGTAAGTAAAAAATATATCGGTCAAATTGGGTAGTTATGACAGAGAATCAAACAAGGTTTCTATGAAAATCAAATTCAACAAATTTTTGAACACAAGTGCTCTCTTATTGTTAGCTTCGTTCTCAAGTTTTTCCATGGCTCAATCCTCAGAAACGACTGCGGCAATGGAAGGGGTAAAAAGTTCTTCAGATGGTCAAGCTGTAGAGTTGGTTGTTCCTAATTCATCAAAAAATAGATGGTCAGTTTCTTGGGGTTGGAATCGTTCAGTTTATTCAAACAGCGATATTCATTTCACAGGAAATGACCACAATTTCACCCTTAAAAATGTTCAGGCATCTGATAAACCATCACCATTAACATTTAATAATTACTTAAATCCAGGCAACATTACATTGCCACAAACCAATGCTCGTATTGCATATCAATGGGATGATGACACTGCGATTGCTTTGAACTTAGACCATATGAAATACGTGGTTAAAGATAATCAAAATGTCCCTATTTCTGGTAATGCGAGAGGTACTAACTATAGTGGAACGATTGATCTAAATGCTAGTACCTTTGGTCATTACGAACATACCGATGGCTTAAATATTCTTTCACTTGAATATGAAAAACAAAAACAAGTCGATTGGTTTGGTAATTCAATGCCAAGTCGATTATTTGGATTGGTAGGAGCCGGCGTTGTTTATCCTAAGAGTAACGTTACTTTAGCAATTACTGGTCGCCCTAGAAATGATCAATTCCATGTGGCTGGTTATAGCCTTGGCATTGGTACTGGTTTAGAGGTCGATGTTTATAGTCGATTCTTTGTACGTACGACTGCAAAGGTTGGTTACGTTAATTTGCCAGATGTGAAGACAAGTGCTCTGCCAGGTGATAAAGCTTCCCAATCGTTTTACTATGCCGAATTAATTTTAGCTTTGGGTGTGCGTTTCTAATTCCCAAGAAAATTAAAAACCCCCTTGTTTGTAATAGTCAAACAAGGGGGTTTTCTTTATTTAGGGATTTATTTTTGATCTACGTTTTTGATAGTCCATTCGATTAACTGGTTATTTAATTTATCTGTGGCTTGCCCAAATGCGCTAATGATTTGAGGGACATTAACTCCTGCGGGTATTTCAATAATTTCAAAGCGACGACTAGAAACTACCTTTCTTGTATTTGGATTAACTAGCTTTGCTTCATATCGAATAACTACTTGTGGGGATCCTGAAACATATTCTGTTTGGAAAGATTGTAAGTAACTATCTATTTCGAGATCTGCATAAAGACCACTATCCCCGCTGTTAACTGACTTGATTCTCCCGTCAGAAATAAATCCGCTAATGATTCTGTCTTTGAGAATGTTAGGAGCAACATCATTCCAGCGAGATCCTTGATAAGAGCTTACTAAATTGGGCTCTGGCAAAACGATAATTCGTTGGCTATTAATTTGAAGATTTGTGTTTGGGAGATTAATTCTTAAAGCAATATTTTTTACTTGTTGGCTAGTTGTTTGTTTAAACGTCGGTTGAGGTAGTTGATAAATATTGACGGGCGCTGAGGATGGCAAGATTGAACAAGCACAAATCAATGCGATTGGTAATAGCAAAGAATATTTTACAAGTCGAGTAGTCATAGCATTTTTCATCGGTAATTGAAATGTCATTTGCTTCATGGCTTAAATTCCTTTGGTGAGTCTTGTTTAAATATGAACTCAGAAGGATTATCTTCAAGCTTTTGAGTAATTGATTTGAGTGATCTTAGCGTATCTCTGAAGTCTGCCATTGCAGGACCAACACTGGCAATGCCGCTGTTGAGTTGCCCTTTATTGTTTGAAAGTAATGTGTCGATTGTGTTCATTGACTTCTCAAGCGCTACTACTGTTCCTTTAGAGGCTTTAATAATATCTTTAATATTTTCACGTTCACTTGAGATTGCTCCGGAAGTTTTCTCAAGATGGCTTAGAGTGAGGTTTAGATTTTTTAAATTCTCGTCCGAAAGTAATTTTTGACTTTGAGTAATGATGTTGTTTAAACCTAGTACTAGTTCGTCGCCATCAGCAAAAATCTTACTTAAAGGGGAGGGCGTGGCAATTATTGAAGGAATTTCACCATCTTCAGAAACAAGCTTTGTGCTTTTGGGGTTTGATCCGCTTGTTAAGCGAATAACCGATACGCCTGTAATACTAGTCATAATTAAGCTAGCTTTTGTATCTGTTTTTACAGGAGTGTCTTCAGCAACACTAATTGTGGCAAGAACTTTACGAGGATCCTTAAGGTCAAGCCTTAGGCTTTGTACTTGCCCAACTTTGATGCCGTTAAATTCGACAGCGCTTCCTTTTGAGAGGCCAGATACGGGTTCTTGGAAAATGATGTCGTAGCTGACATTTTGATTATGCAAATTGGCTTTGCCAAGCCAAAGCATAAATAGCAAAGCTGCCAATGCTGCCGCTAGCGTGAAGATACCTATCAGTAGATGGTGTGCACGAGTTTCCATGTTTATATTTTCTCCGCAGAGGGGGCTACTTTTAAATGCAAGGCCGCGTATGATGCTGCGCGTCCTCGTGGTCCATTGAAATATTCATGGATCCATGGGTTGTTGAATTTTGCGACTACATCAAGTCTATCGTTTATGAGAACACGTTTCTCAGCCAACACTGCAACTCTATCTGAAATTGTGTAGATGGTATCCAAATCATGGGTCACTATAAGAACTGTCAGTCCTAAAGCGGCTCGTAAAGTTAATATGAGTTGATCAAATTCAGCTGCACTAATTGGGTCTAGTCCTGCTGTTGGTTCATCTAAAAATAAAATTTCAGGGTCTAAAGCGATTGCTCGAGCTAGGGCGGCTCTTTTTATCATGCCACCTGATAAATCAGCTGGGTATTTTGCGCCAGCGCTTGGAGGAAGTCCTACAAGCCCAATTTTTAATTTAGCAATTTCAGCAGCTTCTTCTCTTGTGAGTCCCGCATGTTCAATTAAAGGTAATTCAACATTTTCAGCTACTGTTAAAGAAGTGAAAAGTGCACCTTGTTGAAATAGCACGCCAAATTTTTCTTGAATATGCATCCGTTCTTCTGGCGGTGCGCTAAATAAATCATCGCCCAATACTTTGACTGTCCCAGATGCAGGGTGATTTAGACCAATGATGGTTCTTAGGAGAACAGATTTCCCGCTGCCAGATGATCCAACAATGCTAAGTATTTCTTTGCGATGTAGGTCTAGATTGAGGTGTTGATGTACAACTTGCGTTCCGAACTGATTTCGGACATCTCTTACCTCTACAACATTTTCGATATTTGAAGATGTGTTTACCATTTCATCTCCATGCAGAACATGGCAGCAATAGCATCAATCAAAATAACCACAAAGATTGATTGAACAACTGCGGAGGTTGTGTGACGTCCAACAGATTCCGCGCTACCTGATACTTTTAAACCTTCTTGGCAACCAATGATTGCAACTAAAAAGGCAAAGATTGGAGCCTTAGCCATGCCGATAAAGAAGTGACGAAGTGCTACATCATTATTAAATATGGATAGAAATAAGGTGGGAGAGATGTCGAGTGAAATCGCACACACCATCATTCCGCCCAGAATTCCTGCCATCATTGCAATGAATGTAAGGATTGGAAGTGAAATAAGTAGTGCGAAGACACGAGGAAGAACAAGTAATTCAAAAGGTTCTAGTCCAAGTACTTTTATGGCGTCAATTTCTTCATTCGATTTCATTGAACCAATTTGAGCTGTAAATGCGCTAGCAGTACGGCCTGCAACAATAATTGCCGTCAATAAAACGCCGAATTCACGCAGAAATGAAAAGGTCACTAAATCAACGGTGTATAGGCCAGCACCAAAATCGGTTAAAACGCGCGCACCTAAAAATGCAACGACAGCTCCAACTAAAAAATTGAGTAAGGTAATGATTGGTACTGCATCAAAGCCCGTTTTCTCGATATTTGCAATTAATGACGTTGTTCGCCAAGTTTTTGGTCTGAACATTGTGTTGAATGCATGATGAAGTGTCGCACCAGTAAAAGTTATAAGGTCGACTGTATTCCTCCAAAGACTGGACATTCCCCATCCAATACCTTCAACCACATGAATCAATGTATTTGGCTTTTCAGGGCTTGCTTGAGTTGGAGCAGTATTGTTTTGATTAATCGTATTAAATACTGTTTCAAACAAGGCTAATCGCTCAGGTGTGAAGTGTTTTGCTCCTTCACTGAGTATTTGGCTGAGTTTATCTTTGCCAATTAAGTCAAAAAGAAGGTTAGCGCCTGCTGTATCGAATGCCCCGAGTTTTGAAACATCGATTTGAGTATTGGTTTGGACTTTAGGCGCTAAATCTTTAACAATCCTTATTAATTTGGGGTATTGACCCAATACCCAATCGCCCTCTATCGTAAGTAAAGAGCCGCTCGCAAGACCTGAAATTGTCGCATTGCCGATTGTTGCGGGACTAGCCATAAGTTGAGGCGATGGTGGGTAGGGTTGATTAAGTTATAGGGTGATATTGAAATCAATAATTCTTTGATTTTAGAGGAAATTTAAGGCCTTAATCAATAAATATATCTTGGAATAATTAATGAGATTTTAAATAGTTTAGCGATCGTTTTGTATTAAATTGCTCAGCTCATTGAATACAACTTGTGGTGAGATGTTTGTCATACAGTTGCAATCTTTGTTTGAGCATTTTTTCTCGCAAATTGGCTGAGAGGTGAGTGAGTTGCTAAGTGGATTTAATGTGCCCCATCTAATTGGATCTATATCTTTGCGAGGAGGGAATAGTCCCACACTTGGAACATTCATGAGGCTAGAAATATGAAGCGGACCAGTCCCTGAGGCTACTAAGCCTGCAGATTGACCGATGCGTTTCATATAAACATCTAAATCACCTTCTCCCATTACCCAAACAGTTTGACTTGGAAACTGATCTACAAAGGGCTTAATTTGTTCGTAATCACTTCTAATGCCAGCAATGACAGGAATTAAATGATTGTTTGCTAATAAATTAGCTAGCTCAATAAAGTTGGATATTGGCCATTCTCTGCCGCTACCCCTAGAAAATGGATGGAGTATGACATGCAATTCTTTCTCTTTATTGCGATGCCTTAAATTGCTTAATCCAGCATATTGCACAATATTTTCTTTGAATTCAATGAAATCTGGGTCTGGAAGTTTAAGACTGCGAGTGATTGCAAGTAAATTAAGGTAGCTTTCGTGTTGCCCGCTGCCTGATCTACTTAATTGAATAAGTCGATTGCAATAGAACCAGTTATAAATTCGACCTATAACACCTGAGCGGATTGGAATACCTGCACTTTTTGCAGCTTTGGCAATCGTTTTATTGGGTGATATGTGAATAATTTGGTCAACATTTGTGGATTTTAATTGCGAAACTGTGTGATTAAAGTCGCTTTTATCTAAAACTGTCACCTCATCAATCCATTGACAAGCATTCGTAATAGGAGCTGCGTAAGCTTGAACTAAAAAATTCACATGGTAATTAGGGAAATTGTGTTTTAGCCAGCCAATTGCAGGTAAGGTTAGGCAGACATCGCCAATGGCATCGATTCGGCTGATTAATAAACGCATGAAAATTGCAAGATCTTGATTTAGAAACCTTATCTTATCCCAGTTTGGCTTACATTTACGGTTTTTAGTGCGCTGATAAATTTAAAGTTTAATTATTAAATTTATTAAAGGTGTTAAGATTAAAACCTTATCAACTTATTAATATTTACCCCATGAAAAAGTTAATCAGCTCATTATTTGTAATAGCAAACATCTCATTTGGTACAGCTTTTGCTGCTGATCCTGCGCCTAAATTGCCGGGTGGCACAGAAGTTGAAACTGTAACAATTGAAGCAGAAGTGACTGCCCTCAATTTAAAAACACGTGAAGCTACTTTAAAAGTTGGCGATAAATCTTATACAGTAACTGTATCTCCAAAAGTAGCGAACTTAGATAAAGTTAAAGTTGGTGATATCGTTGTTTCTAATCACTCACAAGTTATCTCTTATCAAGTTATCAAGGGTGATGGTATTCGTGAAACTTCAGAGCAATCTGCAAAAATTAGCGGTCAACCAAGTGGTAAGCCAGCTGGCGGTAAAGTTGTTGAAGTAACAGTGGTTGCAAATATCATTGGTATTGATACAAAAACTGGCGTTGTAACTATGAAAGCTGGTGCAGAACGTATCGTTCAGTACAAAGTAAAAGATTTGAACATTTTGAAAAACGTTAAAGTCGGTGACCAAGTAATTATTGCTGTTGCTGAAGAAGTGGATGTTCAGGTTGTAGCTAAAAAGAAATAAGCTATTGCAATTAATAAACAAACCGCGCTAAGGCGCGGTTTTTTAATGCGTATAAGTGGGGTTAGCTTTAGGGCTAATAGATATTGCTTGTTATCACGAACATAATAAAAAAACTTAAATCATTAACAATTAAGTCGCTTACTACCTTTCTGGAACTTGAGGAAAATTTGATGATCCAAACCAAAAAAATATTAACTTTACTGGCAGCAACGTGCTCAATTGGAGCAACAACTGCGTTTGCAGCAGGTGGGGGTGGTATTGTCGTTGACCCAGGTGCTATGCAAGGTAAGCATTTTGATGCCAAAGGAAAGCAACCATCAATTTTCACTGTTGAATTACAAAATGGGTTACGAAAGTCATTGCCATTTGAGGATAAGCGAGACTTTGAAGAATCTAAAAAAGGATTTATTGCGGCGCCTAGTTATAAATCCATAATGGCCGATGCAGGAAATGTTGCTTGGGATATGGGGAGTTACGAGTTTCTATTGCAAGGTAAAGATTTCGATAGTATTCATCCATCATTGCAACGCCAAGCAATTTTAAATATGGGGTATGGCCTTTATGAAGTTACCCCAGGTAGGGTTTATCAGGTTCGGGGGTTCGACTTGGCTAATATCACTTTTGTTAAGGGTGATACAGGCTGGATCGTTTTTGATCCGTTGACTGCAAAGGAGACAGCCAGAGCTGCATTGGAATTAGTTAATGAAAAACTTGGTAAGCGTCCTGTGGTTGCAGTTGTTTACTCTCATTCTCATGGCGATCACTTCGGTGGTGTAAGAGGTGTTGTTGATGAAGCCGATGTGAAGAGTGGTAAGGTTTTAGTTATCGCCCCAAGTGGTTTTATGGATCACGCAGTTGCTGAAAATGTCTATGCAGGTAATGCGATGACGCGTCGCATGTTTTTTCAATATGGCGTGTTATTGCCTCGTAGTCCATTCGGTCATGTCGATCAATCAATCGGGAAAAATACGGCGGCAGGTAATTTAGGGTTGATTGAGCCTAATCGATATATCTCAAAAGATTTTGAAGAAATGACGGTCGATGGTGTGAAGATGGAGTTTCAAAACACACCCGGCACAGAAGCCCCAGCTGAAATGAATACTTATTTCCCTCAATTTAAAACTTTCTGGGCTGCGGAAAATATTACTGGAACAATTCATAATATTTATACACTTCGAGGTGCTTTGGTTAGAGATGCTTTAGCATGGTCTAAGCATATCAATACAGCTTTGTATCGATATGGTCAGGATGTTGAGGTAATGTTGGCTTCTCACACATGGCCGCGTTGGGGTAACGAGCGAATACAAGAGGTAATGCGGACTCAACGTGATGCTTATGCTCATTTGAATAATGAAGTCTTACATCTTGCTAATCAAGGTGTAACGATTAATGAAATCCATAATGTGTATAAACAACCTGAGAGCCTTAAGAAACAATGGGCAGCACATAGTTATCATGGGTCTGAAGAGCACAACAGTCGAGCTGTCATAAATCGATATTTGGGCTATTGGGATGCAAATCCAGCAACACTGACCCCCTTATCTCCAAAGGATTCGGCGCCACTATATGTTGAAATGATGGGTGGATCAAACCGAATTATTTCTAAAGGTAAACAACTGATTGCTCAAGGCAAGTATCGCGAAGCAGTAGAGATTTTAAATAAATTGGTTTACGCGCAGCCAACTAATACGCAAGCAAAAGACTTGTTAGCTGATGCATTTGAGCAAATTGGTTATCAAAAGGAAAGTCCAAGTGTACGTAACAGTTTCTTGGGGGCTGCTTATGAATTACGACATGGTATTCCAGCTGGAACACCGCCTAAATCAAGTGGTCCAGATATGATTCGTGCAATGACAACGGAGCTTTGGTTAAATTCCCTAGGAATTAGTATGGATAGTAATAAAGCTGCCGGCATGAAATTTAAAATTAATTTCATCACGCCAGATAACGGTGAAAAATTCGTAGTTGAAATGAGTAATTCGGCGCTTACTAACATCAAAGGGCAGTTAACAAAAAATCCAGATCTTACAATCACGATTAATCGATCTGATCTTGATTTGATTATGGGAGGTAAGGAGACGTTTGATTCCTTGTTAGCTAAAGGTAAGGTTCAATTTGTGGGCGATCGTAAGCCATTTGACCAGTTACGTAGCACCTTAACGACTTTTACGCCTGATTTTGAAATGATGCCTGGAACTAAAAAGCCATTACCACCTATCAAAGCTAAGGATCCTTTCCAAGTAGATGAGCAAACTGCAAATTCAGTTGGCGGGTAATATCGTCAATCTTTGATTAATAAAAAACCGCAGAAATGCGGTTTTTTATTTGGTGGCTTCTTGAATCCGGCTAAGTGCTTCTCTCAGTCTAGATTGCTGAGTCCCGAAGTTAAGTCGAACAAAATTTGGTGCTCCAAATTGGGAACCAGGAGAAAGTGCGACGCCATGTTTTAAGAAATGATCCTCAGGTTTTTCTAGTCCTAATAATGAGCAATCAATCCATGCCAAGTAACTAGCTTGGGTATTCATAAGTGAAAGTTTTGGTATTTCTCCAATGACATTCTCAATGAGTCTTAAATTTTCACGTAGATAATTGATTAATGCTAAGCGCCATGGACTGCCATCTTTCAAGGCTGCCATAGTGCACACATAGCTTAATAATGAAGGTTCTGGAATCGTTGCATGTAAATCGGTTTGCATCGCTCTTCTTAATGCAGAATTTTTAGCTACAACCCATGCTAAACCCTCGCCAGGAAAATTGAAGGTCTTATTCAGGGACATCAAGGTAACAGTCCTATCAGCGATTTCATCATTTAAGCTGGCGATAGGAACATGTTTGGCATTTTGGTCTAATACAAGCCCTGCATGAATCTCATCGGAGCAAATAAGAAGGTTGTTTTGAGTGCAGTATTTGCCAAGTTCTAATAGTTCTTCACGAGAATAAACTGTGCCACCAGGATTTTGCGGGTTGCATAAATAAAATAAACGTGAATTTGGTTTTTTGTAGGAATCTAGTTGGCTACTTGGGAAAACTAAGCGATTGGATTGATTAATTAATTCTATTTCAGAAAATTGTCTCGGTGCATTTAGTGCAGCTAAGCGAAGATGGTGGTAGACAGGTTTTGGAATTAGGATATGTTCTTCGGGTCTAGTTAATTGTCGAGCGGCAGTATATAGACCAGATACTACGCTGGGTAATATCACAATCCAGTTTGGGTCGACTTTCCATTGATATTCATCGAATAAATGTTGAGCGATAAGCTCTTGTAAATTGTTTGGCGCATGAGAGTATCCAAATACCCCATGCTGAACGCGCTTAGTCATTGCCTCAATTACACAGGGGGCAGATTTAAAGTCCATATCAGCCACCCAGAGTGGAATAACAGCTTCTGGGTATTTGTCCCACCTTAGAGAATCGGTATTTCTTCTGGATATGGCAGATTCAAAATCGAAGGGCATTTTAAGATTTTTAATTTAGTTAAGGGTTATGGGTTATTGTATGGCAGGCTAAGTTAAGTGGTTATTTATTAAAATTAGTCGATAATTACTAAACATACATAAGCAAACATCTCCAAAATATTTATTTCATTATGACTGAAGCTACATCAATAAACCGACCATTTAATAAATTTAAAGATATGGTAATTAGAACCTTTTTGTTAACTGCTTATTTAGCAGCTTGGTTTTGTGCACTCGTCTTTTTAAGTAATTCCATTTTGGAGATTGAAGGCATTCCATATGTTGGGTTCGGAATGGCGATTATTAAAGCTGCAGTTACAGCTAAATTTATGGTGATGGGTTTAGAGATGTTCCCTTTACCAATCAATAAAGGTAGTTCTTTAATTTGGGGGGTCATTAAACGATCGATAGTTTATGTCGTCGTGGTGGTAGGTTTAAGTTACTTATTTTCAGGTATCGAAGGCTATTTTCATCATGAAGGCTTTATTGAGCCCATGCGTCATTTTGCAGGGGGTAGCCCTAGGCATGTGTTGGCTTTAGCAATTACTTATTGGCTTATTGTTATCCCATATTTGGCCTATTATGCTGTGGAAGAGGTAATAGGCCAAGAACGTATGCACGAACTATTGCATGCTGGCAAGGTTTAAGAATGAGAGTTAAGTTTGCCTTACTCTAAATTGCTTAAGCAAACTCTACAGAAACAATCTTTTGTAGGAACTTCTTTGGCGAGCTGTTGTAATTTCTGACCATCAACTGGCATATCAAAGCACCAGCAGTCTTTATTGGAGCCACCATTGACTACTTGGCAATGATTGGCTTTGCCGCATTTGGGGCAGGTGGCATTTAATTTTGAAGAATTCATATTACTCTTCGATTTCCTCTGGGTATCCAAGATTTTGCAAAAGCGTATCTAAGGCATCGTAAACCTGCTGCAATTGTTTGACACCAACGAGTTTTTCTAGCTCAGCATACTGGCGCTCAATAATCGGCTCCATTGATTTGCCCAGTTTTTTTGTTGCAGGAGTAATGGTGACTGTTACTCGTCTTTGATCGTGAGGCATACGTTTACGTTTAATAAACCCAGCTTCTTCCATTCTCATAAGAACACCTGCAATACTGGGGCTGGAAATTAAACAACGTTCGCTCAATTGCCTTGGCTCTAGACCATCTTCTTCAAGTAAAACACGTAGGATGCGCCACTGCTGCTCTGTAACGCCATGTTCAGTTAAATTTGGTCGGAAGCGTCGCATCAAAGCCTCTCTAGACTGGAGGAGTAAATGCGGCAAATTTCTATGTCTAAGAGTGCTCGTCATGGTCTTTTAAGGGATTCAAAAACAGCCATTTTTGTAGCTAAGATATTAACCTAGATTAATTAAAAATTGATAGGGGAAACCCTTAATTGCTTAATAATTAAAATTAAAAATATGCTAATATGTTAGTAATTAATTACGCATATATTAGCAAATATCTGACTTTATTGAAATATTTGATTAATTTTTAATAAAACACAAAATGAAGGTCTATTTTTAGAAATAAATTATGTGGAATATTCTTGAACTTCCAATTCGTGGAACTGTCTATGGAACTTTGTTGAACCATAGAGATGCATTAGCAGCGCTTGGCGAAGAGGTAAATGCCGCGCCATATAAAGCTCCTCCTAAAGCACCAATTTTGTACATTAAACCTAGAAATACACACATAAGTAATGGGGGTTCTGTCGTAGTTCCATCCGATGCACCAGAATTGCAAATTGGCGCAACTCTTGGCTTAGTAATTGGACGGACGGCTTGCAAAGTCAGTTTATCGGATGCGCTTAGTTATGTATCTGGTTATACGATCGTTAATGATATTAGCGTGCCGCATGCATCTTTTTATCGTCCATCGATGAGATTTAAATGTCGAGATACATTTTGCCCAATTGGTCCAAATATTGTGGCAGCTGACAAGGTTTCAAATCCTGATAATTTAAAAATCTCAGTTTCAATTGATGGCGCTATTGTTCAAACAACAAATACTTCAGACCGAATTCGTTCAATTGCTCAATTATTAGTTGATGTTACTGAATTCATGACCCTTCATCCTGGAGATGTTTTAAGTATTGGAATTTCTGGTTCTTGTCCGTTAGCTAAGGCAGGTCAGAAGATTAGCGTTGCAATAGAAGGCTTGGGCCAACTTGAAAATAATTTAGTCGCAGAGGAGTTGGCATGAGACGAGCTAGAGTAGCATTTGGCGGTGCTATCCATGAGGCGTATGAGCATCCAAATGGTTTGAAGTTAGATGACGGACGTGTACTAAAAGAAGACGAAGTAGTATGGTTGTCACCTTTTGAAGTGGGCACAATTATTGCTCTAGGTTTAAATTATGCTGATCATGTGAAAGAGCTTTCAAAAGAATTAACTGTTACCGCAAAAGATGAGCCTTTAGCATTCTTGAAAGGTCCTAATTCATTGATAGGTCATCGTGGGCAAACACGTCGACCAAATGGCGTTACGTTTATGCATTACGAATGTGAATTAGCTGTCATTATTGGTAAAAAAGCCAAAAATGTTAAACGTCAAAATGCTATGGACTATGTCGCTGGGTATACGGTAGCTAATGACTATGCGATTAGAGATTATTTAGAAAATTATTATCGCCCTAATTTGCGGGTTAAAAATAGGGATGGTGGCACTGTTCTCGGCCCATGGTTTGTGGATGCTAAAGATGTTAAAGATCCTCATCAATTAGCTTTGCGCACTTTAGTTAATGGTAAGGAAACTCAAAAGGGCAATACTGCTGATTTAATTTCTGATATTCCAGAATTAATCGAGTATCTGAGTGGATTTATGACGCTATCACCTGGCGATGTCATTTTGACAGGTACACCTGATGGTGTTGTTAATGTCAACGTCGGTGATGAGGTTGTTACTGAAATTGAGAGTATCGGTAGATTGGTCAACACGATTGTTGATGATGCAACATTTGGTCGTTAATAAAAATTAATGACGAATTAAGAACTAATTTAGTAAAGAGGAATTGAGTATGCGTATCGATCATTTGATCAATGGAAAGTCTGTTGCAGGTAAAGATTATTTTGAAACGGTTAATCCTGCTACCCAAGAAGTTTTAGCAGAAGTAGCAAGTGGATCGACTCAGGAGGTTAATGCAGCTGTTGCCGCTGCTAAAGAAGCGTTCCCTGCTTGGGCCAATCGCCCAGCAACTGAGAGAGCAAAGATCATGCGTCAGCTTGGTGAGTTAATTTCTAAACATGTCCCAGAAATTTCTCAAACTGAAACTAAAGACACCGGCCAGACAATTAGTCAAACAGGTAAACAGTTAATTCCTAGAGCGGCAGATAACTTTAGCTACTTTGCTGAAATGTGTACGAGAGTTGATGGGCATACTTATCCAACGCCAACGCATTTAAATTACACACTTTTTCATCCGGTGGGTGTATGCGCATTAATTTCTCCATGGAACGTGCCTTTCATGACATCTACCTGGAAAATTGCACCTTGTTTAGCATTTGGTAATACAGCTGTATTAAAAATGAGCGAGCTGTCTCCATTAACAGCAGCACGACTTGGTGAGTTGGCCTTGGAGGCAGGCGTACCAGCTGGCGTCTTAAACATTGTTCATGGGTTTGGTAAAGAAGCTGGAGAGCCTTTATGTGCTCATCCGGATGTTCGAGCGATTTCATTTACAGGTTCAACAGCGACAGGTAATCGAATTGTTCAAGCGGCAGGCTTAAAAAAATTCAGTATGGAATTAGGTGGTAAGTCACCATTTGTTATTTTTGAAGATGCAGATTTAGATCGTGCATTGGATGCAGCTGTATTTATGATCTTTAGCAATAATGGTGAGCGTTGTACCGCGGGCAGCCGTATCTTGGTTCAAAAAAGTATTTATGCAGACTTTGCAGCGAAATTTGCAGAGCGTGCAAAACGAATTATTGTCGGTGACCCTCTTGATGAAAAAACAATTATTGGACCGATGATCAGTCAAGGGCACTTAGCTAAAGTCCGCAGTTATATAGAGTTGGGTCAAAAAGAAGGAGCATCTATATTGTGCGGTGGTCTAGATGCACCTGATTTGCCGGCCAATCTCCAAAAAGGAAATTTCGTATGTCCAACCGTATTTGCTGATGTGGATAACAAAATGCGGATTGCACAAGAAGAGATTTTTGGCCCTGTTGCTTGTTTAATTCCATTTACAGATGAGGCGGATGCAATTCGTCAAGCCAATGATATTGAGTATGGCTTATCAAGTTATGTATGGACAGAAAATATTGGTAAAGCACATCGTGTCGCCGCCGCAATTGAGGCAGGTATGTGTTTTGTAAATAGTCAAAACGTACGTGACTTGCGTCAGCCATTTGGTGGAACGAAAGCAAGTGGGACTGGTCGTGAGGGTGGAACTTGGAGTTATGAAGTTTTCCTTGAGCCAAAGAACGTCGCAGTATCAATGGGCTCGCATCATATTCCTCATTGGGGTATTTAATTTAGCCTGCTAAAAAAGTTTAGGAGAAAGAAATGGGAAAACTCTCATTAGTAGCAAAAATTACACATGTACCTTCAATGTATTTAAGCGAACTAGATGGCCCACGTAAAGGTTCACGCCAAGATGCGATTGATGGCCACTATGAAATCAGTCGTCGTTGTCGTGAACTAGGTGTTGATACCTTAGTGGTATTTGATACACATTGGTTAGTTAATGCTAACTATCATATTAATTGCGCGCCACATTTCAAAGGTAATTACACAAGTAATGAGTTGCCGCATTTCATTTCAAATATGAAATTTGAAAGTCCCGGAAATCCTGAACTAGGAAAGTTATTGGCTAAAACCGCGAATGAATTTGGTGTTGAAACTTTGGCGCACGATGCAACAACTCTTGATCCTGAGTACGGGACATTGGTGCCACTTCGGTATATGAATGAAGATCAGCATTTCAAAGTTGTTTCTGTTTCAGCTTTGTGTCAAGTTCACTACTTAAATGACAGCGCTCGTTTAGGTTGGGCGATGCGTAAGGCAATTGAAGATAACTATGATGGGAATGTGGCATTTTTAGCAAGTGGCTCTTTGAGTCATCGGTTTGCGCAAAATGGTTTAGCCCCTGAGTTTGCATTTAAAGTTTGGAGTCCATTTTTGGAGCAGTTAGATCATAAAGTCATTGATATGTGGAAAACAGGTCAGTGGGAAGATTTCTGCGGCATGTTGCCGGAATATGCATCCAAGGGTCATGGTGAAGGATTTATGCATGACACAGCCATGATGTTGGGGGCGCTAGGTTGGTCTGAGTATCAAGGAAATGCAGAGGTAATTACCCCATACTTTGGTGCATCAGGAACTGGGCAAATTAATGCAGTTTTCCCAGTTACGCCAGTTACTGGAAAGAATATCCCAGCAGCACAAGCATCAGCTGCTGATGGATATACTGCTATTAGCACGCGTCTTTAATTATCAGGAAAGAGACTTATGCCGCATCTAGTCATTTTGTACACGTCAAATTTAGATAAGCCCATTGATCAGGGTGGTGTAGAAATGGGTAAGCTCTGTAGGGCTTTGGCTGACACGATGATTGCTCAGCAAGATGAATCAAATAAGCCTGTCTTTCCTAAAGGCGGGGTTCGGGTGTTGGCTTATCCTGCGACACATTTTGCTGTGGCAGATGGTGGCCAAAATGGAGGCCCTGCTGGAAGTGCAGCGGGATTTACTGGTTCAAATGCGGGCTATGCATTTGTTTACTTAAATCTTCGTATGGGCCGCGGTAGAAGTGCTCAGGTTCATGCGAACGTTGGTAAATCTTTAGAGGCATGTGTTAAAGATTTTTTTGTAGAACAGTTGGCTAATAGGCCTATTGGGTTAACTTTACAGATTGATGAAGGACCTGAAGTTTTTGATGCCAAAAATAGTTCACTGCATCCTTTATTTAATAAATCATAAAAAGAGATACGCTTCATGTTAGATGAAAAGATCATTGATCAATTAGCGGCTGAATTACAGCAATCGCAAGTTTCCAGAGTTCCACTTGAACATTTTTCAAAACGCTATCCGCAAATGACCATCGAAGATGGTTATAAAGTAAGTCGTGCATGGGTGGCTAAGCAAATAGCAGATGGTGCTAAGGTCATTGGACACAAAATTGGTTTAACAAGCAGAGCTATGCAGATTAGTAGTCAAATTGATGAGCCAGATTATGGGACTTTGCTTGACTTTATGAGACTTGATTGTGAGCCTGGAAAAGTTCTCGAAATCCCTATGAGCCGCTTTTTGGTTCCTCGTGTTGAAGTTGAATTAGCTTTTGTTTTGAAGGCGCCACTTAAGGGTCCCAACGTTACCGTTGAGCAAGTATTGGACGCGACTGAATATATGACGCCAGCTATTGAGATCATTGATGCCAGAATTGAACAGTTTGATCGCAATACAAAAGTCATGCGTAAAGTTTTTGACACTATTAGCGACAATGCTGCAAATGCAGGTATTGTCCTGGGTGGTAAGAGGGTTGATCCACGATCAGTAGATCGTGCATGGTGTGGTGCAATTTTGAGACAAAATGGCGCAGTTGAAGAGACGGGTCTAGCTGCTGGTGTTCAAGGTGATCCTGCAGTGGGTATTGCTTGGTTAGCAAATAAATTGGCTCCTTGGGGAGAGACTCTACAGCCTGGTCATGTGGTGTTAGCTGGTTCATTCACTCGCCCAGTGGTAGCTAAATCTGGGGATTTATTTGAGGCGGATTATGGTCCACTTGGAAAATTAGTATTTAAATTTATTTAACATTCACAAACATAATTCAGTACATAAATAAGGTTTAAGACTATGCAATTACCTGTTAATACATTTAAGAATGCATTACGTGAAGGTCGATCATTAATTGGTTGTTGGGTTGGCTTTGCTGATGCTAATGTTGCCGAAGCATTGGGTGGATGTGGATTTGATTGGCTCTTATTGGATGGGGAGCATGCACCAAATGATCCAAGGACAGTTTTAGATCAATTACGGGCGCTTGCCCCATATTCATCCCATCCAGTTGTAAGACCAGTTCAAGGAGATGTAGCATTAATTAAGCAGTATTTAGATGTTGGAGCGCAAACTCTATTGATTCCGATGGTTGATACACCTGAGCAGGCAACATTAATGGTCAGTGCAACGCGATATGCGCCAGAGGGTATTCGTGGAATGGGGGCTGCATTAGCTAGAGCATCTCGATGGAATCAAATCCCTAACTACGTTAATAAGGCAAATGATGAAATTTGTGTTTTGGTTCAAGCTGAAACTACACTTGCTTTGAAAAATCTTAAATCAATTGCACAGGTGGATGGTGTTGATGGCGTTTTCTTTGGTCCGGCTGATTTATCTGCATCAATGGGGTATCGCGGCCAAGCTAATCACCCAGAAGTTCAAAAGGCAATACTAGATGGTATTGCGACAGTTAAGTCTGCCGGTAAAGCTGCAGGTATTTTGATGGCTGATAATAAAGTGGCGCAGATGTATTTGGACGCGGGTGCTCAGTTTGTGGCTGTTGGTGTTGATACAACAATGTTGGTTAAAGCTGCAACTGATTTAGCTGCGAATTTTAAATCAACAAATGAGCCAGCTAAGACGGACGGTTCAAGTGGTTCCCCATATTAATTATTCACAAATATTAATTTCAACAAATCCAAATAAATTATGAGCACATTAAATCTAAGAGACAAAAGTTTATTGAAGTCACAGGTGTTGATTGATGGTCAGTGGCGCGATGCAATTAATGGTGCTACAAAGGAAGTTCGCAATCCAGCAAATAATGAGCTCATTGGCACAATTCCAAATGTGGGTGAGGCCGAGACGCAAGAGGCAATTGAGTCTGCACGGAATGCATTTGTAACTTGGAAAAAGCGTACTGCAGAAGATCGAGCTAATTTGTTAAAACGATGGTTTCAGTTAATGATTGAGCACCAAGAAGATTTAGCTCTCTTGATGACGACTGAGCAAGGTAAACCACTTGCTGAATCTCGTGGAGAAATTACTTATGCCGCATCTTTTATTGAATGGTTTGCTGAAGAAGCAAGACGTTTATATGGTGAAGTTATTCCATCGCCATGGGGTGATAAGCGTATAGTCGTCACGCGTGAACCGGTTGGCGTATGTGCAGCAATTACGCCTTGGAATTTCCCATCTGCAATGATTACACGTAAAGTTGCGCCGGCACTTGCGGCTGGTTGCACGATTATTGTTAAGCCTGCTACACAAACTCCTTTATCAGCACTAGCAATGGCTGAATTAGCATTACGTGCAGGCATTCCTAAGGGTGTGTTTAACGTTGTCACAGGTGATCCTAGGCCTATTGGTGGAGTGCTAACTTCAAGCTCTGTTGTTCGTAAATTAACCTTTACAGGTTCTACTGAAATAGGTCGTGTATTGGCAGCACAATGTGCGCCAACTCTTAAGCGCATGTCATTAGAGTTGGGGGGGAATGCGCCTTTTATTGTTTTTGATGATGCAGATTTAGATGCTGCTGTCGCTGGAGCAATCGCTTCAAAATATCGTAATACGGGTCAGACTTGTGTTTGTAGTAACCGTTTCTTGGTTCAAGACGGGGTTTATGATGCTTTTTCTGAAAAATTAGCAAAGGCTGTTAAAGCATTGCAGGTTGGTAATGGTTTGGATAAAGATGTTACTCAAGGTCCTCTGATTGACGAAGCGGCGCTTGCTAAGGTTGAGGAACTTGTTGGCGAAGCAGTGGCTAAAGGAGCAAATGTTGTGTTGGGCGGTAAGCGTCACGCATTAGGTGGAACCTTCTATGAGCCCACCATACTTTGTAATGTAACTAAAGACATGCGAGTAGCTAAAGAAGAGATTTTTGGACCTGTTTCACCATTGTTCCGGTTTAAAACAGAAGATGAAGCAATTGCGATGGCTAACGATACTGAATTTGGGCTTGCGGCTTACTTCTATTCTAAAAATGTAGGTCGTGCATTTAGGGTAACTGAAGCCCTAGAGTATGGAATGGTCGGCGTTAATTCTGGGATTATTTCTACAGCTGTAGCACCATTTGGTGGTGTTAAGCAGTCAGGTATGGGTAGAGAAGGTTCGTTGCATGGCATTGATGAGTACATCGACACAAAATACATGTGTTTAGGACTTGATTCTTGATAGGAATTAAAAGATGAGTATTAGTCTAGAAAAAACTTATCCAAAGCCAGATCGATTTACTCAAACTGAGTGGGATGCCAGAGTTCAATTAGCTGCAGCTTATCGAATTGCTGATCACTTAGGTTGGACTGAGCTCATTTATAACCATATCTCACTCCGAGTACCAGGTGAAGATGGCCATTTTTTAATTAACCCTTTTGGTCTGCATTACACCGAAGTGTGTGCATCAAATCTTGTAAAGGTTGATGTTAGGGGTAATATCATCGGCCATTCAGATTGGCCAATTAACCCAGCAGGATTTACTTTCCATGGTGCAATACATGAACAAGTGCCAGATGCACATTGTGTAATGCATGTTCATACGACCGCAACCCAAGCTGTGTGCTGTTTAAAAGATGGATTATCGTTTACCAATTTCTATGCGGCTCAGCTTTATGGAAAGATTGCCTATCACGACTTTGAAGGAATTACGGTCCACTTAGAAGAGGGGCAAAGGATTCTGAATAGTTCAGGGGGTAAGCCGGTTTTATTACTCAGAAATCACGGACCTGTGACGATGGGCTTTAATTTGGCCAATGCATTTTCATTAATGTGGCTAGTTAATCGTGCCTGTGAGGTTCAGTTAGCGTCTCAATCAATGGGGGCGACTATTGATATTCCTGTTCCAGTTTTAGAGGGATGTGTGAGAGATTCGTTAAACTTCGATCCTAAATTTGGAGGCGGGCAAGATGCTTTTGATGCTCTTCAACGAATTGTGGATCGTATAGACCCTAGTTACCGCCAGTAACCCTTTGGATTAAAGGAGTATTACAAATAGTGGCATTTGCTAGATCTCGTCGTACAATTCCAAAATGATCTATCAAATATCAAATCTTTTTCTTCAAGCACTTGTCACTATTGTTGGCGGGGCGTGTTTGATTCGTTGCTATTCTCAATATTTCCGTATTAATTTAGCGCATGCTGCTGGTTTTCAGATAAGTGGTTATTTGCAAACGCTTAGTAATTGGATTATTTTGCCTTTGCGGAAATTCATTCCAAATATTGGAAAGCTCGATGCAGCAAGTTTGTTAGCGGCTTATCTAGTCACTCTTTTAAAAACGGGTGTGTTATGGACTTTGAGTGGCGCACCAGTATCGGTGGCAGCAATCATTTTATTGGGCGTGTTTGAATTAATTAACTTATTTTTATCAGGAATCATTGCTGCAGTATTCTTAAGTGTTATTTTGTCTTGGTTTGCTGCTGGATCAATGTTCGCTTATTTTATTAATGCTTTAACAGACCCATTTTTAAATCCGATCCGAAATGCTATTCCAAGACTTGGTATGTTGGATTTGTCGCCATTAGTATTGTTTTTTGGTGCGCAAATTTTTCAAATTGTCTTAGCAAATCTAGAGCTTATATTTATACCAATCGTACTTAGATGGTAGGACTGAATAACGCTCAAAATAAAAAAGGGTAATTTGAAATTCAAATTACCCTTTTTCGTTAATAGACTTATTAACTTAGTAAGAGATGGGATTACTGCCCAGATCGAATTAGATAATCGAATGCACCAAGTGAAGCTTTGGCACCTTCGCCCATTGCGATTATGATTTGCTTGTACGGTACTGTAGTGCAGTCGCCAGCAGCAAATATGCCTGGTACAGAAGTCTCACCTTTGCTATCAACGATGATTTCACCACGAGGGGATAATTCAATCGTACCTTTTAGCCAATCTGTGTTCGGCAAAAGTCCGATTTGAACGAAAATTCCTTCTAGATCAACTAAATGAGAAGCATTTGTTGATCGATCCTCGTAGCGCAAACCGGTAACTTTTTGACCATCGCCAATGACTTCTTTAGTAAGCGCGTTTAACACAATAGTGACGTTTGGCAAGCTGTTGAGCTTATTTTGTAAGACTGCATCCGCACGTAATTTTGTATCGAACTCAATAAGTGTGACGTGACTTACAACTCCTGCCAAATCAATGGCTGCCTCAACGCCTGAATTGCCTCCACCTATAACTGCAACACGCTTGCCTTTAAATAAAGGTCCATCGCAATGAGGGCAGTACGCAACACCTTTGTTTTTATATTCTTGTTCGCCAGGGACATTCATTTCTCTCCAGCGAGCACCTGTCGAAAGAATAACTGATTTACTTTTAAGTTTTGCCCCATTGACTAATTCAACTTCAATGCCATCATCCACTTTGCTGAGTTTTGCAGCGCGTTGAAGATTCATGATGTCAACATCATAGGCTTTAACATGTTGTTCGAGTGCCTGAGAAAGTTTAGGACCTTCTGTTTCTTGAACGGATATAAAGTTCTCAATACTGAGTGTATCCATAACTTGGCCGCCAAAGCGTTCTGCAATTACGCCAGTTCGAATTCCTTTGCGTGCAGCATAAATTGCTGCAGCTGAGCCAGCTGGCCCTCCGCCAACTACTAGGACATCGAATGCATCTTTTGCATTAAGTTTTTCAGCATCCTTTTCAGAACTTCCTGTATCTACTTTGGCAATGATTTCTTCGACAGTCATGCGACCTGAGCCAAATACTTCGCCATTAAGGATGATAGTTGGAACAGCCATGATCTGATATTGATCAACCAAGCCCTGGAAGAGGGCCCCATCAATCATTTCGTGTTGAATATTTGGATTGATGATAGCCATTAAGTTCAGAGCTTGAACAACATCAGGGCAGTTATGGCAGGTTAAAGAAATAAATGTTTGGAAATTAAACTTACCTTCTAAGTTACGTATGCGTTCAATGACATCAGCTTCAACTTTTGGCGGGTATCCACCAGTTTGTAGAATGGCCAATATGAAGGAGGTCATTTCATGCCCCATTGGAAGGCCTGCAAATGTAATGCGTGCAACATCTCCTGGCTTAGCTACTGTAAAGCTAGGGATATTTTTAGCAGTTCCATTTGTATCGACGGAAATTTTGTCTGATTGCTCGGCAACTTCGTTAAGTAGTTCAAGCATTTCAGCTGAATTTGTGCTGTCATCAAGGGTTGCTGATAAGACGACGGGTTCAGTAATTCTTTCAAAATAAGATTTAAGTTGTTCTTTTAAATTGTTATCTAACATCATGCATCCTTTAAATTTAGGCAGTGAGCCTATTGGACAGAAACGAGTTCTCTCCAATAGGCTCTCTTGCGAGAGCTATTGGTTTCTAATATTAAAAATTAGATCTTGCCTACTAAGTCCAATGAAGGAGTTAGAGTTTTAGCGCCTTCTTTCCATTTTGCTGGGCAAACTTGACCTGGATTGGCGGCAGTATATTGAGCTGCTTTCAATTTACGCAATGTTTCAGAAACATCACGAGCGATCTCATTTGAATGGATTTCTAATGTTTTGATCACGCCCTCAGGGTTGATGATGAAAGTGCCGCGTAGTGCAAGACCTTCTGCATCAATATGCACATCAAAGTTGCGTGTTAGTTGGTGGGTTGGGTCGCCAACTAATGGGAACTTAGCTTTACCTACTGCAGGTGAAGTTTCGTGCCAAACTTTGTGTGAGAAATGTGTATCGGTTGTGATGATATAAACTTCTGCGCCAGCTTTTTGGAATTCAGCATAGTTTTCTGCAGCATCTTCGATTTCTGTTGGGCAGTTAAATGTAAAGGCTGCTGGCATGAAAATGAAAACTGACCACTTACCTTTTAGAGATTGTTCAGTGACTTCAACGAATTTACCGTTATGAAAAGCTTGTGCTTTGAATGGTAATACTTGTGTATTAATTAGAGACATGTTTTTTCCTTATTTTTTGAAAGTGGTTAATAAATATTTATCAACAACAAGTCGAATTATAGGATCTGGACATTTATTTTCATAATGAATAATTTAGATAAACTTGATCGAATAAATCGATAATTGTTTTATTTGGTTAAGTCTTTGTTATATATGATTTTTTAGGAAATAAATGGAGCGCTAACTCTTTAAATATTGAATGAAATTTGACCGGCTATAAAGGTTAAAAATTTGAGGTTTACTAGCTAAAAATTAAACAGTTGTTTGCCCTATCTCTTTTGACTAGGAAGGTATTTCTATGACGGGTCGAATTGATGAAATATTGAGCCATCTTTAAAAATTAGAAGATGGGCTACATGCAGAGTTGGAGCAAAAAAAGAAGAGCCTTAGTTCGCAATGGGGCAGTAAATGAGATCTATTTAATTAATGCAAGAATTTCTTTAAATTTGGGATTAGTTGCTGCTCCTAGCCATTCAAAAGCAGCCATTTCAGTAGTAATTAAATGCGCACCTAAATTTTCTAGTCTTTTTAAGCCGATCTCTTTATCTAATGCAGAGCGAGAGCCAACAGCATCTACTAACATAAAGACTTCAAACCCCTCCTTTAGTAAGTGAAGAGAAGTTTGTAAGACGCATACATGCGCCTCGCATCCGGCAATAATTAATTGTTTACAGTTTTTTGGAATGTATTCAAGTAATCCGTCTATACAGGCATCAAAATGATCTTTTGTGATTGTCTTGTCGCAAAATTGACTAATTTCTTCAAGATTATTCCCAAGGCTAATGGGGCTTTGTTCAGTTCCTATGATCGGAATGTTCAATATTTTTGCCACTTTTGAAATACATATGCATTCTTTCAGGATGCTCTCTGCTTGATGAATAGCTGGCATTAGGCGACCTTGAAGATCAATCAGGATTAATGCAGAAGTATTTGGATTAATTTTCATGAATCATCGTTTAATTTATCTGTTTTTTCGGTGCATAAGATCAAATTGGCGCACATTTCTGATGCTACACTAAAGTCGACATATATAACTATTGGGACTCATTACGGGGAATTCTATGGCTTGGGTAATACTTAGTTTTGCAATCTTGGCTGAGGTTATTGCAACAACTGCCATGAAATACACTGAGGGATTTACTAGACCGATCCCTACAATAATTACATTACTGGGGTACGGACTATCATTTTTCTCACTTTCAAAGATATTAGATCAGGTTCCTTTAGCGATCGCCTATGCGATTTGGTCTGGGGCAGGCATTACGTTAGTGGGTTTTATAGCCTGGTTTTGGTTGGGGCAAAAATTAGATACAGGTGCAATCGTTGGGATTGGTCTGATAATTGCAGGGGTAGTGGTGATTAATCTGTTTTCACAATCAGTCTCGCATTAATTGCTTATGAATGCCCTTAGTTAAAAAATTTTATTTTCATTTAGATTAAAAACCCAAATTAATTAAATTGTTTTATTATTGAGTCGATGGGGAGTAGCCTGCCCGCTTTAGGGCCCAATTATCGTCAATACGACAAATATGTCCGGTAATTGGTAATTCATTATGGCAAGACCATTGGTAAAAAATGGTTATTTATTTATTGGCTATTAATTGTTAAAAATGAAAATGCTGTCCCTTGCTAATCACAATATTGATAACTCATTGCATAAGTTTGGCTTAATAAGAATCAATTACGGCTCTTTGAAGAGAGTATTGAGCTTGTTATGGATTAACTTTCTATTAACACTTCTCCTGCTCTCTTTACAAACCTATGCTAGTGAAAATAAAAATCAAATTTTCACACTTAATGAGTTGGTTTCAATTACTCTAGATTCAAGTCCTCAGGTATTAGCTGCGAGAGATCAACTAAAGGCCGTAAAAGGACAGTTATCATCGGCTCGTGCGATACCCAATCCAGAGTTTGAACTCAGTACTGGGCAGCAAAAATCTGCTTCTGGTTCTTTAAGTGTGGGTAATGTAAGTTCTTGGTCGGTTACTCAACCTTTGGATATGCCTTATACCCGCTTTCCCAGGGTTAATGCTGCAGAGGCTAATCTTCAAGCAGCTGAATTTGCTCGTATAGCATTTGAGATTGAGATTGTCTCAAAAGTTCAACAACGTTTTTACGAACTCATGCGAAGGCAGGCTGAGGCAAAAGCTGCTGAGGAAGATTTGAATTTAACTAAACAAATTCGTGACAGGATGCAGGTTCGCTATGATGTTGGAGAAACTGCAAGATTTGAGTTGATTCGTGCTCAAACAGAGTTCTTAAATGCGCAAATTGCTGAGGAGGCTAGTAAGTTAAGGGTTGATCAGGCTCGAAGTCAGCTAAGGCAGGTCGTTGGACATGGTTTGCCGGTGGATTTTAATATCAAAACATCGCCACCTGTTATGGAAGAATTGCCATCTTTAACAGTATTGTTGAATGAAATTAAAACTCAAAGCCCTGAATTGAAAAAAGCAAAAGCAGAAGTTGATGCTGCTGAGTCTAAATTAAGTTTAGAAAAAAATTCACGTCTACCTCGTTTAGCTTTTAAAGCTTCCCAATACAACGACCCGAATTTTGTGGATCGCTTATATGGCCTGCAAATTTCTATACCAATTTGGGACTTTAAAAGTGGGCAGGTGGCGGAAGCTGAAGCCAATGCATCTAAGGCAAAAAATCAATTAACAGCTCAAAATCAGACTATTGAGCAGCAATTAGAAACAGCATATAAGCTTTATCAGATGGCATCTTACCAAGTTAGAGTCTTAGATAAAGAGGTCGTGCAGCTTGCTGGAGCTGCCCAGCGAATCGCGGAGGTTTCATATCGTTATGGTGAGCGGGGTATGTTGGAGTATTTAGATGCACAAAGAACATTTCGAGCTGCAAGAAATGATTTGATACGTGCCAGGTTCGATTTAGCCTCGGTTGTGACCGAAATTCAAAGATTAAGAGCAAATCCAGAATGGCTTGCAAAAATTGAAGGTATTAAAAAATGAAAGAAAACATAATTTCTTTTTTTCAAAAATTGAAAGACTTGGGATCTAAAGCTGTTGAAAAAGTTAGACACTATTCAAGAGAATGGGTATCTCAAGTCATACTTTTTCAGAATGATTTATATCAAACAATTTATGTTTGGATTGGGGAGCATGCGCCTGTAATCAATCAGAAATACGATAAATTTCCTAAATGGATGAAGCGTGGATTCTTTTATTTACCCTGGCTAATAGCGTTGTTGATCACATTAAATTATTTTGATGTATTTGATAAACGCCCTGCAGTAAAGTCAGTTCAAGACCCAAATATTGTCATTGTTAATCAAGATTTGAGGAAGATGATTTCAGATGGAAAGGTACAAGTTTCGCCATTTGTAGAGGAATTAAGAGCTTCTGGGCGAATCGATTTTAATGAACTGTTACTTTCTAGGATTGGTGCTAACGTTACAGGAAGGGTTTCAGAAATTTTGGCGGTCCCTGGTCAGGAGGTTAAGCAAGGTGCTGTTTTAGCCAAAATTACTTCGACCGAATTAACTCAGTCTCAACTCGCCTATTTAAAGGCGAAAAGTGCCAGCATTTTGGCAGATCAGGCTGCAAATCGAGCAAAAATATTATTTAAAGAAGATGTGATAGCTCTGGCAGAGTTGCAAAAGCGTGAAGCTGAATCAAATAGTGCGAGAGCAGAATTTAGAGCTGCAAATGATCAACTAAGAGTTCAGGGCATGGATCAAGCGAGTATTGATAGATTGTCAAAATCAGGTTTGATTGAATCTATTAATAATGTTGTTGCGACTATTCCAGGTGAAATCGTAGAACGCAAAATTAATAAAGGGCAAGTGGTTCAGCCATCGGATGCATTATTTACGGTTGCAGATTTAAGTTCATTGTGGGCGATATCCGAAGTCCCTGAGAGTAATGCCTACTTATTGCGAAAAGGTCAGAATGCTACTTTGCTTATTCCTGCGTTAAAAAATCAAGGCATTCAAGGAACGGTTGCACATGTGGATTCTATTGTTAACCCAAGTACTAGAACGGTTGTGGTTAGGATGGAGTTGCCCAATAAAGACGGATTAATTAAGCCGGGTATGTTGGCAACTATGTTGATTGAAAGTCAGCCAGTTGAAAAACTCGTTGTGCCTGTTGGGGCGGTTTTTAGGGAAGATAATCATGACCATGTTTTTATTAAGGTCGATGATGAGCATTATCGAATGATCCCGGTAAAACTAGGCCCCGAGGGTAAAGGATTTCGTTCAGTCATCTCTGGTCTAAAAGGTGGGGAGGATATTGCTGTCGATGGCGCATTTCATTTGAATACAGAACGTAAGCGACAACTAAGTGGTGGATAAAAAATGATCGAAAAAATTGTTCGGTTTTCACTACAGCAGCGTCTACTTGTCTTAATTATTGCGGCTATTTTTTTTATTGTTGGTTTAATTGCAACCAAACGACTATCGGTGGATGCCTTTCCTGATGTGACAAACGTTCAGGTTCAAGTAGCGGCTGAGGCTCCGGGTAAATCTCCAGAAGAAGTTGAGCGATTTGTAACTATTCCTATTGAATTAGGGATGACAGGTTTACCTGGCTTAACCGAGATGCGCTCACTAAATCGTAATGGGATCGCGATTATTACCTTGGTATTTACTGAAAAAACTGATATTTACTTTGCGCGTCAATTGGTCACTGAAAGATTGATTGAGGTGGCATCCAAAATGCCGGTTGGTATAACGCCTGTATTAGCTCCCCCATCAACTGGTTTGGGTGAGATTTATCAATATACCTTGGATCATCCTTCTGACCAAAACAGAGAGCTGACTGTTGATGATCTTTCTGATAGAAGGGCGGTACAAGATTGGATTGTGCGTCCGATGCTACGTTCAATTCCGGGCGTTGCTGAAATTAATACTCAAGGAGGCTTTGCACGAGAGTATCAGGTATTAGTTAATCCTGAGCGTTTGCGTCACTACCAAATTGGTTTGCATGAGGTTTATCAAGCGCTTGCTAGAAATAATGCAAATTCAGGGGGTGGTCAACTACCGAGCTATTCTGAAAGATACTTAATTCGTGGATTGGGTTTAATTACTAAACCAGAGGATATTGGAAAAATCATCCTCAAAGAAGTTAAAGGTATACCTGTTTACGTTAAAAATGTGGCTGAGGTCACGATTGGTAGTGAGATTAGGCAAGGTGCAGCAATTAAAAATGGCTATACAGAAAGCGTTGCTGGCATTATTCAAATGATTCGAGGAGGTAATGCTCGCGAAGTGGTTAATCGCATCAAACTTAAGGTTGATGAAATTAATAAAGGTAAGTTATTGCCGGATGGTTTACAGATTGTTCCGTTTTATGACAGGACGGATTTGGTCAATGCTGCCATGTTTAATGTCGCTAAAGTACTTATCGAAGGTGTTGTACTTGTCATTATTTTGCTATTTTTGTTTTTGGGGGATGTTAGGTCTTCTTTAATTGTTGTAGCAACATTATTGTTAACCCCATTACTTACATTTTGGGTAATGAACCGTTATGGCATTTCTGCTAATTTAATGTCACTAGGCGGATTGGCAATTGCTATAGGCATCATGGTCGATGGTTCGGTTGTCGTAGTTGAAAACACCTTTGCTAAATTAGGTGAGCGACTTAAATTAGGCGAGTCAAAAAACAGAATTATCCTAGAAGCAGCCTCAGAGGTTGGTAAGCCAGTCTTGTTTGGTGTTGGCATCATTATTCTAGTATTTATGCCCTTACTCTCGCTTGAAGGGATGGAGGGTAAGATGTTTGCGCCTATGGCAATTACGATTGCCATCGCACTAACGATTTCATTGATTCTTTCTTTTATATTATCCCCAGTGCTTTGTTCATATATTCTCAAAGGTGGAAGTGAAGAAGATACAAAAATTGTTAGAAAACTTCGTCAACCTTATGAGCGTTGGCTTAAGTGGAGTTTGGCAAATCCAAAATTGGTTGTAAAACGCTCGATCTTTGCGTTGGTATTGAGTTTGATCGGCTTTGGATTGCTTGGTAAAGCATTTATACCAGTGATGCAAGAGGGATCAATTACGCCAGTGATTGTTCGTGCGCCAAATATATCTCTTGATGAATCAATTAAGCTTGAGTTTGAAGCTATTCGTCGAATTATGACAATCCCAGGAGTTGAGATGGCTGTATCGCGCTTAGGGAAGGGTGAGTCACCTGCTGACCCTGGTCAACCGAATGAATCAGACCCTATCGTCACACTCAAGCCTTTGGGCGATAGAAAATATAGTCAAGAAGAAATTGCTCAGCAGATTCGAGAAAAATTAAAAACATTACCTGGTATTGAGCTCGCAATTTCTCAGCCAATTGCAGCTCGAGTTGATGAGATGGTTTCAGGAGTTAGATCTCAAGTAGCTGTCAAAATATTCGGAGAAGACCTGACTGTTTTGCAGCAACTAGGATCGAAGATCGGTCAAATCTTAACCAAGATGGAAGGTAGTAATGACTTGCGTATTGAGCAAGCATCAGGACAAAACTATTTAAATATCAAAATTGACCGTGATGCAATTGCCAGGTATGGGATTAATGTTGCTGATGTTAATGAAGTCATTGAGACAGCAATTGGAGGAAAGCAAGCAAGCACTGTTTATGAAGGTGAGAGACGTTTCCCATTAGTGCTTAGATACCCTGCGCCTTATCGAGACAAGATTGATTCAATCGAGAATATTATTCTCCATTCTCCGGATGGTGCTCAGGTATTACTGAGGGATCTGGCGCAAATTTCTTTGGTTGATGGGCCTGCACAAATCTCAAGAGAATCGGGTAAAAGACGTTTAGTGGTTGGTGTTAACGTTGAAGGGAGAGATTTGGGAGGATTTGTTAAAGAAGCTCAAGACTTAATCGCAAAGAATGTGGAATTACCTCAGGGGTATTTCTTGGTATGGGGTGGTCAGTTTGAGAACATGCAACGAGCTATGTCGCGATTGATGGTGATTATTCCATTAACAATTCTGGCGATTTTCTTCCTACTCTTTATGTTGTTTAAATCCATTCGTTTGGCAGGACTGATTATTTTGGTTCTTCCATTTGCCTCAATTGGCGGGGTCTTTGGATTATTCATTACTGGTGAATATTTATCAGTTCCTGCAGCAGTAGGGTTTATTAATTTATGGGGTATTGCCGTTCTAAATGGGGTTGTATTAATCTCATTCATTAAGCAATTGCGAGAAGATGGATACAGTATGGAAGATGCGTTATTGGATGGATGTGGGCATCGTTTCAGACCTGTCATGATGACAGCTTCTGTTGCCATGTTAGCGCTAGTTCCAATGTTGTTTTCTGGTGGACCTGGATCTGAAGTTACTAGACCTTTAGCTGCAGTAGTTATATCGGGTCTGATTACCTCAACGGCTTTAACTTTATTAGTATTGCCGGTTTTATACAGGTGGTTTGAGGAGAAGGAGATGAGTCAATGATGGAAGTGAAGGCGGTTATCCGCCCTAATAAATTACCTGCACTTAGAGCAGCTTTAGTGGATATGCCGGGATTCCCAGGGATGACGGTCGCGAAGGTTGAAGGATGTAATGCACCTTCAAAAGGGGGTAAGAGTAGTATTAAGGACGAATTGACCGATTATTCGGCTAAGGTAAGAATTGAAATCATTTGTAATGATGAGATAGCAGAAGTTTTGATGGAAAAAATTGTCGATGTCTGCCAGTCTGGGCAGCATAGTGAAGCGGTTGTTTGGAGTACGGTCGTGCCAAAAGCTTTCTTTATAGGTAAATCAGTTACATAACTAGCGAAGAAGCCAAAAAATCGCTAGTTATAGATTTTTCGCCAACTTTTTTTGATAAGTAAGACAATAATTCCCAAAAATAATCCGGCCAATGCTGAACCTAAAATAATTAACGAAACTTTTGGTTCTACTGGAACATTAGGCATATAAATAGGAGTTGTTAAGTAAGTACCTTTAGTTTGGGGCTCAATGAGTGCAATTTCAGCATTATTGACTTCGTTTTGCAAATCACTCATTTCGCTCTCTTTATTTAACAAAGTGGCGAGTAGTAATGAGTTTGCAGAAAATTTTGAATCATTGAAGTCAAAATTCTTTGGCGCTTTTAGCGATAAGGATTTAGTTAAGTTTTCAGTCTGCAGTAATTTATCTTTAAGAGAATTTAATTGATTTTTCTTCGTGTCAAGAAGTGGTTTAGCAATTTCATTTTGTTGCGTGGCAATGTCTGCAATAACATTAATTAAGCAATTTTTAGCAATTTCAGGTGACTTACTCTTGTATGAAATGGTAATGAAAGGGGCTGTTTTGGATAGGGTTGGATTTAGGCGTTTTGATAATGCTACGCCAGGCTCGCTTAATTCGCTTAAGCCACATTCATCGAATGTTTTTTGAGAAAAATAAGTCGGTATTTTTATTTTTTCAATGAGTACATTTGGAGGTTCTACATCTTTATCTGCAACTTTGGCTGTTTGAAAAACTGCAGTTGCTTGATATCTTGGTGTGGCAATGAATGTATACCCAGTCCCAATGAGCGTCGTCACAATTGCCGTAGCTAAAATGAATTTCCAGCCATTTTTAAAGAAATCGATAATATCTATTAAGCTGATTTCTTCTTCGGTTAAGTCAGTTTGGTTGTGATTGCTATTGGGCATAGTTATTTCTAGATAATAGAAGTTATGAGAATTCTACGACAATCTATTGATAGTTTTAATTGAAATCTAATAACTAGACTTCAAAAGAAAAACCCCTGCATTAAATGTAGGGGTTTATATTTTTGGTGGGTCGGGCGAGATTCGAACTCGCGACCAACGGATTAAAAGTCCGCTGC
>CAZEHN010000014.1:26624-35937 GCA_964511855.1 uncultured Polynucleobacter sp. | reverse complement strand
GCCAAACTAGGTGCCGTTGTGTCTGCTAACCCTTTTTATGTTTACGCTCTTGCAGATAAATATAGTGAGGTTGGTCTAGGGTTCGATAGAGCTTCTAACATCACTCCAATTGGCGGACTAGTTAAGCGAGGAGTTACAGTCGCAATTCATTCAGATTTTTCAATGGCACCAGCCTCTCCTCTAACACTCGCATGGACTGCGATGTCTCGCGAAGGCATCTCCGGCAAAGTTTATGGTCCAGAAGAAAAACTCAACCTAGATCAAGCTATGCGAGCAATTACGATAGATGCCGCTTATATTCTTCGTTTAGAAAACAGAGTTGGTAGCATCGAAGCAGGCAAATTAGCTGACTTTGCCGTACTTGAACAAGATCCTTACCAAGTTGGCATCAAAGGGCTTCGCAATATAAAGATTTGGGGAACAGTTTTTGAAGGCATGCCTGCAAAAGCGATTCCACCCACTCTTTCTAAAGGTAACTAGCAAGTATTAACTAATAGAATTTAAAGTAACGGGGATGCTAAGTGGGCGGCATTCTCAAGCAGCATCTTCCACCTAGGTCTTTTAGCCCACACTTCTTTATCAACCATGTCAGATCGCTGCAAATAGCTCTCAATAAGCTCACCTAAATTTGCACAAAACTCTTCGTTATAAACAATCAAACTTATTTCAAAGTTCAATCGTAAGCTGCGTTGATCAAAATTAACAGATCCAAAAATTGCAATACGCTTATCAATCAACAAACTCTTCGTATGCAATAAACCACCATGGAACTCAGCAATATTGACACCAGCATCTAATAAATCACTATAAATACTGCGGCTACTCCAAGCCACGAGCGTTGAATCATTTAATTTAGGGACAATTAAGGTAACCTTTACTCCACGCTGTGCAGCAGCCATTAGCGCCTGAATCAATCCATCATCCGGCCCAAAATAAGGTGTCGTAATAACCAACTCTTCTCTTGCATCTAATATCGATGACAAAAGTATTTGGTACAAAATATCATCACGGTAAACAGGGCCTGATGAAAACTCTTGAGCCATCACATTGCCAACACCTGGCACCTTATCGATTTTCCCCTCTCTAAAACTCTTGATTCGAGGGTTATCAACACTCCAGTCAAATGCAAACGTTAATTCAAACTGAGATGCAACCGGCCCTTCAACCCGCACCATCGCATCTACCCACTCGCCAACGCCCGAGTCTTGCTTAAAGGTGCGTGGATCAACCATGTTCATACTACCTGTCCATACCACTTTACCGTCGATTACAAAAATCTTGCGGTGAAGTCTTAAGTCAGCACGTCTAAATTGAAACCTACCCAACTGAATTGGCAATGCCTCGGTGACAGATATCCCTGCAGCCCTAAAACGTCTTGGCCAATTAGATTTAAACCAATCAGCACTCCCCAAGGAATCTAATAAAACTCGACACTCTACTCCTCTTTTTGAGGCCGCTATTAATGCCTCACCTACCTTATCGGCATCTCCACCTAAAGCCCAAATATAAAACTCAAGATCCAAACTCCTTTGGGCACCATTAATTGCCTGAATAAATTGGTTGAGAATCACCAAAGAATCTGTAAACAATTCGATTTTGTTACCTGCAGTCACTGGTGAGCCATCTTTAGATTGCGCAAGCAAACTCAATGCTTTCGCATCTTTATGCAACAACTCTTGATCCGCCAAATAATCCTGCCTAATTTCATTTCGGAGTTGCATGTACTCCGTTTGCATCCGAATAATTTTTTTAGTTAATTTACGACCTACAGGACGTTCGCCAAATAACAAATACAACATCAAACCTAAGATCGGAACCAAAATAACAATCAGGAACCAAGCAATCGCAACACCAACTGGACGTCTAACAGAAATCAAACGGATCGCAAAAACAATAATGAAGGCGATATGCAGCGCAATAAACCAGGGAAAAGAAAACCCAAAAATCGATCCAAAAAGAATATCTTGCCAAGTCATAATAATTCCAATTCTGCAGTAATACCTAAGTGATCCGATAACTTAAACCATTCATGCAAAATCTTTGCAGAATGTATCTTTAAGCCTCTTACATAAATCCTATCCATTTTTAACATTGGTCCAATACTTGGAAAAGTCTTTGCAGGCTCGCCATGAAGATATTCAAACACTTCAGTAAATCCCACTTCCTTCATAGGCCCACTCACGCGATTTCGCCAATCATTAAAATCCCCAGCTAAGATGGTTGGTTCCCCCTGGGTTAAATCTTCTATATACGAAATAATTTCATCCAATTGACGTGCACGGCCATTTTCAAACAAGGCTAGATGTACACAAAAACAATGTATGCGACTTCCATTACTCAATTCAATACTTGAATGCAATAAACCTCGCTTCTCAAACCTATAAGCCGAAATATCGTAGTTATTACCTTTGTGTAATGGAAATTTCGACATGATCGCATTACCATGGTGCCCTTGTCGGTACTGGGCATTTTTACCGTAATGCCACTGCCCCCAATAATCTTGAGCTAGAAAATCTGTTAACTCATGATTGGGCCAGTGATTAAATCGCCTACCTCTAGTACGATGCTCTTGCTGCAATTCTTGTAAAAAAATAAGATCATGATGAGCCAGTCGCATCTGATCTCTTAGACCATGAATCGTTGACTTAATTTTTAAAGGTGATAGGCCTTTGTGAACATTCATACTCATCACACTAAATCTTTTCTGATCTAGGTTTGTAGTATGGTCAATAGTCTGTTGAGCCTTAAATAACATCAATTTATATAAGAATTAGAGATTTGGATTAGGGCGATTTAAAAAATCTCTAAACGGTTTATATACCTGAAATAATTTAATACATTCACCAGTGAAGTTTGGCCCCGTAACAATTTTGTCATTTAATTGATGACGTGCAACAATGGTCTTGTATTTCAGTAATTCAATATAGGGTTCGTCCTGCAAATACCCTTTTGGTGGTCTTGTTAATGTTGATCCTTCAATTTGAAACTCTTTTTTAAAGGATGAGGATTTGAGAATTCGTAAAAACTCATCACCATCTTGAGCCCAATTAGCCCGAATTGCTTTTAACCATTCTGGAGATGGCGCATGTGCCCCGCCCGCTATGAAGCTAGCGCCTGGCTCTATGTGTATGTAATAACCAGCTCGAGTAAAGTCGGATCGACTCCCACTGGTTACTAAATGAATTCCAAAGTGTGTTTTATAAGGTGCTTTCCCTTTTGCAAAGCGCGCATCTTTATAAATTCTGAATAACGCATTTTTAGGCACGATATCCAACATCTTTTCATCGAACTGAGCTAGATAAGACTGCAACTCCGCAATCCAATCAATAAGCCCTGCATGCAACTCTTGATAGCGAGTCTTATTTTCTGCAAACCATTCTCGGTTGTTATTCTGATCAAGCTCAGCCAGAAATGAATATAGTGACTTAAATAATTTTGATGAATTATTCATTCGCCAAATAACCTTGAAGATAAGCGCCTGCGAACATACCAAGTAATGCCCACAATAAATCAAAGTTGCCTATGCCCAAGCCCGCAATTGCTGGCCCAGGACAAACGCCACAGATACCCCAACCAATACCAAAAATAGCGGAACCTAATAGTAGTTTTTTATCGACCGAAATTATTCGAGTATCGAAATGCTTAGCTAACAAAGGATGTTTAAGTAATCGCGGGGAGAGTTGATAAAAAACTAAAGTTACCATCACTGCACCACCCATGACTAGCATCAAGCCAAAATCCTGAAAATTTAAAAACTTCAATACCACTTCTGGAAAAACCATACCTGAATAGGACAAACCAAATCCAAATAAAGCACCACCCAAAACCATCAGAAGCACTTCAAGTAATTTTTTCATGAAGAAACTCCTACGAATTTTGCAAAAAGCTGCGCTGTCACAATTGCTGTTGCCATAAAGGTCAATACCGCCAGTAGAGAAGGAACTGACAATGAAGATAAGCCGCAAATACCGTGCCCCGATGTACAGCCATTAGAGAGCCTTGATCCAAAGCCTACAAGAAGTCCGCCTATTAACAATCTAATTGGACCTATTGAAGTTTCTCCATGGAAACCGCCCCCAAATGAAATCGCCCAAATAGCTGCACCAAGAATCAAACCAATTGCGCACCATAAACGCCATGAACGCGATTCAACTAAATTTGCTTGTTTAAAGAAATTTATATTTGAGAACCAAGACCAGCTACTACTAAAAAAGGTACTCATTCCTACAACTCTTCCGAGTGTCAGGAACATTAGACCAACTCCAAGACCAATAATGAGTCCACCAATGAGGAACTGAGACCACCCAGTCGGAAATAACAATTGAATTACATCAGCCACACACTTCTCCCCATCTTGATAAACCCAAAATTCATTTGGGAATAAATAAATTTGCTAAATAACTTCTTAGCTTTGTATTTTATGGTTAGAACAGAAAAATGGCATAAGAAATGGCTTAAATCAGCCATTTTTTTAGAAATTAGGATGTACTAGCCCTAATCCTGACAGTAATGTGCGTACAAAATACTAATAATAGATTCTGCGACTCGATTATCTGTTGAGTAATGAATCTCTTTACCCGCCCTGCGGGTCTTAACAAGGCCTGCTTTACGAAGAACCGATAATTGTTGAGATAAAGTTGGTTGAACAATGCCCGTTAAGCTCTGTAAATTATTGACACATTTTTCGCCTTCATTAATTTGGCAAAAAAGCATCAACCGATCCTTGTTTGCCAAGATTTTCATGAAATGGGACGCCTCATCAGCCGCCCCTCTCATTTTGGCAACATCAATCGGACCAGCATTCACGGGCAAGTTCTCTTGTTGCATAAGCTTAATTGATTAATTTAACCTTACTTAGAGCAGCATGAAGCTTTGTCGTCACAGCAAGAGTCATTGGAATCTTTAAATCCCAATTTTCTGAAGATATAACCTGCTGGGCAAAACTTAGTGATACTGAACTGAAATAGGTTCAAGCCTACAAACACACATAGCCACAACCAAGTTGGACTTGATAGATCCACTTGATTAAAGATATGCGCCAAGGTCAACCCAATGAGGATCATTAAGCCGGCCATCATATTGATCATGTTATTTACAGTCATTTTTTCTCCTAATTACAAATTACTTAATTTATTAATATATAATATCATATAATATGTATTGATATATTAATTTTGTATTTTTAATTGGGCAAATATGAAACACGAGTTCGGGATTTCAGGAAAACTAGCTAAATACTTCCAAGAGGCGCAAATTACGCCATTACTTGGATTAATGGCTTTATTAATGGGCTTATTTGCGGTTCTGGTCACACCTAGAGAAGAAGAACCACAAATTAACGTGACTATGGCTAATGTTCTCATTCCCTACCCAGGTGCCTCAGCCAAGGATGTTGAGCAAGCAATTTCAACACCCGCCGAACAAGTTCTTTCACAAATTGCTGGTACTGAACATGTCATGTCAGTATCCCAATCTGGCCTTTCAGTCGTGACTGTTCAATTTAAGGTTGGTGTACCACGCACAGAAGCTCTCGTTAGACTTCATGACACTGTTGCTGCCAATTCTGACTGGCTTCCACAGGGTTTAGGCAACCTTCCTCCCATTATTAAACCTTTAGGTATCGATGACGTTCCAATCTTGACGGTAACTCTTCATGATCCTCAAGATAAAACCTCCCTACTCGATCTTGAAAAAATCGCTAATCAAATCGAAATCGATTTGAAACGTGTTCCTGGTACTCGCGAAGTTAAAACTGTCGGCGGTCCAAATCGTGTGATTCGTGTTGAACTTGATCCATCACGCATGAAAGAAAAAGGGATCACCCTAACTGAACTTCAAGGCTCTATCGCGAGCGCGAATTACGGCACACCTCTAGGAAATCTTCTTCAAGAAGATAAGGCCTTAGCAATCGAGACTGGTCCATTCTTACGCAATGCTGATGATGTTGGCAATATTGTGATTGCTGTTCGCTCAGGCTCTCCTGTATTCCTAAAAAATATCGCAAATATTGTTGATGGCCCAGATCAAAATAAACGCGCTGTTTTCTACGGCAAACACGATACTAAAGATAATCAAAGCAAAACAACACCAGCAGTAACGCTATCTATCACTAAAAAACCTGGTGCAAATGCTATCGATGTTTCAAGACAACTTGAAGAGCGCTTAAATTCGCTTAAAGGCGTCAAGATCCCTCAAGGTGTTGAAGCAACTATTACACGAAACTATGGTGAAACTGCCAACGAAAAAGCTAGCAAGCTAATTCAAAAACTATTCTTTGCAACCTTATCTGTCGTAGTGCTCGTTTTATTTGCTCTAGGCAGACGCGAAGCCATGATTGTTGGCGTAGCAGTTATTTTGACACTATCTGCAACCCTCTTCGCTTCATGGGCCTGGGGCTTTACGATTAACCGCGTCTCCCTATTTGCATTAATCTTTTCAATTGGTATTTTGGTCGATGATGCCATCGTGGTGGTTGAAAATATTCACCGCCATCAAATGCTCACGCCTGGAGAGGCCTTATTGAAAATCATCCCTCGCGCAGTGGATGAAGTTGGTGGACCAACAATTCTTGCGACATTTACTGTGATCGCTGCCTTATTGCCAATGGCATTTGTGACAGGTCTGATGGGCCCTTATATGAGCCCTATTCCAATCAACGCTAGTATGGGCATGCTGATCTCTTTAGCAATTGCTTTTACGATCACACCTTGGATTGCTTTACGTTGGTTAAAAAATCACTCTCATGATGCTCACAATACAACTCATCATGAACAGAACCATGGACATGATTCTTGGGTTATTCGTAAGCTAAGCCCAATCTTTGAAAAGATTTTTAATCCGCTACTTGATCCAATTCGCGGTCGTCGTAATCGCTTTGTACTTGGTCTTGGTGTATTTGGCTTAATTGGTATTTCAATGCTGTTACCAATCACTGGCGCTGTTGTTTTAAAAATGCTGCCATTTGATAACAAGTCTGAATTCCAAGTGATTTTGGATATGCCTGCAGGCACTCGCCTTGAGAAAACAACTGCTGTTTTACAAGAGATGGGCGATTATCTGAAGAAAGTTCCTGAAGTAACTGACTACCAAATCTACTCAGGGACTGCTGCACCTATCAATTTCAACGGTTTAGTTCGTCAATATTCATTTAGACAACAAGCTCACCAAGGTGATATCCAAGTGAACTTAGTTGACAAACATGATCGCAAAGAGAAAAGCCATGAGATCGCTCAACGTGTTCGCCCTGAACTCGTGAAAATCGCTCTTAAACATGGTGGCAACGTCAAACTTGCGGAAGTCCCTCCAGGACCACCTGTTCAAGCACCTATCGTTGCTGAAATTTACGGCCCAAGTGATGAAGGTCGAACAGCCGTGGCAAAACAAGTTCGTGATGCCCTTCAAAAAACAACTGGGATTGTTGACATAGACGATAGTAGCGTTGCTAAGTCGCCTAAGAAAATCCTTCTTATCAATCGTCAAAAAGCAAACCAAATGGGTATTCCGCAACAAGCAATTGTTGCAACCTTACGTGGCGGCCTATCTGGCATGGATCCAAGCTATTTACACGATCAAAGTAAATACCCGGTTCCCGTTCGTATTCGTTTAGCTGAAGATAAACAATCAGATTTAGATAATTTGCTTAATCTAACAATCCGCAATCAACAACGCGAAACCGTTCGCATCAAAGATCTCGTTGATGTCGTTGACTCCGAAAGAGAACAAACGATCTATCACAAAGACTTATTGCCTGTGAACTACGTGATCGCCGACACTGCCGTTGAAATTGATAGCCCGCTTTATGGTCTATTTAAGGCACGTGGCGATATTCAAAAAATTAAAGGTGCTGATGGTAAAGAAATTACTGAAAACTTTATTTCTCAACCACAAGATCCATATCGTCAATACACCCTCAAATGGGATGGTGAGTCACAAATCACCTATGAGACTTTTAGAGACATGGGCTTAGCCTATGCAGTGGGTCTCATCTTGATTTATTTGTTAGTTGTTGCACATTTTGGCTCATACATCATGCCTCTGATCATCATGGCACCGATTCCATTAACCATTATTGGTGTAATGCCTGGTCATGCTCTATTACGCGCGCCATTTACTGCAACATCAATGATCGGCATGATTGCTCTTGCTGGCATTATTGTTCGTAATTCCATCTTACTCGTGGACTTTATTCGTATCGAGACACTTAATGGCATGTCACTTACAAAGGCCGTTATCAAATCTGCTATCACCAGAGCTCAGCCAATTGCATTAACAGGATTGGCAGCAATGCTAGGCGCTATGTTCATCCTAGATGACCCGATCTTTAATGGTCTTGCGATTTCATTAATCTTCGGCATTCTAGTTTCAACACTGCTAACGCTCGTAGTAATTCCACTACTCTACTTTGCTGCCTTTTCTGACAAAAATGGCCAATTAAAAATTTCGAAGTGAACTACATCTAGGAAATATCATGAATAAGAAACTTCTAACCTTATTAAGCGCAAGCCTACTTCTTCAAGCACAAGCAATTTATGCAGCAGACCTATTAAGCACTTGGCAAGCCGCTCAAGAAAACGATTATCAATATCGCTCCGGAAAAATTGAGCAGCAAATTGGTAATGCTAAACGTGAACAAGCTGGGGCACTTTGGAAACCTCAAGTGTCGGCTTCTGCTATGGGCGGTTGGAATAACTCCAATAGCTCTATCCAAGGTGCTCAATTTAGTGCACCAGGCATGGGTACAGTAAGCGGCGCAAATTTCAACACTTCAATTAATAGTGGCGCAGTTGGCAAATATGATGTAACAGCCATGATGCCTTTGTATAACAAAGAAAAAGATGCTCAAAAGAAACAATTAAATCTAGCTGCTGATATTGCAGATACAAATCTCGAATTTGAGCATCAATACCTAATGATGCAAGTGACCGAGAAATATTTCGGCGTTCTTTTAGCTGATGAAAGCGTTAAGTCTACGGAACGATTACTCAATAGTCTTAAAAGATCTCAAGGTGAACTAAATCGCCGCGCAGCGATTGGCGACGCTTCTCAAACAGATGCGCAAGAAATGGCTGCAAAAATCGAAAGTACTAAGGTTCGCCTACTTGATCAACAAATCCAATATCAAACTCGACTCTTAGATTTACAAGACTTACTCAAAAGTAAGGAAAAAATTCAGCCTTTGAAATCTTTCAAAGTTGGCGTATTGATCCCAAAACAGTCACTTGATCAAATCCGCGAGCAAATGATGCGCTCTAGCCCTAGTTTGCGCATGATTGCCCTACAAGGACAAATTCAAGCTGCCGAGTCAGAGAAATTT
>CAZEHN010000014.1:10784-26524 GCA_964511855.1 uncultured Polynucleobacter sp. | reverse complement strand
GCAGGCATCGCCGGCCACACAGCTGCTCGATATCTAAATAAGTGGCTAGGTAAAGAACATGAAATTATCGTCATCTCCCCTAACGCCAAATGGAATTGGGTCCCTTCGAACATTTGGGTTGGCGTTGGTCAAATGGAAGAAAAGGATGTGACATTTGATCTGGCAGAGATTTATAAAAAAACAAATGTTAAGTTCAAACAAGCCAAAGCTATTTCACTTCATCCAGAGGGATCAGCCAATCAAGATAAAGGTTATGTGAACATTGAATACACCTTACCTGGCAAAGAAGGCGAAAAAGAAGAAGTTACATACGACTTCCTAATTAATGCAACAGGTCCAAAACTTAACTTTGGCGCTACTCCTGGCCTAGGCCCAGAACATGGCCATACAGTTTCTGTTTGCACAGCTTCTCACGCACTTGAAGCAAATCAAAAATTACAAGCCGTTATCGATAGAATGCGTGCAGGTGAAAAATGTACGCTTGTTATTGGTACTGGCCATGGAACATGTACCTGCCAAGGCGCCGCCTTTGAATATATCTATAACGTTGACCATACCCTTCGTGAGGCTGGCGTTAGAGATAACGCAAGAATCGTTTGGTTAAGCAATGAGTACGAACTTGGCGACTTCGGCATGGGCGGCGTTCACATTAAACGTGGCGGCTACATCACCAACGGGAAAGTCTTCTCTGAATCACTCATGGTTGAACGCGATATTGAATGGATTACTCGTTCACACGTTACGAAGGTTGAAGCAGGAAAAATACATTACGAACATCTCGATGGCACCTACCACGAGCTTGAGTTTGATTTTTCAATGTTAATCCCGCCTTTTGCTGGCGTTGGTTTAACCGCCTTCAATAAAGCAGGTGAAGATATCACTTCCACTCTATTTGCACCTAATGGCTTCATGAAGGTGGATGCTGACTACACACCAAGACCTTACCTTGAATGGAGCGCTAAAGATTGGCCAAAAACATACCAATCTCCAGTACATAAAAATCTTTTCGCTGTAGGTATCGCTTTTGCCCCACCTCATATTATTAGCAAACCAATGCAAAGCGCCAATGGCACAGCAATTAACCCAACAGCTCCGAGAACTGGTATGCCTTCAGCAGCAATGGCTAAAGCTGTTGCAATGAGTATCCGTGACATTATTCATGGAGCATCTGAACCAACACATACTGCCTCAATGGCTGAAATGGGCGCTGCTTGCGTAGCTTCAACTGGTGCCGGCTTCTTCTCAGGTACCGCTGCAACAATGACTGTTTACCCTGTTGTACCTGATTACGTTACTTACCCAGACTATGGCCGAGATATCCATCTAACGACGGGTGAAATCGGCCTTGCAGGACACTGGATGAAATATTTACTTCATCATGCATTTATTTACCAAGCCAAAATGAACCCAGGCTGGTCAATTCTTCCTGATTAATTAAAAATGATAAGAGAGAAATAAATGGATACTACTAAACACACAAACAAAGAGCCGTATCAACAATCCTACTACCCTCCTATGCCAACAGGGTTAACAAGATATGCGCGCACGTCATTAATCTGGCAAACGATTCGTTTCTTGGTAATCAATGCAAAAATTTTGCGTTTAATGACTAAGTCAAAACACTAATCGATTCTTTACATTTTTTAATTTTTATAGATATAAGTATTATGGGATTATTAAATTCACTATTTGGCGCACTCTCTAACAACTCACCACAAGAGATTCCGGAGAATTGCATGTTGATTGATGTGAGATCTCCTGGAGAATTTGCTAGTGGTTATCTAGAAGGCTCAATCAATCTTCCTTTGGGTTGTTCTCAAGGCGATATTCAAAGCGTTTGTAAAGATTTAGATGCCCCACTCGTTGTCTATTGCGCATCAGGAATGAGATCTGAATCTTTCAAAAGCCAACTTGAAAGCCTTGGTTTTAAAAATGTCACCAACGCAGGTGGCATTAGTTCAGTTGCTATGAGAACAGGTAAACGCGTTCTAAGATAGATTTAAATTTTGTATGTTAATTAAATGCCCTTCTTGCTCTAAATGGAATCGCGTTCCTACTGAGAAAATCTCAAACCAGCCAATCTGTGGCTCATGCCAACATGAGCTGCTTAAAGGCCCTATAGAAGTCGATGGAACATCTCTGGATCAGATCATCTCAGAATCTAACCTTCCAGTCATTGTGGATTTTTGGGCACCTTGGTGCGGACCATGCAAATTCTTTGCACCTATTTTTAAATTAAGTGCTGAAAAATTTGGCGAGAAAATCATTCATTTAAAAGCCGATACCCAAGCATATGAATCAATTGGCATGAAATACAACATCCGCTCAATACCTACAATTGCAATCTTCAATGAGCAAAAAGAAGTTCAACGAGTGGTTGGCGCTCTGCAGCAAAGCGACCTTGAGAAACTAATCCTTAGCCACATTAATTAACAATTCATTGCTATAAATAAAAAAACCAGTTTTTAAACTGGTTTTTTTATTTTTTGGCGGAGACGAGAAGATTCGAACTTCCGATCCAGGGTTTAGCCAGATGCTCCCTTAGCAGGGGAGTGCCTTCGACCACTCGGCCACGTCTCCGTTTAAAACTAATTACTTTTGCTCAAGCTCAAAAGCTTTGTGTAATGCACGTACAGCAAGCTCCATGTACTTCTCATCAATCAATACAGAAATCTTGATCTCACTTGTCGAAATCATTTGGATATTAATACCCTCTTCTGACAATGTACGGAACATTTTGCTAGCAATACCAACGTGTGAACGCATACCTACGCCCACAACTGAAACTTTAGAAACCTTAGCATCGCCAAGAATTTCACGGGCTTGAATATGGCCTTGAACTTTGTTCTTAAGTAAATCAAGAGCTTTTTGATAATCGCCACGCGGTACTGTAAATGTGAAATCTGTTTTACCTTCAACAGATTGATTTTGAATAATCATGTCCACATCAATATTGCTATCAGCAATCGGACCTAAAATTTGATAAGCAATACCTGGTTTATCAGGCACGCCTAATACAGTAATCTTGGCTTCATCACGTGCAAATGCGATTCCAGAAATAACTGCTGCTTCCATAGTGTTATCTTCCTCAAAAGTAATCAATGTGCCTGAATTCATTTCTTGATCAAGCGGCATTAAAGGATCAGTCAATGACGATAAGACTCGCGTTTTGACTTTATATTTACCAGCAAATTCAACTGAACGAATTTGCAAAACTTTAGAACCTAAACTTGCCATTTCGAGCATTTCCTCGAAAGTAATCTTGTCTAGGCGACGTGCGTCTTCACAAACACGAGGGTCAGTTGTGTAAACACCATCAACGTCTGTATAAATCAAACACTCATCTGCGTTTAGAGCTGCAGCAATAGCGACCGCAGAAGTATCAGAACCTCCGCGACCTAAGGTCGTAATGTTTCCAAGTTCGTCCACACCCTGGAAACCAGTAATAACAACTGCTTTGCCAGCATCTAAGTCCTTATGAACTTTGTCGCCATCAATACCTTGAATACGCGCTTTGGTATAGGCAGAGTCGGTTTTAATAACAACTTGCCAACCTGCATAACTCACTGCCGGCACACCCTGTGCTTGCAATGCCAACGCCAATAAGCCAGAGCTTACCTGCTCACCCGTTGAAGCAATTTGATCAAGCTCACGTGGATCAGGGTTGGTGTTAATTTCTTTGGCTAAACCCAATAAACGATTGGTTTCGCCTGACATCGCTGAAGGAACCACTACCACCTGGTGACCAGCTTTCATCCATTTAGCGACACGTTTGGCGACATTCTGAATGCGCTCAACCGAGCCCATTGAGGTACCACCGTATTTGTGAACAATTAATGCCATCTTGATATTAGTCGTAAAAATTGCGCCTAAATGACGCAGAAATCATGTAAAACGATGATTTTACACGTTTTATAAGGGCAAGACGGCAAAAATCAGCTGAAATTACTCAATTTCCCACTGAGCAATGACCCGCTCACCTGAAGTAATGGTGAAATCTGCATTCATCCCAATACCTGCTACTGCTAGAACTTCATCACCAATAAAGAGGATCGGCACATCTCTCTGCCATGGTGGAATATCGAATTCTTGAAAAAGGTTTTTTAAACTCCGACGTGGGCGCTTTGCATGAATCCGCATCTTCTCACCACCCAAACGTTCACGTTCTTCTATACCCTGCTCAGCCTTAGCCTCTAAAAACAAGTTTAGTGGTAAGCCTGGTTCATCACTCTCAGATCCAACTTCTTTAAAACTCCATCCACCTTTTGGCAATTGCTCCTGAGTGACTGAGAGGATTCCTCTCCAAACACGCAATTTAATTCCATCATGTAACCACTCAAGCTTAGTTTGAGACTTTGTGCCTACCTCTTCCAAATCCTTCCACCAAGCTGCTAACCTTTCTTCACTCGGCATCATAAGTTGATTTAATTGCAGCCATCTACGCAAAGCGTTATTTGCTCTTGGCAAATTATCATGACGCAAATTTAATAACGGCGAAACCTTAATACCATCTTCAACAGACACTCCATTTAAATCAATATCCGCCAACTCATCAAGCAAACCCTTTGCCTGTGCAAGATGTCCCGCCGTGCGACTTAAGTTTTGTCTAACTTGAGGTTGAATCTTTTCAAGCAATGGAATAACTCTCTTACGAACTGCATTTCGTGCAAAACGCTCATCAGCATTCGATGGATCTTCAATCCATTCAAGTTGATGCTCATTGGCATAAGCCTCTATCTCAGCTCTTGTTAATTCTAAAAATGGTCGCCACAGCCTAATAGTTCCAAATTTATCTTCTCTAACAACAGGCATTGCAGACAAACCCGCTAAGCCCGATCCACGAAGTAGCTGCAAGATTACCGTTTCAGCTTGGTCATCTTGATGATGTCCCAATAACAAATTATCAACTTGATGCGCCTGACACATTTCTTTTAAAGCTTCATAACGAGCTTCCCTAGCTCGCCCTTCTATATTGCTGTTCGCTTTTTCAGTTGATCCAAGTTCAAGAAGTCGAAAATCGAAATCAACGCCCATCTCACCAGTAACCCTCGCACAATGAATCAGCCATTTATCTGCCAATTTTTGCAATCCGTGATTCACATGAAATGCAATGACATTTTCAGGTCCATGTGCTGCAATCGCTGAATGCAATAAAGCCGTAGAATCTAATCCACCACTTAATGCAACCGCCACTCTAGGAGTGCGATCTAAATTTGCTTTTGATTGTTTGCTTTTATTTAGCAGAGGTGTCTTTGAACTTGCCATAGCTCATTAAGCGCTCATGACGACGTTCCAACAATTCGTCAACGCTCATACCTTGGAATTGACGTAAAGATTCTGCAAGTGCTTTTTTGAGCATCGCACCCATACCAGCATGGTCACGATGCGCACCACCAACTGGTTCACTGACAATTTTGTCAATTAAACCTAATGCTTTTAAACGATGTGCAGTAAGTGCTAATTGTTCTGCTGCTTCAGGCGCCATCTCTGAAGTCTTCCAAAGAATCGAAGCGCAGCCTTCAGGAGAAATAACGGAATAAGTTGCATATTGCAACATCAACACCATATCACCCATCGCAATTGCTAAGGCACCGCCAGATCCACCTTCGCCAATAATAGTAGCGATGATAGGCACCTTTAACTCTGCCTGTGTATATAAATTATGACCAATCGCTTCTGACTGATTTCGCTCTTCGGCATCAATACCTGGGAACGCTCCCGGTGTATCAACAAAAGTGAAAACTGGAATATTAAATTTTTCAGCTAGGCGCATTAAACGCATCGCCTTGCGATAACCCTCTGGTCGACTCATACCAAAGTTACGCATCGCACGCTCTTTTGTATCGCGCCCTTTTTGATGCCCAATCACCATGCAAGACATGCCGTTAAAACGGGCAAGACCACCAATAATCGACTGGTCATCCGCAAAGGCTCTATCTCCATGCAACTCATGGAAATCAGTAAAGATTGAATCAACGTAATCAAGCGTATAAGGACGCTGAGGGTGTCTAGCGATTTGCGCTACTTGCCAAGGTGTTAACTTGGAATACAAATCTTTCGTTAACTGCAGACTTTTCTCAGAAAGCTTGCCAATCTCTTGAGAAATATCGACTGCTGACTCATCCTGAACGAACCTAAGTTCTTCTATTTTGGACTCTAATTCAGCGATTGGCTGTTCAAATTCAAGAAAAGTAATTTTCATGTGGGTATTCTACAACCGTAATGATCAAGGGAAAAGAATAGCTTCAAAAAACACCTAATTAATTAGGTAAATCAAAGGGTTACTCTTTTCTCCACACGGTAACCCCACCCGGTTTATCCTCAAGAACAATCCCTTGAGCCAATAAGTCCTGACGAATTTGATCGGCCCTAGCAAAATCTTTAGCTTGCTTAGCTTGGATTCGTTCTTGAATCAAAATCTCAATAGCAGTTCCATCTACCTCACCTGCAGCACCCTGCAAGAATTCTTGCGGATCACGCTTCAATAAACCCAGCATGCCGCCCAATTGCTTTAACTCTCTAGCAAGATCGCGCTGTGCATCAATGTCACCACTCGCCTTCGCTTTGTTTAACTCTGTTGACACTTCAAACATGACTGCAATTGCTTCAGGTGTATTGAAATCATCATTCATTGCATTTACAAAACGGGAACGCCAAGTGCTTGGTTTGCCGTAAGTTGGAACATCCTCTACACCTGAAAGAGCAGTGTAAAAACGCTCTAAACCTTGTTTTGCATCCGTTAACGTCGAATCGCTGTAATTAACAGGACTTCTGTAATGCGCCCTTAGAATAAAGAATCGAACGACTTCTGGATCGTACTGCTTGAGCACATCTCTTATCACAAAGAAATTACCCAAAGACTTGGACATCTTCTCATCATTCACTCTGACATGGCCGTTATGCATCCAAGTATTGACGAATGGCGGATCCTGCGTTTGACCATTCTGATCATAATCGCGGAACACACCTTCACTTTGAGCTATCTCGTTCTCATGGTGAGGGAACTGCAAATCAGCGCCGCCTCCATGAATATCAAAATGATGTCCCAAAATGCCGCAAGACATTGCTGAACATTCAATATGCCAACCAGGTCTTCCAGTTCCCCATGGAGAATCCCATCTTGTATCTGCGGGCTCTTGAGGTTTAGCTGATTTCCATAAAACAAAATCCAACGGATCCTGTTTCGAGCTTGCCACTGCTACACGCTCCCCCGCTTGTAAATCATCCAATGACTTACCGGACAATTTGCCATAGCCTGGAAATCTCCTAACAGCAAAATTCACATCGCCATCAGTGCCTTGATAAGCCAAGCCTTTTTCCATCAAGCGCCCAATCAAACCCTGCATCTGCGGAACAAAATCCGTGGCACGTGGCTCATAGGTTGGACGTTCTACGCCTAAGGCATCAGCATCTTCATGCATTGCCCTAATAAAGCGATCGGTTAACTGTGCAATCGTCTCTTTATTTTCGATCGCTCGATTAATGATCTTGTCATCAATATCAGTAATATTTCTTACATAGGTAACTTCAAAGCCACAGGCCCTTAACCAACGCTGAACCATGTCAAAAACGACCATGACGCGAGCATGACCGACGTGGCAATAATCGTAGACTGTCATGCCGCAGACGTATAAACTCACCTTACCCGGCGTAATTGGGGTAAATTTCTCTTTGCTTCTTGTTAAGGTATTGTAAATTTGGAGCATAAGATCGCTCAGTAAGTTACCGACTTTGTTAGACTCAGAAGTATAACGAATAGCGCCGTAAAAATATTTATATCAAATTGCCGAATATCTTGCCTACTTTAACTCTAACCTCACTACGATTAGCCTTAGCTAGCTTAGCTATCATCATAACCCCTTCATTAGCGATAGCCCAGCCAACTTATAACGCTAATAATGATGCCACCTACAATCCTAATAGCCCCCCAAATTTGGGAGCTATCCCAGACAGTACTCAGCCAGCCGCCTACTTTCCAAACAATACTGATGCTCCAGCGACGGCAACGCCACCGAGTTTAGCCAACCCCTTCTACACAAATCTAGCCACGCCCCAGGACGACAGCACTCTAAAAAATGCAATTCCTCTTGGAATTCAGAAATTATTAAAAGCCAAGAAAAATAAGGAAGCTTTAGTTGAGATTGATGCTTTTTTAGAAAAAAACCCTAAAAATGTTCAATTACGCTTTATTCGCTCAAGAATCTTTATCGAGCAAGGTAAATTAAATGAGGCCATGGCTGCCCTCACAGAAATCACCGAAAAGTTCCCAGAATTACCAGAGCCATATAACAACTTAGCAGTCTTATATGCCGTTACAGGAAAACTCGAATCTGCAAGAGAAAACCTTGAGATGTCTTTAAGACTAGCTCCTGATAATGCACTAGCATTACAAAACTTAGGGGATGTTTACTCCCGCTTGGCAGCCAGCAAATACAAAAGAGCTTATCAACTTAACCCCCGCTTACGAGATGCGGAACGTAAAGCAAAGTTAGCCGAAGCTGTTACCGCTCCACAAACCAAATAAAATCAAATATTCAAATCGTTTTTATTCAACTATTTATTTAACTTATTTTTAATTTATCTCCACAAGGAAAAGTATGACTAGCGTTCAACTTAAAACCAATCACGGCAATATCACCATCAAATTGGACGAAGAAAAAGCACCATTAAGCAGTGCAAATTTTCTTGAATATGTAAAAAGTGGTCACTACAACGGCACAATTTTTCATCGCGTAATTCCTAACTTTATGATTCAGGGTGGCGGCATGGAGCCAGGCTTAAAACAAAAATCAACACGCGCCCCTATTGATAACGAAGCAAATAATGGCTTAAAAAATGTTCGCGGCAGCATCGCGATGGCACGTACAAGCGATCCTCACTCAGCATCTTCACAGTTCTTCATCAACACCGTTGATAACGACTTCCTCAATTTCTCAGCACCAACTCCTCAAGGCTGGGGCTACGCAGTGTTTGGTAATGTTACAGAAGGCATGGACGTGGTTGATGCGATCCGCAAAGTCGCTACCGGTAGCTCAGGCTTTCATCAAGACGTTCCTAAAGAAGATGTTGTTATTCTTGAAGCTACTGTTCTCTAAGAAATCAATGCCATGGAATTTAATAGCGCTTTACTGATTTCAGATCTTCATTTAACACCAACAATGCCGCGGACTGCGGAGCGTTTTGTTGAGTTCTGCGAGCATGAAGCGAAAGATGTTGAAGCACTATTTATTCTTGGGGATTTATTTGAATATTGGGTGGGTGATGATGCACATATCCACTCACCCTTTCATCGCGAAGTAGCAAAACAATTAAAGCAACTCGATAAAGCAGGCGTTAAGGTATTTTTCCTTAAAGGCAACCGAGATTTTTTAATTGGAAATAAGTTCGCTACTCAAACAGGCTGGACAGAAATCCCTGATCCCTGTGTTGTAAAGATTGCCGGTCAAAATTGGATACTCAGTCATGGTGATGCACTATGCACAGCGGACGATAGCTATCAACGTTTTCGTTATTGGGTAAGACAACCTTGGCTTCAAGCCATCTTCTTCAAACTCCCCCTATCCTTTAGAAAAGGGTTTGCAGAGCGTCTAAGAAAAAATAGCACTGCAAATTATCAAAAGTCACAACGGTTTACCCCAGAGATTTCTAATGTGCGTAGTGATGTGACTAAGAAAGCATGTGCTGCGCTCGTGAGTGAAAAACAATGTGCATCCTTAATCCATGGACACACTCATCGACCAGGACTTTATCAAGAGGCTTTTAACGATACATCTTGGAAACGCTGGGTATTATCTGATTGGGATTTTGATCATCCTGAGACCGTCCTACCTAAAGGAAGCGCTCTCAGAATTGATGTCAACGGGGCCAACTTCGTTGACCTTGTTCGTAATTAATCGAACTGAATTACTTAAGAATTTCCAAATAAGCTAACCATTTGTCCGAAGATCTTCGGATTAGCTGCCATGACTTCGCCATTGGCCATATAACCTTCTTCCCCCTGGTAATTAGCAACCAAACCACCCGCCTCTTGAATCATCAAGACACCAGCTGCCATATCCCATGGTTTTAGATCACGCTCAAAAAAGCCATCCAATCTTCCCGCAGCCACATAAGCCAAATCAAGTGCCGCAGCGCCAGGCCTTCTGATACCTGCACATGATCGAGTCATCTTGGCAAAGACTTTTAAATAACCATCTAAGTCTTGATCTTGCCTAAAAGGAAAACCCGTACCAATTAAACAATCTGCTAAACGTGTTTGATTCCCCACTCGCAAACGACGATTGTTCAAGAATGCGCCTGCACCCTTGGTAGCTGTAAATAACTCATCTCTAGTTGGGTCATACACAACACCTAGAACAATCATGCCATTAAAGATCAGTGCAATTGATACAGCGTATTGCGGAAAGCCATGAATAAAATTAGTGGTGCCATCTAATGGATCAATAACCCAAACATACTGATCAGCATCACCTCTATTTGCGGCATCATCAATCACTTCTTGCCATGAGGAGGTTCCAACAACAGAACCTTCATGATTCAAACGACCACTCTCTTCCGCTAAAAAATGATGAGTTGGGTATGCTGATTGAAGAGTTTCGATAATGGCTTGTTCAGCCGCTTGGTCAACTTCCGTGACAAAATCGTTTTGCTGCTTACGTGCGACTTGCAAGCGCTCCAAGTTAAGAGAAGCTCGGTTAATAATAGTTCCTGCGCGGCGTGCGGCCTTAATGGCCACGTTTAACATGGGGTGCATAGCAATATCTACAATAAGAAGGTCAACGAATTGAGGAAGAGCAAGGTCAGCTATAAAACTGACTAGATGCTTGTATTTTAACGAATTTTAGGAATTTTGGGCAAAAATGAATAATCCAGCATGGATTTTGACTAGGACAAGTCATCCAGGAAATATTGGATCAGCCGCCAGAGCCATTAAAACCATGGGTTTTAACGCGTTATTATTAGCGGCCCCTGCAACACCTGATCCAAGTAGCTCAACTGAAGCAATCGCCCTTGCAAGTGGCGCAGATGATGTTCTTCAACAGAGTCGTGTTTATCCAAGTTTAGGTCAAGCCTGCGCAGATTTTCAGTGGGTATTTGGACTAACATCTCGAGATCGCGAATTCGGACCTCCAGCCGTCCCCTTGGAAGAAGCAGTTCAATTGGCAGCTAGCGCTAAAGAAAGCGGTCAAAAAGTGGCTTTTGTGTTTGGTGCTGAAAGAACTGGTCTAGAAAATGAAGATTTTGAACACTGTACCCACCGGGTATGGATCGATGCTAATCCTGAATATTCATCACTTAACCTAGCTCAAGCGGTTATGGTGTGCGCCTACGAAATGCGTCGCGGGCTGAGCCAATCAAATCCAACTCAACTGAATACGCCACCAAGAGCGTCCCAACAAGCCATTAATGCGGCCATGGAACATTGGCAAGAAGGATTGGAGGCAATCGGGTATCTTGACCCCGCACATCCCAAGAAACTAATGCCTCGTTTACGGGCATTATTTGACCGCGCAGGGCTTCAAATGGAGGAAATCGACCTTATTCGTGGAATTGCGAAACAGATGTTACTCAAGAAGTAATACTTGCCTTTAAACTAAGCACATGTCATTTAAATTATTTGAACACGTTGATTCGATTATTGCCCGTGATCCGGCCGCTAGACACCGTCTAGAGGTTATTACTTGCTACCCAGGACTCCATGCAATATGGATCCATCGCATATCCCACTTTTTATGGACGACTGGACTTAAATGGCCTGGCCGTTTTTTAGCCCACCTATCTCGCATTGTTACCGGCATTGAAATTCATCCAGGCGCAAAAATTGGTAAACGTGTTTTTATTGATCACGGCTTGGGCGTCGTCATCGGTGAGACAACTGAAATTGGTGATGATTGCACCATCTATCAAGGCGTCACCTTAGGTGGGACATCCCTGTACAAAGGCACAAAACGCCACCCTACACTTGAGTCAGGTGTAGTTGTTAGCGCTGGCGCCAAAATTTTAGGCGGCTTTACGATTGGTGCTGGAGCACGCGTAGGTTCAAATGCTGTGGTCTTAAAAGAAATTCCGGCAGGTGCAACCGCTGTTGGTATTCCTGCTCGAATCGTTAAAGCAGAACTTCCAGCTAATGCAAGTGAGGCAGCTAAATCACAATTTACCGCTTATGGCATTACGCCAGACGCTGATGATCCAGTATCACTTGCAATCAAGAGTTTGATAGATGTAACACTTGAACTTGAAGCTAAAGTGAAATCACTTGAGCAAAGCGCCAACGAAGCTAAGGCCGATACACCATCAATTTCTAAAGATATTGATAACTTAAAAAATTGGCTTAAAGAGTAAGCTAAAGAGTAATTCGTGACGCAAACTGCATCTCTCAATCTTGCTAACTTGGCGGGTCATACACCTGCCATGCAGCAGTTCTTTAGACTAAAAGCAGAAAATCCTCATGCACTTTTATTTTTTCGCATGGGCGACTTCTATGAATTATTTTTTGATGACGCCGAAAAAGCTGCTCGCATCCTCGACATCACCCTAACTCAGCGAGGTCAAACTGCTGGCCAACCAATCAAAATGGCGGGCGTCCCCTACCATTCAGCTGAACAGTACTTAGCAAAACTCGTTAAATCAGGAGAAAGTGTTGCCATCTGCGAACAAGTTGGTGACCCAGCAACCAGTAAAGGTCCGGTTGAGCGTAAAGTCGTTCGAGTTGTTACTCCCGGCACGCTGACTGATAAAGCGTTACTTGAGGAACGCCATGATGCAAGCCTACTTGCCTGTGTGGTTAACGGCAATGAAGCCGGTTTGGCTTGGGTAACTCTTGCAAGTGGTGATCTTCGCATGACGGTTTGCGCTCTCGATGAGTTAACTCAGCACCTCGCCAGAATTGCTCCTGCAGAATGGTTGTGCCTTCCAAATCAACGCGAGTCTTTAATTGGCCGCACTGAAGAGTTAAGTAATTTAATTCCACCCAACTCTGGACAACTTCCAGACTGGCTTTGGAATGCACAGGAAGGTGTCACTCGACTCCAGAAACTATTCGGCACTCAAGATCTCCAAGCTTTTGGCATCGACAATATTGCAAGGTTTGATACCGCACTTTGCGCAACAGCTGCAGCACTTGCTTATGCAGCCCATACACAAGGCTTAGGTTGGGAGGGTCAACTCCCACATATTCGTCAATGCAGCGTTGAAGATAATCAAGCATTTATTGCAATGGATGCGGCAACAAGACGCAATCTTGAACTAACAGAAACACTTCGCGGTGATACAGGTCCAACACTCTATTCATTATTAGATACTTGCGAAAACCCAATGGGTAGTCGCTTACTAAGGCACTGGACTCATCACCCTGTTCGCTCTGCGACAGTGGCAAGTGCTCGTCATGAAGCAATCAGCACTCTAATTAACAGTGGCTATGCGCTTCAAGAATTACGCGGCACTTGGAAAGAGATTTCTGATATTGAACGAATTGCTACCCGCCTCGCCTTAAGAAGTGCTCGGCCTCGCGACCTATCAAGCTTAAGAGATAGCTTAAAGACCCTACCGAATCTGCAAGCATTAGTTGATCAGATTGCGGCAAAGAAAAATTTACTCGGGGAATTAAGCAGTCAACTAGATATACCAAGCGATGTATTTAACCTTCTCTCGAAAGCAATTACTCAAGAACCAGCTGCAATTCTTCGTGAAGGTGGCGTCATCGCCGATGGCTATAACGCAGAATTAGATGAACTTCGACAACTCAGCACTGATACAGGTCAGTTTTTAATCGATCTCGAAACTCGTGAACGAACTCGTACCAACATTCCTAACCTACGCGTTGAATTTAATAAAGTTCACGGCTTCTTCATCGAAGTAACCAACGGTCAAGCAGATAAAGTTCCTCTTGATTACCAACGTCGTCAAACACTTAAAAATGCTGAACGCTACATCACACCTGAATTAAAAGCATTTGAAGATAAAGCACTTTCAGCAAAAGAACGAAGCTTTGCCCTGGAAAAGCAACTCTATGAAGATTTGCTCGACAAGTTGCAACCTTATGTCCCTCAGATTCTAAAAATTGCTCAAGCACTGGCTCAAATAGATGTTCTAGGCGCCCTCGCTGAAAGATCAAAAACCCTTAACTGGGTTCAACCCACCCTTCATACCGACCCTGGAATTGATATCAAAAATGGTCGTCATCCGGTTGTTGAAGAACACTTAGCTAAACGTTCACAATCATTCTCAGGTAATGATTGTGAATTTAACAATACACGTCGCATGCTCATGATTACTGGCCCAAATATGGGTGGTAAATCAACTTTTATGAGACAAACAGCATTAATAACATTGTTAGCTTATCTTGGCTCTCATGTTCCTGCCGATAGTGCTCGTATTGGACCAATCGATCGCATCTTCATTCGTATTGGTGCAGCTGATGATCTTGCTAGCGGTCGCTCAACCTTCATGGTTGAAATGACAGAAGCTGCAGCAATTCTGCATAGAGCGACTTCACAAAGCTTAGTCCTGATGGATGAAATCGGTCGTGGCACTTCCACTTTTGATGGTTTAGCCCTTGCCTTTGCAATCGCTAAACATTTACTGGAAACAAACCGCAGCTGGACACTGTTCGCGACCCATTATTTGGAACTTGCAAGTCTTCCCGCTAAGTATCCTCAATGCGTTAACGTTCATTTATCGGCAGTTGAGCAAGGAAAAGGTATTGTTTTCTTACACAAAGTTAAACCAGGTCACGCCAATCAAAGCTATGGACTTCATGTCGCCCAACTTGCAGGCGTACCTGCGGAAGTCATTCGTCAAGCACGTAAACAACTCTCTGTTTTAGAAACACAGGCAGCCAGTTCGAATTCAGATCAAACGGATTTATTTAGCCAAACTCATGAACCTGAAATAGATTTACCCGCCGTTAATTTAGAACCCAGCGCAGCTGAAGAAGCCCTTAAGGCGATTGATCCAGACTCATTAAGTCCTCGTGAAGCTCTCGACACACTCTATCAACTTAAAAAATTACTAAAATCATAAGTGAACTGAGATTCATTTGAGAAACAGAAAAAAGGCCGAATTTTAGTTCGGCCTTTTTGTATATTTTATTGAATTTCAATTAATGCAGTGTTGGACGATCAGGCTTTGCAGCTTGAATAATACGCTCTAACTCTTCTTCGTCATCATCTTCTTCAAACTCTAAACCAGACTCTCCATGCGGATGACCATGCTCAATTTCTTCTGGAGTCGCCGCCCTAACTTGTGACACCTTAATCCAAAATCTTAGAGCCATACCAGCTAAAGGATGATTGCCATCAAGCACAACTTTATCTTGCGCAACATCAGTGACTGTATAAATGAGAATTTCATCTTCATCAGCATCATCAATGTTTGCTAAATCACCTTCTTCATCACTTGGAACACCTTCAAATTGCATTCCGACTTCTAATGGCTCAGGAAATCTTGCACGGGGTTCAACTTTTAATAAATTAGCGTCATAATCACCAAAGGCGTCCTCCGGCTCTAGTTGAATTTGAGTTTCAAATCCAACTTCTTGACCTTCGAGGAGTTCTTCAATTTTTGGGAAAGTGCCAGAATATCCACCATGGAGGTAGACCATCGGGTCACCCGATTCCTCAATTAGATTATTCTGTGCATCTGTCAAGCGATAAACCAGCGAGACAATGGTATCTTTTTCAATTTTCATTGGATCTATTTTACTTGAGTCAACCATACTTACCCCCTAACGTTCCATTTCC
>CAZEHN010000014.1:0-10684 GCA_964511855.1 uncultured Polynucleobacter sp. | reverse complement strand
TGGTTTCGCTTTATCCCTGATAGTCGTCTAGATGACCTGATGATCAGCTTAGCTGGTCCTGGTGGAGGTGTTGGTCCCCACTTAGACTCTTATGATGTATTTCTTATACAAATGTCGGGTAGACGCCACTGGAGAATTTCTGAACAAACCAATCATGAACTTGTTAAGGATGTACCACTAAAGATTTTGGCTAACTTCAAGAAAGAACAAGAATGGATTGTTGAACCAGGTGACCTACTTTACCTACCACCCAAAGTAGCGCATGACGGAATCGCACTAGACCCAGGCACGCAAACATGGTCCGTAGGATTTAGATCCCCAAGCTGGAAAGAGCTTTTGCAAGAATCTCTTTGGCGTTTAGCAGACTCCTTAGATACCGATGACACTTTTAATGCACTCATTAGTGATCCTGAGCAACAAGCAACAAATACACCAGCAATATTACAAGTCAGCTTAGTAAAAAAACTTGAAAAACAGCTAGAGAAACTCTCAATCAAAGGTAAAAATGTCAGTGACTTAGCAAGTACTTCCCTCGGTGAGGTACTAAGCGAACCTAAACCTCACATCATTTTTAATCCACCCGATAATCCTTTAGACTTCGAAGAATTTCTTGATCAATCTAGAGCCTTTGGCCTTAAAGCCTCATCCAAAACACGTCTCATTTTGGACGCCCAAACGGTTTACTGTAACGGAGAACAACTAGCGTATAAAAAAGATAGTAAACAAGCTTTTAGTGCTTGGGAGAATTTTGCAAACCAACGAAACCTTTCAGCCAAACAATGCTCAAAATTCTTTAAAAATGAGGTATTTTCAGAGCAGATTTATGAAGGCTATTTAGATGGCTGGTTTGAACTTATCCAAGCAATTAAATAAGGTATTTACTTGAATAACTTAATGTTAATTAAAGGGTTTTGCCAGAGATGACATTAGTATAAATACTTAGATATAATGAGTATGGATTTGAGAAAAGTCCAACACCAATTACCGGTAATTGATGTTTTTTTATTTCTTTAAATTGAAGGAAAATATAATGAAAAAGTCACTCCTATTAGCTGCTATGTTGGCTCTTGCTGTTGCTGCTTGCGGTAAAAAAGAAGAAGCTAAACCTGCTGAAGCTCCTGCTGCTGCTCCTGCAGCTCCTGCTGCTGATGCTGCTAAACCAGCTGACGCTGCTCCTGCAGCTCCTGCTGCTCCAGCTGCAGTTGACGCTCCTAAGAAGTAATTCTTATCAGCTCAAAAAAAGCCGCTCATCGAGCGGCTTTTTCTTTGCTACATACTAACGAGTATTAACCACCAATTTTGAGCATGATCTTGCCAATATGAGTACTACTTTCCATTAACGCATGCGCCTTGCCGGCCTCATCAAAATTGAAACACTCATGAATAACTGGCTTACATTTTCCAGCTTCAATTAAAGGCCATACTTGTTGCTTTAGAGCCTGAGCAATACCAGCTTTATCTTCAATCGAACGCGGTCTCAATGTAGACCCTGTCAAAATCAAACGTTTAGTCATTACGGGTGTGAAATCAAGCTCTGCTTTGCCGCCTTGTAAAAAAGCAATTTGAGCCAGTCGTCCACCTAAATCTAGGAGGCTAATATTTTTATTGATATAGGGGCCACCCACCATATCTAAAATAACATTTACTCCTTTGTCATTTGTGAGTTTTTTAACTTCAGCAACAAAATCCTGATCTCGATAATTAATCGCCACATCAGCACCAACACGCTCACAAAAAGCTGCTTTTCCCGTGTTACCAACAGTCGTATAGACCGTTGCACCAAAGTGTTTTGCTAACTGAATCGCTGTTAAACCAATACCACTTGAGCCACCATGGATCAGAATTGATTCGCCCTTTTTTAACGCAACCCGCTCAAATACATTTGTCCAAACCGTAAAATAATTTTCAGGAATGGCCGCTGCCTCAAGCATGCTCAGTCCTTTAGGAATTGGCAAACAATGAGATGCTGGTGTCACGCAATACTCTGCATATGAACCTCCTGGCGTTAATGCGCAAACTTGATCTCCAAGTTTCCACTGAGTAACACCATCACCTAAAGCAATAACCTCACCTGATAACTCCAACCCAAGAATCGGAGACGCTCCTGGAGGTGGATTGTATTTACCACTGCGCTGCAATACGTCAGGTCGGTTAACGCCCGAATATGCAACCTTGATCAATACCTCCCCAGATTTAGGGGTTGGAATCTCGCAAGTATCCAAACCAATCTCTAAGGCAAGACTCCCTTGTGGATTATGTTTAACAAATTGCATTTGAGCCATCTCTTCTCCAATTTTTTCTTAATTATTTTTTATAAACTATTAATTTATTACTTTTTAAACATAACATTAATACAAATAAATAAGCCCTGCAGAGCAGGGCTTATTTCGGAAAGGAGCCTTACTTACTTTGTAATCTGTCCGTCCAAAATCGTTAAGATTTGTTGAACAACTGTGGCATCGGCAGTTCCACCATCACCATCAAGCACAGCTACACGACTTGAATTATCCCCTGATGATTTAACGACAACACGATAGCGCTTAGCCTTCTTCAGGTCATCCGCTTTATTCGATCCAAAACTAAAGTATTTCTGGAAGAAACCAGGCTCACTTTGCGAATCAAAATCTTTCGAGTTCACAAAACGAACATAGTAAATACCTTGCGTACGATCACGGTCTTCAACTGTAAAGTTAGAACGATCTAATCCAAGACCTACTTCACGCCACGCCCGATCAAATCCTAAAGCGACAGCCAATATAGCTTGCGAACCCATTCCTTGAATACGTGAAGCCGGTGGAGGTACATTCGCTGGATTATTAACAGCTGCTTGCGCTGCTTTTGCTTGCTCTTGAGATGCCCCCAAGAACATCATCAAACGAGTGAGCATCTCTACTTCTAAATATGGGTCTGAAGGACGGTCTGTCCATTTTGAAGAACCCCTATCTTGTCCGACCAATACTTCTACTGCTCCACGATGGGCAATATAAATCTCAGTTTGACCTTGAGCATTGGTGTCTAAACGCGTTTTAAATTTGTCACGCTCACCGGTTGAATAAAGACTATCTAACACCTTACCCAAAGTTCTGCGAATAATGTCTTGAGGAATCTTTGCACGGTTTTCAGCCCAGTCAGTTTCCATCATGCCAGTTTTAGGCGAGTCTACTAACAACAAGAATCCAGATTGTTCCCAAAAGTCTTTAACTTTTGGATAAAGCTCTGTCGGCGTTCTTTTATCAACTACTAACCAACGATCAGTTCCAACACGTTCGATTTTCATCCCTTGCGGTGTCGGCAATACAGCAGTCGGTTGATTAGCTCCTGCTTGTTGCTTTGCGTTGTCTTTGTTGTACTGAGATAGCGTTGCTCCGTCACTCGGCACTGAATAACGAGACCCAGCAACAGGCTGAGTTAAGTCTGGTGGATACACCAAAGGATTTGTTTTTTTCTCACCAGCAGATTTGTAATCAACGGTATCAGCTTGGAAGTCAGCAGTAGAACATCCAGCCAAGGCTAATAAACCTGCTAAAAGACTGACACTCGCTAACTTTACGATTTTGCTGTTGTGCATATTTGTTGATTCCTGAATTAAACCAATAGACCAGCTGCTTTTAGAGTCTGCTCTAAAGGCGCACGGAACTCATTAGACAAAGGTGTTAATGGCAAACGAATTCCTTCGGAAATTTTGCCCATTTGATGCAACGCCCATTTCACTGGAATTGGATTTGCTTCGACAAACATCATTTGATGAACAGCTAATAATTTAAATTGAATTTCACGGGCTTTTTGCAAATCTCCTGCCATCGCTGCTTCACACAACTGAGACATTAATTTAGGAGCTACGTTGGCTGTCACTGAAATATTGCCATGACCACCCATCAACATTAGAAAGATCGCCGTTAGATCATCGCCAGAATAGACTGAGAAATCTGTTGAACCTTGCGCTTTTAAAGCGGCTAACAAGGCTGTACCGCGCTCTAAATTACCAGTTGCATCCTTGATACCGACAATACCCGGCACTTTAGCTAACTTAGTAATAGTTGCATTATTCATATCAGCAACTGTTCTACCAGGCACGTTATAAAGAATCACTGGTAAATCAACTTTTTCAGCAATCGTTTTGAAATGCTGGTACATACCCTCTTGAGTCGGCTTGTTGTAATAAGGGACAACTTGCAAGCTAGCATCAGCACCGACTTTTTTAGCAAACTCTGTTAATTCAATCGCTTCAGTCGTTGAATTACCACCCGTACCTGCGATCACAGGAATACGTTTATTGACACGCTCAACTGTAGCCTTAATTAATTGACAATGTTCTTCAACAGATACCGTTGGAGACTCACCTGAAGTTCCAACGATCACAATGCCGTGAGTACCTTCAGCAACATGCCAATCCAGTAATTGGTTTAGTTGATCATAATCAAGATCACCGTTTGCCTTCATTGGCGTAACAATGGCAACCATGCTGCCAGAAAATTTATTAGCTTGAGTCATAGATTTAGCGTTCATCTCTTAATTGTAGCGGAATGCCGCAACTCTTTACCGCACAGATTCTTTGGATAGAAGCAGGCTTTGGTGACTTTACCAAACCTTGCTCAAAACTGACAGTTTCAAACTCAGGATTTCGCCCAATTAAATCCAATAATTCATTGGGTTTTAGCAAGAAATTGGGGTTGGAAGGTCGACCAAACTGTTCATTTCCGAGGGCAAAAGTCTCGTAAATCAGTACGCCATCAGGGGTTAATAAAGGCAAAATTCGGTCAATATAGGGGCGATAGAGGTAATTTGTGACAACAACCCCATCAAATATAGGTTTATCCCCAAAAGGCCAGGTTTGAGCCTCTAAATCCAATTCGGAAAGTTCAATTTTGGAGGCGGTTTCTACCGAAAGGCGATTTATTTGAAGCTTGAGGGGTTCCAAGTCTCTATCAACTGACAAAACTGAATACCCCTCCTTTGCAAGCAATACAGAGTGGCGCCCTTCACCACATGCTAAATCTAAAACACGACCGCCCTTTGTAATTAAGTGAATAAAACGCTTAACCCAAAGGGAAGGTGCTAGCAGTTCATTAGGAGTAATCAAGCCCCATTGCCTCACGAACATCGCGCATCGTTTCTTGGGCTGTTTTACGTGCCTTATCACAACCATCAGCGATAATCGCCCTGAGTAAGCTTGGGTCATCTAGGTACTTTTGAGCTCGCTCCATCATAGGTTGCTGCTCCCTAAGGATTGCATCAATCACCGGTTGCTTGCATTCAAGACATCCAATTCCTGCTGATTTACACCCTTTTTGCACCCAATCTTTAGTATTTTGATCTGAGTAAACCTCATGAAGCTGCCAGACTGGGCATTTTGCTGGATCACCCACATCCGTTTTACGAACACGTGCCGGATCCGTTGGCATCGTTCTTACTTTTTTCTCAACGGTTGCCGCGTCTTCACGCATCGTAATCGTATTCTGATAGGACTTAGACATTTTTGCTCCATCTAAGCCTGGCATACGCGATGCTTCTGTCAGTAAGGCTTGAGGCTCCACCAAAATCAACTTGCGAGCACCTTCAAGATAACCAAATAAACGCTCTCTGTCAGCCATCGATATACTTTGCGCCTCTTGCAAAATCGCTTGAGCTTGAGCCAAGGCTTCATCATCGCCCTTTTCTTGATAGGCTGTGCGCGCTTCTAAATATATTTTTGTTCGTTTGCCACCTAATTTTTTAGCCGCCTCTAGTGCACGCTCTTCAAAACCAGGCTCTTTACCGTAAAGATAATTAAAGCGTCTTGCAACTTCACGTGTCATCTCTACATGAGGAATTTGATCTTCACCCACAGGTACATGTTGCGCTCTGTAAATCAAAATATCCGCAGCTTGAAGCAATGGATAACCTAAGAAACCATAGGTTTGCAAATCTTTCTCTTTGAGTTTTTCAATTTGATCTTTATAGGTTGGCACTCTCTCTAACCAACCCAACGGTGTCCCCATTGAGAGCAATAAAAATAATTCAGCATGCTCAGGTACACGGCTTTGAATAAACAAAGTAGATTGTGTTGGATCAACACCTGCAGCCAACCAGTCAATCACCATATCCCAAACAGAGTCTTCAATCACTTCTGGTGAATCATAGTGAGTGGTTAAAGCATGCCAATCAGCAACAAAGAAAAAACATGGGTATTCAGCTTGCAACTTCACCCAGTTTTTTAACACCCCATGGTAGTGACCTAAATGAAGTGATCCCGTAGGACGCATGCCAGATAAAACTCGTTCAGAAAACATAATCTCTTTTTAAAAGTTATTGAAACAATGACCAAATCGGTGTGAGTGATGAAGGCAAATGAGGTAACTGACCTAAATCAGTTCGACTCTCTTGAGGATCATGAAAATCGGATCCTCTTGAACCTAAAAAACCATATCGACTTGCAATTTTTGCATATTGCTCAAACTGATGAGCAGAATGACTACCAGTAACCACCTCAATACCTTGACCACCCATATCTTTAAACGATGAGAACAACTCATCTTTTTGCAAGTCATTAAAGCGATAACGCCCCGGATGAGCAATCACTGCATGCCCTTTAGCTGCTTTGATCCAAACAACTGCCTCTTCAAGACTTGCCCACACGTGCGGAACGTAACCAGGTTTACCTTCAATCAGGTATTTTCTAAATACATCGTCTGTTGATTTACATACGCCCTGATCAACCAGGAAACGTGCAAAGTGTGTTCTAGATAACAACTCTGGATTACCTACAAATTGCAAAGCACCTTCATAGGCACCTTCAACTCCAACCTTAGCTAACTCTTCACCAATTTGAATTCCGCGAGCTAGGCGACCATCTCGGGTCTTACGTAAGCCATCAATCAGAACCTGGTCCGTAGAATCAATCCCCAGTCCAACAATATGGACCGTCTCTCCCATCCAACTCACAGAAATTTCAACGCCACTAATAAAAGGCAAATTCAACTCTTGGGCGGCTCGTTTAGCTCTCGCTTGCCCACCAATCTCATCATGATCCGTTAAAGACCATAATTGCACGCCATTTTTGTGAGCACGTAAGGCAAGCTCTTCCGGAGACAAGGTCCCATCTGAAATTAAGGAATGACAATGCAAATCGGCATTGAGAGTGTTCATGCCACTATTTTAACGGTTTACGTTATAAATCACGGATTTATGAGCCGAATTTGAGCCGGTTTGACCCAATTACTAGCATTTATTAGGTCAATGAGGTGTCAACAACCCTTCTTGGTGCCTCTAAATACTCTTTTGACTGCATTTCAATAATTCGAGATACCGTTCGGTGAAACTCATTAGCCATCTGACCTTCGGTATAAAGCTGATCAGCTTCAACCTCAGCTGAGATGATTAACTTCACCTTGTGATCATAGAAAACATCAATCAACCAAGTAAATCGTCTTGCTTCACTCGCCATCTTAGGAGGCATGTAAGGCACATCGGACAAAATGACCGTATGAAATAAGCTAGCAATCTCTAAATAGTCATTCTGGGATCTGGGTCCACAACATAGTGTTTTGAAATCAAACCAAACAACGCCACCTGCTCTTCGAATCGCTTGAATTTTGCGATTTTCAATATGTAAGGTTGGATCCTGCTCATCATGAGCTTCGGCTAACTGATCAAACGTCTGACTAATCTGAGTATTCACCATTTCGTTAAGTGGTGTGTGATAGGCCTTAACCTGCTCCATGACCTTCTTACGATAATCAATACCAGCATCGACATTCAGAATATCTAACTTCTCTTGCAGTAATGCAATCGCAGGCAAAATTCGGTCCCTGTGCAATCCATCTGGATAAAGCAAATCTGGTCGATAATTCGACGTCATAACAAACTGAACACGATTTTTAAATAAGGCATCCAAGAGCTTGTAAAGAATCATTGCATCAGCTACATCACTGACATGAAACTCATCAAAGCAAATAAGTCGATATTTTTTAGCAATTCGCTTACCCAACTCTTCAAGTGGATCTGCACGTCCTCGAAGCTCTTGCAGCTCTCGATGAACTTCGCGCATGAATTCATGAAAATGTAGTCGAGTCTTTTTTTCGACTGGGGCTGCTTCGTAAAAGCAGTCCATTAAAAATGATTTGCCACGCCCAACTCCACCCCACATATAAACCCCACGAGGTAATTCAGGGAAGCGCATCATTTTGGCTAATTTGCCACTTCTTACTTCTTTATAAGATAACCATTCATCTTGGCACTTCTGCAACCGATCAATGGCAGCTTGCTGAGCGGCATCACTTCCGTAACCCCGCTTAGCAAGCTCTTCTTTGTAATACTCTGTAACCTTCAAAGCATTACATATTTAATGCGCGTTTATCCGTCGCCAACGCAGCTTCTCTAACAACTTCAGAAAGGCTTGGGTGTGGATGGCAAACACGTGCAATATCTTCAGCAGCCGCTTTGAATTCCATCGCTACTGCAGCTTCAGCGATCAAATCAGATGCCCCTGCACCAATGATATGAACACCAAGGATTTCATCAGTTGCCGCGTCAGCTAACACTTTGACAAAACCATCAGCAGCCAACATACCTAATGCACGACCATTGGCAGCAAATGGGAATTGACCAGGTTTATATGCACGACCTTCTGCTTTAAGTTGTTGTTCTGTTTTACCAACCCAAGCAATTTCAGGAGATGAATAAATAACCCAAGGAATGCAGTTGTAATCGATATGTGGTTTTTGACCAGCAAGAATCTCAGCAACCATCACGCCCTCATCTTCTGCTTTGTGAGCCAACATTGGTCCACGTACCACGTCACCAATCGCATAAATGCCTGGCGCAGAAGTTGCACATGTGTGGTTATCGATTGGAATAAACCCACGCTCATCAACTTTCAAGCCAACAGCGTCAAGATTTAATTTATCTGTATTTGGTACACGGCCAACTGAAACAATTAAGCGATCAACTTCAAGTGTTTGAGCAGCACCAGTGCTATCAGTGTAAGCAACGCTTACACCTTTTTTGCCAGCTTTAACTTCACCAATCTTCACACCAAGGTTGAACTTCAAGCCTTGTTTAGTAAATAGTTTTTGCGCTTCTTTTGCAATCGCTTCATCACAAGCAGCAAGGAAACCTGGCATTGCTTCAAGTACTGTGACATCAGCACCTAGACGACGCCAAACAGAACCCAACTCAAGACCGATAACACCTGCACCAATCACACCTAATTTTTTAGGCGTTGCACCAAACTTCAATGCACCTTCGTTGTCGCAAATAAGTTCATTATCAACAGTGATGCCTGGCAAATGACGAGCTTTAGAACCACTAGCAATAATGACATTCTTAGCAGTTACTGTTCCCGCATCTTTACCATCAATCTTCACTTGATAACCATCAGCACCCTTACCTGCAAAAGAAGCATAGCCTCTTAGCAATGTAATCTTGTTCTTACGGAATAAGAACTGAATACCACCCGTCATCTTCGTAACGATGTCATCCTTACGAGCAATCATCTTCTTAATGTCAATGCTTGCATCTTTGACAGTAATGCCGTGATCAGCCACATGATGAGAAACTTTTTCAAATTCTTCAGATGAAGCTAATAAAGCTTTAGATGGGATACAACCCACATTTAAACAAGTACCACCTAAACGTGGTTCACCTTTTGGATCGGCAAACGCATTACCTTCAGCACAGGCAACTTTAAAACCAAGTTGCGCTGCACGAATTGCGGCGATGTATCCACCAGGACCACCACCAATGACGAGAACGTCAAATTGCTGACTCATATATTTTCCTTAATTTGTTTCGTATGCAAATGTCAGTGAACAGGTTCGACTTACAGCTCTAACAACAAACGAGCTGGATCTTCTAACGCCTCTTTCATTGCTACGAGACCCAATACAGCTTCACGACCGTCAATAATTCTATGGTCATAAGACATCGCTAAATAGTTGATTGGACGAACAACAACTTGTCCATTTTCAACAACTGCACGGTCTTTAGTTGCATGGATACCTAAAATCGCTGATTGCGGTGGGTTAATGATTGGTGTTGACAACATTGAACCAAAAATACCACCGTTAGAGATTGAGAACGTACCGCCAGACAAATCATCTAATGAGATTTTGCCGTCACGTGCTTTTGCACCAAACTCTGCAATTTTCTTCTCAACATCTGCCAAGCTCATTTGATCTGCATCACGCAAAATTGGAACTACCAAACCACGTGGCGAACCAACAGCGATACCAATATCAAAGTAACCGTGGTAAACGATATCGTTACCATCTACAGAAGCATTCAAGATTGGATATTTTTTCAATGCATGAACAGCCGCTTTAACGAAGAAAGACATGAAACCTAATTTAACGCCATGTTCTTTTTCGAATTGATCTTTGTATTTGTTACGCATATTGATCACTGGCGCCATATTGACTTCATTGAATGTTGTCAAAATTGCATTTGTTGATTGTGACTCTAACAAGCGTTCAGCAATACGAGCACGCAAACGGCTCATTGGTACACGCTCTTCTGGACGCGCACCTGCTGGCAAGTTAACGCTGATTGGTGCAAGTTTAGGAGCTGCACCTTTTGGAGCTGCTGCCGCTGCTAACGCATCACCTTTAGTTACGCGACCATCTTTACCGGAACCCGCAACTTGGCTTGCTGATAAATTATTTTCAGCAAGAATCTTAGCTGCTGAAGGCATTGCTTTCGCATCTGC
>CAZEHN010000013.1:23777-36101 GCA_964511855.1 uncultured Polynucleobacter sp. | reverse complement strand
TAACGCACGTTTATGGTTTGACTGAGATCTATGGCCCAGCTGCGGTTTGCGTTAAACATGATGAATGGAATGAATTGGATGTTGGTGAGCGTGCTGCTCTTAATGCAAGACAAGGTGTGAGATATCACTTGCAACACGCAATGACGGTTATGGATCCTGAAACAATGAAACCTGTTCCTGCTGATGGCGAGACAATGGGTGAGATTATGTTCCGCGGTAATATTACGATGAAGGGGTACCTCAAAAATCCAAAAGCCACTGAAGAGGCATTTGCTGGTGGTTGGTTCCATTCAGGTGACTTAGCGGTGATGGGTCCTGATGGTTACGTCAAAATTAAAGACCGCAGTAAAGACATCATTATTTCAGGTGGTGAGAATATTTCTTCGATTGAAGTTGAGGATGTGTTGTATCGACATCCTGCTGTGATTGCCGCGGCTGTAGTTGCTAAGCCTGATCCGAAGTGGGGTGAAACACCATGTGCCTTCTTAGAGGTTAAGGCTGGTGTTGAAGTTACTGTTGAAGAAATTGTTGCTCATTGCAAAAAACATTTAGCAGGTTTTAAAGTCCCTAAAGCAGTGGTGTTTGGTGAATTGCCAAAAACATCAACGGGCAAAATTCAAAAATTTGAATTGAGAAAACGTGCGGGATCAGCATCTGCAATTGATGTTTAATTAATCATAAGGGCACCAAAATGAGTAATAAAGCTAGTAGCGATATCGTTCAAGAAGGCCCTTATGTTTTAAGAGAGGAGTTAATTGCTGGTGTGGTTCGTTTAACAATGAATCGTCCCCAAGCTTTTAACTCCTTATCCGAAAACATGCTTGATGCATTGCAAAATCAGTTAGATCAAATTGCGACCGACCCTAAAGTGCGAGTGGTGGTTTTGGCCGGGGCCGGTAAGGCTTTTTGTGCAGGGCATGATCTAAAAGAAATGAGAGCGTCTCCTAGATTAGGGTATTACCAAGACTTATTTGCGCAATGTACCCGCATGATGCTGACGATTCAAAAAATGCCTCAGCCGGTGATTGCAAGGGTTCAAGGTATTGCAACTGCTGCAGGTTGTCAGTTGGTGTCAATGTGTGATTTAGCGATTGCAACAGATCAGTCTCGCTTTGCGGTTTCAGGGATTAATTACGGTTTGTTCTGCTCAACACCAAGTGTAGGTTTATCTCGGAATGTAAATCGTAAGCAAGCGATGGAGATGCTATTAACTGGCGATTTTATTGATGCAATAACCGCGAAAGAAAGAGGGTTGATTAATCAATATGTTCCTGAGTTAGAACTTGACCAGGCAATTTTGACACTTAGCCAAAAAATCATTCAAAAACCTGCGGTTGCTGTAGCAATGGGTAAAGGTTTGTTTTATAAGCAATTAGAGCAGGGTATTGAGTCTGCGTATGCGCTTGCAGGTGAAACAATGGCCTGCAATATGATGGATGAATCGGCTTTGGAGGGATTTCAGGCTTTTATTGAAAAACGCAAACCTAATTGGAGTTAAAGTTAGGGTTTTCTCTTAAAGATTGAAGTAAAATTAATTGCTAATTAATGAAAACCTATTCTGCATTACAGAATAGGTTTTAAATAACAAATTATTGACTTATACAGGCAAGAACTTATGAAAATTTTGGTTGCTGTAAAACGTGTCGTTGATTACAACGTTAAAGTGCGCGTTAAATCTGATAACACTGGTGTAGATATCGCCAACGTTAAGATGAGCATGAATCCTTTTGATGAGATTGCTGTTGAAGAAGCTGTTCGCTTAAAAGAAGCTGGCGTGGCAACAGAAGTGATTGCTGTTTCAGCTGGTGTAGCTCAGTGTCAAGAAACATTGCGTACAGCGATGGCTATTGGCGCTGATCGTGGTATCTTGGTTGAGACTGATGCAGATTTACAGCCATTAGCTGTAGCAAAAATTCTTAAAGCATTGGTTGAAAAAGAGCAACCGCAACTGATCATTTTGGGTAAGCAAGCTATTGATGACGATAGTAACCAAACTGGCCAAATGCTTGCTGCATTACTAGATCTGCCTCAAGCAACATTTGCTTCAAAAGTAACTGTTGCTGATGGAAAAGTGAGTGTGACTCGTGAGGTTGATGGTGGTTTGGAAACTGTTGGGTTGACATTGCCTGCGGTTGTTACAACTGACCTTCGATTGAATGAGCCACGTTATGTCACATTGCCAAACATCATGAAGGCTAAGAAAAAACAATTAGATACGGTTAAACCTGAAGACTTGGGTGTAGACGTTGCCCCTCGTATTAAAACGGTAAGCGTTGTTGAACCAGCTAAACGCGGTGCTGGTGTGATTGTTCCTGATGTTAAGGCATTGGTTGAAAAACTTAAAAATGAAGCGAAGGTGATCTAAATGACAGTTTTAGTTATTGCAGAACATGACAATCAGTCGTTAAAGGCGGCAACTCTAAATGCTGTTACAGCGGCACTTGCGCTTGGATCAGATGTTCATGTATTAGTTGCTGGTTCTGATGCTGGTGCAGTTGCAAATGCGGCTGCACAAGTTGCTGGGGTTAGTAAAGTTATTCATGCAGATGGTGCTCAGTTAGGTGATCAGCTTGCTGAAAATTTAGCAGCTCAGATTCTTTCGATTGCTGGCTCGTACACTCACATTGTGGCGCCTGCAACTGCTTCAGGTAAAAATGTATCACCACGTGTTGCTGCTAAGTTAGATGTTGCTCAAATTTCAGATATTACGAAGGTTGTATCTGCTGACACATTCGAGCGCCCAATTTATGCAGGTAATGCGATTGCAACAGTTCAGTCGGCTGATCCGGTTAAAGTGATTACTGTCCGTACAACAGGCTTTGATGCTGCTGCCGCTACAGGTGGTTCAGCTGCAGTTGAAACAATTGCTGCTGTTGCAGATAGTGGTAAATCTACTTTTGCTGGTCGTGAATTAACTAAATCAGATCGTCCAGAATTAACGGCCGCGAAGATTATTGTTTCAGGTGGTCGTGGCTTGGGCTCTTCTGAGCAATATCATGCTGTGATGGAACCTTTGGCAGATAAGATGGGTGCGGCATTAGGTGCATCTCGTGCTGCTGTTGACGCAGGTTACGTGCCAAACGATTATCAAGTTGGTCAAACAGGTAAGATCGTTGCTCCGCAACTTTATGTTGCAGTAGGTATTTCTGGGGCGATTCAGCATCTTGCTGGTATGAAAGACTCTAAGGTGATTGTTGCAATTAACAAAGATCCAGAAGCGCCAATTTTCAGTGTAGCTGATTATGGTTTAGTTGCTGATCTATTTACAGCTGTACCTGAATTAATTTCAGAGCTCGGTTAATTTGAATCAATTAAGCCACCTAAGGGTGGCTTTTCTTATACATAGGAGTTATTAATGCCTTACGTTGCCCCAGTCAAAGACATGTTGTTTGTTATGAATGAATTAGCTGGTCTTGAGGAGGTTCTTGCTTTGCCAGAATTTGCTGAAGCTGGTATAGATGCTGACACTGCAGCAGCAATTTTGGATGAGTCAGGTAAGTTTAATCAGGAGGTAATTGCTCCATTAAACTGGGCTGGCGATCAAAATCCAAGTTCATGGAAAGATGGTGTAGTAACTACAACTCCTGGTTTTAAGGATGCATTTAAGCAATATGCTTCATCAGGCTGGCAAGGAGTGATTCATCCAGCTCAATACGGTGGACAAGGTTTACCAAAGTTGATTTCAACAGCCTGTTTAGAAATGGTCAACTCTGCAAATTTATCATTTGCACTTTGCCCGTTGTTAACTGATGGTGCCATTGAAGCTCTTTTAACTGCAGCAAGCGATGAATTGAAAGATCGTTATCTTCCTAAGATGATTGCTGGCGAGTGGACTGGAACTATGAATTTAACTGAGCCACAAGCTGGTTCAGATTTGGCTGCTGTAAGAACTCGTGCTGAGCCTCAAGCTGATGGTACATATAAGATTTTCGGAACGAAGATCTTTATTACCTATGGTGAGCACGATATGGCAGAAAATATTATTCACCTTGTTTTGGCTCGAACACCAAATGCACCAGAGGGTGTTAAAGGTATTTCATTATTTGTTGTACCAAAATTCATGGTCAATGCTGATGGTAGTCTTGGTGAGCGTAATGACGTGCATTGTGTTTCTATTGAGCATAAATTAGGTATTAAGGCTAGCCCAACAGCAGTGTTGCAATTTGGTGATCATGGTGGTGCTATTGGTTACTTGGTGGGCGAAGAAAATCGTGGCCTTGAGTATATGTTTGTGATGATGAATGCCGCGCGTTTTGCAGTTGGTATGCAAGGTATTGCAGTTGCAGAGCGTGCATATCAAAAAGCTGTTTCATATGCAAAAGATCGTACGCAAAGTAAAGACTTAGCTGGATCTGCAGCACCTGTTGCGATTATTAATCATCCAGATGTGAAGCGCATGTTGATGATGATGCGTTCATATACTGAAGGCGCGCGTGCTTTAGCTTATGTGGCTGCCGCAGCAGCTGATGCTGCTCACTTTGCTGCTGATGAAGCAACACGTAAACAAAACTTAGCCTTTTATGAATATCTAGTGCCGATTGTTAAAGGATTCTCAACAGAGATGTCACTTGAAGTGACGAGTCTTGGAGTTCAGGTGCATGGTGGTATGGGCTTTATTGAAGAAACTGGCGCTGCACAGCATTACAGAGATTCAAGAATTTTGCCGATTTATGAAGGTACCACTGCAATTCAAGCGAATGACTTAATTGGTCGTAAAACGGTTCGTGATGGTGGGGCTGTTGCAAAAGCGATTGCAGCACAGATTGAACAAACTGAGGCTCAATTAGCAAAATCAAGTTCCGCAGCTGCTAAATCGATGTTGAAAAATCTACGTGCTGCAAGAGAAGGCTATTTGAGCGTCGTAGATTATGTGGTTCAAAACACTAAGTCAGATATCAAAAACGTTTTTGCAGGTAGCGTTAATTATTTGAGATTGAGTGGTTTGACATTATCGGGTTGGCAATTAGCTAGAGCATTGCTTGTAGCTGAGGCGCGTCAATCTGAAGATCCAAGTTTCTTCGATGCAAAAATTAATACAGCAAGATTTTTTGCTGAACATCTTTTATCGCAAGTACCTGGTTTAGCAAGTTCTGTGGTTGAAGGTGGCCAAGCAGCTAATGCTTTATCGGTAGAGCAGTTCTAATAATATAAATAGCAAAACTAGAGCGCGCACACTCTTATTGAGAGAGTTTGCGCGCTTCTTCTATTTGAGAGACGAAAAATTGTTCGAAGGCGATCGCTAATCCTGCCATCAGTGTAAAAGCGCCGACCATTAAGGCAAGAATGACGCAGATGACAACGAGCCAACCGGACTGACTTTGTTTGCCAGAGTCTTGATTGAATTGCGCATCCCATTTTGCATCTGGACGTAGTCCGTAGGCAAGGGTGGTTATCCAGCTAGTTAGTAGGGTAATGAAGCCAAAAGTTACTCCAGTCCAGCCTAATGCAGAACTCATATGGGAATCTCTGAGTAGATTCCATCCAAGTACGCCAAAGAGGAAGCTAAATAATTGTAAGTAAAACCACTTACATGAAGCGCCTTTTAGATAGAGCCAATTTAGACCTGTACCAGGAAGAAATAAACCAAGTGCGCAAACGATTAGTTTTGATTTGTGAGAAGTCATATGATTATTTTAAGTTGCGTCGAACGAATACCAAAGCATCATCATCTCTACCCAGGAGTAGTAATTGATTTTTTTCAATTTTCAAAGAACGGTAATCTCTAAGTTGATATAGAAAGTCGTTTTCAAGTTCCATTAATTTGGCTTCTTGGCACATCATTCGAGTGCTTGCAATATTTCCTAAGATGATGCCTTTGGGATTGTCAGTGGCTGATGCAGTGAAGCTATTGCAACCAGAAAATCCATTTACTCTGTTGTTAGCTAGGTCGAAGTTAATAAAAAGAGCTTTGGAGTTATTGCCATTCGGAATGCTTCTTGTTCGGATGCTGCCATTAGCTTCGGGAGCTTTGTTCCAACGGATAAGTTCCCAAGAGCCGTTAAGGTCTGTTAATGGCGGGCTGTTACATACTCCGCAGGATGGGATAATGTTTGTACAGGCACAAATGCTGATAAAGAGCCCCAAAATGACTGAAATCTTGAAGAATTTTCGGACTTTAGAAGTCAAAAGATCTGTTTTTATAGTCATGGATATGCTTTTTGGGATAAAATAGTGGGTTTTCTAGGACAGTTCCTAAAAATTCAAGGTTTATTTTAAATAAGTCTTTGATTATTGGGTTGTTTATATTGATTTTCGTTGTTTGATATTTTTTGATTGTAAGGAATAAATATGGTCGTTATTCGACTTGCACGCGGTGGTTCTAAGAAGCGTCCTTTCTTTAGCATTGTTGCTACTGACAAACGTAACCGTCGTGACTCTAATTTCATTGAGCGTTTGGGTTATTACAATCCAAGAGCAGTTTCTACTGAGCAAGCTTTGCGTGTTGCACAAGATCGTTTGACATATTGGTCAGGCGTTGGCGCAGAATTGTCACCGACTGTTAAGCGTTTGTTGAAGGCTCATCCAGCCAAGTAATTGATTGGTGCTTGGATCGATGAGGTCCAAGTACTGCAAATCACACTAATGCCCAACACGCCAGATGATCTAATCGAGGTTGGGCATGTCACTGATGCACAGGGCATTCGTGGCCAACTAAAAGTTCGACCATACTCAAGTGATCCAGAAGCATTATTGGAAGCTGAGAATATTTGGTTAGCAAGTACAGCTAAAAGTAAAACTCAAATTGATTCTCCTCAAATGTATGAGGTGGTCTCTACTCGTTTTCACAGCGGTAGCGTATTACTTGATCTAGAGAATATTAGGGATCGTGATCAAGCTCTAAATCTAAAAGGTTATGTTGTTATGATGAGGAGAGCTGATTTTCCTGAGCTTGATGAAGACACTTTTTACTGGACTGATTTAATTGGTTTAGAAGTTAAAAACTTAGATGGTGTTTTACTGGGCAAGGTTGCTGAAGTAATGGATAACGGCGCACAATGCGTTTTATCTGTGGTAAATGATGCCAAAAAACAACAATACATACCCTTTGTTGAACCGATTATTCAGCAGGTCCAATTAACCACTAATCAGTCGGGTTTTATTTCGGTTGATTGGCAAGCGGATTGGTAGATTCTCGATGAGATTTGATGTTCTGACGATCTTTCCAGAGATGTTTCAGGCAATTTCTGGCTTTGGTATTACTAGTAGAGCCTTAGATAATGGGCTGGCCCAGTTAATTACCTGGAATCCTCGAGATTTTGCAGAGGATAACCGTAAGACTGTGGACGATAAGGCTTATGGCGGTGGGCCAGGAATGGTGATGATGGTTAAGCCTTTGGAAGGGGCGATAAGCGCCATTAAAACCGATTTAAGGTCTAAATCAGTAGACCAAGGTCCTGTTATCCTTCTTTCCCCTCAGGGAAGAGTATTTAATCAAGAAATCGCCGATGAATTGGGTAAATACAAGCAAATTTCGTTTATTTGTGGGCGCTACGAAGCAGTTGATCAGCGTTTTATTGATAGAAATGTTGATTTAGAGCTAAGTTTGGGTGATTTTGTGGTTTCTGGAGGGGAAATCCCCGCTATGGCGGTGATGGATGCCTTGATTCGCATGCTTCCTGGAGCTCTTGGGGATGCTGATTCTGCCAAGCAGGATAGCTTTATGAACGGACTTTTGGACTGTCCGCATTACACCCGACCTGAAAATTATGAAAATTTTTTAGTTCCGGACGTGCTTTTAGGCGGACATCATGCGAAAATACTGGATTGGCGTCGCAAACAATCTTTGCAAGCGACGTACAAGCGCCGACCTGATCTTATAGAAAAGGCTCGGAGCAATGGGTTGTTGAGTAAAGCAGACGAAGATTATTTATCTACTTTGTGAACTCAACTTTGATGTAAACCGTATCCTCTTTCGGGTCCCTTTGAAAATTTGGGAACACAACGCCGAAATGATGCTTTAGGAGTTAAGATGAATCTCATCGAAAAAATTGAGCAAGAAGAAATTGCTCGTCTAACAGCTAATAAGGCTGTTCCTGAGTTTGCCCCTGGTGATACTCTTGTTGTTAATGTGAATGTAGTTGAAGGTACACGTAAACGTGTACAGGCTTTTGAAGGTGTTGTGATTGCTAAGCGTAATCGTGGCCTAAACTCAAGCTTCATCGTTCGTAAAATTTCTTCTGGTGAAGGTGTTGAGCGTACATTCCAAACATACTCTCCATTAATTGCTAGCATTGAAGTTAAGCGTCGTGGCGATGTACGTCGTGCGAAACTTTACTACTTGCGCGATCGTTCTGGTAAGTCTGCACGTATTAAAGAAAAATTACCTGCTCGTAAAGCTGCTGCTAAAGCTGAGTAATTTAAGTTTTAATACATATAAAAGGCAGCCTAGCGCTGCCTTTTTCTTTTCATATAATAAGTTATGGCTAAACGATTACCTCCTTTTGATCCAACCACAATTCCGATTAAGGAAGTGTTATCGCATGCGCGATCTGTGGATGAGTCAAAGTTGAGTGTTGATTCATTACGTCACAGGTTTTCTCAAATTCAGGGATGGGAGCCGGAGGTGACTGATGAAAGCCGGCTTGCGTTAATCGAAGCTGTTAATGCAAAAACTGCTAATGGTGAGTTGCAGTTAACCCCAGCATCGGTACTAGTGCCCTTGGTTGTCCAACCACATGGTATTCAAGTATTGCTAACGCAACGAACCGATCATTTAAATGATCATGCGGGGCAAATTAGTTTTCCTGGCGGACGAGCAGAAGATTCTGATGTTGATGCCATTGCAACTGCTTTAAGAGAAGCTCAAGAAGAGATAGGTTTAAATACTCAAGGGGTAGAGCATTTAGGAAATTTACCCGAGTATTTGACGATAACTGGATATCGAGTTACTCCTGTAGTGGCTTTAGTAGAGCCACAAGAAACATACTTACCTGATCCATTTGAAGTTGCAGATATTTTTGAAGTTCCTTTGAGTTTTTTAATGAACCCAGCCAATCATCAATTACGAGAATATATGGCGCCGGTTGGAAACCGTAGTTTTTATGCTATGCCTTATGAGAATCGTTTCATTTGGGGGGCAACTGCGGGTATGCTACGTAATCTCTATCACTTTTTAAACGTATGACATTTTTCTCTGTTTTATTTGCGCTGATAGCCGAACAATATGCCCCGGTCGGAAATGATCACTGGACCAGACGTTTGGCGAACTGGTGGTTAAAGACGATTGCAAATTTTAGTGATACGGGTGAGCCTGGAACATCGAGGTTGGCATTGTTCCTCTTACTTGCGCCGCCGGTTTTATTTGTTTTTGCAGTTCATGTTCTTTTCATTTTTACGCAACCGATTTTGGCATTCGTTTGGAATGTATTAATTGTTTATTGGTTCTTAGGTTTTAGGCAATTTAGTCATCCATTTACGGCAATTCAAGAATGTCTAGCTGATCGAGATCTAGATGGTGCTAGGAAAGAATTGTCATTATGGGTCGGACCTGGATTATCGACTGAGACCATGACGGAAACAGAAGTTGTTAGATATACCTTGGAGCGTGCGATTGTTGCTTCACATTCCAATGTATTTGGCGTTTTCTTCTGGTTCTTGTTGCCGCTTGGGCCGGCAGGTGTCGTTTTTTACCGATTAACCTTAATGGCTGCGGATAAGTGGTCTAGTGGAGTTAGTTTAAGTTTGTCGGAGTCTGCTCAAAGACTGCGTTATTGGGTGGATTGGTTGCCGACAAGATTAACGGCAATTGGATTTGCGATTGTTGGCAATTTTGAGGCGGCAGCTTATGCGTGGCGTTTTCATCAAAAGAAATGGGCTAATGAATCTGAAGCAGTATTGCTTGGTGCTGGAGGTGGAGCTCTAGGCGTTAGATTGGGTGAGCCACTACCTGAGCCTGATAGTCGTGAAGCTTTGCGCCTAGCTGAGGTTGGTGAGGCGGCAATTCAGGAAGTGGGTGTGGAGCCGCATCGAGGTCATTTAGGGGCTGCAGTTAGTTTAGTTTGGCGTGCAGTCGTTTTGTGGATGATTTTGTTGGCGATGCTAACGATTGCAGTCTTAATTGGATAGCGATTACAGCATTAAAACTAACTAATCAGTTTTAAATTAAATAGTGCGACCTTGCATTTGTAAGGTCGCATTTTTTGTTTCATGTTCAAGTTGATTGAATAAATTTACTCTTTCTTGGGAAATTTCTCCTTTTTCAACAGCTGCAAGGATTGCACATCCGGGTTCATGTTTATGCGTGCAGTTGTTGAATCGACATTTACCAAGCAAGGGTTTGAATTCAATAAAAGCGTGTTGTAGTTCGCTTTCAGAAAGATGAGCCAAGCCGAACTCTTGGAATCCTGGTGAATCAATGAGTGCACCAAGTTTCCCATTGGCAATGCCCCAGTCGCTCGGAAGGTCGTAATATCTACAAGCTGTTGTGGTGTGTTTGCCAGAATCTAATTTGATTGAATGCTCTCTAGTTTGGGCGTCGGCATCTGGGATCCATGCATTAAGCAAAGTTGATTTACCCATACCTGATTGGCCGACGAGAACTGAAACCTTACCGCTTAAATGTTCTTTAAGAGCCTCTACACTTTGCGGGTCAAACTTTGCTGATATTTCATGAATAGGGTAGCCTAATTTTTTAAAAGGCTCGAGTAGTTTATGTGCTTTATTTAATGAATCCTTGAGATCAGCTTTATTTAATAGTATGCGAAGCTCAATATCTTCATGTGCTGCAGCAATTGCTGCTCGACCAAGCAGGTCTGGGGAGAAAGCTGGCTCAGTCGCAATCACCAATAAAATTTGATCAACATTAGAAGCTAATGATTTACTTCTAAAAGCATCAGAGCGAAACAGACGATTTTTCCTTGGTTCAATACTAACGATAACAGCTTGATTCTCTGATGTGGCTTCAAGATTTAAAAGGTCACCAACAATGCCCTCATTTTTCTTGCCGCGAGAAGTTACTTCAATCAGTTGTGATTGAGTGGGGCTTTGAATATCTAATCGTCGAGCTAAATAATGTCTTCCAAAAGAGGCAATGAGTAAAGCCTTGAATTCTTTTGAGGGGGATATTAGTTGGCTCACTATGAGTATTTAAGAAAATTTCTTTAGATTTTCAATCCTAATAGGTGCTGGCGGATGAGAATCATAAAAAGCAGAGTAGGTTGGATCTGGGGTTAGTGTTGCAGCATTATCTTGATACAGTTTGACTAGAGCTGTGATGAGGTCATTAGCATTCGTTTTTTCTGCGGCAAATGCATCGGCTTCAAACTCATGTTTTCTTGAAAAATAACTACCAAGTGGTGTTAGGAAGAAAGTGAAAACTGGGAGTGCGAGTGTAAAAAGCGCTAGCGCTAAACCACCATTGTTGCCATCTAGTTCTGGTGTAACGCCTAAATCAAAATAAAACCAAGCTTTGGTTGACACCCAACCAAGAAGGGCTAGACCCAAGAGGCTTGTAATAAAAGTCGTAATCAATCTTTTTCGGATGTGTTTTTTCTTGAAGTGACCAAGCTCGTGAGCAAGAACGGCCTCTATTTCAGCGGGACTTAATTTTTCGATTAGCGTATCAAAAAATACAATGCGTTTAGCTTTACCAATACCCGTGAAATACGCATTGCCATGTGCGCTGCGTTTACTACCATCCATAACAAATAAACCTTGGCTAATAAAGTCGCAACGTTTTAATAGGTCTTGAATTTTTTCTTTTAGAGGACCTTCCTCAAGAGGTACAAATTTGTTGAATAGGGGGGCAATATAGGTGGGACCAATCCAGGTTGCGAAAAACACAAAAGCCACAAGTACTGCCCAAGCCAGTACCCACCACAATTGACCAGCTTGAGCCATTAGAGTGAGAACAACCCAAAGTAGTGGGACGCCGATAACCAATCCTAGCAATGTTGATTTGATGTAGTCGACCCAAAAGATACTAGGGGTCATTCGGTTAAATCCATAGGACTCTTCTAGATGAAATTGTCGGTACCAAGAGAATGGTAGATCTAATAACCCTGTAATAAAGCTAAGTGAAAGGATTAAGGCGACTTGTTGCCAAACACCAGCTTCCATGAATTTCAATAATGTCAGGTGAAGAAACTCAAGGCCACCAATTAATGTAAAAACAATTAATACAGCTGCAGAGAAAATGGTTTCAAGTGAACCTATGCGTAGTTTTGCTACTGTGTAATCTGCCGCTTTCTGGTGTTCTGCGAGAGTGACTTGATGTATAAATCCACTAGGCACTTCATGGCGATGAGCCATGATAAATTTCATATGCCTCTGAGATAGATAGAAGCGTAAGAGTAAACCAAGAATTAAAAAGGCAAGAAAAATCGC
>CAZEHN010000013.1:0-23677 GCA_964511855.1 uncultured Polynucleobacter sp. | reverse complement strand
TAACTCAAAATATGAAAAACGAGGAAAATAGCCTCTATTGATAAAAATCTTAAAAAAGTGAGCTTTATTTTGACTGTGGATCGTAAAAAAGACCGTTTGGTGTGGCTGGATATGGAAATGTCTGGTTTAAATCCTGAAAAAGAAAGAATTTTAGAAATTGCTATGGTGGTCACTAATGGCGATTTGGAGATCGTTGCCGAAGGTCCGGTTTTGGTTATTCATCAAGAAGATGCTGTGCTTGATGGTATGGATGCTTGGAATAAAGGTACGCATGGAAGATCGGGCTTAATTACAAAAGTTAAAGAATCAACCCTTTCTGAAGAAGCTGCTGAAAAGTTGTGTTTAGAGTTTTTAGGTAAGCATGTGAAGTCAGGTGTTTCACCGATGTGTGGAAATACGATTCATCAAGATCGTCGATTTATGGCGCGTTACATGCCAAAGTTAGAAGCATATTTTCACTATAGAAATATCGACGTATCAACTGTGAAGGAATTGTGTCGACGCTGGCAACCGGAAATTGCAAAAAGTTTTACTAAGCAACAAGCACATACCGCCTTAGCTGATATTTTGGAGTCGATTGAAGAGTTGCGTCACTACCGAGAAAAATTTTTCATTCCTGACCAGAATATGTCAGAAGCACCTTAACCCTAGAATTATTATTTTGCAGCTTTAGCTGATTTAGGTCTAAATGCTTTGATGACATCTTCGTTAGTTTGGATGTAAGGACCTTCAATTAGGTCTATGCAGTAAGGGATAGCAGCAAATATTCCAGGAACGATTACTTTGCCGTCGGCATCTTTAAGCCCTTCTAATGTTTCTTGAATTGCTTTTGGTTGGCCTGGGAGATTAACAATGAGTGCTGCATGTTCAGGTGTTTCACGAATAACAGCGACTTGCCTTGAAAGAATAGCTGTTGGAACAAATTTGAGGCTAATTTGCCGCATTTGTTCGCCAAAGCCTGGCATTTCACGTGTTGCAATTGCAAGTGTCGCCTCTGGTGTTCTATCTCTTCTAGCTGGCCCAGTGCCGCCTGTTGTAAGGATTAAGTGACAACCCTGTATATCCACTAAATCGATGAGTGTTTCAGAAATAAGATCTGTCTCATCAGCAATTAATCGAGATTCACACTCCCAAGCAGTGATGAGGGCCTTATTGAGCCATTCTTTGAGTGCAGGAATACCTTGATCAGCATAAGTCCCATTGCTTGCTCTGTCTGATATTGAAACCAGTCCAATTCGAAGGTTTTTAGGGTGTGAGGCTGTTTTGATAGAGGTCATGACATCATTCTATTAAATTTCCCGATATTATTGTCATATGTCTAAAAAAACTTTTACTTATACCCCTGAGCAATTTCAAGAGATTGTTTCAGATGCATTAACTCAAGCCAAGCGATTGGGCGCCTCAGACGCAGCTGCCGAGGTTTCAGAAGGAAGTGGATTGTCTGTTAGCGTTCGCAAGGGAGAGATTGAAACAATTGAACAGAGTGTTGATAAATCACTAGGTGTTTCAGTATTTATTGGGCAGCGGAGAGGTAATGCCAGTACGAGTGATTTTTCGGTTAACTCTATCAAGAGAACTGTGCAGGCTGCTTACGATATAGCAACGCATACAGCGCCAGATGAAGCTGCAGGTCTGGCTGAGTCAGAATTATTGGAGAAGAATCCTAAAAATTTAGATTTATTTCACCCATGGAATTTATCGGTTGAAGAAGCTGTTGAGTTGGCGAGAAGAGCAGAGGCCGGTGCATTTGCCGTTAGTAAAAATATTCGAAATAGTGATGGTGCATCGGTGGCTGCTCACCAGTCTCATTTTCAAATGGGAACTACAAAAGGCTTTATGGGTGGGTACCCATTTTCAAGACATTTTATTTCGTGCGCGCCTATTGCTAGTTTGAGTGCAAAGCGTGGTTCAGCAATGCAGCGGGATGACTGGTACTCTAGTTCTCGTTTGCCAAGTGAGTTGGCTGTTCCTGAATTAATAGGAGAGTATGCGGCAAGAAGAGCGCTGTCTCGTTTGGGGGCTAGGTCAATTAAGACTCAACGTTGCCCAGTTATTTTTGAGGCTCCATTAGCGGCCGGTTTATTAGGAGCATTTGTCCAAGCGATATCAGGAGGTGCTTTGTACCGAAAATCAACTTTTTTACTCGATTGCTTGGGTCAATCGATCTTCCCTAAATCGATTGATATTTTGGAAGATCCTCATCGTCCGAGATTGACTGGGAGTGCGCCATTTGATGAGGAGGGGGTAAAAACAAGCCCTCGCAAAGTGGTTGAAGCCGGTGTAGTGAAGGGTTATTTTTTATCGACTTATTCCGCAAGAAAATTAGGTATGAAGACCACGGGTAATGCGGGCGGATCTCATCACTTAACTTTAAGCTCTCGTCAAACGAAACCAAATGATGATTTACCTGCGTTGCTTAAAAAGATGGGGCGTGGATTATTAATTACTGAATTGATGGGTCAGGGCGTTAACTATGTAACAGGCGACTATTCTCGGGGTGCATTTGGATACTGGGTTGAGAATGGGGAAATTCAACATGCAGTTGAAGAGATAACGATAGCTGGAAATTTGAAGCAAATGTTTGCCGATATAGTTGCTATTGGCGCTGATAATTTAGTAAGGGGGACTAAAGAAACCGGGTCAATTCTTATAAAAGAAATGACGATTGGAGGAAAGTAATTTTAATTACTTTCTTGCATAGCTTACAAAAGCGTAAGCGGGGATTTGCTTATCGTTGATGAGTTCTGAGGCGTGAGTTTCTCTAGAAATTTCTTTCCAGGTATCTGCTGAAATTTCAGGAAAGAGCGCATCACCAACTACCTCAAGTTCGACTTCAGTAATAATTAGTTTATCTACTAAGTCTAGGGCCTGCTCGTAAATTTGAGCGCCCCCAATGATGAATGCTTTCTCTGCGGTTTTGCATGCATCAATTGCAGCCTCGATTGAGTTGAAGCACTCTGCATCTTCAGCACGAAAGCTAGAGTCTCGAGTGATGACAATATTGCGTCTACCTGGTAAAGGTCTGCCTAAAGACTCCCACGTTTTCCGTCCCATAATGATGGGGCAGCCCAAGGTAGTTTGTTTGAAATGCTTTAGATCAGCGGGAAGATGCCATGGCAGGGTGTTATCGATGCCAATAACACCATTTTTAGCCTTGGCTACTATGATTGCTAATTCCACATCTAACCTTAAACAGCAACGGGAGCTTTAATTGCTGGGTGGGACTGGTATCCAACGACTTCAAAATCTTCGTATTCATAGTCAAATAATGACTTAGGTTGACGATGAATAGCAAGTTTTGGAAGTTCAAGAGGTTCTCTTGATAGTTGTAATTTCACCTGATCCATGTGGTTGGAGTACAAATGGCAATCCCCACCGGTCCAAATAAACTCACCTGGAGCTAAACCTGTTTGTTGAGCAACCATATGCGTTAAGAGGGCGTAACTTGCAATATTGAAGGGTACGCCCAAGAAAATATCAGCACTTCGTTGATAGAGTTGGCAGGATAGTTTCCCATCTGCAACATAAAACTGAAAAAATGCATGGCAAGGTGCTAAAGCCATTTGAGGGATATCGCTCACATTCCAAGCCGATACGATTAAGCGGCGTGAGTCAGGTGTTTTACGAATCTGCTCGATGAGTTCGCTAAGTTGGTCAATTGATTTCCCATTTGGAGTCGGCCATGAGCGCCATTGGTAGCCGTAAATTGGACCTAGTTCGCCATCCGGTTTGGCCCATTCGTCCCAAATGCTAACCCCACGCTCTTTGAGCCAGTTGTTATTGGTACTTCCTTGGATGAACCAAAGTAATTCATAAATGATCGATTTCAAATGCAATTTCTTGGTAGTGACCATAGGAAATCCTTTGGCCAAATCAAAGCGCATTTGATGTCCGAAAACCGATAGGGTACCCGTTCCAGTACGATCAGATTTTTTTGTGCCGTGCTCTAGCACGTGCCTCATTAGGTCTAAATATTGCTGCATACCTCAATTCTAGGCTAAAAACCAAAATGCTTAAGAATTTCTCTAAAAATTAGTCTTTTTTCTTGTTTCTTGATTTCCAACCAAGGCTTAAGATCACGCCTACAGCCAATATATGTAAGGCAGCTACTCGCCAATGATTGGCGTCAAACCAGGATGAGATGAGGGGTTCTTCGGAAATCATTTCGGTGCCGGTGATAACTAGTACCCCAGCGCCCAAGTAGACTAACCAAGTGTATTTAGTAAGCAGTTTGAGCACGAGTTGGCTGCCAAATAGAACAATTGGGATACTAATTAATAGTCCAAGAAAAACCAATAGGAAGCTGCCTTCAGCTGCTCCCGCGACAGCTAAAACATTATCGACACCCATCACGGCATCAGCAATGATGATAGTTTTCATGGCGCCCCAAAAGGTGTTTGAACCGCTTTTGTGCGCCTCATCTGAGTCCGAATCAGCGAGAAGTTTATAAGCAATCCAAAGCAGCGCTATACCTCCTCCAGCCATGAGGCCTGGAATCTTTAAAAGCCATAAGGCGATAAATGTCATTACCGAACGAATTGCGATGGCGCCAAGGCTACCCCAGAGAATGGCTTTTCGTTGATCTACGGCTGGGAGGTTTTTGGTTGCTAATGCAATAACGATGGCATTGTCCCCAGCTAGAACTAGGTCAATAATAATGATTGCAATTAAATTGCTGAGTAAGTCATACATTTCGGTAGGCATGACAAAATCTTAAATAAAAAAGAGAACCTAAGTTCTCCTTTTCATTTAAAGCCTTACCCCAATTAGGGTTAATCATTAATCGAAGTTCGGGGTTTCCACTCCAAGAACTTTATGTAATTTTGGAGATGTTGTGGTGTATTGCAAATGAACTTTTTTCTCTGGGTACATATACTCTTTAGCGGCAAAGGCTGCTAAAGCTGCTTCATGGAAGCCAGAGAGAATTAATTTTTTCTTACCTGGGTAGGTATTGATGTCGCCAACGGCATAGATGCCAGGAATATTGGTCGCAAATTTTTCTGTATCAACAACAATTTGTTTGCGATCGATATCAAGACCCCATTCAGCGATTGGGCCAAGTTTTGGTGAAAGCCCAAAGAAAACAAGTAGGGCATCTAATGGCATACGACGAGTTACACCGTCGGCGCCAGTTACTTTGATTTCTGAAAGTTGGTCACCATTTTGTTCAAAGCCGGTTACTTGACCAACTTCAAATTGCATTTCGTAGGCTTCGCAAAGTTCTTTCATCTTTGCAACTGATGCTGGTGCAGCTTTAAAGCCATCACGACGGTGAATGAGAACAACACTTTCAGCTTTACCAACGAGATTAAGTGCCCAATCAAGAGCTGAATCGCCACCGCCAACAATCACAATGTTTTTTCCGTGGAAGTTTGCAGGGTCTTTAACGCGGTAGAAAAGTTGTTTGCCTTCAAATGCTTCAATGCCATCAATTTTGATTGTTCTTGGCTGGAAAGATCCTACGCCAGCAGCAATGAAAATTGTGCGAGTAATAAATTGAGTGCCAGTTGATGTTGTTAAATCAAATCGACCATCATCGCGTTGAGTCACTTCGGTTACTTCTTGACCTAAATGGAAAGTTGGCCCAAATGGTTCAATTTGTTTTAGAAGATTATCTGTGAGTTCCTGACCTGTACAGACAGGAACAGCCGGAATGTCATAAATAGGTTTGTCGGGGTATAACTCGATACATTGACCGCCCACGAGTGGAAGTGAATCAATTACATGAGCTTTAATCTCGAGTAGGCCAAGTTCGAAAACTTGGAACAGGCCTACGGGGCCGGCGCCAACGATGACGGCTTCGGTTTCAATGGGTAAATTAGACACAGCAATAATTCCTAATATTAACGAGCAAGTTGATCTAACTTGCCTTTGACATCTTTCCATTCATCCGCATCTGGGAGGGCTGGTTTAGATTTCGTGATTGAAGGCCATGAGCGTGAAAGCTCAGCATTTAATTTGATATATGACTGCTGATCGCCAGGTACATCATCTTCGGCGTAAATGGCGTTAGCAGGGCATTCTGGCACGCACACAGCGCAATCGATACATTCATCTGGATCAATTACTAAAAAATTTGGACCTTCGCGGAAGCAGTCTACAGGGCAGACATCAACGCAATCGGTATATTTGCAGCGGATACAGGATTCGGTGACAACGTAAGTCATAGTGCTTTAGGTATTAAATGGCAAAGGGGTATTTTAGCTGACAAACGAGCGATATCGGCAATTTCCCTAGGTTTAGCTTATATTAATTAGTGATTTCTTTATAAAGAATGGTTTTGTTAAACAGAGACTAAAATCACGTAAAAATTAAAAATATCCAATAAAAGTGAGACAAAAATGAGTCAACAGAGCAATTTATCAGTTCGTCCAAAGGTTCTTGTAGCTAGACGTATTTTCCCGGAGGGGCTGGAGAGGCTTAAAGAATATTGTGATGTTGAGTACAACGACACAGAATTTGCCTACTCGGCAGAAGAATTAGCTGACAAATTAGCAAATAAAGATGGGGCCTTGGTGACTGGTAGTGAGCCAATAACCGCGGACGTTATTAATAATGCGAAAAATCTTAAGATTATTTCCAATATTGCCGTTGGCTTTAATAACTTTAATCTAGCGGCGATGACGCAAGCATCGATTTTGGCCACAAATACTCCGGATGTCTTAACTGATACCACTGCTGATTTAGGATTTGCCCTATTAATGGCTGCTGCTCGGCGCGTTACTGAATCTGAAATCTGGTTAAGGGCGGGTAATTGGAAAAATTGGGATATGGGCGGCATGTTAGGTGTTGATATACATAACAGCACTTTAGGAATTATTGGAATGGGTCGAATAGGTCAGGGGATTGCAAAAAGAGGCTTGGGTTTTGGTATGAACGTGATTTATCACAATCGGAGTAGGTTAAGTCCTGAATTGGAAAAAGAATGTCAAGCCACTTATGTAGATAAACAAACGCTCCTCAAGCAAGCGGATCATGTCGTATTAGTCATGCCTTACACACCTGAGAATCATCATTTTATTGGAGCCAATGAGCTTGCCATGATGAAGCCAACAGCCACGTTGGTTAATCTTGCTAGGGGCGGTATTGTTGATGATGCTGCTTTAGCAAAGGCGCTGAAGGAAAAAGTTATTTTTTCGGCAGGTTTAGATGTGTTTGAAGGGGAGCCTAATGTTCACCCTGAGTTGCTGAAAGTGCCAAATATTGTTTTGACACCACATATTGGCAGTGCGTCCGCTAAAACGCGGTATGCGATGATGAACTTAGCGATTGATAATTTGTTAGCGGGGCTATCTGGTAAGCGCCCGCCAAACTTACTTAATCCTGGTGCTTTTCAATAAATTTATTTTTTTCTGAAGCTTCAGCACTGTTTTTTTCTAGAGGCATTTCTTGAAGTTCAAGTTCAATACCGCCAAAAGTTTTTGCTACCCAGTTATAGACTCTGCACGCAAGCCAAAGAATTAAAAAACCGATAAGGGCGTTTAAAAAAGCGCCTGAAAGTACAGCGGCTAAAGGCATTTCACCGTATCGGAAATAAGCGTCAATAAAAAAGATGCCCATAATCGGTAATGAAAAACACATGTAAACCAAAACGAGTGTTTTAGCAGTGTGTACGGGGTCGACGTAGGTAATTTCTTTTTTGGTGTTTGCCATTTGACTTGCGAAATTGGGATTAAATCTATAAAGCAATTAAATCAAAAAAATCAATTAATTGCTTATTTGTGGATATTTTAAATCAAGCCCTCGAAAGTTGCGATATCAACTACTGAACCGCGTTGTAAATTTGAGCTCTCGTGACTCAAAATGATCAAGCAGTTTGATCGACTTATTGAGCTTAGGATTCCAGACCCCTGGTTTGGTAGTGGGGTAGCCCATATCTTCCCACTTTCATCTTTTGTCAGGGTGGCTCGAATAAATTCAGTTCTACCTGGACGTTTTTTGTAATCGATCCCAATATGAGCTTGTAATAGGGGCGTTTCTGAATAACTTGCGCCAGCCATTTGTAAAAGGGTGTTTTTGACAAATTGGTAAAAAGTAATCATGACAGCAACAGGATTTCCAGGTAATCCGAAGATTACCGCCTCTTTGCTATTGCTAGAGATCTTCCCAAAAGCCATTGGCCGCCCAGGTTTCATAGCTAATTTCCAAAAAGCTATTTCTCCTAGTTCCGCCATTACTTTTTTGGTGTAATCAGCTTGACCAACTGAAACCCCACCCGAGGTAATGATGACCTGTGCTTGTTCTGTTGCTTTTAGAAAAGTATTTTTAAGCAGAGTTGGATCATCTTTTACCGTACCAAGATCAATAATTTCCACACCTAAGCGTGTCAGCATGCCTAGGAGTGTGAATCGATTGCTATCGTATATACCACCAGGTTTTAATGGTTGGTCAAGATCTTGGATTTCATTTCCTGTGGAGACAATTGCTACTTTCAATCGATTTGTTACTTTGATCCTACTAATGCCAATTGACGCAATTAGTCCTAAATCACTCGGAGTTAAGATTCGGCCAGCGGGGATGGCGATTTGTCCCTTACTTAGATCCTCACCAGCTTTTCTAACGTTGGCATTTGCAGGGACGGTATCCCTTTTGAAAAAGATTGAATGATCGCTTACTTCGACATTTTCTTGTGGAATAACGGTGTCGCATGTTTTTGGGATGACGGCGCCAGTCATGATTTTGATTGAGTCGTTGAGGATGTCAAAATCATCTAATGCGGAATCTAGATTTTGCCCCGCAAGCACCGTTGATTTGATTCGGAGGGTGATATTGTCAGAAACGCTTTTTAGGCATTGCGAATTGAAGGCGTAGCCATCCATAGCAGAGTTATCTGCTGGTGGTACATTGATCGGGGATGTGATGGCTTCTGCTAAAACACGCCCTAGCGCATTCTGAAGATTGATAGTCTCTTGACCTAATTGAGAAGCAATTGGGTGAACGTAATTTTGAATAAATGCACTAGCAGCTTGAATATGAAGATCGTCGGGATTAAAGTCAACGCCGACGACCTTGTTTTTAGTTGATTCTAATGATGGGAGCTCATCAACATTTTTCATATCAGTTTGCTTATTTTTTCCAATTCATCCGGTGTGTTTATATTTAAAAAATTATTTTCATTTTCAAATATAACTTCAACAGCATTAATTTGCTTAAACCAAAGATCAATCTTTCTATCGTTTTTAAGAAATTGTTCTAGATTTGGCAGTAGATTCTTACGCATTAAGCAAAAGACAGGGTGAGTTTGTTTTTCGTGCTTATTGTTAAATGTTGCCGCATAAGCTAAATCTGCTTGATTGGCATTAAGTGAGTTTAGTAATTTCGCCACTAATGAGCTATCAATTAAAGGTGAGTCGCATGGCACTACTAATAATAGTTCGTGTTCGCATGCCTTCAGTCCGGCGTGAAATCCGGCCAGTGGTCCTGCGAACCCTGTAAGTGAATCTTGAATAATTTCTAAACCAAATTCTTTATATGAAGCCAAGTTTCTATTCGCATTAATTTTGATATGCTTAACTTGGGGTTTAAGTTTCTCAATTGTCCAAGCAATTAACGATTGATTGTGTAGAAGGATTAAACCTTTATCTTTTCCACCCATACGACGAGCTTGTCCGCCGCTCAGGATTAAAGCTTCTATTGCAGGTTGATGAAACTGATCGCTCAATTTAGCCACCAATGTAAGACATTTCTACTTTATTTTGTTCTCGAACGAAATGACTAGCTTGCCCTCTGAGTTCAGAGTAATTATCAATTCGCTTTTCCCAAATAGATCTAATCACGTTAGAAATTTCCAAATCCGAGTGATTCAAACGAATATGTTCTCTTAAGTCATATCCGGAGTTTGCGAACAAGCAGAGATAAAGTTTACCCTCCATTGAAAGTCTTGCTCGGGAGCATGAGTGGCAGAAAGCTTGTGTCACACTCGAGATGATGCCAATTTCTCCACTACCGTCTTGGTAAGACCATCGTTGAGCTACTTCGCCTTCGTAACTTGGATTGATAGGTGAGATAGGTAATTCGGAGTTAATTAATTGAATAACGTCACTAGATGGTAGGACGTCGTCCATTTTCCAGCCGTTGGTGTTTCCAACATCCATATATTCAATAAATCTAAGTGTGATGTTCTTACCTTTAAAGTATTTTGCTAACGGAATGATCTCTTGATCGTTGACGCCTTTTTTAACCACCATATTAACTTTGATATTTTTAAAGCCTGCTTCAGTGGCCGCAGAAATTGATTCAAGAACATCGTTAACGGGGAAATCGACATCATTCATTTTTCTAAAAATGTCGTCGTTTAATGCATCTAAGCTAACGGTGATTCGATTAAGTCCGGCTTGACGTAGTGCGTATGCTTTGTGTTTAAGTAAGCTGCCATTTGTGGTTAACGTTAGATCAATTGGCTTGCCATCTTTGGTTTTTAATTCAGAAAGCATTTTTATTAGATCTTCAATGCCTTTTCGAAGAAGTGGTTCGCCACCAGTTAAGCGAATCTTTTCCACCCCATGATCGACAAAGATTTTAGATAACCTGATAATTTCTTCAAAGGTTAATAGTTCATTCCGCTTTTTATATGGAAAGTCAGCCCCAAAAATTTCTTTTGGCATACAGTATGAGCAACGAAAGTTGCATCGATCTGTAACGGAAATTCTGAGATCTCTGAGGGGGCGAATGCGAGCGTCGTTTAGCTTGCCACTTGGTGCGACAAGTGTTTTTGGGATTGCTGTGGAAACTAAAGAATCCACACTGGTTAATGTTTCAATGATGGGAATTGTTTTTCTCATAACCAATCATTAACCGAGTGGATTCTAATTGATGACTACTCGATATTGCGTTGTTGTCCACCAGTTTCAATAAGAATCATTGGTCCCTCAGGAAGTGCAGGGGCTGGTTTGGGTTCTCGTTGAACATGAATTGGTTTGGGTTCAGCTGCAATTTGTCGTTGAACTTCTTCGTGTTTATCTTGGTTTGTGCCTACCCAAATCATACCTACGTTAGATAGAACTTCTTCTAATGGTTTTGGATCTAATTTGGTTGGATTAACCTTGGGAAGTTCTGGAGTAGTTACTGGTGCAGTAGCAATTATTGGTGCAGCAGATGGCGCTGTTGCCAATGTTGCAACAGCAGGTTCAGAAACAACTGGTGCAACTGCAGTCTCTATTGAAGGTGTAGCGACTACTGGCGTAGGAATCGATTCAACTGGAGCTGCCTGAACAGGGGGTGCTGAAACTTCAATCCCAACAGGTGTAGGCAAAGAAATTGCGGCTTCTGGAGTTGATTGGTCTGCTGATTGAGATATAGCTATTGCAGTTGATTCAACTTCGTTTTGAGTTAGACCATTTTCTCTATCACCACGATCCCTGTTGCGATTACGATTACGACGATTGCGGCTGCGACGTTTTTCTTCTCCGCCTTCATTGCTATCTGGTACAGCATTAGGGTTTTGAGTGGCTAATTGTTGCTCATTTGCATCTGCTTTATCGGTGGCATTTTGGCCGCCTTGAGGTCGGTTGCCCCTGCGATTGCGATTGTTACCTTGATTGTCGTTACGAGCTTGACCTTCGCCGTTGGCCTCATTGCGTGGCTTGTTATTTTTTTCGCGACGATTGTCATTAACACCTTCAGCTGACTTTTTATCGCGATTATTACGTTCACCGTTTTGTTGGCGATCGCCACGTTGATTACGGTTGCGATTGCCGCGTTGGTTGCGGTTGCGACGGTTTGGTTTCTCTTCCTCAGTTACCTCGGGTGTGCTAGCAAATAGACGCTTGATGAAGCCCATGAATCCGCCAGATTTTGAGCTATCAGATTTACGAGAATCTTTTGGTGAGTTTATTGGAGCTGGTTGGCTTGGTGTGATGCCTTTAACAGCTGCTTCCTGACGCGGTTTAGCTTCGGAATCTCTTCGGCTAACGATGGTGTCAGCTTCAAGTTCTTTTGAAGCTTCGTCAGCTAAAACATAGCTTGCTTTCTGATCGTCTAGTCGAGTGTCATCGTGACGTAAGCGCTCAAGTTTGTAATGAGGCGTTTCTAGATGTTTGTTTGGAATTAATAACACATTGACCTTGAAGCGGGTCTCGATTTTGATCACTTCTGAACGTTTTTCGTTTAACAGGAATGCCGCAACATCAACAGGCACTTGGCAATGAAGTGCTGCTGTATTTTCTTTCATTGCTTCTTCTTGAATAATGCGAAGTACTTGAAGTGCTGAAGATTCCGTATCACGAATATGACCTGTGCCGTTACATCTTGGGCAGGTTACATGGCTACCTTCAGATAGGGCTGGCTTCAGTCGTTGACGAGACATTTCCATCAAGCCAAATTTTGAAATTTTGCCCATTTGAACGCGAGCGCGGTCATGTCTTAAAGCATCACGTAATCGATTTTCAACATCTTTTTGGCTCTTAGAGGACTCCATATCAATGAAGTCGATAACAATTAAGCCGCCAAGATCTCGTAAGCGCATTTGACGAGCTATCTCATCTGCAGCCTCTAGGTTGGTGCGAGTAGCAGTTTCTTCGATGTCATGACCGCGCGTTGCACGTGCGGAGTTAACGTCGACTGAAACAAGTGCTTCAGTATGGTCGATAACGATAGCGCCACCAGAGGGTAGTGGTACTGTGCGTGAATACGCAGTTTCAATTTGGTGTTCGATTTGGAAGCGTGAGAAAAGAGGTACATCGTCGTGATAGCGCTTCACTCGAGTGAGGTTGTCAGGCATAACTACTGACATAAATGCTTGAGCTTGCTCGTAAATATCATCTGTATCGATGAGGATTTCACCAATATCAGGCTGGAAGTAATCACGAATGGCTCTAATGACTAAGCTTGATTCAAGGTAGATTAAGAGTGGGGCGCTATTACCTTGGGCTGCGCCGTCAATGGCGCCCCATAAATGAGTCAAGTAGTTTAAGTCCCATTGCAACTCAGTGGCGTCGCGGCCAATGCCTGCAGTTCTAGCAATAATGCTCATACCTTCAGGAACTTCAAGCTGAGCCATTGCTTCACGTAATTCTTGACGGTCTTCTCCCTCGATGCGGCGTGAAACGCCACCTCCACGAGGGTTATTTGGCATTAATACCAAATAACGACCGGCTAGTGAGATAAAGCTAGTTAGAGCAGCGCCTTTATTGCCACGCTCTTCTTTCTCTACCTGAACAATAATTTCTTGACCTTCGCGAAGAGCATCTTTAATAGTTGCGCTTCTAACATCCACGCCTTCCTTAAAGTAGCTACGAGCAACTTCTTTGAAAGGTAAAAATCCGTGACGTTCTTCCCCGTAATTAACGAAGCAAGCTTCAAGGGATGGTTCGATTCGGGTGATAACCCCTTTGTAAATATTTCCTTTTCGTTGCTCGCGACCTGCGGCTTCGATATCAATATCGATTAATTTTTGACCATCGACGATGGCAACGCGCAACTCTTCTTGTTGTGTTGCGTTGAATAACATGCGCTTCATAAGTTTCCTCCAGTTGGGGAAAATTACTTGATAGGGCGAATGTTTGGACAGATTGAGCGTTGCAATTATGGCAACGGTATTCGAGTAGCCAGCTTTAGGCTGGTAAAAAATCCCTTAATTTTCAGGGATGCATGAAATCCATGCATGTACTCACTGGATGCTCGCCTCTTACTAAATCCTTCAGATGGCGCTCATCTAAAAATTCTGTCATCTATATTCGCCGGGCTACCAAAATAAATTTTCAACCCGTGCTCCTCAGGTAAACAAGGGAGGAGCTACCTCGGGGATTTTTTCGCCATCCCTAGCTAAAATTACTGCAATTGTTCCAAGTTGGAAATTTGCCTAAGCTAAATCTTCTTCAACTAAAAAAATAAACAAATTGCAATAAGTTCTTGATTATAGGGCAAACTAGCATCTTTCAAATAACAAAAATACGAATTTCTCGCAAAATTGAGTAAAAAATCCCAATAATGAAAGAATCTACCGTCAGTCAGGTCACCATTTCAGCTGAAGAGGCTGGTCAAAGGCTTGATAACTTCTTGATTCGATGGGCAAAAGGCGTCCCAAAGAGTCATATTTACCGGATTATTAGATCTGGGGAAGTGCGTATTAATAAAAAAAGGGCAGATGTTACTCAAAGATTGCTTGAGGGGGACTTACTACGTATTCCGCCGATCCGAGTAGCCGTTCCGACTTTGCAAAGCATTTCTGAGCAAACTCGCGCTCAATCTCAAAAGGTAGTTAATAAGATTCCAGTTTTATTCGAGGATGACTCAATTTTGATTGTCGATAAACCATCGGGTTTGGCAGTTCATGGAGGATCTGGGGTTTCTTTAGGGTTGATTGAGGCTCTAAGACAGGCTAGACCTGAGGCTAAATTCCTGGAATTAGTGCACCGATTGGATAGGGATACTTCTGGGATTTTGATGTTGGCCAAAAAACGGAGTGCTTTGGTAGCCTTACATGAGCAAATCAGGGCTGGGCAGGTTGATAAACGTTATACCTTATTGGCTCATGGAGCGTTGCCAAGATCGGATAAGCCGATTCCATTGAAGTTTCCATTGTTAAAGTTTTTACTGCCAAACGGAGAGCGTCGAGTTAAGGTTGACCCAGATGGGCAGGCGAGTCATTCAATACTGAAAGTTTTAGGTCCAGCTAGGCAGAATCAATGTTTTGTAGGGCAGGTTCAATTGAAGACCGGCAGAACTCATCAGATTCGAGTTCATTTAAAACAATACGGTCATCCTATTGTGGGAGATGATAAGTATGGGGATCATCAATTAGATAAGGTGGTGGGTGGTAAGCGTTTGATGTTGCATGCATATCGCTTGATATTTACCCATCCAAAGTCGGGTGAGAAATTAGTAATTGAAGCGCCAATTCCGGCTGGCTTCGAGCTTGATGTAGGTTGAGGTGAATTGATGAAGCGTAAACAGAGTAATTTGCCTTACGAAATGATTGTGTGGGATTGGGATGGAACCTTAATGGATTCAACGCCTACGATTGTTGAGTGCATTCAGAAATCCTGTGTCGATTTGGGTTTGCCTGTACCTCCTGACGAATTAGCGAGTCATGTTATTGGTTTGGGCTTGCAAGATGCATTAAGAATTGCTGTGCCTTCAATTACACCGGCTCAGCACCCTGACTTAGTTAATCGTTTTCGTTATTACTATTTGGCAAAGGATCACGAATTAACTTTGTTTAAAGGTATTCGAGAGTTACTGACAGAGTTAAAAGACAGAGGGCATTACTTAGCGGTGGCAACCGGTAAGCCAAGGGTCGGGTTGAATCGTTCACTTAAATTCCATGGGCTTGAGCACATGTTTGTTGATACGCGAACGGCGGATGAAACGAGATCAAAGCCGCATCCTTTGATGTTGCATGAGTTATCCGAGTCACTCATGGTGCCTTTGAATAAGATGTTAATGATTGGTGATACCTCTCATGATCTATTAATGGCAAGTAATGCTGGTGTAGATGCGGTTGCTGTTAGTTATGGGGCGCATCCAGCGAATTCATTAAAAGAATTGAAGCCACTAGCATGTGTTGATACGGTGAGTGAGTTGAGTCAGTTTTTGTTAATTTAAGCTATATTCCAGCTATCTATTAAGCAAAGGTAATTAAAGATGAGCGAAGAAAATTCTTGGGAGCGACAAGCCCTTGAGCATCTGTTGTTAGAAAATCTTAAAGAAAGTAAACGTGCCAGACGTTGGAGAACCTTCTGGAGAATTTTATTTACCTTCGTGATGTTGGGCATTATTGTGTTGATGTTTCAGGCTTCTAACGTCGGTAAATCAGGGGTGTTGGGTAAGCATACGGCACTAATTACGATTGATGGACCTATCTCGCCCACAACACCGGCAAACGCTACTGATGTAAATGCTTCTTTAAAAGCTGCATTTGAAAATCCAGAAAGTGTTGGCGTCATTGTGCGTATTGATAGCCCAGGTGGTTCGCCGGTACAAGCTGGCATGATTCATGATGAAATTCTTAGATTGAGAAAGCTTTATCCAAATAAACCTTTGCATGTGGTTGTTGAAGAGGTTTGTGCTTCTGGGGGTTATTACATCGCTGTCGCCGGCGAAAAAATTTACGTTGATAAGGCAAGTCTAGTGGGTTCAATCGGCGTGATAATGCAAGGATTTGGTCTAACTGGTTTGATGGATAAATTGGGGATTGAAAGCCGTACGATTACTGCTGGCGAGAATAAAGCAATGCTTGATCCTTTTAAAAAAGAGAGTCCACAGCAAAGAGCAAAACTTCAAGCCTTATTGGATGAAATTCATGCGCAGTTTATTCAAGTTGTAAAAGAGGGTAGGGGCGATCGTTTGAAGAATGATCCTGATTTATTCAGCGGGATGATTTGGAATGGTTCAAGAAGTATTGAGCTTGGGCTAACGGATGCTATTGGAACGGTGGATTCAGTTGCTCGAGATGTATTTAAGCAACCGGATGTAGTTGATTACACGTTGCATGAAAATCTTGCTGAGCGAGTTGCGAAAAAATTTGGAGCAGCTGCTGGAACTAGTTTTGGAAAAGTAATTTCTGAGCAAACTCGAATTCAGTAAAAATAAAGCAGTACTTCTCTTAGGCCAGCATTAGAAATACTGCTGGCCTTTTATCTAGAGATTGAATCGTTGTTGAATTTGATTTAATCCAATTTTTCCATTTCACAATCGGCATGCTTAAAATCTCTTGGCTAGAGAGGCTTAGGTCGATCGCTAGGCAAAGTTGCGTGTTATCAGATAGGCATGAAATTGCATTCTCAAGCATGCCAGCATTTCTGTATGGGGTCTCGATCCAGATTTGAGTCTGCTTAAATTTTTTTGACTCAGTCTCAAGTGATTTAAGGTTGTTTGTACGCTCTGGATTTTTTATTGGGAGATAACCGTTAAACAAAAATCTTTGCCCATTCATGCCACTTGCCATTAAGGCTAGCATCAGAGAGCTTGGGCCGGTGAGTGGGACTACCTTGATGTTGGCTTTGTGTGCTGCAGCGACGATTTCCGCGCCTGGGTCTGCAACTGCGGGCAATCCTGCTTCTGAGATTAGTCCTAAATCATGACCTTGGAGTAGTGGTTTTATTAATTCTTTGGGATCGATATTTGAACGAGGACCTCGCCATTCAGTCATCTGCATTTCTTGTATTGTGCAAATGAGAGGATTAATTGTTCCAATTGCTTTTAAAAATGAACGAGCTGTTTTTGCATTTTCAACAACCCAATATTTGAGTTGAGCTGATTGCACAATCACTTCGTGAGGTAAGACTGTGTTGATTTGTAACTCACGATTTTCTTCGCCCAGCGTGTTAGGAATTAAAAAAAGTGTGCCAGTTTTTGGGTTTGTGTTCATGAAATTTTATTTATTGAGCGGGGATTGCAAATCCAGCACTTCGAAGAAACTCGCTTAGTTTAATAAGAGGTAGGCCGATTAAAGCAGTGGGATCATCACTACGAATGGCGGAAAGTAGGCTAATGCCTAAACCTTCTGATTTAGCGCTCCCAGCGCAATCGTAGGGTTGTTCGGCTAACAAATAATTTTCAATGGCTTCGTCTGAGGATTTTAAAAAACTAACATCCGTATCGACGCTTGTGCAATGAATAGTTTGACCGTTGGTAAGACAAATTCCTGTTCTAAAGGTAATTGTTTCCCCGCGCATTAATTGCAATTGGGCGACTGCTCTTTCGTGCGTATGTGGTTTACCAATAGCTGCTCCTAGGAAGTCTGCAACCTGGTCGGACCCAATCACCCATGCTCCAGGATTGGTTTTTGCAACGGCAAGCGCCTTTTCTTTTGAGAGTCTGAGGACAAGTTCGGCTGGAGTTTCTTTTGCAAGAGGTGATTCGTTGATATTTGGGACTATGACTTCAAAGGGGATTCTTAGTCGTTCTAACAACTCTTTTCTATATTTGGAGCTTGAAGCGAGGATTAATTTTTGTTGGGTTTTCATTGACGCTCTGGATTAGACTATGGGTATGAATCGTAAACAAATTTCTCCGACCCAACTCAATTCAACTGTAAAAGCACTTCAAGATGTTGATCTTAAATCAGGTTTAGCTTATGAAGGAAAAGGTTTTTTACCCTTTGCTGACTTGCCTAGATTGGCTGAAGAGTTAATGCTTGAGCCGGCTGACTTAAATACCAAAGGCATTGATTGGGTATTTAGTACTTGGACTCAGTCAAAGGAGGGGTTGCCTGATGAGTATTGGTTGAGGGTTGGTATAAAGGGGTCGTTGCCAGTAATGTGTCAACGCTGTATTGCCCCTTATGAAGAGAAGTTGGATGTAATTACTGAGTTTTTGTTACTTCCAACAGAAGAGGAGGTGGATGCATACCCATTGGATGAGGATTCTTTAGATGTTTTAGCAATGGATGCTCATTTTGATGTTTTGGCATTAATTGAAGATGAGGCCTTGCTTTCTTTACCTCTGATGCCTAAGCATCCTGCGGGAAAATGCATCAATTTTGATGAAAAACCACCTAAAAATGGTCAAAATTCATTAATTTCAGAAAAGAGTGGCGAAATTTCTTCTGATTCTGAAAAGCCTAACCCTTTTTTGGCTTTGAAAAATCTTAAATTAAATAAGTAGTTAGGCGGGTTAGTTAGTATTTATCAATACATATGGTAGAATTTGGGATTGTTTAGGAGTTAATAATCATGGCCGTTCAACAGAATAAAAAATCACCTTCAAAGCGCGGTATGCACCGTGCCCACGACTTTTTGACTAACCCTGGTTTAGCTGTAGAAGCTACTACTGGTGAAGTTCATTTGCGTCACCACATCAGCCCAAACGGCTACTACCGTGGTCGTAAAGTTGTTAAGACTAAAAACGACTAATTAACTAAACGTTAATTGATCATTGAATTCTCTTGGAATTCATATAAAAAAGCGGCTCATTCGTGCGTCGCTTTTTTTTGATAGCTTTTAAATGACTATTACCATCTCAGTTGACGCGATGGGTGGGGATCACGGACTATCTGTCACGGTGCCTGCTTCACTCGATTTACTTCGCGAATTTCCTGATGCTTCGATTCGTTTGGTGGGTTTGTCCGATCAAATTGAATTGGCTTTAAAAAAAGTCCCGACTGAACTTCGTTCACGCATCACTATTGTTGCTGCGACAGAAGTTGTGACCATGGATGATCCTATTGAGGTCTCGCTTCGCAAGAAAAAAGATTCCTCAATGCGAGTGGCTATCGAGCAGGTTAAAGAAAAACAGGCTGATGCTGCTGTATCTGCAGGTAATACGGGTGCCTTGATGGCAATTTCCCGATACATACTTAAGACTCTTGAAGGAATTGATCGTCCAGCGATTGCTACGCGTATGCCTAATGAGTTAGGTTCTGGTACGACGGTCTTAGATTTAGGCGCCAATTCAGATTGTGAGCCGATTCATTTATTGCAGTTTGCTCAAATGGCCGATGTGATGGTTCGTATTATTTCAAATAAACCAAACCCGACGATTGGACTTCTCAATATTGGTGAAGAAGTTATTAAGGGGAATGAAGTTGTTAAGCAAACTGGTGAATTGTTGCGTCAAAGCCAATTGAACTTCTACGGCAACGTAGAAGGTAATGATATTTTTAAAGGAACTACCGATATTGTGGTTTGCGATGGGTTTGTTGGAAACGTCGCATTAAAAACTAGTGAAGGTTTAGCTAGTATGATTTCTTTAATGATTAAGCAAGAATTTAGTCGTAATTGGTTAACAAAATGTATGGCTCTATTGGCGTTACCAATTTTGATGCGTTTTAAAAAGAGAGTTGATCATCGTCGATATAACGGTGCATTGTTACTTGGATTAAAAGGAATGGTACTTAAGAGTCATGGCTCTGCTGATCGTTTTGCTTTTTATATGGCATTAACAAGAGCTTACGAGGCGGCTAAAGGGCATATGGTCGATAGAATCGCTGAAGCATTTTCGGCTTCAGGACATGCATCTCCCGCTGTGGAAGGGAATAAATGATGGCTACGTACTCAAAAATTTTAGGCACGGGTAGTTATTTGCCTGCTGAGAAAATTGATAACGAAAGTTTGGCTAAGAGATTGGCGGCTCAGGGTATTGAGACGAGTGATGAATGGATATTCTCGAGAAGTGGAATTAAAGCACGTCATTTTGCAGCTTCTAATGAATTAACGAGTGATTTAGCGGTCAATGCCGCAAACAAAGCATTAGAAGCTGCTGGTAAAAAACCGGAAGATGTCGATTTAATTATTTTGGCTACATCAACGCCAGATAATTTAGGTGGCTTTCCAAGTACTGCTTGTGTAGTTCAAGATAAGTTAGGTATTCGTAATGGTGCGCCTGCATTTGACGTTCAGGCTGTGTGCTCTGGCTTTGCCTATGCCTTATCGTTAGCTGACTCTTTAATCAAGAGTGGCGCACATCGAAATGTATTGGTAATTGGTGCAGAAACTTTCTCAAGAATATTAAATTTTGAAGATAGAACAACCTGTGTTTTATTTGGAGATGGTGCGGGCGCCGTATTGTTAGGTGGGAGTGAAGAGCCAGGTATTTTGGCTACAGCATTACATGCCGATGGATCTCATCGCGATATTCTATGCATTCCAGGTAGGGCGCATCAAGGTGCGATTGATGGTTCAGCTTTCTTGATTATGGATGGACAAGCCGTCTTTAAGTTGGCCGTTAAAGTATTAGACCAAGTTGCAAATGAGGTTTTAACTAAAGCCGGTTTAACTTCAAAGGATGTTGATTGGTTGATTCCACACCAAGCAAATATTCGAATTATGGAAGGTACTGCTAAGAAACTTGGTATTCCTTTAGATAAGGTTGTCGTCACAGTGACGGAGCAGGGTAATACATCGGCAGCATCGATTCCATTAGCACTTGATGAAGGAGTTCGTTCCGGCAGAGTTAAGCGCGGCCAAACGCTGTTGCTTGAAGGTGTAGGTGGCGGATTCACATGGGGTGCAGCTTTAATACGTTATTAATGAATCATTTATTAGTCGAGTTTTAATTATGAGTAAAAAAATCGCATTTGTATTTCCTGGTCAGGGTTCTCAATCTGTGGGTATGTTGGATGCCTTTGGCGATAACGTTGCAGTTAAATCTACTCTTGATGAAGCTTCAACTGCATTAGGTGAAGATGTTGCGAAATTAATTAAAGAAGGTCCTGCTGAGACTTTGTCATTGACGACAAACACTCAGCCTGTGATGCTGACAGCAGGTGTAGCTTGTTATCGAGCTTGGTTGGCTGCTGGTGGTGTGGCGCCATCAATTGTTGCCGGCCATAGTCTTGGAGAATATGGTGCTTTAGTTGCAGCTGGCGTGTTGTCTTTCCAAGAGGCTGTGCCAATGGTTCGCTTTAGGGCCCAAGCAATGCAAGAGGCTGTTCCAGTAGGAACAGGTGGTATGGCCGCAATATTAGGTCTTGATGATCCGACAGTATTAAAAGTATGTGCAGACGCACAAGCTGCAAGTGGTGAGGTTGTCGAAGCTGTTAACTTTAATGCGCCAGCACAAGTTGTAATTGCGGGATCAAAGGCTGGTGTTGAAAAAGCGTGTGAACTTGCTAAAGCAGCCGGCGCTAAGCGCGCTTTACCTTTGCCGGTTTCAGCTCCTTTTCACTCATCATTATTAAAACCTGCTTCTGAGAAATTAAGTGTTTATCTAAAAGATAAAACGTTTAATGCACCTGGTTTAACAGTAATTAATAATGTGGATGTTGCTGTTGTTAACGACCCAGCTAGCATTAAAGATGCATTAATTCGACAAGCAGCTGCTCCAGTGCGTTGGGTTGAAACTATTCAAGAAATGGCTAAGCAAGGTGTTACTCATATTGTTGAGTGCGGCCCTGGAAAAGTGCTTGCCGGTTTAACCAAACGTATTGATCCAAACTTGGTTGGGCTTTCAATTGCAGACCCAACTTCTATTGAACAAGTGATGGCTGAGTTGGCTTAACGCACACTATTTTTTTGAGATTAAGAAAATGACAACAAATACATTGGCAGGACAAGTTGTATTGGTAACTGGAGCCTCAAGAGGTATTGGTAGGGCGATTGCCGTTGAGTTGGTTAAAGAGGGTGCGACTGTGATTGGCACTGCAACAACTGAATCTGGTGCAAAGAGTATTACTGAAGCATTGCAGGCTTTAAGTCCTGGCCAGAAAAGTCAAGGACTTGTATTGAATGTAACTGATCCTGCTGCGTGTGATGCCACAATCGATCGTATTGTTAAAGAATTCGGTGGTTTAAACGTTCTGGTTAATAACGCGGGGATTACAAAAGACCAATTGGCAATGCGCATGAAAGATGAAGAGTGGGATGATGTGATTGCCACAAATTTAAGCGCTGTTTTTAGGCTTTCAAGAGCGGTTTTGCGTCCAATGATGAAGGCTCGTGGTGGTCGAATTATTCACGTAACCTCAGTGGTTGGTCATAGCGGTAACCCAGGTCAGGCCAATTATGCTGCTGCAAAAGCAGGTGTGGCGGGTATGAGTCGTGCTTTGGCTCGTGAAATTGGAAGTCGAAATATTACTGTTAACTGCGTAGCCCCAGGCTTTATTGATACGGATATGACTAAAGCATTGAGCGAAGATCAGCAAAATGCACTAAAAGTGAACATTCCATTGGGTCGTCTTGGAACCCCTGAAGATGTGGCAAATGCAGTAGTTTTCTTGGCTTCTCCTAAGGCTGGATACATAACTGGAGCTACGATACATGTCAATGGTGGCTTATATCTAGCTTAATTGGTTTCGAAACTGATAAAATATTCTTTAATCTTTTTACAACAACCCCTGGAGGGAAAATATGGACAACATCGAACAACGTGTAAAGAAAATCGTCGCTGAGCAATTAGGCGTCGCTGAAGCAGAAGTTAAGAATGAATCTTCATTCGTTAACGACTTAGGCGCAGATTCTCTTGATACCGTTGAACTTGTTATGGCTTTAGAAGATGAATTCGGCATCGAAATTCCTGATGAAGAAGCTGAAAAAATCACTACTGTCCAACTAGCTATCGATTTCGCTAAATCGAAAGCACAAGGCTAATCAGTGTCCTACGCAAAAAACCAACGCCGGATTGTGGTAACCGGCTTAGGTGCTGTTTCTCCAGTAGGTAATAACATCCAGGATGCCTGGGGTAATTTACTTGCTGGAAAAACAGGGATTGCCACTGTTACAAAATTTGATTCATCCAATCTAGCAGTTCATTTTGCTGGTGAGGTAAAGGGCTTCAATATCGAGGATTACATTTCTGCGAAAGAAGCTCGAGGAATGGATACTTTTATCCATTTTGGGATCGCCGCTGGTACTCAAGCTTTTAAAGACAGTGGAATTGTTGTAACAGAGGAAAATGCTGAAAGAATCGGCGTTTTAGTGGGTTCTGGCATTGGTGGTTTACCAATGATTGAAGAAACTCACGCTGAATATGTGAATCGGGGGCCGCGTCGTATTTCCCCATTCTTTGTTCCTGGATCGATCATTAATATGATCTCCGGACATTTAAGTATCAATTTTGGCTTAAAAGGCCCGAATTTGGCAGCCGTAACGGCATGTACAACAGGACTTCATAGTATTGGATTGGCAGCACGCTTGATTCAATATGGTGATGCAGATGTCATGATCGCTGGCGGTGCTGAATCAACTGTTTCTCCATTGGGTATTGGCGGTTTTGCTGCGGCAAGAGCGCTTTCAACGCGCAATGATGATCCTGCGACTGCTTCACGTCCATGGGATAAAGACCGTGATGGTTTTGTTCT
>CAZEHN010000012.1:0-39304 GCA_964511855.1 uncultured Polynucleobacter sp. | reverse complement strand
GAGTCGTGAAGTTCTCATGCTGGCAGACGCCTTGGCGCGTGAAAAAAATGTTGATAGAGATGTTGTGTTTGAAGCCCTTGAAATGGCTTTGGCATCAGCTACAAAAAAACGCTATGAAGAAGAGGTTGATATTCGTGTATCAATCGATCGTAATTCAGGCGAATATGAAACATTCCGTCGTTGGCTAGTTGTGCCTGATGAAGCGGGTTTGCAAGAGCCTGATAAGGAAGTGCTTCAATTTGAGGCAAAAGAGCAAATTAGCGACATCGAAGTAGGCGACTACATCGAAGAACAGATTGAATCTGTTTCTTTTGGTCGTATTGGAGCGCAAGCGGCTAAACAAGTTATCTTGCAACGCATTCGTGATGCTGAGCGTGAGCAAATCTTGAATGATTATTTAGAGCGTGGCGAAAAAGTCATGACAGGAACCGTTAAGCGTGCAGATAAAAACGGCTTGATCATTGAATCTGGTCGTGTAGAGGCATTGTTGCGTCGCGATCAAATGATTCCTAAAGAAAACTTGCGAAGTGGTGACCGTGTACGTGCATATATTTTGAAAGTTGACCGTGAAGCTCGTGGTCCACAAATCGAACTTTCTCGTACATGCCCTGACTTTTTGTTGAAATTGTTTGAGAATGAAGTTCCAGAAATTGAGCAGGGGCTTTTAGAGCTTAAAGGGGCGGCTCGTGACCCTGGTATTCGCGCGAAGATTGCTGTTGTAACTCACGATAAACGCATTGACCCAATTGGTACATGTGTGGGTGTTCGTGGTACGCGTGTAACTGCTGTTCGTAATGAAGTTGCTGGCGAAGCTGTTGATATTGTGCTTTGGTCTGAGGATCCAGCGCAATTTGTAATTGGCGCATTGGCGCCTGCACAAGTTTCATCAATTGTTGTTGATGAAGAACGTCACGCAATGGATGTAGTTGTTGATGAAGAAAACTTGGCAATTGCAATTGGCCGTAGTGGGCAAAACGTTCGCTTAGCGAGCGAGTTGACTGGATGGCATATCAATATCATGACACCTGAAGAGTCAGCTCAGAAAACTGAAGTTGAGTCTCAAAAAGTTAGAGCCTTATTCATGGATAAATTGGATGTTGATAGCGAAGTTGCCGACATCTTGATTGAAGAAGGTTTTAATAGTTTGGAAGAGGTAGCTTACGTACCAATCAGCGAAATGCTAGAAATTGATGCATTTGATGAAGATACGGTCAATGAGCTACGTACACGTGCGCGTGATTCATTGCTAACAATGGAGTTGGCAAAAGAAGAGCGTGTAGAAGAAGTGTCTCAAGACCTTTTGTCACTTGAAGGCGTGGATCATGATTTGATCGCTAAATTAGCTGAGAATCAAATTCACACTCGCGATGACTTGGCAGAACTTGCAGTTGATGAGTTGGTCGAAATGACACAAATTGATGAAGATGCAGCTAAAGCACTCATCATGAAAGCTCGTGAGCATTGGTTTAACTGATTTTTGAAGGGGTTCGCATGGCGACCACGACTGTAAAAACATTGGCTGAGGAGCTTAAACGCTCTGCTGATAACTTGTTGGAGCAATTACGTGCTGCCGGAATTGAAAAAAATTCTGGCGACGATAAATTGACTGAGCAAGATAAGACAATACTTTTGGCGCATTTGCAAAAAGTACACGGCACAGCTGATACGGGTGGGCGTAAGAAAATTACGTTGACTAAAAGAGAGACTAGCGAAATTCGTCAAGCGGATTCTGCTGGTAGAACTCGCACTGTTCAAGTGGAAGTTCGTAAGAAACGTGTTCTTGTTAAGCGAGAAGATGCTGATACGCCTGCGCCATCCCCTGCGGTTGCTCCTGCCCCGGTTGCTACTTCAGCGGCATCAGTTGTTAGTGAAGAGGAGCTGGCTAAACGTGCGGCAGAAGCAAGTCGTCAAGCAGAGTTGTTAGCGCGTCAGGAAGCTGATTTAAATGCAGCTAATGAAGAGCGTAAGAAAAAGGCTGAAGAAGCTGCTCAAAAAGCAGAAGAAAAATCAAAAGCTAAAGCTGCAAAAGTAGAAAAACCTGAATCTCAAGTTTCTGAGGAGTCTGCTGCTGCGATAGAAAAAGCTGAAGTAAAAGATCAGGCCGATGCAAAAGAAGCGGCTGCTAAAGAAGAAGTTTCAAAAGCGTCTGCAGAAGCTGAGTTGAAAGCAGTTCGTGAAAGACGTGCAAGAGCGGAAGCTGAAGCATTGGCAATTCGTGAAATGATGAGTACGCCAGCCAGAGTTTTGAAAGCGCCTTCAGAAGCTACCGAAGATGTCAAAAAGGGTACGCTACATAAACCTGTTAAAGCCGAAGGATCAGAAGATAAGAAGAAGGCATCAAAGGGTGCAGCCGCGGGCGGAAAATTAATTAAAGCCTCTGAAACTTCATCAACTTGGCAGGAAGAAGGAGCTAAGAAAAAACAAGGGCTTAAAACTAGGGGTGATACTTCTGGTGGTCTTGGTGGTGGATGGCGGACTGGCGGTGGTCGCAAAAAATCACAACCTAATCCTGAACAAGTTACAAACTTTGTGGCTCCAACTGAGCCTGTTGTTCGAGATGTTCATGTGCCAGAAACGATTACAGTTTCTGAATTAGCACATAAGATGTCTGTTAAGGCTGCTGAAGTTATTAAATTGCTAATGGGTATGGGGCAAATGGTTACGATTAACCAGGTCCTGGATCAAGATACTGCAATGATTATTGTTGAAGAGATGGGGCATCGTGCTTTTGCAGCTAAGCTTGATGATCCTGAGTTGGATTTAGGCGGCGAAGAGCATCATGATGCTGAGTTGTTCACTCGTCCTCCGGTTGTTACTGTGATGGGTCACGTTGACCACGGTAAAACTTCATTGCTAGATAAGATTCGTTTTTCTAAAGTTGCTGCTGGCGAGGCCGGTGGTATTACTCAGCATATTGGTGCGTATCACGTCGATACTCCCAAAGGGATGATTACTTTCCTTGATACTCCGGGTCATGAAGCTTTTACGGCAATGCGTGCTCGTGGAGCTCAGGCTACTGACATTGTTATTTTGGTTGTGGCTGCCGATGACGGTGTTATGCCTCAAACAAAAGAAGCGATCGCACATGCGAAAGCTGCTGGTGTGCCATTGGTTGTTGCAATTAACAAAATTGATAAACCAGAAGCAAATCCGGATCGTGTAAAGCAAGAGTTAGTTGCTGAAGAGGTCGTGCCTGAGGAATATGGTGGCGACTCACCATTTATTCCAGTATCAGCAAAATCTGGCGCAGGTATTGATGATTTGCTAGAAAACGTACTTTTGCAAGCTGAAGTATTAGAGCTTAAGGCGCCAAAAGATGCTCCAGCTAAAGGCCTTGTAATTGAAGCTAAGTTGGATAAGGGTAAAGGCCCTGTTGCTACGATTTTGGTTCAGTCTGGAACATTAAAGCGTGGCGATATGTTGCTTGCAGGCTCAGCTTTTGGTCGTGTTCGAGCGATGCTCGATGAAAATGGTAAGCCATGCCAAGAGGCTGGCCCATCAATACCAGTTGAAATTCAAGGTTTATCTGAAGTTCCTGCGGCTGGTGAAGAGGTTCAAGTTGTTCCTGATGAACGTAAAGCTCGAGAAATTGCTTTATTCCGTCAAGGTAAATTCCGTGATGTTAAGTTAGCTAAACAGCAAGCCGTCAAACTTGAAAGCATGTTTGAAAATATGGGTGATGGTAGCGTTGAAACTAAGTCATTGCCAATTATTATTAAGGCAGACGTTCAGGGTTCGCAAGAAGCTTTATCTCAGTCATTATTGAAATTATCGACGCCTGAAGTACGTGTACAAATTGTTCACGCAGCGGTTGGTGGAATTACTGAGACTGACGTTAACTTGGCAGTCGCTTCTAAAGCAGTCATTATTGGCTTTAATTCAAGAGCTGATGCACAGTCTAGAAAAATGGCTGAATCTAATGGTGTAGATATTCGTTATTACAACATTATTTATGATGCTGTAGATGATGTGAAGGCAGCAATGAGTGGTATGTTGACGCCTGATAAGAAAGAAGAAATTACTGGCATGGTTGAGATTCGCCAAGTCTTCGTTGTTTCTAAGGTTGGTTCGATTGCTGGCTGCTTGGTTACTGATGGTGTTGTTAAGAGAACTTCGCGTGCACGACTATTGCGTGATAACGTTGTTATTTGGACTGGCGAGTTGGATTCGCTTAAACGTTTCAAAGATGATGCCAAAGAAGTTCGTGCAGGTTTAGAGTGCGGTTTATCGCTCAAAAACTACAACGACATCAAAGAAGGTGATCAACTTGAAATCTTCGAAGTTACTGAAGTTGCAAGAACACTTTAATTAAGATTGAAATGGCAAAGTCACCAAGTCACCGCAATCAGCGAGTAGCTGACCAAATCCAGAGAGATTTGGCAGAATTGATTCCGCGCGAATTGAAAAATTCGAAGATGGGGTTGGTGACTCTTCAGGCTGTAGAGCTAACGCCGGATATGGCTCATGCCAAAGTATTTTTCACGGTGTTGGGAGCTGAGCCTGAAGTTGCTTCTCAGATACTTAAAGAGAAAGCCGGTTATTTGCATTCACTTTTATTTAAGCGTTTGCATATTCATACTGTTCCAACACTTCACTTTATTCATGATGAATCGGTTGTTCGAGGCGTTGAAATGTCTCGTTTAATTGATGAGGCTATTCAAACTTCAGCGCCAGATCCTGAACGACCTAAAAAGGACTAATCATGCCTAAACGCATGCCCCAACGTATCGATGGGGTGGTTCTTTTGGATAAGCCCGAGGGAATCACCTCACAAACTGCAGTTACTATTGTTAAGCGGAGTTGTAATGCTCAAAAAGCTGGGCATACAGGCACCTTGGATCCTTTGGCGACCGGTTTACTTCCTGTTTGCCTAGGGGAGGCAACGAAATATTCCCAAGATTTGTTAAATGCGGATAAAACTTATTTGGCGACAATTTTGTTTGGGTCTAAAACAGATACAGGTGATGCTGAAGGAAAGATTATTTTTCAAGGGGCTGTGAAGTTTGATGAGCAAGATCCCTTAATCGTTCAAGCAGCTCTTGAGGCGATACTTGGTCAGTTTTCTGGTCCTATTGAGCAAATACCACCAATGCATTCAGCATTAAAAAAAGATGGTAAACCACTTTATGAATACGCTAGAGCTGGTGAGGTATTTGAGCTAACGCCACGTAAAGTTACGATTCACTCTATTCGTTGGGTATCTATTGCTTGGCCGGTAGCAACACTTGAAGTTTCTTGCAGTAAAGGAACTTATATTCGAAGTTTGGCAAATGATATGGGCGATACCTTGGGGTGTGGGGCCCATCTGACTGCTTTGAGAAGAACTCAAGTTGGACATTTATCAATATCTCATGCTCAAACACTCGAGGTTGTTAAAGAGGGGTGTGCTGAACTTGCGCCAGTTGATGCTTTAGTTAGTACTTTGCCATCATTTGTTTTAGATGAAGTATTAGCTAGCCGACTTTGTCTCGGGCAAAGAGTTCCGGTTAATGTGCAATCCAGCAAACATTCTTTGTTACGGGTTTATCGAGAGAACGAAAGTTCTGAGAACTTTTTAGGAACGGCAGAATTAAAAGAAGGGGTGCTTCATCCTCGCCGTTTAGTGTCTCAACAAAAATTTGAAGTAGTTTCACAAATAAGTGGGGTGGAAATTTCCTCCCCAGTTTTAAGTAGTTCAATTCATTAGTTTATTTTTTCGAAAGTTGCATTATGACTACCCGCTCTTTACGCAATATTGCCATCATCGCTCACGTTGACCACGGCAAGACAACTTTAGTTGACCAATTGTTACGTCAATCAGGAACATTCCGTGATAACCAGCAAGTTGCTGAACGTGTTATGGACTCAAACGATATTGAAAAAGAACGTGGCATCACGATTCTTTCAAAAAACTGTGCTGTTGAATATGAAGGAACTCATATTAATATCGTTGATACCCCAGGTCATGCTGACTTTGGTGGTGAGGTTGAGCGTGTTTTATCGATGGTTGATGGTGTTTTGTTGTTGGTAGATGCTGTCGAAGGGCCGATGCCACAAACGCGTTTTGTAACCAAAAAAGCATTAGCGTTAGGATTAAAACCAATTGTTGTAGTTAATAAAGTTGACCGTCCTGGTGCTCGTATTGAGTATGTTGAAAATGCAACATTTGAATTGTTTGATAAATTAGGTGCTACTGAAGATCAATTAGATTTCCCAATCGTTTACGCTTCAGGTCTAAGTGGTTACGCAGGATTAACTCCAGATGTACGCGAAGGCGACATGCGCCCATTGTTTGAAACAATACTTAAATATGTGCCAGTTCGTGATGATGATCCAACAGGCCCATTGCAATTCCAAATTTCATCGATTGATTACAGTACGTATGTAGGTAAGATTGGTGTTGGCCGCATTAGCCGTGGCACTGTAAAAGTTGGAATGGATGTTGTTTGCCAAAATGGACCTGAAGGTACGCCATTTAAAGGTAGGATTAACCAGGTGCTTAAATTTAAAGGCTTGGAGCGTGAGCAAGTTCAAGAAGCTGTTGCAGGGGATATTTGCTTAATTAATGGTATTGAAGATTTGGCGATTGGTACAACTGTTTGTGCCCCTGATAATGTAGATCCATTACCAATGCTCAAGGTGGATGAGCCAACTTTGACAATGAACTTTATGGTTAATACAAGTCCATTAGCTGGTCGTGAGGGTAAGTTTGTGACCAGCCGTCAATTGCGCGATCGTTTAGATCGTGAATTAAAGTCAAATATGGCTTTGCGCGTAAAAGATACGGATGACGATACAGTTTTTGAAGTTTCAGGTCGTGGTGAGTTGCATTTAACGATTTTGATTGAAAACATGAGACGCGAAGGTTATGAATTAGCCGTATCGCGTCCACGCGTAGTTTTCCATGAAGAAAATGGTGTCAAGCTAGAGCCGTATGAAAACCTAACAGTTGACGTAGAAGATACGACACAAGGTTCTGTGATGGAAGAGCTTGGTAAGCGTAAGGGTGAACTTCTCGATATGGTCAGTGATGGTAAAGGACGTACTCGTTTAGAGTACCGCATTCCAGCCCGTGGTCTGATTGGTTTCCAAGGAGATTTCTTGACGATGACTCGTGGTACTGGCTTGATGAGCCATACATTTGATAACTACGACACTGTTAAAGAAGGTATCTTGGGTGAACGTCACAATGGCGTGTTAATTAGTCAAGATAATGGTGATGCGGTTGCTTATGCATTGTGGAAATTGCAAGATCGTGGTCGTATGTTTGTTTCACCAGGTGAGCCATTATATGAAGGTATGATTATTGGTATCCATAGTCGCGATAATGACTTAGTGGTTAATCCAATTAAGGGTAAGCAACTAACTAACGTGCGTGCTTCAGGAACGGATGAGGCTGTTCGTTTGGTAACCCCAATTCAAATGTCACTGGAATATGCTGTTGAATTTATTGCGGACGATGAACTTGTAGAGGTAACTCCGAAAAGTATTCGTTTGCGTAAGCGTCATTTGAAAGAGCATGAGCGTAAAAAGGCGTCTCGCGAAGGCGCATAAATTGCCTGATGTCCAATAAGCTGGGAGTAAAAAATGGGGTAGGACCTAGTCGGGTATTTTTACCGGCGGGGAACTACCTCAATTTATTGGATTTCTTGGTCGAACGATTTCCGTCTAGTACCCGACCTGGTTGGATTAGACGCATGGAGCAGGGGACAGTATTAGACCAGTTTGGTAAAGAACTATCCCCGAATACGCCGTACCTTCCTAATCAACATATCTATTACTACCGAGAACTTCTAAAAGAGGCGAATATTCCTTTTGAAGAAGGAATTGTCTATGAAGATGAGAATATTGTAGTTGCTGATAAGCCTCATTTTTTACCGGTTTCGCCTGTAGGTCCATTTTTACAAGAGACATTATTAGTTCGATTGAAAAAACGGCTAGGGATTGATGGTTTGAATTTAGCTCATCGTATTGATTTGGAGACTGCTGGCTTGGTTTTGTTTACTAAAAAACCTGAGTTAAGAGCGATTTATCAGAATCTATTTCGTGATCAGAAGATTCATAAAAAATATGAAGCGATAGCTAGGTTTGATCCTGAATTAATATTTCCAATAATTTATAAAAGCTGTTTAGAAGAGTCGCCGGCTTTTATGCAAATGCATGAAATAGATGGGCAGCCAAATTCAGAAACACAAATTGAATTGATAGAAGTTTTCGAAGGATTAGGTAAGTATAGGTTGTTGCCAGTAACAGGCAAAAAGCATCAATTACGCGCGCATATGAATGCTTTAGGCATTCCGATTATGAATGATCAGATTTATCCTGACTTAAAAAAATATGTCCCCCCTGAAGATAGGGATTACAGGAATCCGTTGCAGTTATTGGCTAAAGAGCTATATTTTATTGATCCGGTAACCGGGGTTGAGCATCACTTTCAATCACGGCTGGAGTTATTGCCTTTAGTCCGAAGCAGTTTTCCTGATTAGCTAGGATAATTAATAATTATGAAAAAAATCAAAATTGACTTTGTTTCAGATGTGGCTTGTCCATGGTGTGCAGTAGGTTTGGGAGCGTTAACAAAAGCTTTAAATAAACTAAAAGATGAGGTAGATGCAGAGTTGCATTTTCAGCCATTTGAGCTTAATCCTCAAATGCCCTTGGGTGGTCAAGATACTGTAGAACATTTGACTGAAAAATATGGAATGCCTGTTGAGCAAATTAAACGTTCTCAAGCGCAGATAAGGGAGCGTGCGGCTGCAGTTGATTTCCCTTTTTCAGAAGATATAAGACCTAGAATTTATAACACCTTTAATTGCCATCGTTTGCTGCATTGGGCTGGTGTTGAGCTTGGTGCCAATGCGCAATATAAGCTCAAAAATGAGTTATTGATTTCGAACTTTAGATTGGGGGATGTGTTGGATGACCCTAAGGCATTGCTAGGCGCTGTAACTCGAGCAGGTTTGGATGTCAAAAGAGCTGCGGAGGTTTTAAATACGAATGAATTCGCTGATGATGTTAGAAAAGCTCAAGCCCATTTCAGAGATCTAGGTATTACTGCTGTCCCCTCAATTATTTTTAATGGCAAACATTTATTGCAAGGTGGTCAGCCAGTAGAAATGTTTGAACAAGCGATTCGTCAAATTTCTGAGTCGGAAAGTTCGGTTTGATTGAAATAACTCCAGAATACGAAGAGGTTTTTTCGGCAATTGACCGAGGTGATCCTTATGTATTTGTAAGTGGTAGGGCTGGCACCGGTAAGACAACTCTAGTTAATCATTTGAGGAATACCTTAGATGGTAATGTTGTTGTGGTGGCGCCTACGGGTGTTGCCGCGCTTCAGGTTAAGGGGGTGACAATACACTCTTTTTTTAAATTCCCTCCAAGATTAATTTTCCCTGAGGAGGATATTAAAAAGTTAAAAGATCGTCGTTTATATAGCAAGATTAGGCTTTTAATTATTGATGAAATTTCAATGGTTAGGGCGGACATGATCGATGCGATTGATCTCTTTTTGAGAGTGAACGGTCCGAAAGAGGGGCGACCTTTTGGCGGTGTCCAAGTTATGTTTGTTGGTGATTTGTTTCAACTGCCTCCTGTCGTTAGATCTGAGGAGCTGGATGTACTTCGTTCAAGGAATTATGATGCGCCATTTTTCTTTCATGCGATGTGTCTTCATCGACAAGAACTAAGCTGTATTGAACTTAAAAAAATATTTAGACAAAAAGATATTGAATTTACTAAATTACTTAATTCAATAAGAGTTAATGAGGATGTTGCTCAATCGCTTGAGCTAATAAATGCCCATTGTTATAAGCAAGGTTTGCAAGAGGATAGCTCTGCAATTACCTTAACAACAACAAATGCCAAGGCTGATAGTATCAATCAGCGAGCAATTACAGCAATAGAGGGTGAGCAAAAAGTATTCGTTGGAAAAGCTTCTGGTAAATTTAAATTAGATGAGCGTAACTTGCCGGCACCTTTAAATCTATTCCTTAAGGTTGGTGCTCGAGTAATGTTTACTGCTAATGACAAGAGTATGCCTAGACGTTGGGTGAATGGAAGTCTTGCTACGGTAACTGGATTTGGTGATGAGGTAATTAAAGTCGAGTTAGATAACCCTTATGGAAAAGTTCACGTAGAGGTACCAACTTTTGTATGGGAGACCTATCAATATGAGGTGGATGAAGAAACGGACCAAATCAAACCAGTTGTTATTGGTGCCTATGAGCAATATCCACTTATGTTGGCTTGGGCAGTAACGATTCATAAGAGTCAAGGTAAAACCCTAGATCGAGTTAGAGTTGATTTAGCTGGAGGGGCCTTTGCTCCTGGCCAAGTTTATGTTGCATTAAGTCGATGCACCACAATGGATGGTATTAGCTTATTAAAGCCAATTAGACCATTTGATGTTAAATGTGATCCCTATGTGAAAAGTTTTTATCAGCGTTTAATGATGTAAATATTTTTATTCGATGAATTTATAATTATTTATGAGCAAAATTCTTGCGATAGCACCCATGATGGATTGGACTGATAGGCATTGTCGGTCCTTTCATCGTTTGCTATCAAAAGAAGGAGTTTTATATACCGAGATGGTTACTACGGGTGCATTATTGTTTGGAGATGCCCCAAGACATTTAGATTATGACTCTGCACAACATCCATTGGTATTGCAATTGGGGGGGAGTGAGCCCGAAGAACTTGCAAAAGCAGCTAAATTGGCTGTCCAATGGGGGTATGATCAAATTGATTTAAATTGTGGCTGCCCTTCGGAAAGAGTTCAAAAAGGGTCGTTTGGAGCCTGTTTAATGGCTGAGCCGAGTCTGGTGGCTGATTGCGTTAAAGCAATGAAGGATGTAGTTGAAATCCCGGTATCTGTTAAGCACCGTTTGGGATTGAATGATATGAATGCTAAGGATAATCCTGTTGATTATCAATTTGCACTTGATTTCATGTCGACTGTTTCTGAGGCTGGTGCCAGTCAATTAACTATACATGCTAGAAATGCAGTGCTCAAAGGACTATCCCCCAAAGAAAATAGGTCTATACCTCCTTTAAGGTATGACATTGCGAAGCAATTACGTGTTGATTTGCAGAAATCGTATCCTGAGGTTAAGGTATTACTTAATGGTGGTTTAGAAAATAATGGCGATATTGCTCGCCTTTGGAATGATTTTGATGGCTTCATGGTCGGTCGAGCTGCTTATCATCAGCCCGCAATCTTGTTGGGCTGGGATCGAATGTTGCAAACTAATGCTCAAGAGTTTGGATATTTCTTGAACGAGCAGGTTTGGTTAAGTATTCAAGAAGGTGTCATTGAGCAGTCAATTAAATGGTTGCATGAGTGTCATAAAAGCCAGATGCCATTTCATTTAGCTGCAATTACTAGGCATATTCTTGGGTTCGCTCACGGACTGGGTGGTTCAAGGTTCTGGCGGCAACACTTATCTGATTACCGTTTAATGGGTACTGTGAATTCTGAAAAAGGAATTCGGGATTTTTATGAAAATGCCGCAAAGAGATTGAGGATATTCTCAGAAAATTATGAATCATTCGATGATTAAGTTTTTGAGATAAAGTAGTAGGATCTTTGTTATCAATAATTAATGGGTATACCTGATATGTTTAAAGCTCTGGTACTTCGAAAAGATACTGAATTTTCTGCTGCTATTGAGCAGTTGGATGAGTCTCAACTTCCTAAAGAAGATGTACTGATTGGGGTTGAATATTCAACTCTAAACTTTAAAGATGGTTTAGCAATTACCAATAAAAGTCCGGTTGTCCGAAATTGGCCAATGGTTGCAGGTATTGATGGTGCGGGGCGAGTGCTAGCTTCAACTAATCCTAATTGGCAGGTTGGGGATTTGGTTGTCCATAATGGTTGGGGGGTTGGTGAGACTCATTGGGGTTGTTTATCTGAGAAAGCTTCGCTAAAAGGTGAGTGGTTAGTTAGGCTGCCTAAAAGTTTTACAACTCGCCAGGCGATGGCAATTGGAACGGCAGGATATACATCCATGCTATGTGTGTTGGCGCTTGAAAAAGCAGGAGTAAAGCCAGGTAATGGTGAAATCCTAGTGACAGGAGCGACGGGAGGTGTTGGTAGTGTTGCGGTAGCAGTTTTGGCCAGACTTGGATATCAAGTAGTTGCTGCCACGGGGAAGGTTAGTGAAGAAGCTTATCTTAAAAATTTAGGTGCCACTTCAATCATAGATAGGGCTGAACTATCTGCACCTGGTAAACCATTGCAAAAAGAGCGTTGGGCAGGTGTGGTTGATGCTGTTGGATCTCATACATTAGCTAATGCATGTGCTCAAACTCGTTATGGGGGTGTTGTTGCCTCATGTGGACTTGCTCAAGGCGCTGATTTGCCATTAACAGTTATGCCATTTATTCTAAGGAATGTTACCTTAGCAGGGGTTGATTCTGTGATGGCTTCTCAAGCAAAACGACAAGAAGCTTGGGATCGCTTAGCTAGGGATTTAGAAGTTTCAAAGTTGGAGTCTATTGTTGAAGAAATTCGATTAGAGTCTGCGATTGAAAGGGCTAGTGATCTTATGGCAGGAAAAATTCGAGGCAGAGTTGTCGTAAAAATTTGAAGGAGTTAATTAAGCTGATTTTTCCATAATAAGTAAGGTGATTCCAGGGTTGCCAAAAAAATCTTTGCTTAAATCCCGATGAAGGCGTGGATGATTTTTGTTGAGGTCGGCTAAACCTTCTCGGCCTGGAATTAGATCTTCGCCGAAATAGACATCTTTAATTAGATGTCCCCAGCGATTATGTTCCATAGCCTCTCTAAAGGCCCGTCTAATTTTTCCACCTACTCCTGAAGAACCGTGTCCGTGGATAACTTTTACTAATTTAAAGCCTGCTTTGGTAACAATTCTTAGTTCATCATCAAAGCGATCTAGTGCCTCATCAACAGTGGGCATATTTAATTCTAGGTTAATGGAATAGGGCTTTAGTTTTCCTGCGCTAATAATTGGTTTTTCTGTTTCTCCACAGAATTGGCAGTTATGCATCAGTAGATTTCTTGGGTTGCCGCAAGTTGAACACGAAATAGCTGCTTTATTCATTTCAATAATCTACATTATTTGAATAATTAATATGATAATAAAACTTCATAATGCGTAAAGTAAATTTTGAAGGATGACTCTATATGCGTGATTTATTAAAAATCTTTTCGATTACCGGTAGTTTGATTGTGCTATTGAGTTTTACTGGTTGTGCCAATACAGGTGCCGACGTTAGACCAATTGTAGATATGCAAGGAGTTAATCAGTCCCGCTATGAAGTAGATTTAGCTGAATGTCAGCAATATGCTCAACAACAAGGTGGCACGGGAACTTCAGCCGCTAAAGGTGCTGTAGGTGGGGCTGGAGTTGGTGGATTAATTGGGCTTGTAACTGGTGGTAATGGAACTAGGGTAGCCCAATCTGCTGGGGTGGGCGCGGTGATTGGCGGTGCTACGGGTGCTTATAGTGGAAATAAGGCGCAGGAGAATATTGTTAAGCGTTGCTTAACTGGTAGGGGATATAAAGTCCTTAATTAACTTTCTTTTGCTCTTTGCGATATATCCATGGAGGCGTGGGATCCTTCATGGACCAAAGGCCGATTTCTTCTGATCTGGCAGCTTCTTCCGCAGACTCGTATCTTTGAGCTTCTTCTTCTGGTTGGCTTGAAGCATATTTTTTATAAAACCATGCAAATCCATCTTTGATCATTTTTTCATTAATATCTTGATCGTTCAAATAGATAATTCCCAGGGTTCGTTTGTATTTATCGGTACCACGAACTTCAAGCTCGATGATTTTCCCAAATATTTCATCAGCAAGATGTTTTCTTGCTCTCATTCCAAAAGCTTGCGAGCGCTCTGGAGCGTCAATACCTGCTAATCTAACTTTGAGTTGCTGTTTATTTGCTGTTAATACTGTAATAGTGTCTCCGTCTGATATTCCGACAACTTTAACTGAAATTGTTTCTTTGTCGGCAGCTTGGGTATGTCCAAAAAAGATATGTCCAACTTGAAAAGCTGCAACTATAAGAAGAGCTGCAAGTGTGAAGTATTTAGAGCTCTTTAGGAAGCGGCTCATTTTCGACGTAAAGTTGGCAAACATATCAGATTCTGCAATATTAATAAGCTATTGTAGGAAGGTTATCACGATTAGATTTTATAGTGATTCAATTAACATTTGGGTGTAATCACTAACGCTCGCTTCACGGGGATTTGTCTTGTGGCAATGGTCTGCTAGAGCTCCTTGAATAATTTTTTCAAATGAAGATTGATCTACTCCAAGTGCTTTAAGTCCACTAGGAAGTTTTAATTTAGCATTCATCTCTTTGATCGCTTCTGGGATCTCGCTGCCTGAATGAAGTCCCATTGCAAGCGCCATCCTGTTCAATCGATTGTCTTTAATGACTGATTCTGCTTCGGAATTAAATCGAATAACTGTTGGCAAAAAGATAGCATTGAGAGTGCCGTGGTGTAATTTTGGATTAACTCCCCCAAGGCTGTGACTTAGGCTATGCACACATCCTAAGCCCTTTTGAAAGGCCATGGCACCTTGCATAGATGCGGACATCATATTTAGTCTTGCCTCACGGTTGCTACCGTTTTGAGTGGCATTTTCGATATTTGACCAAGCTCTGGTTAGTCCATCTAATGCAATCCCATCAGCTGGCGGATTAAACGGGCTTGCCATGAACGTTTCCATGCAATGAGCAATTGCATCCATGCCTGTAGCTGCAGTTAGGTGTGGAGGTAGCCCGAGTGTAAGTTCTGGATCGCAAATTGCTGCTTTTGGCATTAAATGCCAAGAATGGAACCCAAGTTTTCTACCATCATTTTGGATGATGATGGCACCTCTAGCGACTTCGCTACCTGTGCCACTAGTAGTTGGGATGGCAATTAGAGGGGCTGTTTTTTCGGTGATTTTTAGCGATCCACCTTCGATTGTTGCATATGTGGTTAGCGGTTGATCATGTGTTGCTAAGATGGCCACGCCTTTAGCGCAATCGATAGAAGAACCACCCCCAATGGCAATTAAACCATCGCAAAGATGGTTTTTATAAAGAGTTGTTGCTGCAATTACAGCAGCTTCATTTGGATTAGATGGTGTTTCAGAAAAAATAACGTGCTTAGTGCCACCAAAAGCATCAAGTGCTCTTTGAAGAAGTCCTGCCGCCTTTACGCCTACATCTGTGACAAAAAGGGGGTTATGGATGCCAATTCTGTCACATTCCGTTTTTAGTAATTTAATAGCCCCGAATTCAATTTGAATTTGAGTTAAATAATTGATTTGTGACATTTTGGCTCCATTTTTATTGATTTTTTCTAGTTTATTGTTTTTTGAGGGTATTCATCGAAAAAAGCATTTAACTGAGGTTTTAGTATAGATACTCTATATTAGCTCTAGGGCTAATTGCGACTATTGTTTACGTTTAATATAGTCAACATATTGAAAATTAAAGAAAAATCATGGAGCAAGAATTTTTAGGCAATGTCTACTTGATAGATGACGATCATTCGATGCGTCAATCTTTAGAGCTTATGCTTACTGATGCGGGATATAGCGTTCATTCATATGAAGGGGCGCAGCAATTTCTTGATAACTCAATTCCTTTATCGCCGGCAGTTGTATTGCTTGATATGCGTATGCCTTCAATGTCTGGAGTCGAGCTTCAAGCAAAATTAAAAGAGATCGGTAGAACTAATCCAATCGTATTTATTAGTGGAGATAGTTTGCCTTCGGAAATTGTGACTGGATTTAAGGGTGGGGCTGTTGATTTTTTGTTTAAGCCTTTTAATTTAGAGGACTTATTTAAAGCAATTATTAAAGCAATGGATCTGGATCGTCAAAACTTCAAGGAAATGACTGATTCATTGAGCGCAAATCAACGATATGCCACTTTGACTCCACGTGAAGCTGAAGTATGTAATTTATTGGTTAAAGGTCTAATGAATAAAGATGTTGCTAAAGAGTTAGGTACAACAGATGCAACTATTAAGGTTCATAAAGCCCGTGTTATGGAGAAAATGAAAGCTGATTCGCTTCAGTCATTGGTAAGAATTTATGATCAGGCGATTAAGAGTTTTAAATGATACTGACCACAAGCTATGCAAGATAAAAATATTCCTGACATAAATTCTGAAGCGATTAAAAATGCTCGAATAGATAAGGGTATTGAGATTAATGAGCTTGCTAATAATTTATGTTTATCAGTAAAACATATTACCCAGATTGAAGAAGGGGGAGATTCAGCATTTTTCTCAAAATCTCATAAGGTCCAGGTTGCAAAAAAAGTTGGCGCTTTATTGGGTTTAACTGAGATGCAAATTCTTCAAAGCACTGGACACTCTCAAGAAGATGCAAATGATCATGTTGAGGGCGGTGAGAAACAGCAAGTTGGTGACCAGTCTGATTCTTTGGCAGAGCTTGAGAAGTTGGGAAATACTGATTTAGACTCGACATCGTCTAAGAAATTGATTTTTTTGATTGCTGTTGTTTTGGTAATTATCGCAGTTCTAGTGGGATGGTTTGTGAATTCTCGCTATTCAACCAATGAGCCAGTTGAAGTGGTGGTTGTGCCAAGTGACGTCAAAGAGTTGCCTAGGTCAGAAGAAAAAGATCAAACTAAGGAATCTTCTTTAGTACTGGAGCAAAATGTTTGTGATATTTCCCCAAAAAATGTGCCGGCATTTAAGGCGGCTAAAGCTAATTCAGCTGGTAATTTTATTTATCTGGTTAGCAAGGCCGATCAAGATGTTTGTGTAATTGATGCTAGCAACAAAAAGGAGTTGATCAAGTTATCTAACTTGGAAAAAAGAAACTTCGTTGGAGTTGCGCCATTTATAGTTTTAAGCCCCGATTTCTCTAAACTTGAAGTTTATTATCAGGGTTGGAAAGTGCCGGTCTCATCTAATACAAATACAATTCGTACGGAAGAGCAGTTAATTAGAAGCGAAAGCTTTAAAGATAATTCACCCCCAAGTTGATTAGTAATCATCAGCTTTAGGGGTTCATGTTGAACTATAGAGCAGCGTTTTTTCTTAAGATGTATGGAGAGAGTCGGTAACGCTCTTCTCCATAATGGTCTCTCAAATTAGATAAAACTTTAGCAACATGTTTGATTCCAATTTGCTCAGACCATGTCATAGGGCCAATAGGGTAATTAGTTCCATACTTCATTGCTGAGTCAATATCTTTGGCTGATGCAATCCCTTGAGTGACTACATCAGAAGCCTCATTGGCAAGCATGCAAACTGTTCTCATCCCAATCAATCCAGCGACATCATCTAATACACTGACCAAAAGTCCGGTTGATTGAAGTGCGCCAATAATAGAATTTTTATCGGTCTCAGTGGTTGAGTCAGAGAAAGCGATTCCAATTCTTTCAGATGTTTTCATATCCTTTACTAAGTCAAATACGGCTAAGGATGAAATATTTTCCTTTTTAGAGCGAATGGTTGCTGTTCTTCCATCTGTAATCATCAATGTTGGCGCTTGAATCGTCGAGTTGATTGAGACTACTTCAATCCCAGAATTTTCCAATCTACTTTGTAAATCCTTGCAAATTTGGGTATCTGATGAAAGTTTAATGGCCTTTGGTTTAGCTTGTTGAGGGGCAACTTTAGCTACTGGCTTTTCGGCATTTTCACGATAATCATAAAAACCCTGCCCAGTTTTTCGGCCTAATCTACCTGCTGAAACTAATTCTTGTTGGGTAATTGAAGGTGTGAATCGCTTATCCCCAAAATAGGCATTAAAAACAGAATTCGTTACGGCAAAGTTAACATCATGACCAATTAGGTCCATTAATTCAAATGGGCCTAAAGGGAATCCGCAACCTTCACGCATGAGTGTATCGATAGTTGCGATATCTGCGATTTGTTCTTCTAGAACTCTTAATCCCTCCGCGTAGTATGGTCTTGCAACGCGGTTAACAATAAATCCTGGTGTTGATTTTGCGTGAACGGGAACTTTCCCCCAAGCTTTTGCACTATCGAAGAGAACTTCTGCTAGGTGGCGATCAGACGCAACACCGCTAACAATTTCAACCAAAGCCATGCGTGGAGCTGGGTTGAAGAAGTGAACTCCCAGAAGTCTTTCTGGACGCTTTAATTTTGCTGCGATTGCTGTAATAGAGATGGAAGATGTATTGCTTGTAAGTATTGCATCTTCACCAAGTAATTCCTCTAAATCTCCGAATACTTTACGTTTGACATCTAAATTTTCAACAATTGCTTCGATAACTAATTTTGTATTTTTTAGTCCACTTAGTTCTGAAACGGGGGTGATTCGATTGAGGGTAGCTGATAAGTCTTCAGCAGTCATTTTCCCTTTTGAAACTAAAAATTCTAGATCTTTTCTTATTCCCGCAATTCCTTTAGTGACTGCTGCTTCATTTGTGTCAAATAAAAACACCGGATGACCAGCTTTGGCTGCAACATGAGCAATGCCGCTACCCATTGCTCCAGCACCAATAACGGCTACGATTGAGTCTTTAGATAAAGCTTTTGAATTTTTTTCTGTATTAGACATAAGTAGTTAAATATTTTTCTCTAAAAAATGATTGATAGCTGTTAAGACTTGATCCGGATGATCTTTGTGAGGAGAGTGTCGACAATTGTGAATGCGTAATGATTCAACAACTTTGGCATTGATAGATTTTTCTTTAATTTTATCAAGTTGCGCCATCGTGCCGTATTCATCTTCATATCCTTGAATTGTCAGAATAGGGCAGTTGATATTTGGGAGATATTCTTCAATATTCCAGTTTTTAAACTCTGGACTAAGCCAGGCATTACTCCAGCCTAAAAATGCTGAATCTACATCAGCATGATGTTTGCTTAATTTATCTTTTAAATCTGATGTTTGATAAATTTTGCTAGCCTGTTCAATTGCTTCAAAACATATAGGTTCTACTAGAACATGTGGTGCCATGACGATTACTGCCTTAGGTTTAATCCCTGATCCTCCTGCAGCGATGAGTGTAATAGATGCGCCGTCGCTATGGCCTAAAAGTATAGGGTTTTTTATGTGCAGAGAATTTAGAAGTTCAGGTAATGATAGAAGTCCCTCATCATGCATATATCTGAATGGGAAGCCTTTAGCTGCTTCTGAATTGCCGTAACCATAGCGAGAATATACAAGGACTTCATGTCCAGTAGCGTCAGCTAATTTTTGAGGGAAATCTCGCCAAAGACTTATTGAACCTAATCCTTCATGGAGAAGGACGATGACTGAGCCTTTTATTTTAGATTGGTTAGGTGAGAGTCTTTCATATTCAAGACGCTTACCTTGAACTTCAATAAATGCCATTCTTCTTACCCAGAATTAAACACTCAAATGTTGCTGAATAAGTGCTGGGTTTGATTTAAGTTCTTGGGTGGTTCCATCAAAAACTAAATTGCCTTTAACCATGATGACAGCTCTATCGGCGAGATTACTTAAAGCAGTATGATTTTTATCAACCAAAATAGTAGCAATACCGCTTGCCCTAATTTCAGCAACAATTCTCCAAATTTCTTTGGCAATAAGTGGCGCTAGACCTTCAGTAGCTTCATCAAGAATTAATAAATCGGGGTTAGTCATCAGGGCGCGACCAATCGTCAGCATTTGTTGTTCGCCTCCAGATAGTTGACCGCCACCGTTGCCTAGACGTTCTTTTAGGCGTGGAAAGGTTTCAAGTACACGGTCGTATGTCCATGCGCGTTCGCCATTTAGTCCGGGTCGTGCAGCCATGACTAGGTTTTCCACAACAGTTAGGTTGGGAAAAATTCCTCTGCCTTCAGGGACGTAAGCAATCCCTTGCATTGCAATCTTAAAAGCCTCTGCACCAGTCATATCATCACCTCTGACAAGAACGCGACCATGACGAGGTTTAACTAATCCAAGCATGCTACGAATTAATGTAGATTTTCCCATACCATTGCGTCCCATAAGTGCAACGGATTCACCTTCTTTAATTTGAAAATCTATGCCATGCAGAATATGACTGCTGCCGTAGTAAGTATGTAAGTCTTTTGTTTGTAGAAGCATATTAGACATGTGACTCGTCTCCTAAATAAGCGCGCTGAACTTCATCGTTTGCGCGAATTTCACTTGGAGATCCAGTTGCAAGTAATTTTCCGTCTACTAAAACTGTAATAACATCTGAAATTGCAAATACGGTATCCATATCATGTTCAACAAGTAGAATTGCTCGTGTTTTCTTTAGTTCATTCAAGAGCTTTGCCATTTGAGCGGCTTCATCTGAGCCCATGCCAGCAAGAGGTTCATCTAATAAAAGAACTTGTGCCTTAGTTGCTAATACCATAGCGATTTCTAGTTGGCGCTGTTCACCATGAGAAAGATGGCTTGCAATACGATCTTCTCTATCGGTTAAACCAGCTTCTTTAATGGCAGCCTTAGCTTGTTCGATATAGTCTTCATATTTTTCTGCATTACTAAAAACGCTCCATGCCCTTTGATTTCTAGATTGAGCAGCAAGTCGACAATTTTCAAGAACAGTAAATTCAGGGAAAATATTTGTACGTTGGTAACTACGACCAAGGCCTATCAATGATCTTTGATTTGCGCCGAGTTTAGTAATTTCTTTACCTTTGTAATATATGCTCCCTTCGGAAGGTGGCATATCTCCTGAAAGCATATTGATACATGTCGATTTGCCAGCACCATTGGGTCCAAGTAATGCGTGAATTTGTCCAGGCCTTAAACTAATATTGACGTCTTGATTAGCGGTTAATCCACCAAATCTACGAGTTAAACCCTTGGCTTCTAACCAAATATCGTGGTTATTTGTCATTTTGACCTCTGCCATAAATAAGGTTTCCAATGCGTCCAGGAACGGCAGCGATACCACCTGGCATAAATAAAACAGCTAACACAATCACTGAGCCCATTAATAACTGCCAATGTTTTGTAAGGTCTGTAAAAAGCTCTTGCATTCCCACAAATGCAACTGCACCTGCAATGGCGCCGCCTAAATGTCCCATGCCGCCAAGAATTACCATTAAAAGTACATTGCCTGATTGATGCCACGATAGGAGTTCGGGGGTGATAAAGCCAAAAAGTACTGCATGCCAAAAGCCCGCAAGCCCCGCTAATCCACCAGCAATTGCAAAAGCTGCTAATTTGTAATTAAAAGTAGCGTAGCCCATTGATACCATGCGCTGCTCATTACTCTTGATCCCTTTTAAAACTTTACCAAATGGCGATTTAAGCAAGGCAGTGAGGAGTAGGTAAACAATAGCTAGTGAACCTAGTAATACATAGTAAATACGACCCTCGGAAGCTAAGTCAATTAATGTGAAATCACCAATGTTGACTGTTGGCCTGTTGTTTAAATAAATGCCATCGGATCCGCCGCCTAGATCAGTGTCGTGAAAGATGTAGAAAAATAGTTGGGAGAAGGCGAGGGTTACCATGATGAAATAAATACCTTTGGTTCTTAAGGCAAATATTCCAACTAATATAGCCATAGCAGTGGCGATTAATACTGAGGCGGGCAGTAGTAACCATATACTTACTGCCGCAGCTTTTGGCGTGAGAAGTGCTGCAGCATATGCTGCAACTCCAAAGTATGCAGCATGCCCTAGGCTCACTAGTCCAGTAACGCCAACAAGTAGGTTTAAGCTAAGTGCAAAGATACTTAGAATAAATATCTTGCCGAGCATTTCTACATAAAATTCTTCGCCAAAGAGTGGGAAGGTGATCAAGAATGCTAATAAGGCAATAAGGAGTACTTTAGATAAGGTTTTATGACCTGATGCGTATTGCATTATTTATTTCCTTTGCTTAGGAGGCCTTCTGGACGCCATAGTAGAACCGCAGCCATCACTAAGTAAACAGCGACACCAGCAAATTGAGGGAAAAGAACTTTACCAAAGGTGTCGGCAAAACCAATTATTAAAGAGCCAAGCAGTGCTCCCCAAACTGAACCAATACCACCTATAACTACTACTACGAAAGAAATGATTAGGACTTGCGCCCCCATTCCTGGAGATACGGATGAAATTGGAGCGCTAATCATGCCGCCAAAGGCTGCTAAAGTTACGCCTAGAGCGAAGACGATGCGATAGATGACATTAATATTAATGCCGAGCGATTGAACCATTTCGCGATTAACACTTCCGGCTCTGATCATCATCCCTAAGCGTGTGCGTTGGATTAGGAAATACATTCCGGCCGCCAGAATAATACAAATAACAGACATGAAAATTCGGTAAACGGGGTAACTAAGTGTTTCATTTAATGCAAACGAGCTACTTAAAAAAGCCGGCATGGGGACGCCATGAACATCATCACCAACAAGCAAGCTTCGTAGTTCTTCAAAAATAAGGATCAGACCATAAGTTAGCAGTACTTGCTCTAAGTGGTCGCGTTTATATAAATATTTAAATAACAGCCATTCAAGGATTGCGCCAAATGCAAATGAAAGTGGTACGCCTAAGATGATTGCTGTGAAAAGATCGCCTGTCATGCTAGTTAAAGCAAAAGCCGCATAGGCACCAATCATGTAAAAACTGCCGTGAGCTAAATTAATAATACCCATGATCCCGAAAACCAGCGTAAGACCGCTGGCTATCAGGAACAACAACAGCCCATATTGGATTGAGTTGAGTGTTTGTACTAAAAAAGAAAATAAATCCATAGGGCTGTCTTATTTGTTAACAATTACATCTTGCAACCAGCTGCTGGGTCAGCCAAATCTTTAACAATCGTTTCAATGTAAACGTTGTCACGACCTACAACTTTACGTAAGTAAAAGTCTTGGACAGGGTTGTGCGTTTTACCAATGGCGAATGAACCGCGAGGACTTTCAATCTTAGCTTTTTCCATTGCTTTGATGAGTGCATCTTGATTCTTTGTGTCACCTTTAACTGCTTTTAGTCCTGCGCCGAGAAGCTGAGCGGCGTCATAACCTTGAACAGCGTAAACGTCTGGTTGTGATTTGAATGTTTTCGCGTAATTTGTTCTAAATGCATCATTTTTTGCATTTTTCAAACCGTCAGCGTAGTGCAAACTAGTTAAAAGACCCTCAGGTGCTCCACCGGTTCCAGCTGCTTCAATTGTGCCGTCTGTTAAGAAACCTGGGCCAAGAAGTGGAACTGAGTTTTTAAGTCCAGCAGCTGCGTAGTCTTTGATGAATTTGGCAGCGCCACCGCCAGCAAAGAATACATAAACTGCATCTGGTTTAATTGCTGCAATTTCAGTTAAGAATGGTTGGAATTCTGTATTTGGAAATGGTAATGTCATTTCTTTAACAATAGTTCCGCCATTTTTCGTGAAGGCATCTTTAAAGCCATCTGTTGACTCAATACCTGCTGAATATTTCCAAGTTAATGTCACAACCTTTTTGTAGCCTTTTTTGGCTGCATAAAGACCCATGGCATATCCAGGCTGTGAATTAGAGAACGATGTTCTGAAGATGTTTGGAGCACATTGGGAGCCAGTTAAATCACTAGCGCCAGCATTAGGAATAATCAATAATGTTTTATTCTCTTTTGCAACACGACCCATAGCAAGAGCTACACCAGAGTGAACTGTACCAACTAGAACGTCAACTTTTTCACGCTTAACTAAACGGTTTGCATTTTCAGTTGCTTTAGCCGGATCTGATTCATCGTCAACAGAAGTGTATTCGACTGTGCGACCACCAAGTTTCCCACCATTTTCTGTTACGTAAAGTTTAAATGCGTTTGTAATTGCATTTCCTAGTGCAGCGTAAGTGCCTGTGTAAGGAAGCATAAAGCCAACCTTGATTGGTGGTTGTTCTTCTGCTGCTGTAGCCAATTGCGAGCCACTTGTTAAGGCTAATAAAACCGTTGATACAACTAAACTTTTAACGAATTTAGTCTTCATGTTCATCCCCTCTGTTAATAATTTTCAAAAATTAAAGCTACTACCTCGGTGCATCCTAAGTTAAATTTTTGTTAAATAATATAAGCACTTATCCTTATTATTGTTTATTGCTTGCTGCTCGTAATTTAAAGCGTTGAATCTTACCGGTTGCTGTTTTTGGAAGTTCTTCTACAAACTCAAACCATCTTGGATATTTATACGGAGCAAGCATTTTTTTAACGTGTGCTTTTAACTCTTCTGCTAAATCATCTGAATGTGAAATTCCAGGTTTTAAAACAATAAATGCTGCTGGCTTGATCAGTTTATCGTTGTCTTCTTTGCCAATAACTCCAGCTTCAAGAACTGAAGGGTGGGTGATGAGAGCGGATTCGACTTCGATTGGGGATACATAAATTCCGCTTACTTTAAGCATGTCATCGCTTCGACCGGCGTAGACGTAATACCCTTTATCGTTTTGATAGTATTTATCGCCACTGCGTGTCCAAGGCCCTTGGAATGTATCAATACTTTTTGGGCGATTATTCCAATATAAAGCAGCACTACTTGGACCTTTAATTTGAAGCTCACCGCTTTCGCCTTGAGCTACTTCATCCCCGAGTTCATTTACAAGCTTAACTTCATATCCTGGAACCGGTAGGCCAGTTGTTCCATATTGAACATCTCCTACACGGTTAGATAGGAAAATGTGAAGCATTTCAGTTGAGCCAATACCATCAAGGATATCTACGCCAAAATGTGCAGCCCAACGTTTTCCAATTTCCTCAGGAAGCGGTTCACCAGCTGAAGTGCAGCGGGTAAATTTTAATTCTCCAGATTTAGGTAAATTTGGACTTGCCAACATCGATGCATAAAGCGTTGGGACACCATAAAAAATTGATGGTTGGTGTTTTAATAGAACCTTGGTGACAGAGTCTGGTGTTGGCCTTTCTGCCATCAGTACCGCAGTTGCACCAACGCTCATTGGGAAGGTAAGGCCATTACCCAGTCCATATGCGAAGAATAATTTTGCAGCTGAAAACACAACGTCTTTATCTTTTATTTCTAATATTGGCTTTCCATATAGTTCAGCTGTATAGCGCATGCTGCCATGTAAATGAACGGTGCCTTTTGGTGAGCCTGTTGAACCGGAGGAATAGAGCCAAAAACATGGATCATCTAATGTTGTTTTTGCTGGGGTTAGTTCTGAACTTTGATTCTTGATTAATTCTTCAAAGCTAAATACTGTTGAATTATTAATACTGTTATCTTTGCCCGAAACAATAATTTTTTCTAGAGTCGAAACCTTGCCCAATAAAGGCAGGAATGAGGGGAGCAAGGGTGCTGAAATAACTGCAATCTTTGCGCGACTATCTGTCAGCATGTATTCATAATCGGTCGCGGTTAATAAGGTGTTAACAGGAATTGGAAGAATTCCGGCCTTGATAGCACCTAAAAATGCGGTAGGAAAATCAATCGTATCGTGCAGACATAACAGAATGCGTTGCTCTGTTTGAATTCCTAATGAATAGAGGGCATTACCAAATGCATTGGTGCGCTGATCTAGTTGACCATAAGTTAGGGATTGCTGATCATCAATAAAAGCTAACTTATCTTTTCGACCACTCTCAATATTTGGTGAAATTAAATCAACCGCCGCATTGAATGAACGAGGAAGCGAAATGTTTGGAGTGCTCATTTTGTGAACTCAATCTTTCCGTTTGGAAGTAAGTAAAGGATCCATGCTTTTCCGCCGGTTACAGTTGGCGCATGCGCGCTTCCAGGTTCGTAAACGAGCCATCCAGCAGGGTGTCCATCAAACTTTGCCTCAGGGTCAATCGGCATGATCATATCGATTTCACCTTCAGAATGACCATGATGCATTCCTTTTGCATCACCCATTTCAACAACGTCAATACTGCAATTATTCAATAGGGGGGTAGGTTTAACGACCCGGCCATATTTCACCCCGCCATTTTCGTATTGACACATCCAACCTTCAGCAATCCCTTTTTCGCAGGCATTTCGAATATCTTTAAATATTTGGCTATCAGGAGGAAAAGTTTCATTTAAGAAACTTTGTAAAGTTTTATCCACAGGTTTGCCGCCGATTTTATCGGTTACCTTAGATACTAATTGAGTAAAGTTTTCGACAGTCATACTGGCTCTTAAAGATTGGATGAAATTTAATTAATTAAAAAGTGGTGCTGCATCATTCGCAAGTCCAGATAAGGCGGAAGTGCGGTGCGGACCTGCTTGAACGACCATTCGGCGGTGATAGAGTGAAAGTGCTCTTAGGCCACCTAATTCTTCACCACCACCAGCTTTTCCTGGTCCGCCATGCAAGCAGTTTGGCATTACATTGCCATGACCTGATTGTTGTCCTTCTACCTTGGCGTCAACAACCATGATGCGACCATGAAGATCTGCAATGGCTGGAATAACTTCTTGGCAGAATGCTTCATCTCCTGAAAACACAGAAGCAACTAGTGATCCGCGTCCGCGTCTAGCAATTGCAATTGCATCTGCTGTATTTTCGTAAGGAATGATGGTTGCAACCGGGCCGAATACTTCGACATCGTTAGCAACTTTGGCATTGATACCCAAGTCACATCTTAATAATGTTGGCGCAATGAAACATGCTTTTTCTGCATCAGCGTCTATTAGATTTAATGGAGCATCCCCAATTAGTACCTTGCATTCTGTTTTTAATAATGCGATACCTTCAATCGCGCTTTTTTGTTGAGCTTTGCTAACAAGAGGTCCCATACGTGTAGATTCATTTCTTGGGTTGCCAACTTTAATTGTTGAAAGTTTAGCTACAACTGCTTCACCCAATGCGTCTGCATTTTGTTTGCTAACAATGATGCGGCGAATTGCTGTACATTTTTGTCCAGCTTTAACCGTTAATTCACGCACGATTTCCTTAACTGCATAATCAAATTCAGGGGTACCTGGGAGTGCGTCAGGGCCAAGGATTGCAGCGTTGACGCTATCAGCTTCGATATTGACACGTACTGCATTAGCAATAACAGCAGGATGACTCTTAATTGTTCTTGCTGTGTCAGCAGATCCAGTAAATGAGACAACATCATTCTCATTAACATGATCTAGTAGGTCGCGAGCTCCACCGCAAACAATTGATAATGCTCCAGCAGGGACTACCCCAGCAGCGATGACATCAGCAACCATCTCTTGAGTTAACCAAGCTGTTGGTGTTGCGGGTTTAACAAACACTGGCATACCAGAGAGGAGTGCGGGGCCAGCTTTTTCCCAAAGTCCCCAAGAAGGGAAGTTAAATGCATTGATAAATACAGCAACACCGCGCATTGGCATTAAATAGTGTTGCCCTTCAAATTTATTATCTTTCGCAAGGGGGGCGACAGCTCCTTCCTTTAGAAAAGTACCGCTACCTAAATTTTTTCCTGAACGTGCATAGCTTTTGAGAGTGAAAATGCCGCCATCAATATCGAAGGCATTATCTCCAGCTGTTGCGCCAAGATTCTTTTGAGAGATTTCGTAATACTTTTCTTTATTAGCTGCTAAAACATCAGCGATTTTTCCGATCATTTCAGCGCGAGCGCTATAACCCATTGAATATAAATTTTTACCGCCTTCTGTTCTGGACCAATTAAGCGCTGATCCAATATCTAATCCTGTCGAACTAGCTCTTCTAAGTTCCTCCCCTGTAACAGGATCAAAAAGCGCTACACCTTCATCTTTTCCTTCTTGCCATTGGCCTGATAGATAGTTGCTTAATTTAGGTGAATTAGTAGTGCTAGACATTCTTTAATCCTTATAAATATTGGTCAATCTTTTACTTTAAACGCAACTTAATGCATTTACTTTAGGTGGTTTTATGTCAATAAATAAAAATAGACCACTTTGAATGCAGGATATTACACATATAAATATCAATAAGAACTATAAATCAGGGAAAACCACTATTATTTAATAAATTTAGTAAATAAATGTAATTTATTGCATAAAAATATATTGCAACCCAAAAAATAATGAAGTATATTTCTATTCATGGTCAAAACACCCGAAACACTTTTAATAAAAAGTTTGGAAAACACCTCAGCAATTGAGGGTGCTATAGCTACTTCTGATGATTTAGAAGGGCAGACATTCCTAAGTGCTTTGGGTAAGCGAGTACGTGAAGTACGTGATCGCCGTGGCGAGACAAGAAAATTAGTTGCTAGAAATGCTGGTGTATCTGAAAGACACTTGGCGCATTTGGAGGCGGGTGAAGGTAATATTTCCATAGTCTTATTGCGTCGAATAGCCCATGCTCTTGAAACAAATATTCAAGACTTACTTATTGATGAAGCAGAAGATACTCCTGAGAAAAGACTAGTTCGTCGTTTTTTAAGTCGTTTGCCTGCGCAGCGCGTTGAAGAAGTTGTATTTAGATTAATGCGTGATTTTGGAAGTGATGAGGCAGTGCGTCGTGAAAGAGTTGCATTAATCGGTTTGCGAGGGGCTGGTAAATCAACACTTGGCCAAAAATTAGCAAAAGAACTCAACCTGAATTTTGTTGAACTTGATCAAGAGGTTCAAAAAGAAACTGGTATGCCTTCTTCTGAATTATTCAGTTTATATGGTCAAGCTGGCTATCGTCGCATTGAGCGACGTGTTATGGAAAAGATTATCAGCAATTCACAGCGAGTAGTAATTTCAGTGGGTGGTGGTGTTGTTTCAGAAGTAGAAAATTACGACTACTTATTAGCTAACTGTTACACAGTTTGGATTAAGGCTCAGCCTGAAGAGCATATGGCTCGTGTTGTTGCTCAAGGTGACTTAAGACCAATGGCTGGAAATGATGAAGCAATGAAAGATTTAAAAAGTATTCTTGAAAGACGTGAGCCTTTGTATGCAAGGGCGGATGGGATTGTCGACACTAGTGGCGAAAGTGTTGAGCAAAGTTACGCCAAATTACGTAGTTTGGTTCTTGCGTAAATAGAGCCAAATTTAATTAATAAATTTTAAAAGGAGCAAATATGAGTTCAGTTACAGCAGAAGTGAAGCCAGTAGATTACCGAACGGATCCTACTAAATACAAACATTGGTCAATGTCTTTTAATGGTGATATTGCAACATTGAAATTAGATATCAATGAAGATGGTGGAATTCGTCCAGGTTATAAGTTGAAATTGAACTCTTATGACTTAGGTGTGGATATTGAATTGCATGATGCATTGCAACGTATTCGCTTTGAACATCCTGAAGTTAAAACAGTTGTTTTTACAAGTGGTAAGCAAAAGATTTTCTGTTCAGGTGCGAATATTTACATGCTTGGTTTATCAACGCATGCTTGGAAAGTTAACTTCTGTAAATTCACTAATGAAACACGTAATGGTATTGAAGATTCAAGCACATATTCTGGTTTGAAATTCTTGGCGGCATGTAACGGCGCAACAGCTGGTGGTGGTTATGAGTTGGCTTTAGCTTGCGATGAAATCGTTTTAGTTGACGACCGTAATTCATCTGTGAGTTTGCCTGAAGTTCCATTATTGGGCGTTCTGCCAGGTACTGGTGGTTTAACACGTGTTACTGATAAGCGAAAAGTTCGTCGTGACCGTGCTGACATTTTTTGTACTATTTCCGAAGGTATTCGTGGTCAACGTGCTGTTGAATGGCGTTTGGTTGATGAGGCTGTGAAATCACAAAATTTTGATCAACGTATTGCAGAACGTGCTGCAGAACTTGCTAAGAAGAGTGATCGCCCAGCAGGTGCTAAGGGTATTGAGTGGACTCCTGTGAAGCGTCAAGATGATGAAAATGGATACCACTACGAGTTTGTGGATACAGTAATTGATCCTATTGCAAGAACAGCTACTTTAACGGTTCGTGCACCTAAAGAAGTTGGCCCAAATACACCTGAAGCGATGCAAGCTCTTGGTACTTCTTGGTGGCCATTACAAATGACACGTGAATTGGATGATGCAATTCTTAATTTACGCACGAATCATTTAGATATTGGTTTGTGGATCTTAAAAACAGAAGGTGATGCAGCTAATGTTTTAGCGGTAGATGCTTTGTTGGATAAGAATAGAGACCATTGGTTTGTTCGTGAGACTTTAGGTTTTATGCGTCGCACATTAGCCCGTATCGATGTGAGCTCACGTAGCTTGTTTGCATTAATCGAGCCAGGTTCATGCTTTGCAGGTACTTTAGCTGAAATTGCATTAGCAGCTGATCGCACTTATATGTTGGATGCGGTTGAGGATCCTGCTTCAAACACAATGACTTTATCTGCTTTGAATTTCGGTACTTTCCCGATGGTTAATGGCTTGTCACGCATTGATGCACGATTCTATGAAAATAAATCAGAGATTGATGCAGCTAAGGCTGAAGTAGGTAAAGCATTGACAGCTGCGGATGCAGATCGTTTAGGACTTGTAACTGCAACTCCTGATGACTTAGATTGGGATCATGAAGTTCGTATCGCTGTAGAAGAGCGTACTTCTATGTCTCCAGACGCCTTGACTGGTTTGGAAGCTAACTTACGTTTTGGTATCAAAGAAACAATGAATACACGTATTTTTGGCCGTTTGTCAGCTTGGCAAAACTGGATCTTCATTCGTCCAAATGCAGTTGGACCTGAGGGTGCGTTGAAATTGTTTGGTTCAGGTAAGAAATCCCAGTTTGACTGGAACCGTATTTAATTTTAAGTAGTAATTGTTTAAATAATTATTGGAGAGTTTGAGATGATTGATTACAGTGAAAAAATCCCGAATAACGTAAATTTGTCAGAAAACAAAGTATTACAGCGTGCGTTAGAACATTGGCAACCAGGTTTTTTAAGTTGGTGGGATGATATGGGCCCAGAGGGTAGCCATGATTATGACGTTTACTTGCGTACAGCCGTAAGCGTTGAGCCTGATGGTTGGGCGCAATTCGGTCACGTTAAGATGCCTGATTACCGTTGGGGTATTTTCTTGACGCCTGAGCAAGAAGGCACACAAATTAATTTTGGTGAGCACAAAGGTGAAAAAGCTTGGCAAGATGTTCCTGGTGAATATCGTGCTAACTTGCGCCGTATTATTGCTACTCAAGGTGACACTGAGCCTGCTTCTGTTGAGCAACAACGCCACTTAGGTTTGACAGCACCATCTTTATATGACTTACGTAACTTATTCCAAGTTAACGTAGAAGAAGGTCGTCACTTATGGGCAATGGTTTATTTGTTGCATGCACACTTTGGTCGTGATGGTCGTGAAGAAGGTGATGCTTTGCTTGAGCGTCGTTCTGGTGATGTGGATAATCCTCGCATCCTTAATGCATTTAACGAAAAAACGCCTGACTGGTTAAGTTTCTTCATGTTTACTTACTTCACAGACCGTGATGGTAAGTTCCAATTGGCTTCATTGGCTGAATCAGGGTTTGATCCATTGGCACGTACTTGCCGCTTCATGTTGACAGAAGAGGCTCATCACATGTTTGTCGGTGAATCAGGTGTTGGTCGTACTATTCAACGTACAGTCGATGTGATGAATGAATTGAAAACTGATGATCCAGCATTACTTCGTGCTGCTGGTGTTATTGATCTTCCAACAATTCAGCGTTATTTGAACTTCCACTTCTCCGTAACAATTGACTTGTTCGGTGCGGATCAATCAAGTAATGCAGCTAGTTTCTATACAACTGGCTTAAAGGGTCGTTTTGAAGAAACTAAACGCACAGATGATCATCGTCTAGTTGATGGCATGTATAAGATTTTGGATGTTGTTGACAATCGTTTGGTTGAAAAAGAAGTTCCAATGCTTAATGCATTGAATGAAGTGTTACGTGATGATTACATCAAAGACTCTATTGGCGGTGTTAATCGCTGGAACAAAATTATCGAAAAAGCAGGTTTCGATTTCCGTTTGACTGTTCCACATAAAGCATTCAACCGTAGCATCGGAACGTTGGCAAGTGTTAAAGTATCACCAACAGGACAAGTATTGAGCGAAGCAGAGTGGACGCATCAGCATAAGAGCTGGTTGCCTTCTATTGAAGATCGTGCTTTTGTGGCATCTTTAATGGGACGTGTGATGGAGCCAGGTAAATTTGCGGGATGGATTGCGCCTCCAGTAATGGGTATCAATCGTCAGCCTGTTGATTTCGAATACGTTCGTTTTAACTAATTGTCACAACTTTAATTAACGGTAGAACTGTATGAGTACGACTGAAGCAGCAATTTCTAGACAACATTTAATTGATCCGGAAATTTGTATCCGTTGCAATACTTGTGAGGAAATGTGTCCTATTGATGCAATTACCCACGATTCAAACAACTATGTTGTTAAGTTTGATGTTTGTAATTGGTGCAATGCATGTATCAGTCCGTGCCCTACAGGTGCTATCGATAATTCTAGAAGAGTCTTTAATTCGAAGCCGTTTACTCTGGAAGAGCAGTTAAGTTGGGATGTTCTTCCTGAGCAAGCGGCATTAGATACTGCACCTGTGAATGATCCTACAGAGGGGCATTCTCCAGCATCACCAATTCCTGATGAGGTTCAAAAATTGGCAGAAGCTGCTGCGGCAGGTCACCATGGCACACCGGTTGCACCTAAGTCTGCTGAGAAGCCTGCAATCAATTTGCATACAGCAAAAAACCCGATTACTGCTACTGTTGCTGGTAATTTTCGTTTAACTGCTGAAGATGCATCAAGTGACATTCATCACGTTGTTTTAGATTTTGGTAGTTTGCCGTTCCCAGTCTTGGAAGGTCAATCAATTGGCATCATTCCTCCTGGTACTGATGAAAAGGGTAAACCACATTTATTGCGTATGTATTCGGTGGCTAGTCCAAGAGAGGGTGAAAGACCGGGGCATAACAATTTGTCTTTGACCGTCAAACGTGTTGTTGAAGATCATGATGGTAAACCTTTTAAAGGTGTTGGTTCCAACTATGTTTGTGATCTTAAGAAAGGTGACAAAGTTCAAGTAACTGGACCTTATGGTTCAACATTCTTGATGCCTAATCATCCTGGGTCATCGATTATGATGATTTGTACGGGTACTGGTTCAGCGCCTATGCGTGCTATGACTGAGCGTCGTCGCCGTCGCATTGATTTGAAAGAGGGTGGTGATTTAGCTTTATTTTTTGGAGCGAGATCTCCATCAGAATTACCTTACTTTGGCCCTTTAATGAAATTGCCAAAAGAATTTATTGATATCCATTTTGCGTTCTCCCGCGTACCTGGTGAGCCTAAGCGTTATGTTCAAGATGCTATTCGTGAACAATCGGATAAAGTAATTAAGATGCTTTTGGATGATGAGTGTTACATCTATATTTGTGGTCTAAAAGAGATGGAAAAAGGAGTTATTGAAGCCTTTACCGATATTTGTCGTCAACATGGTCAGGATTGGTTGAAGTTGCAACCTACGCTTGTTTCCAAGGGTAGATTCCATATTGAGACTTATTAATAAATAGTAAGAGTTACTATCTGAGCCGGCATTCGCCGGCTTTTTTATTTAGCTTGCAAGAGGTAATTCATCCCATTGGGTTGTGTAGTTTGGCGAGCGATTTTCTGAGCGCATTGCCCAATTTTTACTGGTTCCACAAGCTCCTGTATGTATTGATTCTCGACCAAAACGATTATTGATTGAATCTAAAACAGACATTAGTTGACTGGATTTCCCTTTGGTTTCTATATCTTCAAATAGAGACTGTTGATAGGTGCGTTTCTCTGATAAGAGTGTGAGCATAATGCCTGCTTTTTTATATTGATAACCTTTTTTATAAATTAATTTAAGGGCGGCAATTGCTTCATTGGTAAGAGTAAGCAAGTCATCAGTCGGCTCTTTTAAATTGACAGTAATTCCTTGATGGTAATAATTATCTTTAAAGGGGCTAGTCCTAATAAATACATGGAGTGCACCTGCAATAGACTCTTGCTGACGTAATTTTTCTGATGCTCTAGCAATATGAGTTGCCACAGCTTCCCCCAAATTTTCTAGGCTTAGTATAGGTTTTCCAAAGCTTCGGCTTGCTAGAATTTGTTGTTTATTAGGGGCTACATCTTCTAATTGCAAACAAGAAATACCATTTAGTTCATTGCATGTTCTTTCCATGACAACACCTAAATGTGTTTTTATGAACTTGGGTGATGCTTGTTTTAGATCTAAAACAGTTTTTATATTCATTGCATTGAGTTTCTTGGTGGTTTGTGCGCCTACTCCCCAAACATCTTGCACAGGTGTTTCTGACATCCAATGTAGTTGTTCTGCTTTTGAAAGGTTGGGGAAGTCACAAATGCCATGAAAACTACCGATCTTCTTTGCCAGATGGTTTGCTAGTTTGGCTAATGTTTTAGTTGAACCAATGCCAACACAAACTGGAAGACCGGTCCATTGTTTGATGCGTTCTATGATGTTTTTCCCCATAGAATGAGGTCCGCCGTATAGGTGGGCTACATTCTCAATTCTAAGGAAGCTCTCATCAATTGAGTACACCTCAACATCAGGGGAAAAATCTTTGAGTATAGAAACTACTCGACTGCTCATATCTCCGTATAAAGTGTAATTAGAAGATAGGGCTTGGATCTTATGTTGAGATGCTAAATCTTTCATTTTGAACCATGGTATGCCCATTTTGATGCCAAGTGCTTTGACTTCGGCGCTTCTGGCTACGGCACATCCATCATTATTAGATAGCACAACAAGAGGTTTATTTTCTAATATTGGTTGAAAGACTCGTTCGCATGAAACGTAAAAATTATTCACATCAACCAGAGCGAATTGAATATTTTTGTTCATAGTTTCTTTTTACTTGTGTAGCGTCTAACTACACCCACAACAACCCCCCAAATTTGAAGTTCAGAACCATCATTGAATTGAATGGGAGGGTAGGATGAATTTTCGGGATGTAGTTCAACTATGCCTTGATATTTGTACAGGCGTTTGATGGTGTATTCGGAATTAACAACTGCGATGACGATATCTTTATGTTTTGGTTTTAGGGAGCGATCGACGATTACTTTGTCGCCTTCCGTGATACCTGCATTGATCATTGAATCGCCTTTGACAGCGAATATGAACGTGGCAGGTTTGTTGTGTATAAGGTATTGATTTAGGTCTAATGCATCTTCAATGTAATCACCGGCTGGTGAAGGAAATCCTGCCGAAACTTTATGGCCAATCAACTGAACCTCAAAAGAGGGTGTGTTTTTGCTAACCCTGATTGGGGACTGGCTAAGCGTGGCTTGGTTTTTTAAGCTTAATGGATAATTGATCATATACTGTATAAAAACACAGTATTATAAAAATGTCAATTTTGACCAAATTAATAATATAAAAATGACATCAACAGTTGTTTCTTGAAAAGAATAAATCGTAATAATTTATCCGCGATGAAGTAAAAAGTTGTATCATTACGGGCTGTTCCCTTAGCTCTATATTGAACACTTCAAAAGTTACAGTTTTAGAGCTTCTGGGTAATGCTGCGGACGTGGCGAAATTGGTAGACGCACCAGACTTAGGATCTGGCGCAGAAATGTGTGAGAGTTCGAGTCTCTCCGTCCGCACCACCTACATTCTTTGAGAGTTAGACTTTGGCAAGTCTAACTATAGCTTCTTAAGATAAAAACCCCGTAAGGATCTGCTTTAGACTTAAGTTTAAGGACTTCATTGTCTTTACTAATTAAAAGACATGGTGATAGCTTAAATGCCAAGTCTAGAAAAATTTGGTCATCTTGGTCTAGGCATGTAAAAGGCGCGGCTAACAAATCACTGGTATCGATATTGTGATGTAGTCCCCGAGCTTTTTGAATGAGGTTTGCTTGGGTTGAAGGATCTAACTTGAATAGTGGTCTAGCGATAACTTCTTCAAATTCCTCCAGAATTTCTTCTCTTGTCCAGGCTGTTAAATGTCCAGATAGAAGGGCCTCTTTGAGCACCATAACGCTAGGATCCTCAAAAACGAGAAGATCTAGCAATATATTGGTGTCTAGGACGATGAGATTAGTTTCTTTTGGTGACATAAATCGGTTAAATTAATCCAATACTAAATAAAAAAGTTTATTCTTGAAACATATGACAAAACAAGCGGCTTTTTCAGCTAAAAAAGAAGACCGAATCGGAACGGTACAAGGACATCGCGACGGCTTTGGTTTTGTTATTCCTGATGATGGTTTAGATGACATTTTCCTATCTGAGCGGGAAATGGGGCGCGTGATGCATGGTGATCGCGTCAAGATCAGGGTTGTTGGAACTGATCGACGTGGTAGGCCTGAAGGGCAAATTTCTGAAGTTATTGATCGTGCCAATAAGTACGTGATTGGGCGCTTGCTTAATGAGAATGGGGTGCTGATTGTTGCTCCTGAAGATAAGCGTATTTCACATGATATTTTGATTCCTCCTAAGGGGCATGGAAACGCCAAACTTGGTCAGGTTGTTAGTGTTGAGATTATCGATTATCCAGATAGTTATCGTCAGGCTGTGGGGCAGGTTGTTGAAGTTCTTGGGGATATTGATGATCCTGGAATGGAAATCGAGATTGCTGTTCGTAAATATGGTGTTCCTCATGAATTTTCTTCTGCCACATTAAAAGAGGCGCTAGCTTTACCTGATGGCGTGCAGCAAGATGATTTACGCGGTCGAGTAGACTTGCGTGATGTCCCATTGGTGACAATTGATGGTGAGGATGCTAGGGATTTTGATGATGCTGTTTATTGTGAGCCAACCACTTATGATAATGGTAAGGCTTGGCGTTTGATTGTTGCGATTGCTGATGTATCTCATTATGTGAAGCCTGGCCATCCCTTAGATGCTGATGCGATTCGTCGTGGAACATCGGTTTATTTCCCGCGTAGAGTTATTCCGATGTTGCCAGAGAAGATCTCGAATGGCTTGTGTTCGTTGAATCCAGGTGTCGATCGTTTGTGTATGGTGTGTGATGCGGTGATTGATGCTAAAGGGATTGTTAGAGCATATCAATTCTATCCAGCGGTGATGCATTCAGCGCAACGTTTTACTTATAACATCGTATGGGAAATACTGAGCAATTCTAATGGTCCGGAAGCTGCTAAATATGCTGAGCAAAAAGGCTATTTACAAAATCTTTATAAGTTATTTCAAACTCTCAAAGCATCCCGAGAAAAGCGTGGAGCAATAGATTTTGAAACAACTGAAACACAAATTATTAGTAATGCATTTGGCAAGATAGAGCGTATTGAGCCTAGAGTTCGTAATGATGCACATCGTTTGATTGAGGAGTGCATGCTTGTCGCTAACGTTTGTGCTGCAGACTTCTTAAGTCAAAAAGAGCATATGGCACTTTTCCGAGTGCATGGCGAACCAACTCCCGAAAAAGTTAACTCTTTAAGAGATGTTTTGAAATCAGCAGGTTTGTCTCTTGGGGGAGGTGTGAAGCCTCATCCTTTAGATTATGCAAAATTGATACATTCAATCGCTGATCGACCAGATTTCAATATGTTGCAGACAGTTATTTTGAGGTCAATGCAACAGGCGGTTTATCAACCGGAGAATTTAGGTCATTTTGGTTTGGCTTATCCTGCCTATACGCATTTCACTAGTCCAATTCGTCGCTATCCAGACTTGCTTGTCCATCGAGCAATTAAAGCGATTCTTGCTAAGAAGACATATCATCCTTCTATTCCAACGGAGGTGCCTCTAAACTTAACGATGCCTAAGAGTGGTCCGGGTCGTGTTAATGCGGCAGGCGTTAAAAAATCCATGGCCGACGATCGAAAAGGCAAATCGCAATCAGGTGTTCGTAGCAGAACTAAATCTGAAAAAATGAATGGTTTAGAGGTCGCTACTTGGGCGCAATTGGGTGTGCATTGTTCAGCAAATGAACGGAGAGCAGATGAGGCTTCTCGAGATGTTGAAGCATGGTTAAAGTGTTATTACATGCGCGATCATTTAGGCCAAGAGTATGCCGGAACAATTACTGGTGCGACGACATTTGGTTTATTTGTTCAGTTGGAATCTTTATTTGTGGAAGGTTTAATTCATATTTCTGAGTTGGGTGGCGATTATTTTCAGTATGATGAAGCAAGGCAAGAATTGCGAGGGGAGAGAACAGGTATCCGCTATCGCTTAGGGGATCGTGTTCATGTTTTGGTTAGTCGAGTAGATTTAGATGCTAGAAAAATCGAATTTAGTTTAGTTAAAAATTCTTTAGATCGTGGCCGTTCTAGCCCTCCAATCACAATGGATGACTTAGGTAAGCCAAATAAAAAAGCTGCATCTAAACACACCCGTCCACCTGAAAAAGCGCCAACTGTCCATAAAAAAACAAATGGATCCCGTTCTTCTGCAGCGCGAGCTGGTAAGAAGCCTAAAGGAGGAAGTAACGCTAAGCGCAAAGCTAGCAGCGATACAATTGAGAAATCTAGTAGTTCTAGATCTTCAAAAGCAAAAACTAAAGGTAGGCGTTAATGAAGCAACAGCAGCAACAAATTTTGGTGGGTTTCCATGCGGTGATTGCTCGAATGCGCCAAGCGCCTGACAGTTTGAAAACGGTTTATGTTGATACCTCGCGCCGCGATCGTCGCATGAAGGACTTTATAAAGTCAGCTGAGGGAATTCTAGGAAGAAGACTTCATCAAGCTGATACAGAAAGATTAAGAACTTTAGCTGGGCATGATCGACATCAGGGTGTTCTGGCTTTTGCTGAACCAGCTGCTGTAGCAAGAACAATTGGTGAATTATTAGATGCGCTTAATCCAGATACACCTGCATTGTTTCTTATATTAGATGGGGTTACTGACCCACACAATTTGGGCGCGTGTTTACGTGTGGCAGATGGAGCTGGTGCTGATGCGGTGATTGTTCCTAAAGATAGATCGGTGCAGTTAAATAGCACTGTTAGTAAGGTGGCTAGTGGTGCAGCTGAAACTATGCCATTTGTTGCTGTCACGAATTTAGCTAGGTCGATACGAGAGTTGCAAGAGGCTGGTGTTTGGGTGATTGGGACGTCGGATGCAACTGAAAAAACTGTTTATGAAGTTGATTTCACTGGCCCTATAGCTTTGGTGATGGGGGCTGAAGGCGAGGGGATGCGTCGTTTGACTGCAGAGACTTGTGATGAATTGGTAAGCATTCCAATGATGGGTGGCGTAGAAAGCTTAAATGTATCTGTAGCTAGTGGGGTTTGTTTATACGAGGCTCGCCGTCAGAGAATAGCAAAAGCCATTAAAAAATAAAGTCAGAATTTATAGCTGGCTTTATTAAACTAATATTCCCTCAAGTTTTTCGATGTCTGCACAAAATAAGCGAATACCTTCTGCTAGTTTCTCGGTAGCCATTGCATCAGCATTAAGTTGATAGCGGAATTGCTTTTCACCCGTATCAAGCTTTGAGATTTTTAAGTTCTTTGCTTGTTCTACACAGAGGGCTTGAGTAACTGGAATATTGTTATTTTGTAACTCAGCTAATAGTTCTGGGCTTATTGTTAGTAAGTCGCATCCTGCTAAATTAATGATTTGGCCAATATTACGAAAACTAGCGCCCATCACTTCAGTCTT
>CAZEHN010000011.1:0-42216 GCA_964511855.1 uncultured Polynucleobacter sp. | reverse complement strand
AGTCTTAAAGAAAAGATGCCCTATGACACGCTCAAAGACATAGCACCTGTTGTCTTGATTGGTACATCAGCAATGCTTTTATCTGCTAGCAAAAAATCAGGAATTACATCTTTCAAGCAATTAGTTGAACAATCGAAAGCAAAAGGAACCTTTAGCTATGGTTCTATTGGTGTTGGAAGTTTGGGTCATTTAGCTATGGCAACTCTTGCTAAGCAAGCTGGGTTTGATTGGAATCACATTCCGTATCGTGGTGGAGGTCCTTTGGTTCAAGACGTTTTAGGTGGTCAAGTGCCATTAGCGATCGGGTCAACTTTCTTGCTTAAACAACATGCAGACTCTGGAGCCATTGTGCCTCTTGCAGTGACAACAACTAAACGTGCAAAAGAACTTCCAAATGTTCCAACGATTGCAGAAAGTGGCTATCCTGGTTTTGATGCGCCTGCTTGGTGGGCTGTAATTGCTCCTGCCAAGACACCGCCAGAAGTCATTCAAGAAATGAACAAAGCATTAAATCGCGTATTAAAAACACCTGCAGTTAAGGATAGACTTGAAGCGCAAGGTATCGTTATTGCAGGCGGAAGCCCATCCACTTTACAAGAATTTATTGCTAAGCAAATAGGTGTTTGGGGTAAATTCGTGATTCAGAACGGCATTAAAGAATAATTAAAAATAATTTCAATGAAGGGATAAAGACGTTTTAAGTTTTTATCCCTTTTTTAATTTCAAATTTAAAAAATGAAATCTAATATTGTTGAACTAACGGCGGTTGAGCTCTCTAAAAAAATCCATACTAAAGAAATTTCCTGCGTTGAAGTGATGGAATCTTATCTAGATCAAATAGATTTATTAAATCCAAAAGTAAATGCTGTTATCTCAAGAGTTGATCGTGATGTATTAGTCAATCAAGCAAAACAAGCGGATCAAGCATTGGCTTCAAATCAACAAGTTGGTTGGATGCATGGTTTTCCTTTAGCGCCGAAGGATTTGACGGCAACGGCTGGCATACCAACAGTTATGGGCTCGCTGAATTTACAAAAAAATGTCACAACTCATGATTCGATCATCGTAGAGCGGATGAAAAAATCAGGCGCCATATTAGTTGGTAAAACGAATACTCCAGAATTCGGTCTGGGTTCACATACTTACAATGAGGTTTTTGGTATTACTAGAAATGCTTACGAGCCATCTAAATCTGCAGGTGGTAGTAGTGGAGGAACGGCCGTTGCATTGGCGTTAAATATGCTACCTGTTGCTGATGGTAGTGATATGGGTGGATCCTTAAGAAATCCAGCAGCATGGAATAATATCTATGGACTAAGGCCTTCAAGGGGGCGAGTGCCATTTGGCCCTACAGCCGAAGTATTTTTTGATCAGTTGGGTACAGAAGGGCCAATGGCAAGAAACGTTCCCGATTTAGCAATGTTGTTATCGGTTCAAGCAGGATATGACAAAAGAGCACCGTTATCTTTAACGGATAGTCCAGAAAAGTTCGCTACTTCACTGCAAAGGGATTTTAAAGGGGTGAAGGTTGCCTGGATGAAAGACCTCGGAGGTTATTTACCTTTCGAATCGGGTGTAATAGATCTTTGCCAATCTTCGCTTACCTATTTTGATCAAATAGGCTGTCTAGTTGAAGAGGTGACACCTAAATTTGATTTAGCTAAATTGTGGGATTGTTGGCTCAAATTACGAGCGTTTTCAATATCAGGGAAGCTTAATATATTTTATGCAAATCCTGATATGCGTTCCAAATTAAAACCAGAAGCGATTTGGGAAATTGAACAGGGTCAATCACTAACCCCAACTCAAGTTTATGCTGCATCAGAAGTTAGGAGTGCATGGGCGATGGAAATGAATCGCTTATTTGAAACTTATGATTACTTGGTATTGCCAACAGCACAAGTATTTCCATTTGCTGCTCAAGAGCATTGGCCTAAAACAATTGCAGGCAAAGTAATGGATACCTACCATCGTTGGATGGAAGTTATTATTGGCCCAACTCTAGCTGGGTTGCCGGCGATGAGTGTTCCTGTTGGATTTAACGAATCAGGCTTGCCTATGGGGATTCAAATTATTGGGAAGCCAGGGGCAGATTTTGAGGTATTGCAAATAGCAAACGCATGGCAAGAAGCGACGCCATTTAAAAAACAAAAATCAAAACTTCTGTAATAGCTTCACACATATAAGAGAGGTTTCTAGATTGTTTTTTATTGCGCTACTTTATCAATTATGACTTTTAAATTTTTGCTACCAGTTGAAACTGATTCCAATTGACCAAATAAATCGCCAGCTTTGGCTGCCGCCTCACCTGATTTTGAAACTCTTGCGATGATCTCTACTTTCTTGAACTTTGAAATACTTAATTCAGGAGTCATTGCAAGTTTGTCATCTAGTACAAATTGGTAGGGTAATTGACTAGCCTTAATTTTTAAGATGGCAACTGGCATACGTGGCCCATCAATCGCCCTTGCGTAAATAAATACAACATCATCTGAGTTAACCTTTGAACTAAGAGTGGGAGCAATTGAAATTGTTCCACTTACTTGACCGTTGATGCTTGGCTTTTTAATTCCAGCTTTTTCTTGAGCATTGGAGATACTTAGTGAAAGTCCGTTAGCAAATTCACTTTGTGGGTCAGTTAGTTTTAGAGCACGTTGCCAATAATCAATCGCTTTTAGATACTCATTAGCCTCATAGGCTGCAGATCCGGCAAGAGCAAGTGCTTTGACATTCTTAGGATCAATCTCCAATGCTTTTTTGATTAATTCCTTTGGTTGACCATCAGCAGATTGCTGCATAAAAGCTATAAGGTCTGCTAAATCTGCCATTGCATCTGCATTATTCGGATCAAGTGCAATTGCCTTCTTCAGTGCTGTTTGCGCTTCAGGTAAACGGTTAAGTGCCGCATATGATCTGCCTAGCATGAGCCAACCCTGAACATCTGTGGGATTGTCTTTCATGCGAGCTGCTAATTTATCAACCATCGCTTCAATTTGGGCGGGTGTGGGTTGTCCAGTATTCATTTGAGGGTCTTGTAAAAGTACCTTTGGAGACCCTACCCATAAATAAACGATTAATACACCAATTGGAATGAATGCAGCAATGACTAATGAAAGTTTTGTGCTGAATTTGTTAATATTTATTTGTTCAGAATCCGTTTGAACTTCCTGCAATGTACGGCGCTCGATGTCAGTTTTAGAGGATTCGAACTGAGCTTTATCAATTAATCCTTGTGCAAATTCATTTTCTAAAGCACTCATTGCTTCTTGAAGCAGTTTTAGATTTGTCGCATTGGAATTCTGTTGCTCAGTTAATACGCTCTGATTCTTGGCAAGTCTATGTGGGAGTACTTGATACGCTAAGTAACTAGCGGATGCGGCAACTAGTAATAAGGAAATGATGACAAACCATGTCATAGTGATTCTTTCTTTTGCTCAGCAGGAGAGCTTTTTAACAATGCCTGTGCCTTAGCAATTTCTTCAGCTGTCATAGCTGAAGGCGGTGTTGATCGAAGTCCAATAATCTGCTTTCTCAAAACAAATAGCCCAACTATTAGTAATAAAAAGGGACTTAACCATAAAGCCCACGTAGAGGTTTTAAGTGGGGGTTTATAAAGTACAAAGTCGCCATAACGAGCCACCATGTAATCAATAATTTCTTGTTTTGATTGATTTTGAATTAATTTTTCACGGACTTGATTGCGTAGATCGTTTGCTAAATCGGCATGAGAATCTGCTATTGACTCATTTTGGCAAACAAGACATCTAAGTTCTTGGGTAATTTCTTTAACTTTAAGTTCTAATTCAGGATTATCGGCAATCGGTTTTGCTTCATTTTGAGCTTGAGTTGCATTCGATCCGATGTTAAGACTAATAGCAATAAAGCCTAGCCAAAGTAATAATGATCTCGAAATTTTCTTTGTCAGCATGACTTAATTAAGATTGGTTTGTCTTTTTGATTAAAGGAAGAATTTTTTTATTCATTACCTCTTCCGTTAATGGGCCTGTATGCTTAAAAATAATTTTTCCAGAAGGATCGATTAAAAAAGTCTCAGGAACGCCATATACACCGTAATCTATGCCTACATTTCCTTTGATGTCGGCAACCGACAAATCATAGGGGTCTCCCATACGGTCGAGCCATTCGAGCGCATCAGCAGTTTTATCTTTGTAATCAAGTCCGATGATAGGAACTATTTTTTGTTTGCTAAATGAAACTAATAGTGGATGTTCTTCGCGGCAAGTTGTGCACCAAGAAGCCCAAACATTTAGTAACCAAGTTTTACCTTTTAAATCTTCTGGTGAAAATTGCTTGCTAGGATCTTTGAGTTGGTTAAGCCTGAACTCAGGGGCAGGTTTTCCGATAAATGGTGAAGGAATTTCTTTAGGATCAAGATTAAGGCCAATACCCAATATAGCAAGTAAAGCTACAAAGATAATTAAAGGGATTAATTTACTTTTCATTTGAAATCTGAGAAATTGACTTGCCTAGTTATTTTGCAGGAATGTTTCTTGAACGGCGATATCGAATATCCATCATCGCTAATAAGCCGCCTAAAGCCATAAATAAGCAGCCAAACCAAATCCAGCTTACAAAAGGCTTGAATTGAATTTTGATACCCCATTCATTATCGCTAACTGGTTCAGCCATTGAGACATATAAGTCTCCAGTAAAGCCTGAATGGATTGCGGCCTCAGTCATCGGCATTTGACTGGAATTATAAGCGCGCTTTTCTGGGAACAAGCGAGCAACAATTTTGCCATCCTTTGTCACAGTTAATTGACCTTGCGTGGCAGTGAAGTTTTGTCCTTTAACTGTCTCTAGACCATCAAATTTAAATTGGTAGCCGGCTACCGTTGCGACAGTACCCGCTGACATGCGAACATCTTTTTCTTCTTCGAGACCTGAAACCATTGTGACTCCAAGAATAAACACAGCAACTCCGATGTGAGCTAGTAGCATGCCGTAGTAACTTGCTGTTTGATTTTTCAAAGTGACATACCAAGGACGTGCAGAATTTTCTTTAATCCGTAACCAGAGATTAGCAACGCTAGTGATGGCAATCCATGCTGCTAAAGCTAGACCAAGTCCAATCATTGGTGTCCACGACCTTAAGATGAAGGGCGTGATTACAACGGTAATAAATGTGACACCTAGTGCCCATTTGAGTTTAGTCATGAGTTCAATTGCTGGAGCACGTCTCCATTTAGCAATTGGTCCAATCCCCATTAAAAATATTGCGGGCGTCATGATAGGAACAAATACCGCCTCGAAGTATGGTTTACCTACAGAAAGTTTGCCAATACCAAGTGCATCTAAAACTAAGGGGTAGAGAGTTCCTAAAAGAACTGCTGCAGTTGCAACCATAAATAAAACATTATTTGCAAGCAGCATGGATTCTTTTGAGACGGTGTCGAAAGTTTCTCCTGAAGCAGCTTTAGGGGCTCGTAACGCAAATAAGGTAAAAGAACCACCAATCACAATCGCCAAAAATACGAGAATAAAGATGCCGCGAGTAGGGTCAGTTGCAAATGCATGCACAGAAGTGATAACGCCAGAGCGAACTAAGAATGTACCTAATAATGACAATGAAAATGCCAAGATTGCCATTAAGGCAGTCCACATCTTAAAAGCGCCACGTTTCTCAGTCACAGCTAAGGAGTGAATGAGTGCTGTGCCGAGTAGCCATGGCATAAAAGATGCATTTTCAACTGGATCCCAGAACCACCAACCGCCCCAACCAAGTTCGTAATAGGCCCATGCGCTACCAAGGCCGATACCGATTGTTAAAAAACACCAAGCAATAGTAATCCAGGGTCTAGACCAACGAGCCCACGCTGAATCTAATCTTCCTCCCAGGAGGGCTGCAATTGCAAATGCAAATACCACTGACATACCGACATATCCCATATACAACATTGGCGGATGAATAATCATTCCGGGATCTTGAAGTAGGGGATTTAAATCTTTACCGTTTGCAACCGCAGGGATTAATCGAATGAAGGGGTTAGATGTAAATAAAGTAAAAAGCAGAGTGCCAATACTAATAAATCCCATGACTCCTAAAATTCGGGCAACCATGACTAGGGGGAGATGTTTTGAAAAACGTGCAACAGCAAAGCTCCACCCTGCGAGCATTAAGCACCAAAGTAATATCGAGCCCTCGTGACTACCCCAGCTTGCACAGATGCGATAAATCAACGGAAGTGAACTATTCGAATTGGACGCAACGTTTAAAACTGAAAAATCATTATTGATAAATAAAGTAATTAAGCAGATAAAAGCAATTAATGTGCCAAGCAACTGAATGCCAGCAGCTGGCCTTGCCAGAGTCATTAATTGCAGATTATTTTTATGAGCACCAATGAGGGGAGGCACACATTGAAGAATAGATGCAAATAGCGCCAATACGAGTGCTACTTGACCAAGTTCAGGAATCATTTGCTACCTTCTTTAACTACAGATTTTGAAACTTTATCTGTATTGCCTTGTGCGCGTTTAATTGCCTCACCAGCTTCAGGAGGCATATAGTTTTCATCATGTTTGGCAAGAACTTGATCTGCTTGGAAAATACCATCGTCTTTAAGTTTCCCTTGAGCGACTACGCCTTTACCTTCCTTGAATAAATCAGGAAGTATTCCTTGGTATTTGACGGTTGTCTTGTTTGCTGTATCTGTAACGATAAATTCAACATTCAATCCACCTGGTTCTCTTTTAACGCTTCCTTCTTCAACCATGCCTCCAATTCTGAAGTTTCGGTTGCGCGGCGCTTCGTGTTTTGCAATTTGTGTCGGTGTGTAGAAGAACACAAGATTTTCTTGGAAGGCTTGCAAAATTAAGTAAGCAGCAATACCTAAGCTTGCTAGGCCTCCGAGAATAAATAGTGTGCGTTTAGAGCGTGGTTTCATTTATATAAATTTTGCCAGTGATATTTGTTATTCGTTTGAATCTGAATAAGCAATAAATTGTTTTGTTGCTTGCTTGATTTGAATGATTTCAGAACCCATCAAGATGACAGTCACTATGACTGATCCCCAAACATAAAGTCCATAACCGCCCATTGCTAAGAAGTCTGAAAAAGAAGACCAGATCATGATTGTCCTTTTAATTTTTTAATTTCTTCAATAGCCCAAGCTGCATGTCGGTCACGATCAAGAATTCTTAGTTTGACGCGAGCAAAAATAATTGCAAAGCAATATGCCCAAAATGCGATAGTCATTAAAAGTAAACCTAAAAGCATAGGTGTTGCAATTGAAGGAGCTTTATTGATTGTGATCGATGCGCCTTGGTGGAGCGTATTCCACCACTTAACGGAGAAATAAATAATTGGAACATTAATTACTCCAATAATTGCTAGTAAGCCAGCTGCACGATCGGCGCGATATTCATCATCAATTGCGTTATGTAAGCTTAAATAGCCGATATATAAAAATAACAAAATTAATTCGGTTGTTAAGCGGGCATCCCATACCCACCATGTGCCCCAAGTGGGCTTGCCCCAAAGGGCGCCAGTCCAAAGGGCAATGAATGTCATGAGTGCGCCAGTTGGTGCAATAGATACAGATAGGCGATGAGCTAATTTCGCATTAAATATCATGCCAATGGCAGCCCAAAAAGCCATTGCCACATAAAGAACCATGGATAACCAAGCGGCAGGAACATGGATATAAATAATCCTGTAGGCTTCGCCCTGAACTGCATCTGTTGGCGCCATGAAAAATCCAACATATATACCAGCGATTGCAAAAATGAAACTTAAAGCCCAGCACCACGGAATCACTTTTTTTGCTAAAAAGTAAAAGCGCATTGGTGCTGCGAATTTAAACCAATTAAGGCCTTTGTTAGAAGTTGGCTGATTTGTTGTCTGCATAGAAAATCGTAATTAATCCAACGCAATTCTTAAGGCTGCTGCGCAGGCTATTGGTGCAAAAAAAACGCATAAAGCTAAATAAGCACCCATGAGGTAAAAGTATACAGAGTATGAGGTTCCTGAGCCTATGGCATCAACAGCAGCTGTTCCTAGGATAAGAACCGGAATAACCAGTGGAAGAATGATTAAGGCAATTAAAGCGCCGGCACTCTTTAGTCCTAAAGTAAGGGCGCTACCAATTGAGCCAAGTAGGCTGAGGATAGGTGTGCCTAATGCTAATGTGACGATTAAAACCAAACTAGCTTCAAAAGACATATTAAATTGAGCAGCTAGGATAGGGGAAATTAAAATCAAAATTAAGCCAGAGCAGACCCAGTGAGAGGCAATTTTCGCAAAAGCGATCAAGGATAAAGGGCAGTTACTAAGTAATAGTTGCTCAAGAGTGCCGTCTTGTAAATCATCCGTAAAGACTCTAGATAAAGAAAGCATTGAAGCGAGTAATGCACTCACCCAAATTACCCCTGCAGAAATTCTAAGTAGCAGAGTTGGTTCTGGGCCTACAGCTAAGGGGAATAAGCTGGTGACTAAAGCGAAAAAGAAAATGGCCGCTAAGGTATCAGTTTTTCTACGAAGCGCTAAATGAATATCTCTGTTGAAAACAGAAATCATTGTGGAAGTAATAGTATTAGTAATTGAGCTATTGTTCATGATCTATAAGCTCACTTCCACTAAAGCTTCTGAAACGTTTGTCAGTCCAATATCTTGATGGCTGGTTAGCATGGCCATACCACCTTGGGAGAGATGTTTGGCAATCAGTTCATTGAGTTTTTGAATGCCAGATTTATCAAGGCTGTTCCAAGCTTCATCCAAAATCCAAAGTGGGCAGTTATTCACAAGTAAAAGCCTTGATAGGGCAACCCGTTGACGTTGCCCCTGGGACATAGATCTAACTGGTAGTTGTGTTAATTTTTCAAGGCCCCAATATGACAATGCTTCTCGTGCTTGTTGAACTGATTTTCTTTGACCACTGAGTTGTGCCAAGAAAATCAAATTTTCAATGGCATTCATATCACCTTTAAGGGGTGCCAAATGGCCAAGATAAATTATTTGCGAATGGAATAGCTCAAGTTGTTCAGAGATGTTTTTTTGATTCCATTCAATGAGGCCAGATTCAGGGCGAGTTAGTCCACAAACAACTCTTAATAATGTTGATTTGCCTGCACCATTGGCTCCATTAACTCTGAGATATTGACCTGCCTTTAAATTAAAGGAAAGGCCTTCCCAGAGGGTTTTAGATCCTCGTTTGCAACTTAGGTTTTTAACTTGCAGCATTGAATAAGGCTGTTTCTGCTTAAAAGTGGAATAAATGCAAAATTAATACCCTTAATTATCGCAAGACTTCGTATTTAAGCCCAATTTATTGCCGAAAAATTCTGATTTTTGAGGTGAAACTCTGAATCCTGACTGATGGACTTAAAATCAGCCTATATGACAACTTTGCGTCCTAAATCTAAATCTGAGCTGTTTTGGGCTTTTTCTTGGCTAGCCTTACAGGGCTTTGGCGGTGTTTTGCCAGTTGCTCAAAGGGAGTTGGTCGAAAAACGTCGTTGGTTTACCAATGAGGAATTTTTAGAAGAATGGGCGGTAGCACAGGTTCTGCCAGGGCCAAATGTCGTTAATTTGTCCATTATTTATGGAACTAAGCAGTTTGGCTTATTAGGGGCATTTGTGGCAACCGCTGGTATGCTGGTTTTGCCAATAATGGCTTTGATTGTGATTGCAATCGCTTATCTTAATTTTGGTCAGTACGCAGTAGCGTCTGGCGTACTTCGGGGTATGGGTGCAGTCGCCGCAGGTTTAATTGCTGGTGCATGTTTAAAGTTGGCAAGTGCGCTTAAAGAACATCCACTAGGTAAGTGGGGGGCATATGCAATTGCTGTTCTATGTTTCTTATTGGTTGGTATTGTCAGAGTCCCACTTGTCTATGTATTACTTACATTAGGGATTTTTTCAATTGTGATGACTTTTCGTCAAATCAGAAAAGTTGCGCAAGAAAGTCGGGGTTCATAAATGACGACCAATTTGCAACTTAATGATTGGTTAACTTTGTTTATGCATTTTATGGGCGTCTCACTTTTAGCTGTAGGTGGGGCAGTTACTGTTATCCCAGAAATGCATCGCTACTTAGTGGGCGAGAAAACTTGGTTGAGTGAGATGCAATTCTCAGATTCGATTGCGATTGCGCAATCTGCTCCCGGACCAAACATTTTAGTTGTCGCTATGTTGGGGTGGAATATCGGTATTAATACAGTTCCACCTGGGCATATGCAATATTGGATGGGCTTGTTGGGCTTAAGTTTGGCAATGATTGGTGTGATGTTACCAAGTTCTTTCCTGACCTATTTTGCAGCTAGATGGGTCCAATCAAATAAAGACAGTTTGTATGTGATTGCATTTAAACAGGGATTAGCGCCAATTGTTGTGAGTGCTATTTTGGCGACAAGCTGGATTATTAGTGCGGCGAATAATGACCCAGCAAAAGATTGGCCAGTGTGGTTATGTACATTGATTACAGTTGTACTAATTTGGAAAACCAAAATCCATATCTTGATTTTGTTATTTGTAGGTGGATTGCTTGGCGGTTTAGGATATTTGTAATTTATTTAAGATTAAGGTCGACAAAAGATGCCAATCATTACAGCTAATTTGACAATGATGTATAAGGAATATGATTTCTTAGATCGTTTTGAGGCTGCCGCTAAAGATGGATTTAAATTTGTTGAATATCTTTTTCCTTATGACTATGAACCCGAAGTGATTGTTCAAAAATTAGAGGCGGCAGGACTAAAGCAATCTTTATTTAATTTTTATCCTGGTGATTTTGCTGCAGGCGAGAGAGGGTTGGCAGCCTTACATGGTCGAGAGGCAGAATTTAAAGAAAGCATTGAAAAAGCAATTCGATACGCTACAGCGACAAATTGTAAACGTCTACATGTGATGGCTGGCAAAGTGCCAGTAGATCAGAATGGTAAAGAATGTATTACCGACCATGATAGACAGCTCATGAGAAAAACATATATTGCAAATCTCAAGCTTGCAGCAAAAGCGGTGTCAGCTTTAGGGATTACTTTGCTAATTGAGCCTATTAATAATCGGGATATGCCAGGATATTTTTTAAATTATCAGCAAGATGCGCATGATATTGTTCAAGAAGTTGGCGAGCCTAATTTAAAAGTACTGATGGATCTCTACCATGCTCAAATTGTTGAAGGCGATCTTGAAATGCGCTTAAGAAAATATTTTAAAAATGTTGGGCATATCCAAATTGCAGGTGTTCCTAAGCGTCATGAGCCTGACACCGGAGAGGTTAACTACCAACATTTATTGAGTGTTCTTGATGAGCTTGGATATGAAGGTCACGTCGGGTGTGAATATAACCCAAAGGCTGGAACCACTGAAGGATTGAAATGGCTTTTCGATTGGCGAAAGAGTCATTCAAATTGATAGATTTAGTGAAATAAATGCTAATTAAATATTTTTAATATGAAACCATTGTCAAAAGCTGATTTTTATAACAGCCAATATAACAATCGAGAGTTAATCCCTAATTTCCCAAAATATATTGAGGAAATGAAGACTTTATCTTTCAAGGCGCGTCAAGATTTAAGAGTGCAATTGAGTATTCCATATGTTGATAGCGTAACTAAAGATCTAGATCAAACATTTGATTTTTTTCCTGCTAACAATAGCAAAAGTAACAAGAAAAATAATAAGAAAAGTAAAAATCAAAAATCGCCATTGCTTGTATTTATCCATGGCGGATATTGGCGTTCTTTAGACAAGTCAGATCATAGTTTTGTAGCGCCAGTTTTTGTTAATGAAGGTATTGCGGTAGCAGTTCCTAACTACTCTTTATGCCCTAAGGTCACGATTGAGGAAATAGTGATCCAGATGCTTGCCTTTCTAAAACATCTTTATTTAAATGCAGATCAATTAGGGATTGATAAAAATAAAATTTATATCTCAGGGCATTCAGCGGGTGGTCATTTAGTTACGCAGTTAATGTGTGCTCTTTGGCCAATTTATGACAAGCGTTTGCCTATTAATTTAATTAAGGGTGGCTTAAGTCTGAGTGGGATACATGACATGCAGATGATGATGGAAGCGCCATTTTTGCAACAAGATTTGCATCTTACTAAAGAAGCGGTTAGAAAGTTATCAACTGCTTACTTGAAGCCAAACTTAAATACGCGTTTAATTGCAGCTGTTGGTGGAGAGGAGAGCGCTGAGTTTATTCGGCAAACTCAATTAATTGCAGATGCATGGCCTAAGCAATTAGAAAAAATGATGATCTTATTGAATAAAAATCATTTATCTGCTGTTTTAGAGTTGACTAAGAGAAATAGCCCAGTCGTGCAGTCTTTACTTCAATTGATTAAGAGTTAACTGCAAACTTTAATTAGAAAATCTTATTTTTTAAGATTTTCTAATAGGTCTGGGAAGTGGCCCATCTTCTCAACTTTAGTGTCGAGATAATTTTTATTGATTGCATTTAGTCCAACGTGATGTGGAATACGTTCCACCACCTCAATACCTAAGTTACCTAAAGATTCAATTTTTTTAGGATTGTTGGACATGAGTCTAACTTTTGTAATTCCTAAGGCATCAAATAACATTTTTACGCCATCATAGCGTCGCATATCACTTGGGAGCCCTAATAATTTGTTGGCTTCAACTGTATCAGCCCCTTCATCTTGAAGTGCATATGCGCGAATCTTATTCATGAGGCCAATACCGCGACCTTCTTGGCGAAGATAAACCAATACCCCCCGACCTTCTTTTGCAATGGCTTTCATGGCAGCTTGAAGTTGAGGTCCGCAGTCGCAGCGAAGGCTGTAAAAACCATCGCCAGTTAAACATTCAGAATGAATACGAGTAAGAACCGGCTGGCCATTTGCAACATCCCCTATTGTTAGGGCGATATGTTCGATCTTAGTTTCAGGATCTTGAAGTGCGCATAGGCGAAATTCTCCCCATTGGGTGGGGAGCTTACAGCTGACAAGTTGTTCGTTAGGACTGCTCTGCATTCCTACATTCTAAACCTTAATAGCATTAAGTTTCCTAAGGGCATTATTTGAAGGCGTGCAGAGCGCATTTTTAATGAATACGCTATGATCAAAAGACTTGTTATTTACATAAAAATTAAAAAATGTCAGACAACATCTATTCATATGAGCCCCGTTTAGGACATGGCTTGCCCCATGATCCGTTCAATGCCATTGTTGGCCCTCGACCAATTGGTTGGATATCCACGAAGAGTAAAGACGGCATATTAAATTTAGCACCTTATAGTTTTTTTAATGCGTTTAATTACGTACCGCCAATTATTGGTTTTGCAAGTACTGGCTATAAAGATACGGTCAGAAATATAGAAGAGACTGGAGAATTTGTTTGGAATTTGGTGACAAGACCTTTGGCAGAGAAGATGAATCAAAGTTGTGCACCGGTTGGTCCAGAGGTAAGTGAATTTGAATTAACGGGATTAACCCCAAAACCTTCCTCAATTGTGAGTGTTCCTCGAGTTGCAGAAAGCCTTGTTACTTTTGAATGTAAAGCTACTAAAGTTGAGCAGTTAGTAGGTTTAGATGGTCAAAAAATCTCAAATTGGTTTACTTTGGGAGAGGTGGTTGCTATTCATATTGATAAATCTCTTCTCAAGGATGGTATCTATGACACTGCTTCGGCTGGGCACATACTCAGAGGTGGTGGGCCTGGAGATTACTTTGAGATTGGGCCGGAGCAACTATTTAAGATGTATCGCCCTCAGTCGTAATTAGTTAATAACACTTTGTTATTCACCAAATATGCGCTTAATGCTTCAAAACGGTGAATGATTGAAGCTTAGTTTAGGTAGCCTTCTTCAAAATTAGGATTAGCACAATGTTTCTGAAATCCTAAAGAGGGTAAAGCAATGGAAGAGTCAATAATTTTCTTTGTAATAGGTTTGTTGTTGGGCTATCTAATTAAGATTAATCATCGAGGTGTTCCTCTTGAGAATCAAAACTCAGCAAGACTAGATGAACTTGAGCGTCATGTGCAGTATTACAAAAAGCTAACTAAAAATTTGGCTGCAGAGAATCAAACAATTCGTGAGCAAATGCAGGATCAACTGACCTAATAGTTATAGTGGCTTTCTTGGTGCACGACTAAGGTCGTTATTGTCAATGACTAGGGTTTTAATCATACGCATAAATTCTGCACGATCTTTTTTATTTAAAGGCGCCAAGATTCTTTCTTGGGCATGCAGAACAAGAGGGTAGACTCTCTCTAAAATTTTTTCCCCCTCTTTGGTAATGGTAAGTAAATGAACTCTGCGGTCGCTTTCAGATGGATTGCGCTTCATTAATCCACGACTCTCTAGCCTATCTACAACTCCCCCAATTGTCGAAGTATCCTGACCAATAGTTCTTGCAAGTGTTTTTTGATCAATTTGAGGCTTGTGACTAACGGTTTCCAGGGCCGCAAATTGAACGGCTGTTAGGTTAAATTCTTCCGTCTCTTGTAAGAAAATCGCCACAGCAATTTGCTGTAAACGCCTAATGTAATGGCCTGGATAGTCCTTTAAATGGACATCATCGGTGATTTTTGCAGTCATTTGAGCCTAATTTCACGCTAAGGGTTAATACTTATATAGACGAATTTAGTTTATATCACTATACTTTTAATAAGTATACTTACTATTATTTATCTTTCAAGGGGTAATTCATGAGTTCTGAAAACAATCTTCCAGTCATTGTTGCTGGCGGTGGTATTGGTGGTTTGGCAGCGGCTTTAGCTTTGGTAAGACAAGGTTTTCATGTGAAGGTATTAGAACAAGCTCCTGAAATTGGTGAAATTGGAGCGGGTATTCAGCTTGGTCCAAACGCATTCCACGCATTTGATGCCTTAGGTGTTGGTGACAAAGCAAGGAGTCGTGCTGTTTTTACTGATGAAATGGTCATGCATGATGCGCTTGATGAATATTTAGTCGGCAGAATTCCTACAGGTGAGGCTTTCCGTAAAAGATTTGGTAATCCATATGCAGTGATTCATCGTGTTGATGTTCATTTGTCTTTATTAGAGGGTGCGCAAGAAACTGGAAAGGTAGAATTTTTAACTTCTACTCGTGTTGAAAAAATTGAACAAGATGAAACGAGCGTTACTGTATACGATCAAAATGGCAAAGCTCATAAAGGCTCTGCATTAATTGGTGCAGATGGTGTCAAATCCGTTGTTCGTGAACTCTATGTCAATGACCCACCGCGTGTAACAGGTCATGTTGTTTATCGTGCAGTTATTGATAAAAAAGATTTTCCAGAGAACTTGCAATGGAACGCAGCAAGTATTTGGGTTGGGCCAAATTGTCACTTAGTACATTACCCACTCCGCGGAGGTGAGCAATATAACGTTGTCGTAACTTTCCATAGCCGCAATAAAGAACAATGGGGTGTTACCGATGGGAGTAGGGAAGAGGTTCAAAGTTATTTCCAAGGAATTTGTCCAAAAGCACGTCAATTAATTGATTTGCCAAAGTCTTGGCGACGTTGGGCAACGGCTGATCGTGAACCAATTGGTCAATGGTCATTTGGTCGTGCAACCTTGTTGGGGGACGCAGCTCATCCAACGACACAATATTTAGCGCAAGGTGCATGTATGGCACTTGAAGATGCGGTAACACTTGGTGAAGCATTGCGAGTTAATAAAAATGACTTTGTAAAAGCTTTCGATTTATATCAACGCTCACGCGTTGCGCGTACAGCCCGAATCGTACTTTCAGCGAGAGAAATGGGACGCATTTATCATGCTAAAGGTGTTGAACGTCTAATTCGTAATGACCTTTGGAAGGGTAGAACGCCTGAGCGTTTCTACGATGCCATGGAATGGTTGTATGGCTGGAATGTTAACAATTGTTTAGCTCAAGACTAATTCAGCGCTTGAGTTGATTAGGAGAAGAAATGCAAGAACTTGGAAGATTAGAAGACCTCCCAGAGGAATATCGTTCAGAATTAACTAAACTTAATTTGGTGCCATTGTGGCCGAGTTTAAGAGCGGTATTGCCGCCACATAAACCACAGCCAAATACAAAGGCAACGAGTTGGAAATATTCATCAATTAGGCCTTTGTTAATGCAAGCTGGTGATTTGACGCCAATCGAAAAGGCCGAGCGCCGTGTTCTCGTATTGGCAAATCCTGGTCATGGATTAGAAAAAATGCAAGCAAGTGCTGCAATGTATTTAGGTATGCAGTTATTGTTGCCAGGCGAATGGGCGCCTGCACATCGTCATACTCCAAATGCTGTTCGTATGATTGTTGAAGGTGAGGGGGCCTACACGACAGTTGATGGTGAAAAATGTGTAATGAGTCGTGGTGACTTGATTTTGACACCAACAGGATTGTGGCATGAGCATGGTCATGATGGAAAAGATCCGGTTGTATGGCTGGATGTGCTTGATTTACCACTCGTTTATTTCTTAGAAGCTTCATACCACATTGATGGTAAAAAACAGGATGTCAATCCGGGTAGTGGTGATGCAGCGTACTCAAGAGGAGGTGTGGTTCCAACTCAGGTATTTGAGAGATCAAATAAAGCCTATCCAATGCTTCGTTACCCTTGGGCAGAAGTAAAGCAGTCCTTAGTTAAGTTAGCTAAAGATCAGCCTCAATTGGAGATGGTTCAAGTAACTTATATCAATCCAGAAACAGGCACTGATGCACAAAATATTCTTGGCTACTATGCATTAATGCTTCGTCCTGGTCAAAAACTAAATCTTCCTGTTAGATCCCCAGCGATGGTATTCCATGTGATTGAAGGTGCAGCTAAGGTGGTCATCGAAGATCAGTCGTTTGATTTGGGTGAGGCTGATACTTGCTGTGCGCCAGGCTATACCAATATTTCGATGCAAAATAGCTCAGCAACTGAGCCAGCCTTTATTTTTATTGCTGATGAAACACCTTTACATCGTAAACTTGGTGTTTTCGAAAATAGAACATCTTCTTAATTATTAAAGAAACTAAAAAAATGACACAAGCAACTTATCTTTGGACTCCCCCACCTGTATATTCATTGCCAGTTCGTGGCAAAACAGAACGCTTACCAGTAAATCGCGTATTTTTTGTTGGCCGCAATTACCATGCTCACGCTGTTGAAATGGGTAAGCCAGTAGATAAATCGGTAGAAAGTCCTTTCTATTTCACAAAGGCGCCTTCAACGATTGTTGAATCAGGAGCTACTGTTCCTTATCCTCCAGAAACAAAAAATTTCCATCATGAAATGGAATTGGTCGTAGCCATTGGACAGCCAGGTTTCAGAGTTTCTGAAGCAAATGCTCATGAAGTTATTTATGGCTATGCATGCGGATTAGATATGACTCGTCGCGATTTACAATTGGTTGCTCGTGATAAAGGTCGTCCATGGGATTTGGGTAAAGATGTTGAAGGATCTTCGGTTGTTTCTGAGATTGTTCCAATGCCTAAAACTGTGATTGAAAGTGGGGCGTTAGAAATGTCAGTCAATAACGAGGTTCGTCAAAAATCAGATATCAATATGTTGATTTGGAATATTCGTGAAATTATTTCTGACTTATCTAAGTTCTACCACTTGCAGCCGGGTGATTTGATTTTTACTGGCACGCCTGAAGGTGTTGGAGCTGTTGTTGCCGGTGATCGTATTGAAGGTAAGATTGAAAACATCGGTAATATTGTTTTGAATATTGGACCAGCAGAGTAAGTTAATGATGAAACTCTATAATTTTTTCCGTAGCGGTACTTCTCATCGTTTACGAATCGCTTTAAATCTCAAAGGTATTAGCGTTGATTACATCCCGGTAGATTTGCGAGTTGAGGAGCACTTAGGTACTGAATTCAAATCCTTAAACCCACAAGGATTAGTGCCTGCTTTGGTTGATGGTCAAGATGTGCAAATTCAATCGCCAGCAATTATTGAGTGGTTGGAAGAGAAATATCCAAATCCACCATTGTTACCTAAAGATATTAATGATCGCGCCCATGTTCGTGCACTAGCTGCGATTGTAGGATGCGATATTCACCCAGTTAATAATCGCCGAATTTTAGAAAAACTTAAAAAAGATTTTGGTGCGGATCAAAAAGCTGTTGATCAATGGTGTGGTCAGTGGATTAGCGATGGATTTAATGCAATTGAAGCATTATTGGCTCAAAGCAAGAAAAGCGGTAAGTATTGCTTTGGCGATACACCCACTATTGCAGATGTCTATTTAATTCCTCAAATTGAAAGTGCCAAAAGATTTAATGTTGATTTGACAAAGTGGCCTTTAATTGCAGCTATTGAAGCGAATTGCATGAAATTGGATGCATTTATTCAGGCAGCTCCAGCTAAGCAGGTGGACGCAGGGTAATTCCATTAGTAATCATTAATGAAGCCGCTTCGAATTAAATTCAAAGCGGCTTTTTTATTACTTAATTTTTGAATATTTAGTTGGCGAGAGAATGATATTTTCAATTTTGAGGGCTAGTACGCCATCTACTTCAGTTTGAGCTTTAGCTTTTAGCCATTCAGGATCTGCGGCAAATTTATCCCATTTCTGCTCTCGCTCAGCTAGGTTATCCCACTCCAATAAATAGTAAAGTCGATTGTTGTCTGGGCCAATAGTTGTAGTCCAGAATCCAATTGGACGAATACCATGCTTTCCCCAGAGTTTTAATGTGATAGTTTCGAAACGATTATGTAGAAGTGGTAATTTCCCCGGAGCACAATCGTAAATACGAAGTTCGTGTAGCATTTTTTCCTCTGATTTACATGTAATGGAATTATCCTAACTGAATTTAGTAAAGATTGCCAAAATCCGATTGAGCTGTTTTAGTCTAAATAATCATAGGTTCATTGATATTTTTGACGCTAGTCAACTTGAATCTAATTAATTAGATTGGCGGGCTTGTCTGCTGTTAATATTCAGCCTATGAACAACGAATTATTTCAGCCCGAGCTTATTAATCGATATGACATTAATGGTCCAAGATACACATCTTATCCAAGTGCCGATCGCTTTCATAATGGGTTTGGTGAAGTTGACTATATCGATGCTTTAAAAAGAGTTGCCAAATCGGATAAGCCATTATCCTTATATTTCCATATTCCATTCTGTCAAAATATTTGTTACTACTGTGGTTGCAATAAGATCATCACTAAAGATCATGGTCGAAGTGCACGTTACATCAAGTATTTAGAAAAAGAGATCAAGATGGTTGTTGATCATCTTGGAAGTGCTAATAAAAAAATACCAATTACCCAATTACATTGGGGTGGTGGTACACCAACATTTTTATCTCATGAAGAGATGATTGAGTTAATGGAAGCTATTACTTCTCATTTTGAATTATTAGAAGGTGGTGAATTCTCTATTGAAATTGATCCACGCCAAGTAAAAGAAGATGACATCGCATTATTAGCTAAATTAGGTTTCAATCGAATAAGCTTAGGAGTGCAGGACTTTAATTTAGATGTTCAAAAAGCAGTTCATCGAGTACAAACCTATGAAGAAACAAATTCTGTGATGGAGTGGGCGTTGAAGTATGGATTCACATCTTCAAGCATTGATTTGATTTATGGTTTACCAAAACAAACGCCACAAACATTTAAGGAAACTGTTAAATCAGTTATAGAAATGAATCCAGATCGATTATCGATCTATAGTTATGCCCATTTGCCGCAAATATTTAAACCACAGCGACGAATATTGCCTGCTGATTTGCCTAGCGCATCAGATAAATTAACGATCTTGGCAAACACGATTACCCAATTAATAGATGCAGGTTATAAATATATTGGAATGGATCATTTCGCAAAGCCTGATAATGAATTGAGTGTGGCACAGCGGGAAGGGCGTTTGCATCGAAATTTCCAAGGATATTCAACACAAGCTGAGTGTGATTTATTGGCTTTTGGTATTAGCTCAATTGGTAAGGTGGCTAATACGTATGTGCAAAATGTAAAAACTGCCGAAGAATATTACGATTTAATTGACGCTGGACATTTGCCTACAATGAGGGGGATTTCATTGGTTGACGATGATGTATTGCGAAGATCACTTATCGGTGAATTAATGTGTCAATTTGAGTTGGATACGAATAAGTTTTCCTCTGAGCATCAAATTAATTTCTTAAATTACTTTTCTGAAGAATTAGAGGATCTCAAAGAACTCGAGTCTGCTGGACTAATTGAGTGGCAGGGGCATAAATTAATCATCCCAATTAAAGGAAGACTATTAGTTCGCAGGGTTGCAATGGTCTTTGATAAATACCTTAGAAAACATACAACCCAAGCGTCATACTCAAAGCTAGTTTGAGTATGCTTAAAGAAGATAAATTTTCTATCTATTCAGGAATAACTGCAGTAACTTCGATTTCTACTTTTGCTCTTTCTTCGAGTAAGTCTGCAACTTGAACAAGGGTCATGACAGGGTAGTTCTTTCCCAAAATCTCTTGGTAGACTTTGCCGAGTTCGCGTCCACGAGCTAAATACTCATTTTTGTCTTTAACGTACCAGGTCATGCGAACCATATGTTCCGGTTTGGCATTAGCGCAATTTAGAGTGTCAACGATATTTTGTAATGCCTGCTTGCATTGGCCAATAAAATCATCTGTTTCAAAAACAGATTGCCCGTTCCAGCCTATCATTCCAGCTACATATATTTGGGTGCCTTTTGCGGCGATTCCATTTGAATATCCTTTGGCTGGAGCCCATCCTTCAGGTTGTAGTACTTTAAACATATGTGTTCCTTAAATATTGAAAGTAATTATTTGTTAACAGATTGGCGCAGCTTAAATCTTTGAAGCTTTCCGGTTTCAGTTCTTGGCAAATTTTCTAAAAATGTTATTTGTCTTGGATATTTAAAAGGTGCGATTGATTCTTTGACAAAATTTTGTAACTCTTTGACTAAATCATCATTACCTTTAAATTCTGGCTTAAGCACGACAAACGCATGCACTATTTGACCGCGTTCTTCATCTGGAGCCCCGATAACTCCACATTCTGAAACAGCTGGGTGTTTGAGTAATACATCTTCTACTTCTGGTCCAGCAATGTTATAACCGGCGGAAATGATCATGTCATCATTGCGAGCTTGATAAGAAAAATATCCATCTTTATCCATGATGAAAGTGTCACCTGGAAAATTCCAGCCATTTTTTACATAATCTTTTTGGCGAGGATCATCCAGATAGCGACATCCAGTTGGCCCCCTTACTGCAAGTTTGCCAACGGTACCAGGTGGTACGGGATTTAAGTCTTCATCAACAATTTGAGCGATATATCCTGGAATAACTTTGCCGATTGCGCCACGTTTAACATCCTTACCTGCACTTGAGATATAGATATGGATCATTTCTGTACCGCCAATGCCGTCGGTAATTTCGAGCCCAGTTGCGGACTTCCAAAGTTGGCGAGTTGCATCTGGTAGCGCCTCACCTGCAGCTACTGGATGAACGAGCGAACTTAAGTCATATTGACTTGAAAGTGGAGCCATTTGTCGGTAAAACGTAGGTGCTGTATAACACTGGGTTGCTTTAAATTCTGCGATAGTTTGTAGTAAAGCATCAGGAGTTAATTTTTCAACGAGGACGGTTGATGCTCCAAATCTCAGTGGGAATGCAAGTAATCCACCTAATCCAAAAGTAAATGCAATTGGAGGTGTACCACATACAACATCGTTTGATGTCATCTTGAGTATGTATTTAGGAAATAGGTCACACATCGCTAATATATCGCGGTGAAAATGCATAGTTCCCTTGGGTTTACCAGTTGTACCGCTGGTAAATGCAATTAAACAAACATCATCTCTTGTCGTGGGATGTGGCCTAAATGGCTCTTTATAAATCCTTATTCGTGTCTCAAGCCCATTAGCGTCTTTACTTCTAAAGTGAATAACATTTTTTAGAAGTGGGGTGAAGTGCTCACTCTCAGATTTTAGGCAGACATTGAGTTCTTCAGCTAATAGTTCATCACAAATAGCAGCGCTAATTTTAGCTTTGTTAATGACTTGTGCAAGCTCGGGGGCTCTTAAGAGTGGCATGGTTGGGACTGCTACTAAACCAGCTTTCAATGCTGCTAACAGACTTGCAGCCATCATTGGACTATTGGCACCTCTTAGCAGAATTCGATTGCCCGGAACTAAGCCCATTTCCTTGGTCATCACGTGGGCGATTTGATCAACCTTGGTTAATAGCTCTTTATATGTCCAAGAGGATTTTTCTCCAGTAATGCCTCTGCCATGAATAGCAAATTTATCCCCATTTCCTAATTGAATATTTTTATCAACAAGTTCAACCCCGGCATTAATTAATTCAGGGTATTGAACTTCTGGTTTATCAAAAATAAAAACGGGTTGTAGTTCTTCAGGCGGTAAGTTATCCCGCGTAAAGTTATCAATATGACTACTTTCTAATAATCCATGACTCATTCTGATGTCTCCAATCGGAATGTTGCTATTTTTTGATTGTTTATGCTTTTAGTAAATCACGACCAATAATTAATTGTTGTACTTCAGTCGCTCCCTCGTAAATACGTAATGCTCTAATTTCTCTATATAGAGATTCAACAATATGACCTTTCTTAACTCCCATGCCGCCGTGTAGCTGAACCGCCATGTCGATAATTTGTTGAGCATTTTCGGTGGCGGACATTTTTGCCATCGCAGCTTCTCGAGTAATTCGATTACCTTGATCTCTTAGCCAAGCTGCTCGGTAAGTTAAAAGCATAGAAGCATCTAACATGGTAGCCATTTGAGCTAATTTACTTTGTGTTAACTGAAAATCACCTAGTGATTGACCAAACATTTTGCGATTGTGAGCCCAATTGATTGACTCTTCTAAAGCTCTTTTGGCAAATCCAAGAGCAGCAGCGGCAACAGAAGTTCTAAAGACATCAAGCGTAGCCATAGCAACTTTAAATCCTTCAGCAGGCTCTCCAATTCGTTTGCTAACATTAACTTTGACGTTATTAAACTTTAAAGTTGCTAAGGGGTGAGGTGCAACGACATCAATTCGCTCAGCAATTTCCAGGCCGGGTGAATTCGCATCAACGATAAATGCACTGATACCTCTTGCGCCAGGAGCTTCACCAGTTCTTGCAAATACCACATAAAAGTCAGCGATGCCGCCATTTGATATCCAAGTTTTGTAGCCGTTAAGGATATATTCATTGTCAATAAGTTTTGCTTCGCAGCTCATTGCTGCAACATCTGAGCCAGCATCGGGTTCACTTAAAGCAAAAGCAGCAATCGCACTACCGTTGACTACCTTAGGTAAATAAATACTTTTTTGTTCTAGGGACCCAAATAAGCTAATTGCACCCGATCCTAATCCTTGCATAGCAAACGCGAAATCAGCTAGACCGTTATTTCGTGCAAGCTCTTCGCGCAAAATGCAAATTGATCGAGTATCGATGACATCATTTATTCCGCTGTAGGATTTTCCTCCTATAGCGTAGCCAAACCATCCAGCATTTCCCATTTTTTTAACGAGATCGCGGCACTCATCATCGACAGATTTGCTTTCATCATGTTTATGACTTAAGTTTTTTTCAGCCCATGTTGTTAATTTTGCTTTTAACTCTCTATGTGAGTCATCAAAGAATGGCCAGTTATATTCTTTAGGCCAATTAAGTGTTTGGCTCATAATTAATCCCCTTGGAATACAGGCTTCTGTTTGGATACAAATGCATGGTAGGCACGATGGAAATCGTTAGTTGCCATGCAAATCGCTTGTGCCTGAGCTTCGGCTTCAATTGCTTCATCCACACCCATATTCCACTCTTGTTGAAGCATCTTTTTAGTAATGCCGTTGGCGAAGGTTGGTCCATTTGCAATTTCGATTGCCATCGCAAGTGCTTCTTTATCAAGTTCTGCAGGATCGATTACTCGGTTATAAAACCCCCATCTTTCAGCTTCTAATCCAGGTAAGCCTCTACCTGTATAAAGTAATTCGGATGCACGTCCTTGCCCGATCATTCTTGGTAAGAGCGCACATGCACCCATATCGCAGCCAGCTAAACCTACTTTATTGAAAAGGAAAAATACTTTGCTTCGTTCTGTCCCATATCTAAAGTCAGAGGCTAAGGCTAAGATTGCTCCAGCGCCTGCACAAATACCATCAATTGCAGCAATAATTGGCTGTGGGCAAGCACGCATTGCTTTGACTGTATCGCCAGTCATGCGTGTAAAAGCGAGTAGTCCTGGCATGTCTAGTTTTGTTAATGGGCCAATAATTTCGTGGACGTCACCGCCAGAACAGAAGTTATCCCCCGCTCCTTTAATAACAACTGATTTAACATCTGTTGCGTAAGCCATTGATCTAAATAAATCTCTTAATTCTGCGTATGAATCAAACGACAAAGGATTTTTTCTTTCTGGTCGATTCAAAGTAATTTGCGCAACCCCGTTATTCAATTCAAACAGAATGTGTTCGCCCTTATATCCAGATAGCGAGGTATTGTGTCTGGGGAGTTGATGTTTTTCGCCTGGTAGATATCTAGTTGTCATTGTTATTCCGTTTCTGAGATTGCGTTTTTTGAATTTTGATAAATGCTAGACTTCAACTTGCCAAGTAAGTCATGAAGATTTGCTTGCTCTCGTTCTCCTAGGTCGCTAAATAATTCCACAATCCATTGTTCGTGAACCTGCGCCATTCTTGTAAAGGTTTGTCTTCCCAATGGAGTCATGATGACGTGATAAGAGCGTCTATCTGTCGCGCCAATTTGCCTAATGACTGTGCCTTCACTTTCTAGTTGATCAACAATGGCTGTTACATTGCCACCGCTAATCATCATTCGTTTAGAAAGTTCACCCATGGTTAAGCCTTGAGGATTTTTTTCAAGTTGAGCAAGTAGATCAAAGCGAGGGAGTGTGGTATTAAATTCTTCCCTTAATTTCTGACGAATTCTGTCTTCGATCAGTGTTGTGCATGAAAGCATTCTTAACCAAAGGCGCAAAGAGGCGTGCTGATCTGCATGTGCGCTGATTTCTAAGTCAATATTTTGAGGATTGTTCATGCTGCTGTTTCTCCCCCATCAATTGCAATTGATTGACCATTAATTGACTGGCTATTAGGTGAACATAGCCAAGCAACTGCTTGAGCAACTTCTTCTGGTTGAACTAGACGACCTTGCGGATTGCTGGCAGCTAAAGATGCTCGAGCCTCAATTTCTGTTTTACCTGTTTTAGAAACAATATTTTTAATTGCATCGTGAACGATAGCCGTTTCTGTGTAACCGGGGCAGATAGCATTAACTGTAATATTTTTGGGTGCTAGTTCTAACGCTAATGACTTTGTGAGTCCGACAACGCCATGCTTGGCAGCTGTATAAGCACTGACATAGGCATAACCCTTCAGTCCTGCTGTACTTGCAATATTAATAATTCTGCCGAATTGATTGGTTTTTGCTGCTTCTAACATCGAAGGCAGGCAAGCTGAAATACATAAATACGTACCAGTGAGATTAATATCTAACATCTTTTTCCAGAGTGTTAGATCTGTTTTTGAAAAAGGTTGGCTAATAGCTTGACCAGCATTGTTAATCAAAATATTGATTGGCCCAAACTGGTGAATTGCTTGATCAACAGCTTTTTGAATCGTTTCTGGATCCTCAAGGTCTAAAGTGATGACTTGAACTGATGTGAGTTTATTAAGACTTTCTGCTTGAGCTTGAAGATCTTTTAAATTTCGACCAGTTAGCGTTAGTTTTATTCCTAGATTTGCAAGAGAAAGTGCAATACTTGCTCCAATACCTCTACTTGCGCCACTAATAAAAGCGTGCATATTACTTAACGAATTTGTTTTTAGCCTCATAAATTTAGTGTGCGCTAGCAGCTTGATTTGCAAAAGCAGCGGAGCGTTCGAAGTTGGTTTCTAATTGACGCTTGCCGGAGATGTATTGTTTCGCCCATTCAATATCTTGGTAGCCAATGCGTGCTGCTTCAGTAAGTGTCCAAGATGGGTTGGCTAGATGTGGTCTTGCGACAGCGCAAATATCTGCTCTACCTGCGGCAACGATACTATTAATATGATCTGCTTCGGAGATCGCGCCAACCGCAATTGTCCTAATACCAACTTCATTTCTGACCCTGTCAGAGAATGGTGTTTGGAACATGCGACCGTAAACTGGTTGTTCACGTTTATCTACTTGACCTGAAGAGCAATCAATAAAGTCAACGCCTGCTGCTTTGAAATGTTTTGCAATTTCGACTGCATCATCAGGTGTGATTCCTCCCTCTACCCAATCGTGTGCTGAAATCCGAACTGACATTGGTTTGGATGTTGGCCAAGCAGCTCTCATTGCTTTAAATACCTCTAACGGAAAGCGTAATCTGTTTTCAAGTGAGCCACCATATTCATCTTTTCTTTGATTGGTGAGTGGCGAAATAAAGCTTGAAAGTAAATAGCCGTGAGCGCAATGTAATTCAAGCCAATCAAAGCCTGCCTTATCTCCACGTTTTGCGGCATCCACAAAAGACTTAATGATTTCTTGCATTCCCGCTTTACTCAGTTCTTGGGGTATTTGGCTTACACCCTCAATGTAGGGAAGAGGAGATGCGGATACGAGTGGCCAGTTTTCGCCATCACGCAAAGTGTCATTAAGTGGTTGGTCAATTCCATCCCATGCTCTTCTTGTTGATCCTTTGCGGCCAGCATGCCCCAATTGAAGTGCAATCTTGGCATCACTTTGTTGGTGAACGAAATCAACAATTTTCTTCCACGCAATTTCTTGTTCATCATTCCAAAGTCCCGGGCATCCCGGAGTAATTCTGGCTTCTGGCGAAATACATGTCATTTCTGTAAATACGATCCCAGCACCGCCAACTGCTCTAGCTCCTAAATGCATTAAGTGGAAATCGTTGGGGATGCCATCCTTAGCTGAATAAGTTGCCATTGGAGAAACCATGACGCGATTTTTGATGGTGAGATTTCTAGCTTGAATTGGAAGGAACATCGGCGGAATAAATCCAGCGCGTGGAATTTCTGCGCCATGGTGTTTTGCCAGCCATGTTTCGTAGCTTTTGACATAATTTGCATCTCTTAAGCGCAGGTTTTCATGCGATATACGTTGACTACGAGTCAGTAGTGAGTATGCAAATTGTTGCGGATCTAAATGGGTATATCGATTGACTGTCTCAAACCATTCGGTTGAGTTTCGTGCAGCATTTTGAATTTTTAATACTTCAACACCTCGATCTTCTTGATAATTTTCAAGGACTGCAGGCATATTTTTGGGATCATGCCCGAATTCATCGAAGTTATTGGCTAAATGAATTGCATCTTCAAGTGCTAATTTTGTTCCAGATCCAATTGAAAAATGCGCTGTGTGTGCAGCATCTCCCATGAGTACGATCGGAACGCGTTTGCCACCTACATTATCGTGCCAATGTACCCAGTTTTTGCAAATGACTCTTGGAAATTTAATCCAGATGGCTGAACCCCGAAGGTGTTTTGCATTTGTCATTAGGGGATTGCCGTCAAGATATTTTGCAAAGAGCTTTTCGCAAAATGCGACAGCTTCTTCTTGAGTCATTTTGTCTATACCGGCTTTAAGCCAAACGGATTCGGGCGTTTCTACAATAAATGTTGAAGTATCACCATCGTATTGGTAAGCGTGTGCCTGGAACCAACCATGCTCAGTCTCTTCAAAAGCAAATGTAAATTCTTTAAAAAGTTTTCTTGTTCCCATCCACACAAAGCGACATTTACGTTCATCGATATCGGGTTGATACGAGTCTTGGTAGCGAGTACGGATACGAGAGTTGATGCCATCGCACGCAATAATGAGGTCGGCTTTATATTTTGCGGCGACTTCAATTTCATCATCGACTTGTTCTTCAAAGATAAGTTCGACATCTAACTCTTCGCAACGAGCTTGAAGAATATTTAATAATCTTTTTCTACCGATGCCACAAAAGCCATGTCCACTTGATATCATGGTTTCACCACGGAAGTGAACCGCAATGTCATCCCAGTGATTAAAAGAACCAAGGATTTCTTGAGCTGTTTTTTGATCGGCTTTGACAAGGTTTTCCATCGTGGCATCTGAAAACACCACTCCCCAACCAAAAGTATCGTAGGGTCGATTGCGTTCAATGACGATGACTCGGTGTTCAGGATGTCGCTTTTTCATTAATAACCCGAAGTACAGGCCTGCTGGACCGCCACCTATGCACACGATATTCATTTGAGCTCCTTTTATAGTCATGAGGAGAATGCTCATAACTATTTCAATATTAAATATTTTAATTTTGAAATATATTCTCCTTGAACCCCTAAACTGTCAAGGAATTAACGATTAAATGGTGGAAATCTTTGAAAAATAAGGGATAACCCTTATACGCCTTAAATACATGAAGATTTTTAAAGGTTTAAATAACAACAGTTTATCAATGCTAAGTATTTAATTATTAAGGTAAAAAGAGAAATTAATTAAAACTTATGTTGTAATAGCCCTTTATGGGTTAAGAATGCCCATTGGCCAATTAATAACAAATGTAAATATGCTGTTTAAACGTTCTTTACTAGTGTCAGTTGTAATGATGATTGCGGGCTGTGCAGTAGGTCCTGACTTCAAGTCTCCAGAATCACCAAAACTTACACGTTATACGGAGAAGCCTATTCCGGATCAGATGGTAGCAACACCAAATGTTCCTGGAGGAACTGCCCAAAGTTTTGATCATGATGCGGATATTCCTGATCAATGGTGGAAGTTATATAAATCACCTGACTTAGATAAATTAGTTGAACTTGCTTTACAAAAAAACCCAAATCTTGCCGCAGCTGATGCTGCATTGAGGTCTGCGCAAGCGACTGCAACGGGATCTGTTGGAGCTTTGTTCCCGAGTATTGGCCTTAATGGAAGCGCTGCTAGGCAGAGTATTCCACCAAGCTATTATGGTTTACCAAGTGGACCTAATCGTACTTACGACGTATATGGAGCGAATGCGAGCGTTAGCTATCGTTTAGATACATTTGGTGGAATTCGTAGAGGTATTGAAAGTGCTAGGGCGCAAGCTGAGTTCCAACAATTTCAAGTGGAAGCAGCATATCTAACATTGACAACGAATATCGTTACGGCCGCAGTTCGAGAGGCTGCTTTGCGAGAGCAATATAAAGCAACTGAAGATATTTTGAATGCCCAAACGTCCTTAGCAACTTTAATTGATAAGCAATTTGAGATTGGGACAGTATCAAAAATAGATGTTAGCAGCCAAAACTCATTGGTAGCTAACTCACAAATTGATTTGTTGCTATATGACAAAAATATTACCGTTACTAGAAACTTGTTGGCTGTTTATACGGGAGAGTTCCCAGGAAGTGCAAACGTCCCAAATTTCAGTTTAGCGAGTTTGACACTTCCTAGTAAGTTACCAGTATCTGTCCCTTCAAATTTAGTAAGGCAAAGGCCAGATATTCGTGCTGCAGAAGCGATGCTTAAATCAACGAATGCATTAGTTGGTGTAGCTACTGCCAATCTTCTGCCTCAAATCACATTAACGGGTGCAACAGGTAGTCAAGCATTAACAACTGGTGCGCTGTTTGGACCTGGTGCTGCATTATGGTCAGTTGCAGGTGGCGTATTTCAACCATTATTCCAAGGTGGCCAGTTAATCGCGCAAAGAGATGCTTCTATCGCCAATTACGAACAGGCTGTATATAAATATCAAGCAACTGTATTAAATGCATTTCAAGAAGTGGCTAATGCTCTTCGAGCGGTTGAAATTTCTGCTAGAGCGCTCAAGGCCGCATCAGATTCTGAAAGAAATGCTTATGAGGCTTTGAGGTTAGTTGAGCAGCAATACCAATTAGGTACTGGAAGTTATTTCAATGTCTTGTTAACGCAAAACAAATATCAAGCTGCCAAAAGAAACTTAATTCAAGCTCAATCAGATCGTTTTACGGATACGGCAATTTTATTTGCAGCTTTAGGTGGTGGGTGGTGGAATCGCGAAGGCCCAGCGTATCAACCTGCCCCTCAAGAAAAAAATTAACAACTTATTTATCTCATCAAAACAATAATCATGAAGATCCTATTAGCAATTAAAGACTTTTTATTGCGAGTTTTTCAAATAATCAAAACTTTCTTTTCACGTATTGCTCAAATTTTAAGGCCGCGCGAAAGATTCAGAAATACTCGAATTCATGCGGCTTTGATGAAAATGACGCCATTACGTAGGAGAATGGTCATCACGCTATTTTGGTTGTTTCTATTGCTCGGTTTAATTTTTGCTTTTAATCAATTAAAAGCATTCATGATTAAGCGCTTTATGTCCACAATGGGAAACCAGCCTCAAACTGTCTCAACCATGGTGGTGCAGTTAGAAGAGTGGCAGCCACAACTTTCAAGTGTAGGCAATATCCGTGCGTTTAGGGGTGTTGAGTTAAGTACTGAGATTGGTGGGATAGTGAAAACCGTACCAGTTAAGTCCGGAATGGACGTTAAAGAAGGTGCCACATTGATTCAGTTGAATGATGCGAGTGATGTTGCTCTCTTAAAAGCAAATAAAGCGCAAGCGGAATTATCTAAAGTACTTAATGAGAGAGATCGTCAACAATTGGCTATCCAAGCAATTAGTAAAAATGCCTACGATACTAGCGTTGCTGATTTGAAATCCAAAGAAGCGCAAGTTCAGCAGCAAACAGCAATTGTTGAGAAGAAAAATCTTCGCGCACCATTTAGTGGTCGCCTAGGTATTGTGACAGTTAATCCTGGTCAATATGTTAATCCTGGAGATAAGTTATTAACTTTGCAAACCATTGACCCAATTTTTGTTGACTTTACTTTGCCTCAAAAAACAATTGATCAGCTTGAAGTTGGCCAAACAATTCAACTGACTACAGATGCTTTTAAAGGCATCAAATTTACGGGTAAAGTCACTGCGATTAGTCCAAAAATTGATTTAAATACAAGAAACGTTCAAATCGAAGCTTTGATTAGCAATCCAGATAAGAAGTTGCTACCTGGCATGTTTTCTAATGTCAATGTTGATTTAGGTTCAACGGTTAAGTTATTAACTCTGCCACAAACAGCCGTGACATATAACCCATATGGATCAACTGTATTTATTGCTAAGAAAACTGACAAGCTTGATAAAGAAGGTAAGCCAATACTTGAGGCTCAACAAGTATTTGTAACAACAGGTTCGACTCGTGGAGATCAGGTGTCTATTCTTGAGGGTATTGAAGAAGGGGCAACGATTGTTACTTCTGGTCAATTAAAGCTTAAAAATGGAACGCCTTTGATTGTTAATAACAAAGTACTACCGGCGAATTCTCCTGATCCCAAACCTCAAGAACAGTGATGCACACAATGTTTAATTCTCAATTGATTTGCAATAAGAAGGTTGCATCATGAAGTGGACCGATATTTTTATTCGTAAGCCGGTATTGGCATCTGTCGTTAGCTTATTGATTCTGTTGCTTGGATTAAAAGCTGTCGGATCTTTGCCGGTTAATCAATATCCTAAAACCCAAAATGCGATCGTTACGATTACGACTGCCTATTACGGCGCAGATGCTGAGACGGTAGCTGGGTTTATTACTCAGCCTCTTGAGGCTGCAATTGCTCAAGCTCAGGGTATTGACTATTTATCTTCAGTGAGCGTAAGTGGCGTATCAACGATTACAGCAACATTAAAGTTAAATTACGATTCAAATAGCGCCTTAACCCAAATTACGACGCAGATTAGCTCGGTCAGAAATCAGTTGCCACCTCAAGCGCAACAGCCAGTATTAACGGTTCAGGTTGGTCAATCGACAGCTGCCATGTATTTAGGCTTTTATAGCGATAAATTACCTAACAATAGTGTGACGGATTATTTGTTGCGTGTTGTTAAGCCTAAACTCGATTCGATTGATGGTGTTCAAAATGCAGAAATCTTAGGTGGACGTAAATTTGCTATGCGAGCTTGGCTTGATAAAACTCGCATGGCAGGTCTTGGTGTTGGGGCAAGTGATGTTTATCGCGCTTTAGCAGCAAATAACTATTTGTCAGCGGTTGGTGCAACTAAAGGTGATATGGTTGCTGTTGATCTAGTTGCTGGCACTGATCTGCATAGCTTAGATGAGTTTAAAAAGCTTATTGTTAAAAGTAATGGTATTGATATTGTTACGCTTGACCAAGTAGCTACAGTGAGCCTTGGATCGGAAGACTACAACACCAATGTGGCCTTTAGTGGAAAACAATCTGTATTTATTGGTATCAAAGTTGCACCAGAAGCAAATTTACTTGATGTCGCTCAGCGTGTTAGAGATCAGTATCCAGCAATCGCAAAGCAGCTTCCTGTTGGCTTGTCTGGAAAAGTTGTTTATGACTCAACTAAATTTATTAATACTTCAATTTCAGAAGTTATACATACTTTGGTTGAAGCATTAATTATTGTGACAGTTGTTATCTATCTCTTCTTGGGGAGCTTTAGAGCAGTTTTAGTGCCTTTGATCGCAATGCCTTTATCTTTAATTGGCACATTTTTCTTAATGCAGGTGTTGGGTTATTCAATTAATTTATTAACACTCTTGGCCTTAGTATTGGCCATTGGTTTAGTAGTTGATGATGCGATTATCGTTGTAGAAAACGTTGATCGACACATGAAGGAAGGTAAATCACCATTTGACGCTTCGATCATCGCTGCCAGAGAGTTGGGTGGCCCGATTATCGCTATGACAATCGTGTTGATTGCGGTTTATGTGCCAATCGGATTTCAAGGTGGTTTAACGGGAGCGCTTTTCACTGAATTTGCTTTTTCGTTGGCTGCAGCGGTGACTGTTTCCGGGGTTGTTGCGTTAACCCTATCGCCAATGATGTGTTCACGAATGTTCAAAGCAGATCAAGAAGAAAGTCCCTTTGTGCATAAGATAGATGCAGTGTTCGATAAGGTGCGTCATGGATATCAAACACGTTTAGCTTCCATCCTATCAACCTGGCAAGTTGTTTTAGTCATGGGTGTGGTTATTTTGTTTGGCGTATCGTATTTATTTGCGACTGCGAGTTCAGAATTGGCTCCAACTGAAGATCAGGGTGTTGTGCTTGTGCAAGCATCTGGCCCTCCAAATGCTACAGTCAACCAAATGCAAATGTATGCTGATCAGGTATATAAAGTTGCAGCTTCTGAACCGGAATATGAGCAGATGTTCCAAATTACTTCACCAACATCGACTTTTGGTGGCGTAATTCTTAAAGATTGGGGTGATCGTAGTCGTAGTGCCTTAGCGCTTCAACAAGATATGCAGGCGAAGTGGAACTCAATTGCAGGTGCTCGAGTGGCTGCTTTCCAATTTCCAGCATTACCTGGAGCGCAAGGCTTGCCTGTGCAGGTTGTCATTAATACAACTGAGCCTTACACAAATTTAAATGAAGTGACTCAAGCTGTTCTTGATAAGGCTCGTAAGAGCGGTATGTTCTTTTTCGTTGATGCTGATTTGAAAATTGATAAGCCTCAAGATGTATTAGTAGTTGATCGTGAAAAAATTGCAGCCCTTGGAATGACGCAGCAGGATGTTGGAAATGAATTATCTGCTGCTTTAGGTGGTGGTTATGTTAATTATTTCTCTGTCGCAGGTCGTTCTTATAGAGTTATTCCCCAAGTTAAGCAGGTTGATCGACTTAATCCAGATCAAATTCTGGATTACTATATTCGTACGCCAAGTGGAAAGATGATTCAGGCAAGAACGGTTGCTTCTATTCAACAAAGAATTGTGCCTCAATCGATTAACCATTTTCAGCAGCTTAATTCAGCCACAATTATTGGTGTTAGTACCCCATTTGTATCTCAAGGCGAAGTTTTAAAGTTCTTATCCGATGCAATTAAAGAAGCGGGTCCAAGTGGTTATTCGGTTGACTATGCGGGACCATCAAGACAATTTGTTAATGAATCTGGTGGCTTCTTAGTCACTATGTTCTTTGCGATTGTGATTGTATTTTTGGTCCTAGCTGCTCAATTTGAGAGTTTCAAAGACCCGATTGTTATTTTGGTGTCAGTGCCAATGGCATTGTTTGGGGCGTTAATCTTTATTAATTTAGGATTTACAACCATTAATGTGTACACACAAGTGGGCTTAGTTACATTGATGGGCTTAATTAGTAAACACGGAATTTTGATGGTTGAGTTTGCTAATGAACTTCAGATGGCTGGTAGAACTAAGTTGGAAGCAATTATCGAAGCAAGTAGTGTTCGATTACGTCCAATTTTAATGACTACTTTTGCGATGGTTTTGGGTGTCGTTCCTTTGGTGATCGCATCTGGTGCAGGCGCTGCTGGCAGAAGGTCTATGGGTATTGTGATCTTCACTGGCTTATCAATTGGTACATTATTCACTCTGTTTGTTGTGCCAGCAATGTACTATTACTTGGGTGCGGATCACCATTTGAAAAAAGCTACACCAATTAATAATCCTGAAGTACTTTAATTAGAATTTCTTGATTAACTATACGTTAATCAAGAAATATCTAAATGTAATGCTTTTGCTGCCATTATCACAGCGATAGAAAGTGCAAAGATCGCAAAAATTTGACCAAGTCTAGGCCCGCTAATTTTTTTAGAAAAATTTCTGCCGATCAACATTCCAATTAGTGCACCGCTTGAGAATGGTATGGCAATAAGCCAGTTCATGTTTCCACTTAAACTAGAAACAACCACCCCTCCAAAAGAAACGATAGTTAATACACCGAAGGAAGTTGCCACAACTGATCTTGCTTCAAGATCAGTTACCTTCCTTAAAGCTGGAACGATAATGAATCCACCGCCAACTCCAAGTAAGCCTGAGAAAAATCCTGCAATTGATCCTGCTAAAGCTAAGGCTCGAGCGCACGGAACTGTCCAAATGAGTTTTCCAATAGATTGATCGAGTAAACAGGGCGGCCTTTTCGGCTCATTAATTTCAATGCCTTTGAGTTCTTTGTGGGTTTGAATAAGCATACGAATGGCAACATAGCTTAAGACCCCTGAGAATATAAGGGATAAAGGTTGGTTGGGTATTCTACTTGCAAGCCATATTCCGATTGGTGAAAAAAATAAGCCAAAACTTGCAATTAAAGTTGCCGCTTTATATCTAAGAATTCTTTCCCTAAATCCAAGAATTGCTCCTGTGCCTGCAGATAATGTGACCGCTAGTAAACCAATTGGGCCTGCTTGAGCAACGGTTAGATGCATAGCAAACACAAGAAGTGGCACTGAAAGTATTGCTCCGCCAGCGCCGGTAAGCGATAGAATAAATCCAACAAAGCACCCTAGACCTGTTGGAGTTATCCATGCGGGAAATTGAGCTAAATGATCGATGATTTGCTTCTTATGATGAATCTAAGAGACATAATGATTGCCCAAGCAGCAATAAACGGATCGATTAAATAATCCCACAAATTTGCGGATTCATGCCAATGCAGCGACCAAGCAATCATGGCGATTGCAATGATAAGTGCTTCTAGTAGGTAATTTTTAATAATCAGTAATCCTGCAAAAATGATTATTGCTAATAAGAATGTATTAGATCCATATCCAAAAGAGTATGGATCAAACATGCTAATCCCTAGGGCTAGTGGATAAAAGATAATTGAAAATCCGGCAATAAAAACAATTGTCGGTTTTTTGATTGATATATTCCTGATTCGACTAAGTCCTAAAGTGCACAATACAAGCGTTGTGAAGCTCAAATCACCTGTGGCAGCTCTGATATATGAGATAAGTGGCAGTTTTAAAGGGAGGCCTTCAAAGGGTAATAGATGAAGTGGGAAAAGTAGAATAACTAGCAATATTAAAAATATAGTTAATCTCCTTAAAGAGATTAATTCGCTATTTTTATTGGTGAATAAATAACTGCCAATGATCGATGAAATCCAAGCAAGTTCAATTAAGGGTAGGTAATTTATAAAATTCGGCATTATTTACCCTCCATTTTTGAGGGGTTTAACAGTGAATCTAATTTTTGAGCAATAGCCGATTCATTCAGTAAGATTGATCGAATTTTTTTTCTATTCCAGGTGTAGACCAAATGTATTTCACCAGATTTGGATTGTGAAATATAGGGGTAAGAGAATTCAGGTAAAAAGCCAGCTTTAGGGGATTCTTCCTCTAAGATTGAGATGGTTTTCCATTCAGAGTATTTCTTATCACCATCTTTGCTCGGTTTGGAGCCCATTAAAGTTAAACGATGGCGACCCTCAGTTAAATCATTTAAAACAAGTAATCGATCATTATTGTTAAGTGTGATGCCAGCCACAGCAGAATTGGGATTTGCTAAATTTAAATCTTTACCCATATGCCAGCTCCAACCGGCATCAGAGCTTAAACTAGAAATAATTTGCGCAGGTCCGTTATGTCTTGTTTGTCGAAAGAAAGCGATTGCATCATTTTCATTGTTAATGAAAATGATTGGTTGAATTGACTCTCTGCCGGAACTCATGCGACGTTTATTGATGACCTGTCCTGTAATAGGGTCAATTTGCAAAAGTTCGCCAAATTTACCAATAAACTCATGATAGGAAGGTATACCAATCGTCCCATCATTAAAATATAGGGCAGGTGATTTAACTAAATTACTAATATTAATAAAAGGCGAGCTAATTAAACGTTTTGGGAGTGACCAAGTTAAGCCCTCATCTTTTGATTCAATCATGCTGATTGAACTACCTGCCCATCCTCCGAGCGATACGGCAACAAAATACAACTGTAAATTCCCTCCAGGACTTCTGACAGGGAGTGGATTACCAAGTTTAGAAACATAGCGAAGTAAGCTTGCCTGAGTGCCAGTTCTATCAATAATTGGTTTGGCTGTTAACCATTGTCTAGTTTTTATATCAAATACAGCGCTTTGGATCACAACATCTGGCGCACCTTCTCTTGTACCAGCAAACCAGAATGCCCGCCAATTTCCATCTTTAATCGGGATTACGGTTGCTGCATGAACTGATGGAGAGGTATCTGGCAACCAAGTTCTTTCAATTTCAATTGAACTTGTATCTGAGTTAGATCCTATTTCTTCTATTGATTGATTGCTGACAAAGCTAGGCCATGCTTTTATTGTTGTTGTATTTTCATATGTAAGATATGAGGCGACTACAAGAATAAGAAGAGTAATTAGTTTTTTCATCTACAAATGTCTCTCAGGCTAGAAGTGACATCTGGGTCTGTATTCGGAGAAAAGATAAGATACTCGTTTACAAGAAGATTTTCTTGAATTTGTCCTTTGAGCATTGCTTTGATTTCATCATTGTTATGTCTAGCCCTCATTTCAATTCGTTTACCGACTATTTGACAGCCATTGCATAGTTCAATTTCTTGATTAAGTGGCGCTTGTGCAGCAAATACTTGGAAATTTTCTGAAAGCTTATTAACATTTTTAGATTCACTAGCCTCATATCCTTTGAAATTCGCACCAGGTATAAGGAGTCGATATTCTTCATCCTTTGCTCTAAAGTCACAAGGAATGCCGATTGTCTTACCTTGCACACTTTCAATTGCCTGATTGCTATATCTTCCCAATGGATTTTCTAAAGGAGATAGGCTGCTGTTCAATGCTATATAGCTTAAAAAGCAAGCCATTAATGCAGCTGATTTAGTTGCCTGTGTGTAGAAAATTCCAAAAAAAACTATCGCAATAGTGATAGCCATTAAGGGCCAGTGAAAGAAACTATAAGTCCAGGATAATTCTTGCCCTTGGAGTTGGCCTTGTAAATTCCAACCAAGCCATGACAGAGTGCCAATCACAATCAGTTGCAAAATGAGAGCTGTTTTGAATGTCCAAAGATTTAATTGGTTCCAGTACAAGGCTGCAAAGCCTGCAACGAAAGGCATGATTGGTAATAAATATCTACCAGAGCGTTGACTAGGTAAGCAAAATACAAAAAAGAAGCAGGCAATTAAGAGCCAAGATAGTTGGACTTCAATACTTAAAGATTTTCTAGATTTCCAGCTTTGATAGAAAGCTGAAGCGACGGTTAGCGTTAGGAATCCAGCATTTATTAGGCTGCTTAAAGCAAGCGACCAAATACTATTGCTCCCCCACAAAAGTTCGATGATGTAATTATTTTTTTGAGCTTTAAATTTACCAGCATTTTCACCAACCACAAACTCCTGCCAAATTTCTGATGGATTTGGATCCAGAACAAACCAAAGGGAAAAGATGCCTAAAGAAATTATTCCAATCAGAATGAGTTTGTAAAAATCCCGCTTAATGAATTTAACAATATAGCCATCTCGCCATTTAAAAAACCAGATACTTAAGGCTAAGCAAACTGGAAGTATGTATGCGAACGATTTATACAGTAAAGCAATTCCTAAAAAGATCGATGTCGCTAATGGAAATAGCCATTTAGAGTCAAATGCACGCTTGCCAAAATAGAGTAGGCTAAAAAAAGGTAAAGTTAGCCAAAAAATTTCAGCAGGATCTGCGAGAAAAGGTCTGCCATATCGATAGGTGTTAAAAAAAGCTAACCAAATAATTGCAGCCAATAATCCACTTTTAATATTGCCCGCAATTTTCCCGAATGTAATGAGAAGTATTAAAGCAGTTAAACCGGTATAAATTAAATTGGGCCAGCGTAATTCCGCCAGTCCCCAATTTTTACCCCAGTTACTAGTGGTTATGCCTTGCCAAAATAGAAGAGGGGGTTTTGTATTTTTGATGCCAATCATATCTGACTGTAATGACAGCCAATGACCAGATTCTGCAGTTAATCTCACAATATTTGCATAGGGATATTCGTCACCATTTTTGGGTGCAAAACGACTATCAATTGCATATAAATAGCTCACGATTGCTAATGCAAGGCAAATTAATGCGGCTTTAAATGAGAAGTTCAGTTGCATCACGCTAGTTTATCTGAACAGAGGGGGTATGTCCTTGGGATCAGTATAAAAATTGTCCATAAAAAAACTCCGCAGAACGGAGTTTTTTTATTAAATGCTAATAATTTATTTCTTCAAGAAAGCCTTGATTTTGTCACCCACTTTGGCCACGTCAGTCACGCCATCCAAGTGGCCGCCATCACCTGGTATTTCAGCATATTCCACAAGATTGCCTTGTTTCTTTAGGAGAGCAACTGCTTTCTTTGAATATTCTGGGAATAGAAGCAAGTCAGATTGAGCGGGTAAAAATAATGCTTTTGCTTTGATTTTCTTTACGCCTTCCTCTACTGAGGCAGCGTTACCGACTCGATAAAGTTGATTTGCTTTAACAAGGTAGAGGAAGTGGTTTGCATCTGAAATCTTTGCGCGCCCTGCACCTGCTTTAGTGATCGCATCTTGAATGGCATAGGTATTGCCCCAATCAGCCATTGGGTCTTTACCTTCGGCTGCCCATTTTCTACCAAATAGTCTTTCTGCCCAACCATAATGGCGTGCATTAACAGTCACTACCTCAAGTGCTTGAGCAAGACCTTGTGTAGGCTTTTTATCTTTATCGTAGTAATCACCTTTATTCCAATTTGGATCAAGCAAAATTGGATTTGCCCATATTTGCGCCATAGCAATTAAATACGGATCTGCTTCAAGTCCACCTGGAATGACGGGGATAATTCTCTCGACCATTTCTGGATATTGAGCTGCCCATTCAACTGTTTGCAAAGAACCCATAGAAGCACCGGCAACAGCAACAAATTTCTTGATCCCTAGTTTATCTGCTAGCGCCTTTTGAACGTGGACAAAATCTTGAATTGTCACAATCGGAAAAGTCATGCCATAGGGCTTGCCTGTATCCGGGTTGATTGACGCAGGACCTGTCGTTGTGACATTAGGGTCTCCTGTACCAAGGTTGACTAGAGTATCTGAGCTGACTACAAAATATTTATCTGTGTCGATAGGTTTCCCAGGACCAATAATGCTATCCCAGTAACCTGGGGCGGCATCGGTTTCTTTATATTTACCGGCAGCATGAGAAGTTCCCGAGAAAAAGTGACAAATCATAATGGCGTTATCACCTTTGGCATTTAACTTGCCATAAGTTTCGTAGCCAACTTTAACGTTTTTGATAGTTTTGCCGCCTACCGTTACATAGCTTGGCATCTCAAAAACTTCTTTTTGAACTAAAGCATCGTACGCGAATACTTGGGAAGCGAAGCTAAAGCCAATAATTAGGCAACTGCGTTTTAAAAAACTCAACATATTTGTCTCCTTTGATATCGTCTTATTATCCAAATAAACTTAATTAAGTAAAAGTAGTTTGTTTCTATCTTGGCTAGGGGTTTGTCCGAATATTAGATAGCGTTCAAAATGATGATTTAGTGCAATTACAAAAACTAAATCAGCAGTTATGATGATAGTAATTAATTGGAAAAATGATGCAAAACGACATAAATGATTTAAGACGAATATTGCGAAATTGCAAGAAAATTGCAATCGTTGGACTGTCTGCAGAGTGGAATAGGCCGAGTTATTTCGCAGCTAAATATATGCAAGAACACGGTTACCAAATTGTCCCAGTTAATCCAAGATACGCAAATTCGCCGGAAGGAATTTTGGGTCAAAAATGTTATGCCACGTTAAGTGATATTCCTTTTGAAGTGGATATGGTTGATGTTTTCAGGAAAACCGAAGATGTTTTGCCGATTGCTCAAGAGGCACTAAAAATCGGCGCTAAATGTTTGTGGCAACAGTTAACTGTTGAAAATGAAGAAGCTGCCAACTTATTTCGTTCTAAAGGCTTAGATGCAGTTACAAATCGTTGCGTCAAAATTGAACATGCAAGATTGTTTGGTGGATTAAATTGGGTTGGGGTAGATACGAAAGTTATTTCGTCAAAACGCCCAATTTAATCATCGAATTTAACCAATATCATTCAATATGTCTGAACATCAATTTAAACAAGAGACACTAGCAATTCATGCGGGTCAAATTCCAGATGCGGCAACTGGAGCAAGAGCGTTGCCAATTTATCAAACGACAAGTTTTGTGTTTGATAGCGCAGAACATGCGGCGAGTTTATTTAATTTACAAACATTTGGTAATGTTTATTCAAGGCTTTCAAACCCAACAGTCGCTGCCTTTGAAGAGAGGGTTGCCGCTTTAGAGGGTGGTCGAGCAGCGATCGCTTCTGCTACAGGAATGGCAGCTGAAGCGATGGCGCTCATGACAATTCTTAATCAAGGTGATCATGTCGTTGCGGCTGGTGCGTTGTATGGCGGCAGTGTCACAATGCTTGCGGTTAATTTAAAACGATTCGGTATTGATACAACATTTGTAGATGCAACAGATATCGATGCATTTGCAGCGGCGATTAAACCCAATACGCGAGCAATTTATGCTGAAAGCTTAGGTAATCCAAGTTTAATCATGTTGGATATACAAGCAGTAGCTGATTTAGCTCATGCACATGGGATACCTCTGGTCATCGATAACACAGTGCCTTCACCATTTTTATGTAATCCAATTAAATTTGGAGCAGATATTGTGGTTCATTCAGCAACTAAGTTTCTTGCAGGACATGGCACAACATTAGGGGGAGTGCTTGTTGAGTCAGGAAAATTTCCTTGGGGTAATGGAAAATTTCCAGGAATGACAGAACCTTCCCCTGGTTATCATGGGGTGAAATTTTTTGAGACCTTTGGTGATTTCGCATTTACGATGCGTGCTCGCATGGAAACGTTAAGGGTTTATGGATCAACTTTATCTGCAATGAGCGCATGGCAAATTTTGCAAGGTATTGAAACTCTTCACGTTAGGATGGAACGTCACTGTAGTAATGCATTACAAGTTGCAAAATTTTTAAAATCTCATTCATCAATTGCCTGGGTCAATTACCCTGGTTTAGAAGATCACCCACAATATGACTTGGTTTCTAAGCAGATGAAACATATTAACGGTATACCTGCGGCTTCGAGTCTCCTATCTTTCGGAGTAAAAGGTGGTTTAGAAGCTGGCGTTAAATTTATTGAATCCGCCCAATTTATGAGTCATGTAGCCAATATTGGGGATACAAGAACATTGGTTATTCATCCAGCATCGACAACTCATCGACAATTAGAGCCTGATCAGCAAGTGGCTGCAGGTGTATTGCCAGATATGATTCGGATGTCTGTTGGTATTGAGCATATTGACGACATACTCTGGGACATTGATCAGGCGTTAAAAAAAATCGCCTAAATTTAGGCGATTTTTAGTTAAATAAATTGTTTTGGATTAACGAACTTTGTGAAGTTCTACATCAAATACAAGAGTTGCGTTTGGAGGAATAACTCCACCAGCGCCATATGCACCATAGCCCATTTCTGGAGGAATGATTAGCGTACGTTTGCCTCCGATTTTCATGCCGGCAACACCTACGTCCCAACCTTCAATGACCATTCTACCCCCAAGGTGGAATTCAAATAGATC
>CAZEHN010000010.1:43452-44719 GCA_964511855.1 uncultured Polynucleobacter sp. | reverse complement strand
GTCAAATTAGGCGCGCCAACTGCTGTACTACCTGCACCATTGCCACCATGGCAACCAACACAGTTTTCTTTAAATACAGTTTGACCACGTCCAGCTTTAATTTGATCAGCAGACATGCCTGACAATGAGCGAACATAGTTAGCAACATCAGTCATTTGAGTACTGTCTAATACACCTTTAAAGCTAGGCATGACACCTGCACGACCTTTAAGAATCGTTGTTTTAATATTATCTGGCTCACCACCATACAACCAATCACGGTCGGTCAAGTTCGGATAACCCTTAGCACCACCAGCATCTGAACCATGACATTGCGCACAATAGTTAAGAAATAAACGTTGGCCAATTTCTCTTGCTTGTGGATCAGCAGCAACCTGCTCAACTGTCATACCCATGTATTTTGCGTACATTGGTTTAAGAGCTTCATTAGCCGCCTGAACTGACTCATCATGCTCTTTTTGAGTTGTGTAACCAAGCTTACCTTTGTACTCACCCATACCAGGATATAAGTACAAATAACCAATCGCAAAAAAACATGACAGCATAAACATCCACATCCACCAACGAGGTAATGGATTATTGAGTTCACGTAAGCCATCCCACTCATGTCCAGTATCACTTACCGAGCCATCGGGCGCCAAAGAAACTTTGTTTTTTCTTTGGGAAAACAACAGCCATAAACACCACAAAATACCGATTGCAGAAACAGTGGCAATGAAATAGCCCCATCCAGCACTAAAAAAATCGCTCATGATTGATCCTTTTGAAATTCATCGGGTAGCTCAAACGGCAAGCTAGCAGAAGCTTCGTTAGCAGCCTTACGCTTTGAGGAAAAAGCCCAAAACACGATGCCAACGAAAAAAACTAAACCTAATAATGTAGAAGCTACTGATAAATATGCAGTGTACTTTTCCATCATTTATCCTAATTACTTAGTTGCAGGTGCAGCTGCTGGGGCTTCTTCAACCTTAACAGCACGACGAGCAGTACCTAAACCTTGTAAGTAAGCAATTAACGCATCTTCTTCTGTCTTACCTTCCAACTCTTTAGGTGCATTAGCAATTTGCTCATCAGTGTAAGGAACACCTAAGCGTTTTAAAGCAACCATATGGCTTGAGATTGTTTCAGCATTTGCCATATTATTTTGAAGCCATGGATAACCGGGCATATTTGACTCTGGAACTACATCACGTGGATTACGTAAGTGTGTACGATGCCAGTCATCTGAATAACGCTCACCAATACGAGCCAAATCTGGGCCAGTACG
>CAZEHN010000010.1:40675-43352 GCA_964511855.1 uncultured Polynucleobacter sp. | reverse complement strand
GCCTGCAATAGCGACGACGACGATCGTTGTAATGATCAGCCAGCCGACATTTTTTTCAAGCGTAGCGTGAGAGAAGAATTTATTATCAGACATGATTTTTCCTCTTAGTGAGCTGCAACAGCAGGAATCTGAGCTTCAATAAAGCGTTTACCCACAACTGTTTTAATGACGTTATAAGCCATTACAAACATACCTACTAGGTAAAGAGCGCCACCAAGTAAACGAATTACATAGAATGGGAACGTAGCTTTAACTGACTCAACAAAGCTATAAGTCAATGTGCCATCCGGTTGGAAATCACGCCACATCAAACCTTGCATCACACCAGCAATCCACATAGCTGCGATATAAAGCACAACACCAATCGTCGCAATCCAGAAATGCATTTCAATTAAACGTTTGCTATACATTTCTTTTTCGCCAACCAAGCGTGGGATCAAGTAATAAAGAGAACCGATACTAATCATTGATACCCAACCAAGTGCGCCAGAGTGAACGTGGCCGATAACCCAGTCAGTGTAGTGCGACAAGCCATTAACAGTCTTAATAGACATCATCGAACCTTCAAAAGTCGACATACCATAGAAAGACAAAGCAACAACCAAGAATTTCAAGATTGGATCTGTGCGCAATTTGTACCATGCGCCAGATAAAGTCATAATCCCGTTAATCATACCGCCCCATGAAGGTGCTAAAAGAATGATCGAGAAAACCATACCTAAAGACTGAGCCCAATCAGGCAATGCAGTGTATTGAAGGTGATGCGGACCAGCCCACATATAAGTAAAGTTCAACGCCCAGAAGTGAACGATTGACAATCTATATGAATAAATTGGACGTTCCGCTTGTTTAGGAATGAAGTAGTACATCATGCCAAGGAAGCTTGTTGTCAGGAAAAAGCCCACAGCATTATGACCATACCACCACTGAATCATCGCATCTTGAACACCTGCATATGCAGAGTAAGATTTCCAAAGACTTGCTGGCATCTCAATGTTATTCACAATATGCAACATTGCAATTGTCAAAATGTATGCACCAAAAAACCAGTTTGAAACGTAAATATGTTTTGTTTTACGCTTGATAATTGTTCCAAAGAACACGATCGCATATGCAACCCAAACAACTGTGATCAAAAGATCGATTGGCCACTCAAGTTCAGCGTACTCTTTCGAAGTTGAAATTCCAAGAGGTAATGTTAAAGCCGCAGCAACGATAACTAATTGCCAACCCCAAAAAGTAAAGGCTGCAAGCTTGTCAGAAAATAATCGTGTTTGGCACGTTCTTTGCACCACATAGTATGAAGTAGCAAATAACGCACTACCGCCGAATGCGAAAATAACTGCATTCGTATGCAATGGACGTAAGCGTCCATAACTCAACCATGGAACATTTGTTATTAAATCAGGGAAGGCCAATTGCGCTGCTAACAAAACCCCCACTGTCATCCCAACAATACCCCATAGCACGGTGACTAGGGCAAACTGACGAACCACTTTGTAGTTAAAAGTGTTTTGGTCAGAGGCACTCATAAAGGTGCTTCCCATTTTTTTCTCCTGACAAGTTATTTACATGATTAATTGCATCAGCGGACGCAACTTTTCACTCATGAGGATAAAGGTCAAGGAATTATCGGGCCTTGATCTAGGTCAAATTGACATAAATTAGGATTTAATATTAATTAAATCAAAAGGTTACGATTTATCTTCTGTTGTTTTTGAGGCAGAAGTTGTCGTATCATCATCCATCAAGATAGAGTGACCTGGACCTTCCATATCGTCAAATTGACCATTCTTTACAGACCAATAAAATGCGCCAGCGATCACAACAACCAATGCCAGAGAGAGCGGAATAAGCAGATAAAGGCTTTCCATTAAATTTTCCTTAACCGCCAAGCATTTAAAGTAACAAGTAAGGATGATAACGACATTCCTATGCCGGCTACCCAAGGATTGACCAATCCCAGTATGGCAACTGGAATTGCACCCACGTTATATAGGAATGCCCAGAGTAAATTTTGCCCAATGACCCGTTTTGTGAATTTCGCATGGGCAATCCCCTTAGCTAAGCTTGCCAAAGAGCTATCTATCAAAATAATATCCGCACCCGCCTGAGCTAAAGGAGCACCCTTTCCTACGGCCACTGAAACATCTGCCTGCCCAAGTTGTGGCGCATCATTAATTCCATCACCCACCGCCAACACCTGCTCTTTAATTTGTAATGCCTGAATATAGGCCCTTTTATCTTCCGGGAGCATTTGCCCTCGAAAATTAAAAATTCCAAACCTATCCGCCCATGCTTTTACAGTGACAGGATCATCACCAGAAATCAAATGTACCGACATTTGATTTACTTTTGCTAACTCAATTAGCTCACTTACTCCGGAACGAGCTTCATCTTCAAAAATTAAATAAGCAATTAATCCATCAGCATCGGCCAAACCTAAAATAATCTGCCCAAGCCCCGCGCTTGGTAATTCGATTTTTTTACCTCGGGTCTGGGCTATCCAATTGATTGAACCCAAATACCAATCATCAACTTTAACGCCTCTTCCAATTAAATAATTTGGCATCTCTTGAAAATTGAGTTGATCAATGATGGAGCTAGAAATTTCAATCGGTGCACTTAAGATTGCTTGCGCCAGTGGATGAGCCTGCCCCTGCTCCATTTTTTTTGC
>CAZEHN010000010.1:0-40575 GCA_964511855.1 uncultured Polynucleobacter sp. | reverse complement strand
AAAGCAAGCAACAATAGAACAATGACAAAATAACTCGCCCACTTTTCTGCCAAACTAGCTAAATAGGGTTTTGTTTGCAAAGCTTCTTCTAAGAGATTTGCAATACCTGCCATTCGAGTGGCATTACCTATAGCAGTTGCTCTAATAAACAATGGAGAGCCCAGATTATGACTTCCAGCAAAAACAGCGTCGCCCATCATTTTTTGAACTGGTCGGCTTTCACCTGTCAATAATGCTTCGCCAACAGAACCCTCTTGACTTAGCACCATCGCATCTACCGGAATAACATTACCTGGAGGAACTCGCACAATATCACCCAACTCAATACGAGCAACTGGTGTAATTTTTACTTGCACGTCTTCACTAGGAAATTGCTTTACTAACTCACATGTTGCAGGCAACTGCTTTGCTAAGGCTTCAGCACCACCTTGTGCACTATGTCTAGCTCTGAGCTCGATATATCTGGCCAACAATAAAAAGGCAACAAACATGGTGATGGAGTCAAAATAAGTTTCACCAACGCCCAGCACCAAGTTGTAAGTTCCTGCAATGAAAGCCAATATCAAAGCGATTGCAACTGGCACATCCATTCCAACATTTCGCGTCAAGCGAATCATCCGAATACTGTGCCAGGCAGCTGTAAAAATTGGCCCAGCGGAATAAAAGATGACAGGCAGTGTTAATAACCAACCTGCCCACCCCATTAGTTGAGACTGCTCAATTGTTAACTCTTCTTTACTAGCATAAGTTGGCCAGGCATACATCATGACCTGCATCATTGCTAATAATGCAACGCCTAATCTAAATAGCAAATTCCGCTGCTCTTTTTTGGCCTTATCAGCATTTTTAGAGGGATCAAATGGCCAAGCCTCATAACCAATTTGCTGGGCAGCATAAAGGATATTAGCCAAACCACACTGCGCCGAATCAAACTTAATACTCGCTCTTTGCGTTGCATAATTGATTTGCACATCAATCACACCTGGCACTCGCCTCCAATGCTGCTCATTTAACCAAACACACGCAGCACATCGAATCTTTTCCAACTTAAGTGATGTTTTTCGAACTGTTGATTGATTATCTATTAAGGGGGCATACCTATCTAGTAGAGCATCATCATCGTAGACTAATAATTCTTCAGGGACCGCCTTATCAATAACTCCATCAACAGGTGGCTCAATACCTATTCGTCGAGCATAAAAACTTTCCAAACCCTGACCATGAATTGTTTGGGCAATAGCTAAACAACCTGCACAACAAAAATACCGATTCTCATTACCTAAGATTGCTGTATAGGAAGTTCCCTCCTCACAAGGCTGAGAGCAGTGATAGCAGGTTTTAAGCTTCAAATTAGTCAAAATAAATAACTTTTAAACAAGTCGAGTTGCACATTCTAGGCTGAATCATTAAGGCAAGGAAACAGTTTCATTGAGATAATCCTACTTATATCAAATTTATTGCTTAATTTTTATCTATGCTCAAAACCCAAGCATCAATCTCAATCAAAAGGTTAATCACATTATCCGCCTTAATTGGACTCTTATGGTTAGCTGGATGTTCGTCAACGAATGGCCAAAAAAATTCTCAAGCAACAGCGGGAAATAAAAAACCAATTATTGGACTAGCGCTAGGTGGCGGAGCCGCACGAGGATTCGCACATATTGGCGTAATCAAAGCACTTGAAGCCAATGACATCAAACCCGATATCGTTGTCGGAACTAGCGCAGGAAGTGTCATTGCCGCAGTCTATGCAACCGGAATTTCTGGGAATGAATTAAATAAGATCGCAATAAATTTAGATGAGGCATCTATAACAGATTGGGCAATGCCTTTTTCAAGCAAATTCGGCGGACTCATTAAAGGTGATGCACTTCAATCTGAAATTAATCGCCTAGTTGGAAATCGTCCAATCGATAAAATGAAAATACCCCTTGGAATTACTTCGACCGACTTAAAAACAGGTAGCCCAATTCTCTTCCAACGAGGCGATACCGGCCAAGCCGTCAGAGCATCATGCAGTGTGCCTGGTGTTTTTGCTCCAACTATTATCGGTGGCCGTGAATACGTAGATGGCGGCCTAACCAATCCCGTACCCGTGCGCTTCGCTAAACAAATGGGGGCGGATATTGTGATCGCAGTAAATATTTCCTCAGAACCCTCTACTCAAGATTACTCAGGTACTCTAGGAATCATTCTGCAAACAACGACCATTATGGGAAAGCGAATTAATGAATTTGAACTACCCATGGCAGATGTATTAATTCAACCCAGTCTTAGCAATATGAAAGGCACAGATTTCAAATCAAGAAATTCAGCAATCTTAGCTGGGGAAATTGCAACCCAAGCAAAACTTGAAGAGCTTAAATCAAAGATTGCTAATTTCGGGAAGTAAATTTTTCTAATCAATCTTTAAATGATTAGCAATAAAAAACCCCAAGTTAACTTGGGGTTTTTTATTGATTTGAAAACATTATTAGAGCTTATTAGCATCCTGTACATACTGTTGACGCGCTGAATCACTCATTTCGATACGTCTTGCACCGTCGAAACGTTGTTCCCAATATTTTGAATTCATATCGTCAACTCTGACACTCGCACCACGCGCTGGCGCATGAATGAATTTATCTTCCCCAACATAAATGCCTACGTGTGAATTTGCACGCTGCAATGTATTGAAAAATACTAAGTCGCCAGGCTTTAATTTGTCACGTGAAACCTGAGAGCCAACTGTGCTCATATCACCCGATTTATTCGGGAATAAGAATCCTAAAGTGTCATTAAATACGTATTTAACAAATGCACTCGCATCAAAACCAGTTTGTTGGTTTGTATCACCCCAACGATAACGAACACCAATGAGTTGCATTGCATTGTTAATTAAAGTCGCACTACCACCAGAAACAGTGCCGGCAACTTTACCAAAGAAATTTTGCTTAGCAGGCGCAGCAGCAGTCGTTGACTCTTCAGTTGCAGTCTCCGCAGAGGCAACACCAGTAAAACCAAGTACAAAAACTAAACTAACTGCTGAGGAAATCCTCTTAAACCTTTGATTTATCATGAAAATAAACCTTCAAGTAATGGCTAATGTTTTATGTTATCCAATTTACTACTTTTTGACAAGGCATTTATAGCCAAAAATACTAAAAAGCCTCTTTAATCAATGACTTAGTATATTCATGCTGGGGTTTCAAGACAACATCCTCAGTAGCCCCTGACTCGATAATCTGCCCCGCTTTTAATACAACCATCCTATGAGACATCGCTCTAACTACCGCCAAGTCATGACTAATGAAAATATAGGCCAAATTGTATTTATGCTGAAGCTCACCCAATAACGCTAATACTTGCTTTTGAATTGTTACATCCAGCGCAGATGTAGGCTCATCCAACACTAAAATTTCTGGTTTAAGAATCAATGCTCTGGCAATCGCAATACGTTGACGCTGCCCACCAGAAAACTCATGGGGATACCGCTCAAGCGCACTCTTATCCAAACCAACTTCTTTTAAAACATCCACAACTAACTTGATGCGCTCGTCTTCAGTCAATCCTTGCCGATGAACGCTCAATCCTTCAGAAACAATTTCTCCCACAGTCATACGAGGAGACAATGATCCAAATGGATCTTGAAAAATAACTTGGAATTTCGACCTCAATTTGCGACGAATCATTGGATCCAACCCGAACCAAGACTGCCCAAAAACATCAACTACCCCATCAACTCTTGCGCCTGACTGCGACATTAAGTCTAATAAAGCCATTCCAAGAGTGGTCTTTCCAGAACCCGACTCTCCGATAACACCTAAAGTTTCGCCTTGACGTAAATCTAAGCTCACTTGATTTAATACAACCGCTCGCTCGGGTGTTTTAAACATCTTCAAAAACTGATCCCAGCCTTGCCTTGGTTTTGGATAAGAAACAGTCAAACCTTTAGCCTCCAACAATACCGGCGCAATTGGCGCTAATGGGGAAACCAAACGCTCAGGCCTGCTATTAACCAAACTACTTGTATAAGCATTTTGTGGGCGATTAAATATCTCCTCTACACTTCCCTGCTCTATCAATTTTCCTTGGTGCATCACAGCTACATCTTGAGCAAACCGTCGTACAAGATTTAAATCATGAGTGATCAGCAGAATTGACATCTCAAACTCTTTCGAATTCAACTGCAATTCTTTTAACAAATCTAAAATTTGCCCGCGTAAACTCACATCTAAAGCAGTTGTCGGCTCATCTGCAATTAATAACTTAGGTCGACATGCCAAGGCCATAGCGATCATCGCTCTCTGTCTTTGACCACCTGAGAGCTGGTGAGGATAAGCATAAAATTTCTCTTGAGGCTCAGGAATTCCGGTTCTCCTCAACATTTCTACAGCTCGCTCAATACATTTACTCATTGGTAAATCAACTTCATGAACCTGAACTGCTTCAACAATCTGAGCCCCAATAGTAAATAATGGGTTTAGGGCCGTCATCGGCTCCTGGAATACCATCGCAATCTCACTACCACGAATTTGACGTAACTGCGTTTCTGTCAACCGGAGCAAATTTTGCTTATTCCAAGAAATTCGTCCAGTAACTTTCGCTGCCTCAGGAAGCAACCCCAAAACAGATAAAGCGGAAATGGTTTTACCTGAGCCAGATTCACCTACAATTGCAACCCGTCTGCCAGAGGGGACGCTCAAACTTAATTTATCGACAACAACTTTCTTTTTCCGCCCCTGCTCAAAAGTAACCGTTAAATCTTGAAAATTCAAATCACTCATGAGGCACTCCCTCTACGAGTATCAAATGCGTTACGCAATGCTTCACCCATAAAAGTAAGTAAAAGCAATGTAAGAACCAGCACTAAAAATGTTGATAACGAAATCCACCACGCATCCAAATTAGCCTTACCCTGGGACAATAACTCACCTAAACTTGGCGTATTTGGCGGCACGCCAAGCCCTAAAAAATCCAAGCTGGTTAAAGACAGAATGGCTGCACTCATCCTAAATGGCAAAAAGGTAATAATCGGCGTCAAACTATTTGGCATGATATGCCGCCACATAATCTGACCATTCGTCAAACCCAAGGCCCTTGCCGCCCTAACATACTCAAGAGATCGATTACGCAAAAACTCAACCCGAACGTAATCAGATAACCCCATCCATCCAAACATTGCGAGTAACACTACTAACAGCCAAACACTAGGGGTAAAAATTGATGCAAAAATAATTAATAAATATAGTTCCGGCATGGATCCCCAAATTTCAATCAGTCGTTGTGAAACCAAATCAAATCGACCGCCGAAATAACCCATCAAGGCGCCTAACAAAATACCGACACTTACGCCAACTACGGTGAGCGCCAATCCAAATAGAACTGACAATCTAAATCCATAAATCAACCTTGCCAACACATCACGCCCTCGATCATCAGTGCCTAACCAATTATCCAAAGATGGTGGCGCAGGATTAGGCTCTTTGGCAAAATAATTTAGAGTATCGTAGCTGTACTGAATAATCGGAAAAATACTCCAATTACCTTTTTGCGATAAGTTCTTACGAATCTGCGGATCATGATAATCCGTTGGCGTTTCAAAATCACCTCCAAAAGTAGTCTCTGGATAATTTTTTAAAATTGGAAAATAAAATGATCCTTCGTATCTCACCAATATTGGTTTGTCATTAGCAACAAATTCAGCGCACAAACTTACACCAAACATCACTATAAAAATCCAAAGACTCACATAACCCAAACGATTCTTTTTAAATCGTTTCCATGCTTTGTTATTTAGGCTGAATTTGAATGGATTCACAATCAGCCTTCCGATCCAAATTGAATGCGAGGATCAACAAGCACATAACAAAGATCTGAAATGAGTTTCGTAATTAAACCAATTAAGGTGAAAATATATAAAGTCCCAAGCACAACTGGATAATCACGACGCATCACCGCCTCATACGACAAGAGCCCTAAACCATCGAGAGAGAATAAGGTCTCGATCAACAACGATCCAGTAAAAAAAGCTCCGATAAATGCTGCCGGGAATCCAGTCACCAGTGGAATTAATGCATTTCTAAAGACATGCTTCCATAAAACCTTTTTCTCATCCAAACCTTTTGCCCTTGCAGTAATGACATATTGCTTACGAATTTCTTCTATAAAAGAATTTTTCGTAAGCATCGTAATGACAGCAAAACTACCTAGGGTTGATGCGGTAATCGGTAAAACTAAATGCCACAAATAATCCATTACCTTACCAATCAAACTCATTGATTCCCAGTCGTCAGAAGTTAATCCCCTAAGAGGAAATAGTTGAAAGAAACTTCCACCCCCAAATAAGACTAACAAAAGGACTCCAAGTACAAATCCTGGAATGGCGTAACCAATCAGTACCAGCAAACTAGAAATAGTATCGAATCGGGTTCCATCCTGAACTGCTTTTCTAATACCAAGCGGAACCGATATTAAATACGTCAATAAAAATGTCCATAAACCTATACTTATCGAGACGGGCAACTTAGAAATAATTAAACTCCAAACACTTTTGTGTTGATAGTAACTATCACCTAAATCAAACTTCGCAAACTTCTTGATCATCATCCAGTAACGCTCAAGTGGCGGCTTATCAAATCCGTAAAGAGCTCTTACCTCTTTTAATCGCTCCTCATCAATTCCTTGTCGACCACGATACGCGCTCGACCCTCCACTGGATTCACCCGCACCAACCGCAGCATCTCCTCTCCCCTTGAGCTCAAGCATCATTTGCTCGACAGGCCCTCCAGGTACAAATTGGACTACTACAAAAGTTAATGTCAACACTCCCAGTAGAGTTGGGATCATCAACAGCAAACGCTTGACGATATACGGCCAAATTCCACTAGGCATAATTACTTACCTCCCCCCGTAGATTGATCCGGATCTCTCCACCAATTACTTAATATCCAAGATTCAGCGGTGTAATACAGCGGAGGTTTTGGATACCTCATTTCTTTTCGGTAAGCTATTCGGTGAGTTGGGTTGTACCAGTGAGGGACAACATAATAGCTATTCATCAATACCCGATCTAACGCCCGGGTTGCTACATACAACTGCTCTCTTGTTTCAGATTTAACTATCTCACCAATCAACGCATCAACCACAGGCGACTTAACACCCATGATATTGTCAGATCCCTTTTCTTTTCCTGCAGCACTCCCAAATCTATCCCAAAGCTCGTTACCTGGACTCTGAGAATCAGGAAAACGTACAGTTGTCATATCTAGATCGTAATCTTCAAGTCGCTTTTGATAAAGAGCGTAATCGCTCGTTCTTACTTCAGCCTTAATGCCTAGTTTCTCTAAATTTCTTATATAAGCCGTAATTATCCTGAGCAAGAATGGGCTATCTTCAACGATTTCGAAAGTGAATGGCTTCCCATCTTTATTTCTTAATGCGCCATCACGATAAGTCCAACCCGCTTCCTCCAATAATTTTCTAGCTTTTTTTAAGTTATCTCTTAATGATGATGGCGGATTTGTTGACACAGGCGACAACATTGGCCCATAAACTGCTGGAGGAATATAACCAGGGTATTGTTTATCTAATTTTTTAAGCAACTTAAGTTCTTGCTCACTTGGCATGCTGTTAGGAACATAAGATGCTCCCAAGTCTGAATTTGCAAAATAACTATCTAAACGACGATATTGGTTATAAAAAATTTGACGATTTAACCATTCAAAATCTAACGCTAAACCTAAAGCCTGCCTGACTCTAGGATCTTTAAAAATCTCTCGACGCGTATTCATGGCAAAGCCTTGCATACCAGCGCCATTATGTTGTTCAAAATCCTTCTTAATTAATGTGCCATCACTAAATCTAGGTCCGACATAACTCTTAGCCCAAAGTTTCGCGCGATACTCAACAAGCGCATCAAATTCCCCAGCTTTTAAAGCTTCTAAACGAATAGTGTCATCGGCAAATAACTTATACATGACACGATCAAAATTAAAGGTTCCACGCCTAACATTTAAATTAGCTCCCCAATAATTGGGGTTTTTCTTGAACACAATGTTTCGACCACTTTGATGCGACTCAATCAGATAAGGACCACTGCCAACTGGTTTTTCAAAAGTAAGCTTGTCAAAAGACTTTTGCGAGCCATCAGCTTGCTTCCCCCAATTTCTTGAAAAAACTGGCATTGTTCCTACTAGAATTGGTGCCTCACCATTCCTAGCTTTAAAGTCAAAACGGATGACACGATCAGAAACAACAACCGCTTGCTTAATGTCGGCATAAATTGTTTTAAATTGAGGATGAGCCATTTTGCTCATCAATGTATCGAAACTGTACTTCACATCAGCAGCTAGGACTGGACTTCCATCACTAAACTTTGCCTGAGGCCGAATTCTAAAAGTGACGGACATCTTATCTTTAGCTAAAGAAATATCTTCAGCAAGCAAGCCATAAATTGTCGAGACCTCGTCAGCACTTCCTACAGCTAAGGACTCAAACATTAAGGCCCCAACACCAGGCGCAGCCACCCCTCTTAAAGTAAATGGATTGAATTTATCAAAACTTGTTCGTCGATCAGGGTTAGGCAAAGTTAAGGTACCGCCCTGTGGGGCATTAGGATTGACATAATCAAAATGGGAAAAGCCTTCCTCATATTTGGGCTTGCCATATTGCGAAAGTGCATGTTCTGCCATCACAGGAGAACATGTAATCAACCCCAAAAAAATCCCTAAAAATACCCTCTTAAGCCTTAATTTAAGGAGCGCATTCCTTTCCACAATAAACTGGGAAACACAACTATAAGGTGATAACTTTTTGGCTTGATTCATATATGTGCAACAATTGTAGATGCGTATTGATTTTTATCAAATAGAACTTAAAACCAAGTTGGCAAAGAGGAAATAATCATGGGATTTTTAGCCGGTAAACGAATTGTATTAACAGGCCTATTATCTAACCGTTCAATCGCCTACGGCATTGCAAAAGCGTGCCATAGAGAAGGTGCTGAACTAGCGTTTACCTACGTTGGGGAACGCTTTAAAGACCGAATTACCGAGTTTGCTGCTGAATTTAACAGCAAATTGGTGTTTGACTGCGACGTTGGTAGTGATGAACAAATCGAACAATTATTCAAAGACCTGTCCGTACATTGGCCAAAATTTGATGGCTTAGTTCATGCGATTGGATTTGCTCCTCGTGAAGCAATCGCTGGCGATTTTCTGGATGGCTTAAGCCGCGAAGCCTTCAGAATTGCCCATGATATTTCAGCCTATAGCTTCCCAGCTTTAGCAAAAGCAGCTCTACCAATGCTAAATGACCGCTCTGCGCTATTAACCTTAACCTATCTCGGTTCAGTCCGAGATGTACCGAATTACAACACGATGGGTCTAGCAAAAGCCTCACTAGAAGCCAGCGTTAGATACTTAGCTGGATCATTAGGCCCCAAAGGTATTCGAGTAAATGGCATTTCAGCAGGGCCAATTAAGACATTAGCAGCTTCTGGAATTAAGGGCTTTGGAAAAATCTTGGATTTCGTCCAATCCAATGCCCCACTCCGTCGCAATGTCACCATCGATGATGTAGGTAACGCATCTGCTTTCTTCCTATCCGATTTAGCTAGTGGCATTACTGGCGAGATTACTTATGTTGATGCTGGCTTTAGTCATGTTGTAGGTGGCATGGGCGGCGAAGAATAATTAATAATTCCTGCCCCAAAATCAAAAATCCCCGCTCGCGGGGATTTTTTTATTCCATCCAACTACTTGATACTCACTCAAAAACCACTATAAGTTTCTGACTTAATACCTGTGATTGGATCACTCGTTTTTTTCTTAGTCACTTCAAAATCAACTTTTACAATTTTCCCAGACTCCCCCGGAAAATTTCTGAATGCAGCTCTAGCTAACAATGGCATCAAAGCATTCAAATTCGGTGCACCTGCAGAGTCTGAAACAGCGCTAGCCTGCCATACTTTTTTACCAGTTTTGTTATCAAACAAAACGACCTCTAAAGTATTTCTGTATATGTCATAAGCAACTTGGGTGAAGGATCCTCCTCCAGCATTACAAAAACCAGCCCCACCAAAACCAAAACAAGTAACAAATGGATTCATCACAGGCGCTGCTGCTTGAATGGTTGACTTTGGCGCTCCAGTAGCAAATGACATCGTAAATTCAGCTGGATTGGCTTGCTCAAAGCCCTCTTTAAGAATTGCCGCGGAAATCATTTTTGCGAATTCCATCCGCTCCAAATCATCAGTAAATGATTTGTCCTTAATAAATTGGTAGGTTTTAGGAGTCGACTCTTGGGCAACAACCTGCCTATTTGGAGCAGGAAAATCATGGTAAGTTGTAACGTTAACAGGCACGACAGTTGAACATGCCGTAAGAATTAATGTCAGAACAAAAAAGCTTAATTTGGCGAACAAATTAAATTGAATTTCCATAACATTAATCATACCTAATATTATTCAGATTAGAATCATTTTTATATATTGGAGAATAAACATGCCTTGCTATGAAATTGATGGAATAAAACCTGTAATCCACCCGACAGCTTATGTTCATCCAGATGCCGTATTAATTGGTGATGTAATCGTGGGAGAAAACTGCTATGTAGCACCGCTAGCAAGCCTAAGAGGTGATTTTGGTCGAATCATCATGGAAAAAGGTTCAAACATACAAGATAGTTGCGTGATGCATGGCTTCCCTGGATCCGATACAGTTATCGAAGAAAATGGGCATGTGGGTCATGGCGCAATTCTTCATGGTTGTAGAGTAGGTCAAAATGCCTTGATTGGAATGAATTCAGTCATCATGGACAATGCAGTTGTCGGTCAATCTACTATCGTTGCTGCAAGTAGCTTTGTTAAAGCTGGCATGGAGATTCCTGATAGGGTCTTAGTCGCTGGAACTCCAGCCAAAGTCGTCAGAGAATTATCTGAGGCAGAAATGAATTGGAAAATCGAAGGTACCAAGGCTTATCAAGACTTAGCCCAACGATCAATTAATTCCCTAAGACAATGCCAACCTCAAACAGAAATTGAACCTAATCGAAAACGCTTTGAGTCCCATATCAAATCGTTAAACGATCTTAAAAAGACTCAAAATTAATTAAACAACGCTATTTAATCCACCATCCATCGCAAGTGTTGCTCCATTCACATAACTTGCTCTTTCAGAAGAGAGATATACAACGCTATCAGCAATTTCTTCTGGATTTGCAATCCTCCCTATGGGCATCTTGCCAGAAGCCAACTTAAGTGCCTCGTCATAACCAATACCCTGCGACCTAGCATCTACCTCAATACCTTCTTTTAAGCGTTCAGTTAATGTCAAACCTGGATTGACTGCAACTACCCGAATTCCTTTAGGCGCATACGCCTGAGCTAAACCTGCAGTAGCCAACATTAAGGCTGCATTCGCCGAACCACCAGCGATATGAATCGTTGTAGCAACCTTACCCCCCATGCCAATAACATTAACTATAACCCCACTACCTCGCTGGGCCATCAACGGAAGTACCGCATTCATTCCATGAATATAGCTAAAGAATTTTGCACTCATCGCATCATGCCAAGAGTTCTCAGATAACTCAACAGCAGGAGTGCGTTTAGCCGCTCCCGCAGAATTAACAAAAATATCAATTGGTCCAACCTGTAATTCAATACTTTTTATTAGTTCATCTGCTATTCCAATCTGAGATAAATCGGCCGAAAAAATATTTACGCTTTTTGATTCACCCAACTCTTTTACAGCGCGATTGAGATTTTCTTCAGATCTAGAAATTAAAGTTACCTTAGCACCTTCAGCTAAATAAATTCTTGCACAAGCTAAGCCAATACCCTTACTGCCGCCAGTAATTACTACATGCTTATTTTTTAACCCTAAGTCCATTTTTTAAACCCGTCGAGTTTTTATTAAAAAACCTAGTTAAATTTAACTAGGTCATTAAATTAGCAAACTAACTTTATTTTTAAGATTGATTCAATTTAATAATAGCTGAAAAATCTAAATTCCCATTCCCCTTAGAACTAAATAATTGATACATTTGTTGAGCCACCGCACCTAATACAATAGGCTGCTTCACACCCTTTGCTGCCTCTGTGGCAAGACCTAAATCTTTTAACATTAAATCTGTTCCAAAACCTCCAGAGTAACCACGAGATGCCGGCGCAGTTTCTACAACACCTGGATAAGGGTTGTAAACCTCGGAACTCCAACAACGCCCACTTGAAGTATTAATAACGCCAGCTAATATTTTTGGGTCCATGCCTAATGCAACTCCCAAATTCATCGCCTCTGCAGTTGCAATCATTGAAATACCTAAAAGCATATTGTTGGCAACTTTTGCTACTTGCCCATTACCACTTCCACCACAATGAACAATATTCTTACCCATGTGCTCTAGTACAGGCTTCAATTTTTCGAACAACGAAACCTCACCACCCACCATAAAAGTCAAAGTACCAGCTTGCGCACCACCGGTACCACCCGACACTGGAGCATCCAACATTGGATTGCCTTGTTGCATAGCCAAACTTGCTACTTCACGACTTGTCTGAGGATCAATCGTCGATGAATCCACCAGAGCAACACCTTTAGAAACATTTTCTAAAATACCATTTACCCCAAGATAAACTGATTTCACATGTTGCGCTGCTGGCAACATGGTGATAATTAATTCTATGTTCGAGTTCTGTGCCAACTCAACTAGTGTATGAGTAACACTAGCGCCTTTAGATTTAAGATTAGATAAAGCTGTTTCTGAAACATCAAATACCGTTAATTCATGCCCAGCTTTAATCAAATTCTGCGCCATTGGCGCACCCATATTACCTAAGCCTATAAATCCAATGTTCATCATTTATCCATTCTGTTAATCAAAACAATTAAACATAACCAATTGCAAGACTCATCTTTTAAAGTATGAAAATAAATTAAGGGAAGCTCTGAAATCAGGCTTCCCTTTTTGATTTTCTGTTTATCGTAATTAGATGTTTTTAAAATTTGGTTTACGCTTCTCTGCGAAGGCATTCATGCCCTCTTTTTGATCAACGGTTCCAAATGTTGAATAAAACAAGCGGCGCTCAAAATGAACACCTTCACTTAATGAAACCTCATAGGATCTATTTACTGCTTCTTTTGCCATCATCACAATTGGCAAAGATAATTCAGCAATTTTCTCTGCGGTCGCGAGCGCATCATTAATTAATTGATCTGCAGGAACAACTCTACTAACAAGCCCAGATCTCTCCGCTTCTTGAGCATCCATCATACGACCTGTCAAAACCATTTCCATCGCTTTTGATTTACCAACCAAACGCGTCAAACGTTGTGTTCCGCCCGCACCCGGAATAGTTCCCAAATTAATTTCAGGCTGACCAAATTTTGCTGTATCTGCGGCAATAATAAAATCGCACATCATAGCTAATTCACAACCACCGCCCAATGCAAATCCTGCAACTGCTGCAATTGTTGGTTTACGAAATTTAGTAATTCTTTCCCAAGTTCGCGTAATGAAATCAGACTTATATACATCCATATAAGTCCAATCTTTCATAGCCTTAATATCTGCACCGGCTGCAAAAGCCTTTTCATTTCCTGTTAAAACTACAGCAGCTATCTGATCATCAATTTCTAATTGATCTAAAGCATCTGCTAATTCACGGGTCAAATCTGGACTAAGCGCATTTAAAGCCTTAGGTCGATTTAAAGTAATCAAAGCAACTTTGCCGCGTTTTTCTAAAATAATATTTTCGTAAACCATTTTTATCCTTTAATTTATTAGACTTTGCTAATTTGCGTTCAAGTTCGTAAAACCAATACTTAAGAATTTAACTGACTGAAATGCAGGTCTTTAATGCTTTCAATCAATTTTTTTAACTGGGCTTGATCGGCCTCACTTAACGGTTGAGCATCAGGCTGAGGATCAAGCAACATAGATGAATCCTCTAGCTGACGAATCAAGCCAATTGCTTGTTTTGCACGCTCTTTATCGTCACCTTGTAATAAACCATAAAGATTCAGATACATAGAACCTAATGCTCTATTTTGAAGTTCCGGTGTTAATGGATATCTTCCAGAATATAGTCGCTGCAAAGCTTTCTTTGCGTCAGCTACTGTTTTAGAGTGCCTAATCCCAAGCTCTAAATGGTCTAGACGATTTTCAATCTCATAACGATATTTAAGCGACTGCTCATGCTGCGCTTTTTTATTTTCATAATGATGTTGAATGTTTTGATAAAGACCAGCTCCACCAGTAACAATCACTGTTGAAAGAAACCACGCCCCTAATGATGAATTAAAAAAATCTATCATTTTCTGACCAAAACTCTTCTCAACAGCACTAATTTGAGTACCTAACGTCTTGGCTTCAGCCATTATTTTTGTTTTAATTTCATGACGGAACTGCTCTTCAGCTTCAATCATTTTCTTTTCAGCTTCACTTAACATAGCGCTCATCTCATAGTTAATGACTAAACAGATATTACCTGATAAATTGAAACAAATTTACATTACTTATTCCTAATGAAAAAAGCTTTTCAAGACTTCTATGCTGAAAAATATAGCCATTGCTATGGATGCGGAAAAAATAACCCGAATGGTCATCAATTAAAAAGCTATTGGGATGGAAAAAATACAATTGCTCGCTTTACCCCAAAAAATGAATTCAGTGGAGGGGTTCCGGATCACGTTTATGGGGGCATGATTGCTTCACTTCTAGATTGTCATGGAACCGCATCCGCAGCTGCCTTTGCTCATCAATCACTTGATCGTGAAATGGGTGATCAAGGCGAACCAATAAGATACGTCACAGGATCTTTAAAAATTGATTTTCTACGCCCAACCCCAATGGGGAATGAATTAACTATTCAAGGCAAACTAATCAATTTGGAAGGTAGAAAAGCATTTATCGAATTAAGCCTATCTGCCAACGGCATTGAATGTGCAAAAGCAGAAATGCTGGCAATTCAATTTAAAGTAAGTTGATTGAACTAGCTGCAACAAAACAAAAGCCCAGCGTGATTCAACTGGGCTTATTCATATGGCGGAGAGAGCGGGATTCGAACCCGCGGTAGGTTTGACCCTACGCACGCTTTCCAGGCGTGTGACTTAAACCGCTCATCCATCTCTCCTAGCAGGTGTGAATTATACGATGCCGCCTGAATTTGCTCGAAAAAATAAAAAATGGGGAGCTAGGCTCCCCATTTTTCTTGATCTACTCTAAATTACATCGCGTTTTTAAGTTGATCCAAAATTGCTGGATTTTCCAAAGTAGATGTATCTTGAGTAATCTCTTCTCCCTTAGCAAGAATACGCAATAAGCGACGCATGATCTTACCTGAACGTGTTTTAGGCAAGTTATCACCGAAACGAATTTCTTTTGGTTTTGCAATTGGGCCAATCTCTTTACCAACCCAATTACGCAACTCAGTTGCAATACGTTTAGCTTCATCACCTGTTGGACGAGCACCCTTTAACACTACGAAAGTAACAATCGCTTCACCAGTCATATCGTCAGGACGACCTACAACCGCAGCTTCAGCAACTAATGGATTAGCTACTAAGCATGATTCGATTTCCATCGTACCCATTCGGTGACCTGAGACGTTTAATACGTCATCAATACGACCCGTAATTGTGAAATAGCCATTGTCTTTATTACGAATTGCGCCATCACCTGCAAGATAGAGCGTGCCGCCCAACTCTTCTGGGAAGTAGCTCTTTACAAAACGATCAGGGTCACCCCAAATTGTTCTAATCATTGACGGCCATGGACGTTTAACAACCAAAATACCACCTTGTCCGTTAGGCATATCGTGCCCAGTTTCATCAACGATCGCAGCCATAATGCCTGGCAATGGCAATGTGCATGAACCTGGGACCAATGGTGTTGCTCCTGGCAACGGTGTAATCATATGACCACCAGTTTCTGTTTGCCAGAATGTATCAACGATTGGACATTTGCCGCCACCAACATTGTTGTGATACCACATCCAAGCTTCTGGATTAATCGGCTCACCGACTGAACCTAACAAACGCAAGCTCTTAAGGTTGTATTTCTTAGGATGGACATTAGCATCGGCATCCGAAGCTTTGATCAATGAACGAATCGCTGTCGGTGCAGTATAGAAAATCGATACTTTATGACGTTGAATCATCTCCCAGAAACGTCCAGCATTTGGATACGTTGGTACACCTTCAAAAACAACCTGTGTTGTTCCAACTGATAGCGGGCCATATGCAATATAGCTATGACCAGTTACCCAACCAATGTCAGCAGTACACCAGAAGATATCGCTTTGACGAATATCAAACGTCCACTGCATTGATAAAGAAGCCCACAATAAATAACCACCTGTTGAGTGCTGAACACCTTTAGGTTTTCCTGTTGAACCCGATGTATATAAAACAAAGAGTGGATGCTCTGCACTTACCCACTCTGGCTCACATTTCTTAGATTGACCTGCACAAACGTCATGCATCCATTTATCACGACCAGCAACCATTGGAATGTTGCCACCCGTGCGCTTATAAACGATGACATGTTTAAGCTTATTGCAACCGCCAAGAGCAATGGCTTCATCAGCAATTGCTTTCAATGGCAAAGCCTTACCACCTCGCATTTGTTCATCAGCTGTGATCAATGCTGTTGCGCCAACGTCCACAAGACGTTCTTGCAATGATTTTGCAGAGAATCCACCAAAGACAACTGAGTGTGTTGCGCCAATACGCGCACAAGCCTGCATTGCTACAACGCCTTCGATCGACATTGACATATAAATAACGACACGATCACCCTTTTTGATACCTTGCTTACGCAAGCCATTTGCAAATTGAGATACTCGGTCCAATAACTCTTGGTAAGTTACCTTAGTAACTTCACCGCCATCAGCTTCAAAAATGATCGCCGTTTTTTTACCTAAGCCACGCTCGATATTGCGATCTAGACAGTTATAAGATGCATTTGTCGTGCCATCTTCAAACCATTTGTAAAATGGAGCCTTAGATTCATCAAGAACTTTTTTGAAAGGCTTTTTCCAGTAGAGGTTTTCACGTGCAAGGCGTGCCCATGTGCCATCAAAGTCCTTTTCGAAGGCTTGGCACATTGCGTTGTACTGAGCCATGCTTGAAATAGCAGCTTGTTTAGCGAACGCTTTAGGGGGATTAAAAACACGGTTTTCTACTAAAAGTTGAGACATGCCGGACATACTTTTCTCCAATCGCAAGACATTTTGTTAATTCAATCTCATACGATAAGCGAAACAAGGCAAAATAGAACCTGTGACTAACCCTTAAAATATGGATATTTATTAGCTATTTCCTAGTAATTAAGTCGACTTTATTCAACACAAAATTAACCTTTAAAACTATCAAAGGCATCAAATGACCACTATCCGCCAAGAAGATTTCATCGAAAGTATTGCTGATGGCTTTCAATATATTTCTTACTACCACCCTCTAGACTACCTAACAGCCTTAGGTAAAGCCTATGAGAGAGAGGAAAGTCCAGCAGCAAAAGATGCTATTGCACAAATCTTGACCAACAGCCGCATGTGCGCTGAAGGCAAACGACCTATCTGCCAAGATACTGGGATTGCTGTTGTTTTCTTAAAAGTAGGTATGAACGTCAAGTGGGACTCAACAATGAGCGTCACCGAAATGGTCAACGAAGGTGTTCGTCGTGCTTATAACAATGTGGATAACAAGCTTCGCGCCTCAGTTTTAGCCGATCCCGCAGGCAAACGTAGCAATACCAAAGACAATACACCTGCTGTGATTCATTATGAAATCGTTCCTGGCGACGATGTTGAGGTGATTTGCGCGGCTAAAGGTGGCGGATCTGAAAACAAGAGCAAATTAGTCATGCTTAATCCATCCGACTCCATTGTTGATTGGGTTATTAAAACCGTCCCAACGATGGGTGCTGGTTGGTGCCCTCCCGGTATTTTAGGTATTGGTATTGGTGGTACACCTGAAAAAGCAATGTTACTTGCCAAAGAGTCTTTAATGGCTCCTGTCGATATCCATGAACTGATCGCTCGCGGCCCTAGCAATCGAGTTGAAGAACTTCGTTTAGAACTTTATGACAAAGTGAACTCCCTTGGTATTGGCGCACAAGGCCTAGGTGGGCTTACAACAGTGCTTGATATCAAAATTCTTGACTACCCAACCCATGCTGCATCATTACCAGTTGCGATGATTCCAAACTGCGCAGCAACTCGTCACGTCCATTTCCATCTTCATGGTGATGGCCCTGCAAAACTAGTACCTCCTTCATTAAATGATTGGCCACAAGTTAACTGGGAACCAAATACTCAAACTTCAACACGCGTTAATTTAGACACCTTAACGCCGGCTGAAGTTGCCTCATGGAAACCAGGACAAACATTACTTCTAAATGGCAAAATGCTCACTGGTCGCGATGCCGCCCATAAGCGCATTCAAGAAATGCTTGCCAAAGGTGAAAAACTGCCTGTGGACTTTACGAACCGTGTAATTTATTACGTTGGACCAGTTGATCCTGTTCGTGATGAAGCTGTTGGTCCCGCAGGCCCGACAACGGCTACTCGCATGGATAAGTTCACTGAAATGATGCTTGCTCAAACCGGATTAATTTCCATGGTTGGTAAAGCTGAACGCGGTCCAACTGCAATCGAAGCAATTAAAAAACATAAATCAGCATATCTAATGGCAGTTGGCGGCGCAGCTTACCTCGTTGCTAAAGCAATCAAAACTGCAAAAGTCGTTGGCTTTGCAGACCTAGGTATGGAAGCTATTTACGAGTTTGATGTTAAAGATATGCCGGTTACAGTTGCCGTGGATTCAAACGGCACATCTGTTCACAATACAGGACCTCGTGAGTGGCAAGCTAAGATCGGCAAAATCCCCGTCTCGGTTGCTTAATTTTGGCAAAAATAGGTGTTTTCGATTCAGGCATCGGAGGGCTGTCAATTCTTGACGAAGCCCTTCGAGTTTCACCGTCTCACGAATACCTTTATTTTGCTGACTCAGCCAACGCTCCTTATGGTGAAAAATCAAGCGATTGGATCACTCAAAGAAGTTTAGAAATCAGTCAATTTTTAGTCAGGCAAAAATGTGATGCGATCGTTATTGCTTGCAATACTGCAACTACTGGTGCAATTGCAAAAATTAGAGCGGAATTACCCAATACCCCAATCATTGGGGTAGAACCAGGCATTAAGCCTGCGGCAATGGTAAGTGAAAATAAAATTGTTGGGGTCCTCGCTACAGCGAATACGCTTAAAAGTGATAAATTTAATGCACTCCTAGCAACCCTCCCAGCTGACTGTCAATTTATCAATCAAGCGGGTATTGGTCTTGTTCCCCTCATTGAAAACGGCGAACTTGATAACCCTGAAATTGATCGCTTATTGGAAAAGTACCTAAGTCCAATGATTGAGGCTGGAGCAGATACTCTTGTCCTTGGTTGCACACACTACCCTTTTTTAGCGGAAAAAATTCAGTCCCAATATGGCAATCGTTTAAAACTAATCGATACAAGTCTAGCAATCATCAGGCAAATGAATAAATTGGTAAATGCTCAAGATACCAATCAATCAAATAAAGGCCCTATTCATTTCTATTCAACAGCAGATGGCAATCAACTACTGAACAAAGCCAAAGTCTTAATGGCTTCGGATCTTGCCATGCATTTGCTAGACGCTCAAACGGTTCAAGTATAGAAATGAAACTCACTCGCTCTGAAAAATGGATCGCAGTCGGTGTTATTTCAATTCATCTTTTTTTCATATTAATCGGGATGATTCACCTCAATAATCAAACCGATCATCGCGATAGCGTAATGCAGGCAAACCTCATTAGCGCCCCAGAAAAAGTTGAGCAAACCAAACCTGAACCACCTAAACCTAAAGCACAGCCTGAAAAACCCAAGAAGAATACCCCTCAAGAGCCAGCCTTAAAAACACTTGCAACTGAAGCCCCAAACAAATCTGCACCTGAAAAACCAACATCAGGACAGGGGCAGACACAAGCAAGTACTAATGCCCCCTCAAACCCAGGCGTTCAAGGCCCAACAAACGTCGATATCAATCAACTAATCATCTTATACAAACCAGATACAGAAATTTTTTACCCATCCTTTTCCAAACGTATTGGCGAGGAAGGCAATGTCGAAATGCGAATACAAATAGATGAAACTGGGAAAGTTCAAAACGTACAGGTAGTCACCTCAAGCGGCTCCCCAAGACTAGATAAAGCAGCCTCTGAACTAGCCTCACAAGTTCGTTTCAAACCGCACACTCAAAATGGCACGCCGATTAAAGTAACAGCAAAAATTGGCGTTAAATTCAAACTTAGAGATTAATCAACGACAATACTCATTATGAACGATACAACCACTCACGAAACACACCCCTTTGGGCTTGCAAACCTATGGTCACAAGGTGATGGTGTAACGCGCACCGTTGCCATCATATTGCTATTAATGTCTATCGCTTCTTGGATCATCATTCTTTCCAGAGCATGGACACTCTGGAAAGTTAAACCTCTTTCAAATGAAATTCCAAATTTTTGGCAAAAACCAACATTTGGAGAGTCCGTTGAGAGTCTTTCAAATAAAGAAATCAATCCTTTTTTTGATATCGCCAAATTAGCTCGAGATATTTCTACCGATTCGAGTGCGACTAACTCAATCAAGTATTCATTCCCAGCAGCTGACTGGCTAGAAAGATCCCTGAAAGCCGAAGTTGAAAAATCAATTTCAGGATTTCAAAAAGGCTTAGCTTTCTTAGCATCCACTGGGGCAACAGCGCCATTCATAGGTCTATTTGGAACAGTTTGGGGAATTTATCATGCCTTAATGTCGATCAGTAATTCCGGCAGCGCCAGCATTGATCAAGTTGCAGGACCTATTGGAGAAGCTTTAATCATGACAGCTCTTGGCCTCGCTGTAGCCATTCCTGCGGTACTTGGGTATAACGCACTAAGTAAAGCCAACAAAACTCTATTGGCCGAATTAAGACGCTTTGCAGATGATATTCACACTTACATCACTCAGGCTGTAAAGAGGTAACTATGGCTTTTACACATCCTTCCGGAGACGATGACAGCCTTATGGCTGAAATCAATATGACGCCCTTTGTGGACGTGATGTTAGTACTCCTTATAGTCTTTATTGTCACCTTGCCGGTTATTCAGCATTCAGTTAAGGTGCAATTACCAAAAGCACAAAGTCAGGCAAATAAGGCCCAAACCGAAGCCATTCAATTAACCATAGATGCTAAAGGGTCAATTTATTGGAATAAAACGATGGTTTCAGTCGAACAATTTGAGCAAAATGCAAAAAATGCTGCTGAACAGTCACCCCAGCCTGAAATTAACCTACGGGCTGATAAAAGCGTTGTTTATGAAAAAGTAGCCCAAGTTCTTGCGGGGTGTAAGCGTGCGGGACTTACAAAAGTAGGATTTGTGACGGAACCAAAATAGTTCTAAGTTTTCCTTAAAAAACAAAAGGCTTCTTTTAGAAGCCTTTTTTGCATTTTGGTTGGTGCCCGAGGCCGGAATCGAACCGGCACGACTTTTTTGAGTCGGCAGATTTTAAATCTGCTGTGTCTACCGATTTCACCACTCGGGCACGCCAAAACCGATATCGTATCACACATGTATTAGGCTAAACCCTAAAGACAAATTTTTTAGGAAATGATTAGAATCTGACATAGCAATTAAAACAATAGGAGATAACATGAAATTCACTAGTAAAGTTCTATCTATCGCAGCTGCATGTGCCTTTATTGCTGGTTCAGCAATGGCAGATGACACAATTAAAGTTGGTGTTTCAGGTCCATATACAGGTGGCTCATCATCAATGGGCGTGAGTATGCGCGATGGTGTCCGTTTAGCAACTAAAGAAATTAATGCTAACGGTGGCGTATTTGGCAAAAAAATCGAATTAGTCGAGCGCGATGACGAAGCTAAAAACGAACGTGGCGTGCAAATCGCCCAAGAATTAATTAACAAAGAAAAAGTAGTAGCAACAGTTGGCTACATTAATACAGGTGTTGCACTTGCTTCACAACGTTTCTATCAAGAAGCAAAGATCCCAGTTTTCAATAACGTTGCGACTGGCACGATTATTACTAAACAGTTCCCCGGTGGCGATAACTACATTTTCCGCAATGCTGCGCGTGATGAAATTCAGGCTCCAATGATTGTTAAGGAAGCTGTTGAAAAACGCGGCTTCAAAAAGGTGGCGATCTTAGCTGACTCTACAAACTACGGTCAATTAGGTCGTGAAGACTTAGAAAAAGCTTTAGCAGCTAAAGGCATCACTCCGGTGGCAGTTGAGAAATTTAACATCAAAGACGTTGATATGACTCCTCAGTTACTCAAAGCTAAAGAAGCTGGCGCTGAAGTCATCTTGACTTATGCAATCGGACCTGAACTTGCTCAAATTGCCAACAGCATGGCTAAATTAGGCTGGAAAAAACCAATGATCGGTAGCTGGACATTGTCTATGGCTAACTACATTGATACAGCTGGCAAAAATGGTGAAGGTGCGCGTATGCCACAAACCTTCATTCAAGAGCCAAATACTAAGAAACGTAAAGCTTTTATCGACGCTTATTTAAAAGAGTTCAAGCCTAAAAATAACCGCATCGACTCTCCTGTTTCAGCAGCTCAAGGTTATGACTCCGTATACTTACTTGTTGCTGCAATCAAACAAGCAGGTACAACTGATGGCGTCAAAATTCGTGAAGCTTTAGAAAACTTGAACGAAAAAGTTGAAGGCGTTGTCACAATTTATGACAAACCATTCTCAAAAACTGACCATGAGGCTATTACAGACAACATCCCTGTAATGGGCGAAGTTAAAAATGGTCGCGTTGTATACGCATACCAAGAAGACGCTGATCGCGGATCTGACATTCGCGTTAAGAAGAAAAAATAATATATTGGGCATATGCCTAAGCTAATAAAAACGCCGCGCTTGCAAAGTGCGGCGTTTTTCATGCAGACATTTGAGTTTTTTGGTAAAAACACTGTTCTATCACATTAGAAATAATAAAAAAGCCTATGGAAATCTTAGTCCAACTTATCTTTAGCGGCATTGCACTGGGTATGATCTACGCAGTTATTGCTTTTGGCTATCAACTAACCTTCGCCACCTCCGGAACTCTTAACTTCGGTCAAGGTGAAGCCCTTATGCTCGGATCACTTGTTGGTCTAAGCTGCGTTGAAAATGGCATCAATTATTGGATGATGATTCCAATCGTATGTTTATTTGGCGCAATGCAAGGTAGCCTAGTTGAATTTATTGGCGTTCGACCAGCAATCAAAATTAAGTCTGAATTTGGTTGGATCATGTCGACAATCGCTCTAGGTATTATTTTCAAAAACGTTGCTGAAAATATCTGGGGACGCGATGATTTGAAATTCCCTTCCCCACTCGATGATGAGCCATTGAAATTTTTAGGTGCGAATGTACTACCAATGGAAATATTAGTTGTAGGCGGTGCACTTGCAATGATGTTAATGGTTGAGGTTTTCAACAGAAAATCAATCTATGGTAAAGCTGTTGTTGCTACATCGAATGACCGTGATGCTGCCAGCTTGATGGGCATTAATACTCGCTTGGTCATTATGTTCTCTTACGCACTTTCATCTTTGACAGCTGCTTTTGCCGGCGTATTAATTGCACCTTTAACTCTAACTGGTGCAACGATGGGTGGCGCACTAGGACTAAAAGCTTTTGCTGTTGCCATTATTGGTGGCTTATCAAGTGGACTTGGCATCATTATTGGCGGTCTTATTTTAGGTATCACTGAGACTGCAACTGGCTTCTATATTTCAACAGGCTACAAAGATGTACCTGGATTATTACTCTTGCTATTAGTCCTGGCTTTCAAACCTTCTGGTCTATTCGGTAAAGCTACTATCAAGAAAGTTTAATAAGATGAAATTACAAAAACTAACACTCCTGATTGCGGCAATCGTTGCTTTATTTGCCTTCCCTATCGTTGTTGACAATCCGTATTACATCCACTTAGTCGAAACGATTTTGATTTATATCATTTTACTGTTCGGCTTAGATATTGTGGTTGGCTACACCGGTCAAGTATCCCTTGGTCACGCCGGATTATTTGGTGTAGGCTCCTATACTGCTGGCGTGCTATTCATGAAACTTGGTATGCCATTTTGGGTCACCGTTCCAGCTTCTATTGCAGTGACAGCTTTCTTTGGTGGACTTCTAGCTCTACCTGCACTAAAAGTAATCGGGCCGTACTTGGCAATGGTTACCTTAGCATTCGGTACCATTCTGCAGATTTTGATTAATGAAATGACTTTTTTAACCGAAGGTCCTTTAGGTATCAAAATTCCAAAACCAAGTTTATTTGGACATGAAGCTACTGAGCATGAGTATTACTGGATTGTTGCCGTCCTTATGCTCGCTAGTTTAGTTGTGGTTCATCGCATCTTGAAATCACATTTAGGACGTGCATTTGAGGCCTTACGCGATAGCCCTGTTGCTTGTGACTGTATGGGTGTTTCTGTATATCGCTACAAGGTTTACGCGTTCGTGATTAGCGCTGGCTTTGCCGGTCTTGCTGGATGTCTATACGCATACTCAGAGCAATACATCTCCCCTAATACTTATAACAATGAACTAACCGTTTTATTCTTGTTAGCAATCATTATGGGTGGACGTAAATCACGTATTGGTGCAATTATCGGCTCAACAATCATCGTAATGCTCCCAAAACTACTAGACGATATTTCTTTATTCAGAATCGTTGCAATTACTTTAGCCGCTCTGTTAATTGTTGGCAGCATCATCGCAATTGCTAAGAAAATTACTACACCTAAAAAAGTTGCAATTCCATTAGCTGGCACCATTGGATTAGCAGCCTTCTCCCTATGGCTAAATAACATCACTGACTGGCGTTTAAGTATTTTCGGTTTCATGATTCTGTTGGTCGTCTATTACCTTCAAGACGGTATTGTTGGTTTTGTACGGAACTTCTACAGCGCACTTACTGGTAAGAAAATTAATACTCACCTAAAAGCGCGCGACATTGAAGCTTCAGAAAACATCATCAGTGCAGTCTCAGGCAAACAAGAAGGCGGTCCACTTCTTGATGTTAAGTCTGTGTTAATGCAGTTTGGTGGTCTTAAAGCCTTGAATAACGTTGACTTAACAATTCAACGCGGAACAATTCATGGTCTTATCGGCCCGAACGGTTCAGGTAAGAGCACAATGATGAACGTTCTTACAGGTATTTATATTCCGACAGCTGGCGATGTTGTATACGCTCAGAATAGCGTTGTTGGAAAAACATCATCACAAATAGCCTTATCTGGAATTGCTAGAACTTTCCAAAACGTCCAACTTTTTGGTGAAATGACTTCGCTTGAAAATATTTTGGTCGGCTTACATCACACCTTCAAATCAAGTCTATTAGATGTATCTTTACATCTACCTGCATTTACAAACGAGGAGTCATCTGCCCGGGAGCGTGCAATGGGCTTATTGAAGTTTGTGGGATTGGAAGATCTAGCAAATGAGGAGGCTCGTAATCTTCCTTATGGGAAACAACGCCTACTTGAAATCGCTCGTGCATTAGCTCTAGACCCTAACCTACTGCTACTAGATGAACCAGCTGCCGGCTTAACAGCTCCTGACATTAAAGAGCTCCTAGCCATTATTCGTAAGATTCGTGATCACGGCATCACCATCATCCTTATCGAACATCACATGGATGTCGTGATGTCGGTTTGCGACAAGGTATCCGTTTTGGACTTCGGTCAGAAAATTGCTGAAGGCAAACCTGCTGAAATTCAATCCAACGAAAAAGTTATCGAAGCTTATTTGGGCGGTCAAGCCTCTTAAGCCAACTGGAGATCTCGAAAATGTTATCAATTAAAAATCTAGAAGCTGGCTACGGTAAAGTAAAAGTCCTCCATGGCATCAGTATTGAAGTTCCAAAAAGCCAAGTCATTACTTTAATTGGCTCAAATGGTGCTGGCAAAACCACAACCATGAGAGCCATTACTGGAATGATTAAACCTACTGGCGGAGAAATCTCGCTCGATGGCAAACAAATCGAAGGGTTTGATTCTCATCAGATTGCTAAATTAGGCCTTGCACACTCCCCTGAAGGTCGTCGAGTATTCTCAACCATGTCAGTGACTGACAACCTTTTATTGGGAGCGTTCCCACGCCTTACATATAGTCGCCCTAAAGGCGATGTAAAAGGTGATTTAGAGCGCGCAATGGACTTATTCCCACGCCTCAAGGAGCGCCGTAACCAACTCGCAGGCACGCTATCCGGTGGAGAGCAGCAAATGCTCGCTATGGCACGTGCCATTATGCTCAATCCCGAAGTCATCCTTTTGGATGAACCTTCAATGGGATTAGCACCCATTTTGGTGGATGAAGTATTTAAAATCATCGCAAATCTAAAATCCCAAGGTATTACGATGCTATTGGTTGAACAGTTTGCCGCAGCAGCACTTAATGTTGCTGACTATGGCTATGTTCTTGAAAATGGTCGCATTACAGCTCATGGACCAGCTGAAAAGCTGAAAAATGATCCTGCTGTTAAGGCCGCCTACCTTGGCGGCGGTCATTAATTGGGAATTTACCTCTAAATCAAACTGCCTCCTTGTGAGGCAGTTTTTTTATCTTCTCTTGCTTTTGAAATCCCTAACTTAATTTCTCCAGTTGAGTTGTAAAATTCGAGAATGTCGATGAAAAAAATCTTAGCAAGGGCTAGATCTCAATCTACCCATCAAGCCATTAAAAAACGCACAAGCCTACTAAAGAAAGTTTTACGGGCTTTACTTTGGCTCATCGGAATTGGCGTTGGAATCATTGCCATACTTGCATTAATTTATGCACTATCAGCTAAAACAACTATCTCTGGAAATATTAGTAACTCAAAATTAGCTTATCCCGTCAAAATCAATTTTGATCATTCTGATATACCTCACATTGAGGCTAGATCAAATAATGATGCTTGGTTTGCAATTGGCTATCTTCATGCTCAAGAAAGAGCTTGGCAATTAGAATTCAATCGAAGACTCGCCTCTGGATCCCTATCAGAAATACTTGGTGACTCAACCATCGGCATCGATCGGTTTATTCGCACTCTTGGCATTCGTCGAGCAGCCCAAGAACAATACGAACTCCTACCAAGTAAAACGAAACTTGCACTTGAAGCTTATTCAAATGGTGTCAATGCTGGATTCTCAAACCTTGGGTGGGCTTTGCCTTTAGAATTTTTCTTAACGGGCGCTAAACCCGGTTTTTGGACCCCTATTGACTCTCTAAGCTGGTCGATGATGATGGCCCTAGACCTCGGAGATAACTGGAATAAAGAATTCGCCAGACTCGAGATGGCTGCAAGCATGCCAACCGAGCGGATTTGGGAAATCATGCCCCCCTATCCGGGTGAATCTACGCCAACCAATGTTGATTTTGCAAATTTGTATAAAACCTTGGGCATCTATACAAAGCCTGAAACAGATAAAAAAACAAATCAATCCGAATTAAGCCTCAAAGCTGAAAAAAGATTAGTTAGTTGGATACCAGGTGGATTAGATGGCATCGGATCAAATAACTGGGTAGTTGATGGTAAACATTCCACTACTGGTAAGCCATGGCTCGCAAATGATCCTCATTTAGGCTTAACTGCCCCCGCGGTTTGGTATTTTGCACATATCAAAACCAACGATATGAATGTGATGGGTGCAACCCTTCCAGGAATGCCCACCGTCGTTTTAGGTCGAACAGAAAATATTGCCTGGGGTTTTACTAATACATCCCCAGATGTTCAAGATTTATTTATCGAAGCTATTGATCCAAAAAATCCTAATCTGTATAAAACACCTGATGGATGGTCTAGCTTCAAAGTTAGAAGAGAAACTATTCTGGTTAAAGGTAAACCGTCAGTTAATTTCTTAGTTCGTGAGACAAGGCATGGCCCAGTGATTTCCGATGCCTATCCAAGAGCCGCTAAAGTGATCGATACACAGCGCTTCGCATTAGCTCTCAAATGGACAGCACTTGATTCCAATAATCAATCCATACAAGCTATGTTCGATATGAATAAAGCTGAAGACTTGGATGATTTTAAAACAGCGATCCGCAAAAATTACGCGCCAATGCAAAACATCGTAATGGCAGATACTTCAGGAACCATTCGTTACGAAGCTGCCGGCGTTGCGCCGTTCAGACATAAAAAAACTGGATTAGCTGGCGTAGCGCCCGTACCTGGTTGGGAGAAGCAATATGACTGGGGACCATACATCAAAACAGAAGATCTCCCTCATCAAGAAAATCCATCAAAAGGTTGGATTGCCACTGCAAATCAACGCATTCAGGATGAAGATGCTCCATATCAATTAACTGCCGATTGGACTTTCCCTTACCGACAAGATCGTATTGAATCTCTACTTCAAAAAACATCTAAGCACGATTTTGATTCGATGAGAGCTATTCAAAGCGACACCTTATCTCTTGGATCAGTACCCTTAATTCCATTTTTAAGATCAGTTAAATCTACTCACCCACTAGCCCAACAATCATTAGAGATAATCAACAACTTTAATGGCGATATGACTTCAGATAGTGCAGGCGCTCTAATTTTTAATGCGTGGGCGGATCAGTTGGCAAGACGCATCTTTAAACCTCATCTAAACAGTCTGTTTGATATCGAGTACGGCAAACGTGGTTTTAGACCAGGGCTAATTAATGTTGTCACGAACAAAATTGATTACTGGTGCGATAAGCCAGATACCAGCGAAGTTGAAACATGCGAGCAAGCCAATCAAGAGGCATTTGATGCGGCTTTAAACTACCTTTCCAATCGTTATGGTAAAAATCCAAGTAAATGGCGCTGGGGCGATGCTCATACAGCCATCTCTGAGCATCGCCCTATGAGTAGAGCTGGACTCATTAGCCACTTATTTGAAATCAAACGCCCTGTTCCTGGAGATGGATTTACTGTTAACGTTGGGAAAACCGGCTTTGAAAACCCAAATGAACCTTACGCCACCTATAACGGGGCTAGCTTAAGAGCAATTTATGACTTCTCAGATCTCGATAAATCAGTATTTATCTATCAAGCAGGTCAATCAGGTTGGGCACATTCAAGTCGCTATCGTCAATTTGCAACAGACTGGGCTAAGAACAACTATCTACCTCTGAGCATGAATCCCAAAGAAAAGCCAGTTCGCCAAGTGACGCTCACGCCAAATTAATTTTGCTTAATTGATAAGAAGAGAAATTGAATAGAGTTTGGAGGCGCGAGAGGGAATCGAACCCCCGTACAAAGCTTTGCAGGCTTCTGCCTAACCACTCGGCCATCGCGCCCAATACTATTCAAATAAAAAGGGAAGCTGCGCTTCCCTTAGGGTATTTGGAGCGGGAAACGAGGCTCGAACTCGCGACCTCAACCTTGGCAAGGTTGCGCTCTACCAACTGAGCTATTCCCGCATTGCTTAATTAATTAAAACTAACCAAGAACGATATTCTACCAAACTTTTTACAAAGTTTCAATTTGCCCTAAATTAAGTCTTTTCGGCAATAGCTGGCCATGCTTTTTTAAGATAGTAAAACATGGACCATAAAGTCAGCACAGCCGCAACGATAATGAATTTATGCCCCAGCCATGCACAATTAATAACACCCCAAAGCGTGCCATCAAAGAGTAAAAATGAAATGGCCACAAGTTGCATCGCTGTTTTTAATTTACCAACAAAATGAACTGCCACACTTGCAGAAGCCCCTATCTGAGCCATCCATTCTCTTAAGGCTGAAATTGTAATTTCCCGCCCGATAATGACCAATGCGACCCAAACAGGCACCCTATCAAAATTCAACAACACTAATAAAGCCGCGGCCACTATTAATTTATCCGCAACGGGATCTAAAAAAGCTCCAAATGCGGAAACTTGCTTCCATTTACGAGCTAGGTAACCATCTAACCAATCCGTTATGGCTGCACCAATAAACAATGCAGTTGCAATAACATTCTTTTCATGAATCGATAACCAATTTTCAGGAACGTAATATATCCCCGCTACCAAGGGTATGGCAGCTACTCTGAGCCAAGTTAGAAAAATTGGAAAATTAAACGGCATACTCATTAGGATAAACGGTTAATTACTTTTTTGGCCAAATTAATGAAGTTGTTTATAAATTTGTTCAGCTAAAGCTTTAGAAATTCCCTCAACCTGAGATAGCTCTTCAATAGTTGCACCAGCCACCCCCTTTAAACCTCCAAATCGGGCTAATAATTTCTGCCGACGCTTAGCTCCCACCCCTTCAATTTCCTCAAGGCGTGAAACATTTCTCGCTTTTTGTCTTTTAGCCCGCATCCCAGTAATCGCAAATCGATGCGCTTCATCCCGAATTTGCGCAATCAGCAACAATGCTGGGCTATCGTTAGATAAATTTAATGGGGATCGATCATCTGCAAATATCAAAGTCTCTAGACCAACTTTTCTACCCTCACCTTTAGCAACTCCAACAATCAATGAAATAGGAATACCTAATTCAGTAAATACTTGTCGCGCCATTTCAACCTGCCCTTTGCCGCCATCAATTAACACAAGACCTGGCATCTTTTCCGCAGGTAACTCCTGATGATTTGCATACCGCCTATAAAGAACTTGCTTCATCGCTGCATAGTCATCACCTGGCGTGATGTCATTAATATTAAAACGTCGATATTCTTTCGAATTCATTTCGTGCGCTTGAAACACAACGCAAGAAGCTTGAGTTGCTTCACCAGCAGTATGACTAATATCAAAACATTCAATTCGCAATTGATTTAAATCTTCTATTTCTAAACCCAAGGTTTCTATCAAAGCCCTTGTTCGCATTTGTTGACCACTGGATTCTGAAATACGTTTGACTAAGGCTAATTCAGCATTCGCTTGCGCCATCATTAACCAATGCCTACGCTGACCTTGAGGCTGGTAAATTATCTGAATTTTTCTACCTGCACGAGTACTCAATAACTCATTAATTAATGAGTTATCCTCACCCAATTGCTCCCCCAAAACTAAAACGCCAGGAAGAAAATTTTTAGAAGTCTGACCTTCATTATGATCATCGACATCTAAATATCGCTGCTCAATAAATGATCGAAGATATTCATGAAGCTCAGTTTGAGCTTCTCCATCAACTCTCACTACACTTGGGAAATAGGCACGATCCCCCAAATGTCGACCGCCGCGAACCATCGCCAAATTGACGCAAACTAGACCACTCTTTTGAGCCACAGCCAAAATATCAATATCCGTCTGACCATCTGCCACCACGTCCATTGACTGCTGCTGAAGAACTTGGGATAAGTCGGCAATTCTGTCCCTAATAGCGGCTGCTTGCTCAAACTCCATAGCCTCACTATGCTTAAACATAGCCGCCTCCAACTCTTTCATGACAGAAAGATGATCCCCCTCCAAAAATCGCATTGCTCTCGCTACATCACTGCCATAATCTGATATTGAAATTAACCCCACACAAGGGGCACTACAACGATGAATTTGATGCAATAAACATGCTCGACTGCGATTTTTAAATACCGAGTCTTCACATGTTCGTAGTTGAAACACTTTTTGCAATATTTGAACGCTATTACGAACCGCCCATGAATTTGGAAAGGGTCCAAAGTATCGATTTTTTTTATCAACACGCCCCCTGTATGAAGCCAATCTTGGAAATTGATGCCCAGTCAACATCAAATAGGGATAAGACTTGTCATCCCTAAATAAAATATTAAAAGGCGGAGCCAAAGCTTTAATTAAATTATTTTCAAGTATTAAGGCCTCAGTCTCAGTTCTAGTAACTGTAGTTTCAAACTGAGTAATTTTTGATACCATCCTCTCAATCCGAGGCGATAATTGAGTCCTCTGGAAATAACTGGTGACTCGCTTTTGCAAATTCTTAGCTTTGCCTACGTAAAGAATATTTCCCTTATCATCAAAGAAGCGATAAACCCCAGGCAACCCCGGTAATTTTTTAACTTCTTCTTGCAAGGTTTCAAAAACTGTTTTCAAAATGAGATTTGATATTTTTTGCGATATTGTCGATAACTATGGTGATGCAGGCGTTTGCTGGCGATTAGCTCGACGACTTGCGCAAACATCTCCAATACATAATCAAGATTCTATTCGACTATTCTGTAATGATTTAAATCTTCTTAATCTCCTTGCTGGAGGTGATGCCCTAGAAATTGGAAAGCAACTCAATATTCAAATATTGCCATGGGAAGATGCTTGCACCGAAAGTTTTAGGCCCGACATCATTATTGAGGCATTTGGCTGCGAATTACCCTCCTACTATTTATCCCAAATCAATCAATTCCCTGATTCAATCATCATTAATCTAGACTACCTAAGCGCTGAAGAATGGATTGACTCACATCATGGCCTACCATCTCATTCAAATGGCATAAAGAAGTATTTCTTCTTCCCAGGGTTTTCAGCTAAAACTGGAGGGGTACTTAAGGGTAATCTGCCAAATAAAACCTCTCCTCCCCCATTAAGCCTTAAACAGCCATGGGAACTTCTAATTCCCAATAGCATGAAGATTTCATTGTTTTGCTATGAAACCCCTGAAGTCATCGAATTTTTAGAGCAACTTAGTCAGCAAAACCTCCCAATCAATTTATTAGTTTGTTACGGTCAAGCTCAAACAACTATTTCTAAATGGATTAAAAATGACTTAATCCTCGGAAAACCAAGCGCTTTCAAAAATCTAAATATCATCCCAATTCCATTTGTATCTCAGGATGACTTTGATTGGATGCTCTCTCAATGCGATCTGAATATTGTTAGAGGGGAAGATTCATTTGTTAGAGCGCAGTGGGCAGGAAAACCCTTTATTTGGCAAATTTACCCTCAAAGCGACAATGCTCACAACATCAAATTAGACGCATTCCTAAATAAGTATTTAGTAAATACTGATCTAGGGGTAGAAACTCTGGCAAAAAGCTTAATGCAATGGAAAATTACCCAGCTTTCAGCAGATTCTTTAGTCAAACTAACTCAACATGCTGTGGCTTGGAAAAGCCATCTTTTAAAGCTGACCGAAAACGGTGATTTAGCCGAAAAACTACGGGAATTCATCAAAATCAATTCAAAAATCAAATAAATCGGCCTTTTAGGGGAAATTTAGGCCGTTTAGGGTAAAATCTTAGGTTTTGTAATCCCCTAGGAATATTTGCAATGAAAACCGCTCAAGAAGTTCGCGTTGGTAACGTAGTCATGCTCAATGGCGAGCCAATGGTTGTTCAACGTGCTGAATACAACCGTTCAGGCCGTAACTCTGCCGTTGTTAAAATGAAATTCAAAAACCTTATTACAGAAGCCCCTAATGAAGGCATCTATAAGGCTGATGACAAGTTCGATATCGTTATCCTCGAACGCAAAGAATGTACTTATTCTTATTTCGCTGACCCAATGTATGTCTTCATGGATGCTGAATACAACCAATACGAAGTTGAAGGCGAAAACATGGGTGATGCACTTAATTACCTAGAAGACGGAATGGCTGTTGAAGTTGTTTTCTACGAAGGCAAAGCATTGTCAGTAGAACTCCCAACAATGATCGTTCGCGAAATTATTTACACAGAGCCAGCTGTTAAAGGCGACACAAGCTCTGGCAAAGTAATGAAAACAGCAAAAATTGCGACTGGTTACGAATTACAAGTTCCGCTTTTCTGCAACACTAACGACAAGATCGAAATCGACACTCGCACTGGCGAGTACCGTAGCCGCGCAAACTAAGTCGTAATTTAGTAAATATTTAGCTAAGTTAGCCTAAGCAATTAAGCCAAGTGACTGTAAAAGTTGCTTGGCTTTTTTGTATTCAGCTTCTGACTGTAACTCATTCCAACCCAAAGACTCTCCTCTAGGAAACAAGCGTTTAAGTCTCTCTTGAGAAATTGCAAAACTCTTCTTATCCACTTTTAAGTTTGACAAGAGCTGATCGGCCAAATCAGGGCGATTGCAAATTAATACAGAATCACAACCTGCCTTTAACGCCATTTGAGCGCCATTGACCACACTACCAGCAACACTAGCACCTTCCATTGATAAGTCATCACTAAAGATCACACCAGTAAACCCAATGCGGTTTCTTAAAATATCCTGCAACCAAACTTTAGAAAATCCAGCCGGGTGTTTATCGACTTTTGGATAGATCACATGTGCAGGCATTACAGAATCCAAAGCAATTCCAAGATCGCTGTAGGGCTGGGCATCTTGAGCCAAAATCTTCTCTAGTGAGCGCTCATCTACAGGAATAGCTACGTGTGAATCAGCTTCTGCCCAACCATGACCAGGAAAATGCTTTCCACAACTCTTCATACCAGCCATTAATAAACCATGATTAATCGCTTTTGAGAGCGCTGAAACAATACTCGGCTCAACATGAAATGAGCGATCCCCAATCACTTGACTACGACCATAGTCCAAATCCAACACTGGAGTAAAACTAAAATCGACCCCACAGGCCCGCAACTCTGATGCCAAAATATATCCCACTGCTGTAGCAGCATTCATCGCTAATAGCGCATTTGCAGCACTTGTTGATTTTTTACCTAAAACACCTTTAGACCATAACTGCCCCAACTTTCCCATTGCTGGCAAATGTGTAAATCCATCTGTACGACAACGCTGTACTCGTCCGCCTTCATGATCAATTGAAATCAACACATCAGACCTTAGATCATGAATGTCTTTAGTTAATTTTGTTAACTGAGCACGGTCTTTATAGTTGCGACCAAATAAAATCACACCACCTGTTAAAGGATGAAGAATTCTTTTCTTATCTTGGGCATTCAATACTAAACCTTCAACATCCAATACAACTGGTCCTGGTGCGTATGTTTTATTTTTCATTTCTATAACTTCAATCAAATTAATTTGTTTTTTGAACGATAACAAATGCACTTACCATGTCACGCTCATCCGTAATTGTTACCAAACCAGCCCAACCTCTTTGACTCATAAATTGAGCTAACTCATCTGAGTATTTCAAGTAAGGTTTTCCACTTGGCTCATTGAGAGTTTGTAGAGAGCGCCAAGTCATTGGCATGTGCATACCCAAACCAATCGCCTTAGAAAACGCTTCTTTAGCTGCAAAACGTGTTGCCAAATAAGCCATTCCTCGAGAATGATTTCTGGCAAGTCGGTGTTTAAATACAACCATCTCATCTTCACCCAAAATACGCTCTGCCAACCGCCCTTTTGTGCGTTCGTAAGACGCAGTAAGTCGATCAAGCTTTAAGAGATCCGTTCCAATACCAACGACCATTAAGTACCCTGAGTTTTTTTATCGTTTAAAGCTGCTTTTCGAGCAGCTTGCATTAAAGCATTCATATCACCGATAGCATCACGCCATCCTTTAAAAATAGACTCCGCAACTATTGCGTGACCTATATTCAATTCAGCAATCTCTAAAATTTTAGCTATCGGCTCTACATTTCCTTCATGCAAGCCATGACCCGCATTCACCTTAAGGCCGATTTGTTTTCCATATAGTGCAGCCTTTTTAATACGCTCAAGCTCATACACTTGCTCTTGCCCACTTGTATCTGCATACCGCCCTGTATGCAACTCTACCACTCTTGCTCCTGAGCTTAAAGCTGCATCGAGCTGCTTTGGATCTGGGTCAATAAATAAAGAAACCGTAATGCCATTCTCATGCAAGCGCTTAACTGCAGCACTGACTTGATCAAAATACTTAACCACATCAAGACCACCTTCAGTTGTCACTTCCTCACGCTTCTCTGGAACCAAGCAAACATCCTGAGGCTTTACGCGGCAGGCAATATCTAGCATCTCTGAGGTAATCGCACACTCTAGATTCATTCGCGTTTTGAGCAGTGGTCTTATGGCAAACAAATCAGCATCTTTAATATGGCGACGATCTTCCCTTAAATGTAAAGTGATTAAATCAGCACCTGCTGCTTCAGCCTCTAAAGCCGCTCTTACAGGATCAGGATAAGTAGTGCCTCGAGCATTTCTAAGAGTTGCAACGTGATCGATATTTACTCCCAACTGGAGAAGGTCTTGACTCATGCGTCTTTCCTAAATTTTTTTCAAATCAATTAATATTTTACGAGTAGTCATCACTTGATCTTGAAGATGAATACCAAGCAAAAACCGCATTAATACCTTACTCGCCATCAATGTTTGTGGATCTTCAAAATTTTCGGCAACCAAATTTAATAAATCTCGTCCCAGAATAACTGGCCAATAATCTGGATCTTCGATTTGAGCAGGTCTTAAACCCCTTTCAGGTTGATAAACATACTCCACCTCTGGATCCAATCGACCTTTTGATTCTTGGCAATAATCAAGTGCTGCACAAAAACCCGTTTCTCTGAGCAACCTAGCCTCAAAAGGTCTCAAAATAGCCTCAAGTGAGTTTTCTTGGTTAGATAGCTTATTTAAAGTGTCCGCATAATAATCAAATAAAGCTTCATGAGCATCTTCACGAGCCAAAAATTTTACGATTAGTTCATTTAAATAAAATCCGCACAATAATGCATCACCAACCAGGGCAGGCGTTCCACCCACCCATTCGGATTTAGTTAAGGTCATTAATTCTGTTTTACCAGACCAAGCAACAAGCAAGGGCTGAAATCTTTGCAATACAGGCCTTAGAGCTGAATGGGGGCGCTTGGCCCCTTTCGCAACAAGAGCCACCCTGCCGTATTGGCGACTAAAAACATCTAAAATTAGACTTGTTTCCTTATAGGGAATCGCATGTAATACGAACGCTGCTTCGTCTGCGACACGCATGCTTTACTCGAGCCCTTGTTCCCTAAGAGCAGCACGGTCATCAGCCCAACCACGCTTAACCTTAACCCAAGTCTCTAAAAAAACTTTCCCATCGAAAAGTTTTTCCATATCTTGCCTGGCTTCAGTTGAAATTCGCTTGAGCTTTGCACCTTTATCACCAATGACCATCGGCTTATGACTTTCTCGATCGACAAGAATAGTTGCAGCAATTCGACGCAACTTTCCATCCATCTCGAACTTATCAATTAAGACTGAACTAGCATAAGGCAACTCTGCCCCAGTATGTCTGAATACTTTTTCACGAATGATCTCGGCTGCTAAGAAACGCTCACTCCTATCAGTTAAGGTATCAGCATCATAAATCGCTTCCCTTTCAGGTAAATGCGATTGAATAATCGAAGTTAACCTTGCGACATCCTCTGGATGCTTAGCAGTCATTGGAACCACTTCATCAAAATCAAACTTGGATGACATCTCTTTTAAAAATTCTAGAAGTCTAAAATCCCTATCAGCTGGGCTTTCCGATCCAGCAGCAAAGGCATCCAATTTATTTGCCACCAAAATAACTGGCGCTTCACCTTTATGCAACATACTCAGAACTAAGGCATCAGCTGCAGAAAAATGGCCTGCTTCAATTACGAAGCAAATAACATCGACATCACTTAATGTGCTCGTTACCGTTCGATTAAGCGCCTTATTTAAAGTACTAACGAACTGCGTTTGAAAACCTGGTGTATCCAAGAAAATAAATTGAGCATCCTCAGTTGTCTTCACGCCAGCAATTCGATGTCTGGTAGTTTGAGCCTTACGAGAGGTAATGCTAATTTTTTGACCGACAAGTGCATTTAATAATGTCGATTTGCCAACATTAGGACGTCCAACAAGCGCGACCGTTCCACATCTAAATGTCATATTAGCCCTTAAGCTTCAAATTTAACTGCTCGTCACCCTCACTAGGATCTAGAGGACTCTTTTTCTTTTTAGAAGCGGTCTTTTTTGCAACCCTTCCTGATTCAGGTATCGCTTTTAATGAAGCAGCTAAAGCCAATTTGGCGGCAGCCTGCTCCGCAGCTCGACGACTACCACCGTTACCCTTAACTGAAATAGACAAACTTGGCACTAAACACTCTACTTCAAATTGTTGGTTATGCGCAGCTCCAGAGGTGCCCACTACCTGATAAACAGGCAAAGGCAACTGATTACCTTGTAAGTATTCTTGAAGTAAAGTTTTATCATCCTTGCCCAAAGTTCTAGGATCTACGTTTTCTAATATTTGAGAATATAACTTACGCAAAACTTTTCTTGCTTGCTCAAATCCTGCTTCTAAAAATATAGCTGCGACGATGGCTTCTAAGGTATCTGCCAAAATCGACGGCCTTCTAAACCCTCCGCTCTTAAGCTCACCTTCGCCCAACCTTAAATAATCAGACAAAGATAATCCTTGGGCAATTTCATATAAAGCTTGTTGCTTTACTAAATTTGCTCGAACTCTTGATAAATCACCCTCATCCAAATCTGAAAATTTTTCAAAAAGAATTTCCGCAACAACGCAGTTCAATACTGAGTCACCCAAAAACTCTAAACGCTCATTATTACGTTTCCCATGACTACGATGCGTCAGCGCCTGCAACAATAATTCAGGCTTCTGGAATTGATAGCCCAATCGAGTTTGCAGCAAACTTGTATCGATCGTTAAGCGAGTGCTCATATTTTTATTTGAAGCTTCCAATACGTTTGAAATCGCCAAAATTCATCCAAACAAAGAAAGCACGCCCTACAAGATTCTGATCAGGCACAAAACCCCAATATCTAGAGTCAAGACTGTTATCACGGTTATCACCCATCATGAAATAATGTCCTTCAGGTACTTTACATCTAAAACCTGAATAACTGTATTGGCAATTTTCGTAATACTTAAACGGGTCAGTCATGACACCGCTAGGACGCTGAGGGTCATTCTCTATCATATGCTCAACCCCACCTAAATCTTTAGGAAAAGTTTCATTAAAGTGCAATGGCTTAGGTCCATACAAATTAAATTCGCGACCAGTCTCTGGAACATTATCAATCGGCTGATATGTGAATGCCTGACCATTAACCATCAATCGCTTATCTGTATATTCAACTATATCGCCAGGAACGCCAATCACACGCTTAATGTAATCAACAGATTCATCCTTAGGATATCTAAATACGACAACATCCCCCCTTTTGGGGGAACCAATGTCAACAATCTTCTTATTAAATACTGGGAAACGAATACCGTACGCGTATTTATTAACCAAAATAAAATCACCAACCTGCAAAGTCGGAATCATTGAACCCGAAGGAATCTTAAATGGCTCAAAGAAAAAAGATCTAAGTACAAAAATAAATGCAATGACCGGGAAGATATCAGCCGTAAACTCTAACCACAATGGTTTTTTAGTAATGCCTAATTCTTGGCGTTGCTTTGCAAAATAAAATTTATCTAACAACCAAAAAATACCCGTTAGAAAAAATAGTATTAATAAAATCTTTGCAAAGTGTTGCCCGATTGCTGCCCAGATACTCATTTATCCTCCACTTGCAAAATAGCCAAGAAAGCTTCTTGAGGAATTTCGACGTTACCAACCTGCTTCATACGCTTTTTACCCTCTTTTTGTTTTTCTAAGAGTTTTTTCTTACGCGTAATATCACCGCCATAACATTTAGCTAAAACATTTTTACGAAGTGCCTTGACGTTTTCACGGGCAATAATGCCACTACCAATTGCAGCCTGAATAGCCACATCAAACATCTGCCTTGGAATAATGCCCCTCATCTTGGAGACAACCTCTCTGCCGCGATATTGGCTATTACTTCTGTGAACTATGATCGATAAAGCGTCAACCTTATCGCCATTAATCAAAATATCAACTTTAACTACATCGGATGGCCTATATTCCTTGAACTCATAGTCCATTGAGGCATAACCACGCGAAATAGATTTCAATCGATCAAAGAAATCTAAAACAATCTCGGCCATTGGTAATTCATAGGTCAACTGTACTTGTCGACCAACATACTGCATATTCGTTTGAACACCACGCTTGCCAGTACATAAAGTAATTACCGCACCAACATACTCTTGCGGCATATACAGATTGACCACCACAATCGGCTCAAGAATAGATTCAATTTTGCTTGGATCTGGCATTTTTGATGGGTTATCGACCGTAAGCAATGTGCCGTCTCTTTGTTGAACTTGATAAACAACTGTTGGAGCAGTCGTGATCAAATCCATATCGAATTCTCGTTCCAAACGCTCTTGAACGATCTCCATATGGAGCAAGCCTAAAAATCCGCAACGGAATCCAAATCCCAAGGCTTGAGAAACCTCAGGCTCATACTGTAAAGATGCGTCATTTAATTTGAGCTTCTCTAAAGACTCGCGCAAAGCGTCATATTGATTTGATTCAACTGGATATAAGCCTGCAAAAACTTGCGGTTTAACTTCTTTAAATCCAGGAAGTGGCTCTGTTGCAGGCGTTCTTCCTTGCTGAGAAGGCGCATGCGTTACTGTGTCACCGACTTTTGCTGCCTTTAGCTCTTTAATGCCAGCAATGATAAATCCCACCTGCCCCGCACTTAGCTCTGGGCGATCAATTGATTTAGGCGTAAACACACCAACATGATCGACTAAATGCTGCGAGCCATCAGCCATCAACAAAATTTTATCTTTTGGCTTAAGAGTTCCATTAACAACTCTTACCAACATCACAACACCTACATAGTTGTCAAACCATGAGTCGACAATTAAGGCTTGCAA
>CAZEHN010000009.1:40195-51562 GCA_964511855.1 uncultured Polynucleobacter sp. | reverse complement strand
ACTTGATCAGCATCAATTGTTTCCCATTCAAGCAAGGCTTGAACCATCGACTCAACTTTGTCTTTGTTTTGCTCCAACAAGCCTTTAGCAACAGCATATTGTTTATCAACAAGAGAACGAATCTCAGCGTCAACTTTTTGTTGCGTTGCTTCAGACACAGTTTTTGAGTTCATACGGCCAAAAACACTATCGTTTTCGGTATCAACATAAACCATTGTGCCAAGCGCATCGCTCATACCGTAGCGAGTAACCATGTCACGGGCCATCTTAGTGGCGCGCTCAAAGTCATTCGAAGCACCTGTACTCATTGAGTTTAGGAACACCTCTTCAGCTGCACGGCCTCCAAACAAAATCGCTAACTCTTCTAACATGCGATCTTTGTACAAATTAACGCGATCAAACTCTGGCAATTGCCAAGTCACACCTAGCGCCATACCGCGAGGCATGATAGTTACCTTATGTACTGGATCTGCTTTCGGCAGCAACTTAGCAACAACCGCATGACCTGCTTCGTGATAAGCCGTATTCTTCCGCTCTTCTTCACGCATTACTGCAGATTTACGCTCAGGTCCCATATAGATTTTGTCTTTTGCATCTTCAAAATCCAACATATCTACTGAACGTTTATTACGACGCGCTGCGAACAAAGCTGCTTCATTGACTAAGTTAGCTAAATCAGCACCAGAAAAACCTGGTGTTCCACGCGCCAATACAGCTGCATCTACATCAGTGCTTACTGGCACTTTACGCATATGCACTTTTAGGATTTGTTCACGACCACGAATATCAGGCAAGCCCACATGAACTTGACGATCAAAACGACCTGGGCGTAATAACGCACGATCTAATACATCAGAACGGTTAGTTGCAGCAATAACGATGACCCCACTATTCGCTTCGAAACCATCCATCTCAACTAACATTTGGTTCAAAGTTTGTTCACGCTCATCATTACCACCACCAGTACCTGCACCACGGTGACGTCCAACCGCATCAATTTCGTCAATAAAGATAATGCAAGGTGATTGCTTTTTAGCATTCTCAAACATGTCACGAACACGAGCAGCACCAACACCAACAAACATTTCAACGAAATCAGAACCTGAAATCGAGAAGAACGGTACTTTAGCTTCGCCCGCAATCGCACGTGCAAGCAATGTCTTACCTGTTCCCGGAGGACCTACCAACAATACGCCATGAGGAATACGTCCGCCAAGTTTTTGGAATTTTTGCGGATCTTTCAAGAAGTCAACCAACTCAAACACTTCTTCTTTTGCTTCGTCGCAACCTGCTACATCGGCAAAAGTGACTGGATTACTATTTTCATCGACAAGCCTTGCACGTGACTTACCAAATGAGAATGCCCCACCCTTACCGCCACCTTGCATCTGGCGCATCATAAAGAACCAGAAACCAATAATTAACAATGTTGGTCCAAGGTAGTACAGCGCAGAAACAAACATGTTCGGCTCATCTTCAGCCTTACCTGTAACTTGAACACCATACTTCATCAAATCGCCAACCATCCAAATATCGCCTGGAGAAATGATTGAATATTTTTTACCGTCACCGGCTTCAATTTGCAATGTTCTGCCTTGAACGTCAACGCGCTTAATTTTGCCGTTTTTGGCATCATCCATAAATTGCGAGTAAGTCAGTTGATTCTGCTCACGCGGTTTATCGAATTGTTTAAAAACGGTGAATAGCACCAACGCTACTATTAGCCACACACCAATTTTTTGAATCATTTGATTATTCAAAATCGCTCCAAAACCGGACTATCCGGCACATACTCATTAGATAATTCTACACAGGGCATTTTTCAAGTGCTGCCCTGCAAAAATATATTATCGCTCTAAACACTAAAAATATATTTAATTGTTTAAAAACAGTAACTTATAATTTATTACCCGTTAATTATCAGGGTTTTTCAGGTTTTTACCCAGCAAAAAAGTCTCAGCAGACCGATCCCTAGAGGCTTTTGGCTTTCTTGAGGCCACAACTTTGAAGACCTTTTTGAAGGATTCCACGATCTGACTATAACCACTTCCATGGAAGCATTTAATCAGCAAGGCGCCATCAGGCTTTAAATGTGCTTGCGCAAATTCCAGAGCTAACTCCGCTAAATGCCCCATTCTGGCAGCGTCAGCCATAGCTACCCCTGATAAATTAGGCGCCATATCCGAAAGCACCAACCCAACCCGTCTGCCGTCTTCAGGCTTGCCTGGCAATAATGCCTCAAATTCCCTTAAAACAGACTCTTCCCTAAAGTCGCCCTGCAAATACTCCACATCAGCAACCGCTTCCATCGGCAGAATATCAATCGCAACAATGACGCCATCAGGCTTACCATCAGCCACATTAGGATTTTTCTTACCAAACTCAACCAATCGGTTACGGACATATTGAGACCAACTTCCAGGCGCACTCCCAAGATCGACCACCACCATTCCTGGTTTGATCAGGTGATCCTGCTCATCAATCTCTTTTAATTTATAGGCAGCACGCGCCCGATAGCCCTCTCTCTGGGCCATTTTGACGAATGGATCATTCAAATGATCCTGCAGCCAATCCTTATTAAATTTATTTTTTGCCACAAAAAACCTTTTATTACATTTATGTCCAACAAATACTCGTTCATAATACGACTATGACAGCACTAATACTAAATTCAGCAACACGTTCCGCACTTCGTAGCGACGCTCATGCACTCAACCCAACCGTCATGATAGGCGCAGAAGGTTTAACGCCTGCCGTGGTTAAAGAAGCTAACGCAGCACTTAACTCACATAACCTCATCAAGATTCGCGTTTTAGGTGATGATCGAGAAGCTCGAATCGCCATCTACGAGCAACTTTGTGATGAACTCAATGCAGCTCCAATTCAACACATTGGCAAGCTACTTGTTTTATATCGCCCCCCTCAAGAAGAGGTGGATGAATACGCATCACTCCGTCAAGGCAAAACCAATTCAAGTTCACGTAAACCCGCTGGTCACGGTGGACCTAAAACTGTAATGGTTAAAAAGTTCACTCGAAATCCAATGCGCCGCCCTAAGCCAGTTGCAGTTAAAGTTCTCGGCAATGAGCGCGTAGCTGCCGGCGGAAAAGTTAAACGAGCAAAACCTCGTCAAACAAGCGTTAAAAAACGTAGCTTAGGTTAATCACCTTCCTAAACCCGAATATATTGAATTATTCGGGTTTAGTTAATTTCCAAAACGTAATTAAACCAACAACCGATTCAAGCAAAAATAAAACGCTTGAAACGCCGTGCAATCTAGCAAATGGGATGGCATAGCTTGACTGCATAACACCAACACCTTCAATCGAAGCCAGGCGTTTTAAGTCAACTAACCACATCTGTAGCAAACTCCCCGCAATTGCTAGCAACAAAATGATCAAGATGAACCAACGGATTTTTCTATAGTCATCAAAGCCACGATTAACCAACCAGTTCGACAAACCCAATAAGACAATTGCTACGACAAGTGTAATTGTCGTGGTTATGCGAAACATCTCTCCAGCAATAAAACCCGCTAACAATCGATCTGGCAAATTTGTAAAAAGAACTGGCGCCACCATATAGCCAACTGCCAAGATAGCACCCAACCAAAGCCCCACTGCAAGTAAAAAGACTCTGCGAATGAATGGGGCTTTCATGAGATTAAATATATCTAACTGAAAGAATCTCTACTTCGCGCTCACCGCCAGGGGCATTTACAGTAACAACATCACCAGCTTCTTTGCTAATAAGTGCTCGAGCTATAGGAGAACTAATTGAAATCTTGTTCGTTTCGAGGTCGGCTTCATCATCTCCAACAATTTGATAAGTCTTTTTAGAACCATCTTCAAGATCCTCTAAATCAACCGTTGCCCCAAAAACAACCTTACCATCAACATCCAAAGTTGAAGGGTCGATAATTTGTGCAGCAGATAACTTACCCTCTAACTCTTTAATACGACCTTCAATGAATGCTTGTTTTTCTTTAGCCGCATCGTATTCTGCATTCTCAGACAAGTCGCCTTGGGCGCGCGCCTCAGAAATCGCATTAATAACTGCTGGACGCTCTTTATGCTTTAAGTTGTGCAACTCTTCTTTTAATTTTTCTGCGCCAGCTTTTGTAATTGGAATCGTACTCATAACTTCTATCTATTTAATCTTCTAGTAATAATTTATAAAGACTTATGCAAACCTTGTAAGTCATAAACCTCAAGCTTATCGATCGCTCTTAGACCTTCAACCGCCGCCCTTGCCGCACTAATCGTTGTGTAATAAGTCACCTTATTTGCTTGTGCAGTAGTACGGATAGATCTTGAGTCAGCAATTTCAGTGCGAGTCTCATCAACGGTTGTAAAGACTAATGCAATCTCACCATTTTTGATCATATCCACAATATGTGGTCGACCATCTTTAACCTTATTAACCGTTTTAACCGGAATGCCTGCTGCCTCAATCGCTGCAGCTGTGCCTTTTGTCGCAACCAATGGATATCCCATTGAATGCATCATCTTAGCAACTTCAACTGCTCTTGGCTTATCACTGTTTTTAACCGTTAATAAAACAGTACCACTCGTTGGCAACAAAGTACTTGCAGCTAATTGCGATTTAAATAAAGCCTCACCGAATGTTTTACCTACACCCATTACTTCACCCGTTGAACGCATTTCAGGTCCAAGAATTGGATCAACCCCAGGGAATTTATTGAATGGGAATACCGCTTCTTTAACAGAGAAGTATGGAGGAATAACTTCTTCACCAATACCTTGTGAATCTAAAGATTGACCAGCCATACAACGCGCAGCAATCTTAGCCAACTGCAAGCCAGTTGCTTTAGATACATAAGGAACAGTTCTGGATGCGCGAGGATTAACTTCCAAGACATAAACAATGTCTTTGCCATCAACTTGCTGAATCGCAAACTGTACATTCATCAAACCAACGACATTTAAACCCTTAGCCATTGCTGCCGTCTGACGGCGTAACTCTTCAACTGTTTCTTTTGAAAGCGAATATGGAGGCAATGAACATGCAGAGTCACCAGAGTGAACACCGGCCTGTTCAATATGTTCCATCACACCACCAATGAATACGCGTTTGCCATCACTAATACAGTCAACATCACACTCAATCGCGTCGTTCAAGAAACGATCTAATAAAACTGGCGAGTCATGAGAAACTTTCACAGCCTCTCTCATGTAACGCTCTAAATCACGGCCATCATGAACAATTTCCATTGCTCGACCACCTAAAACATATGACGGGCGAACAACCAATGGATAACCAATTTCTTCAGCCAATGCTAAAGCTTCTGGTTCAGTACGTGCCGTTCTATTTGGAGGCTGACGTAAGTTAAGTTCATTTAATAATTTTTGGAAACGTTCACGATCTTCTGCCGCATCGATCATGTCCGGCGAAGTACCAATAATTGGAACGCCATTCGCTTCAAGATCGAGTGCCAATTTCAGAGGAGTTTGACCACCGTACTGAACAATTACACCCTTCGGCTTTTCTTTTGCAACGATTTCCAATACATCTTCAAGTGTTAATGGCTCAAAATACAAACGATCGGAAGTATCGTAGTCTGTCGAAACAGTTTCAGGGTTGCAGTTAACCATGATGGTCTCGTAACCATCATCACGCATTGCTAATGCAGCATGTACACAGCAATAATCAAACTCAATACCTTGACCAATACGGTTCGGACCACCACCTAAAACCATAATCTTGTCACGGTTAGTTGGCTGCGCTTCACACTCACCATGCTCCGCTTCATAACATGAATACATGTAAGCAGTATTTGTTGAGAACTCTGCAGCACAGGTATCAACACGCTTATAAACAGGTCGAACATTCAAAGCGTGACGCGCTTCACGAACATTCTTCGAATTAACATTCATCAATTTAGCTAAACGTCTATCTGAGAAACCTTTTTGTTTCACAAAACGCAATTGATCAGCAGTTAACTCTTCAAGTTTCTTATCTTTAAGTGTTTGCTCAATCTGAATTAGCTCTTCAATTTGTTGCAAGAACCAAGGATCAATCGATGTGTAACCAAAAATTTGCTCTTGAGTTAAACCCATTCTAAAAGCATCGCCCACATACCAAATACGATCTGGTCCTGGATCTTTAATTTCTGCGATGATTTCATCGATATCGGTTGATTTTTCATCTAAACCATCAACACCAACCTCTAATCCACGTAATGCCTTTTGGAAAGATTCTTGGAAGGTACGACCAATCGCCATCACCTCACCCACTGATTTCATTTGAGTCGTCAAATGTTTATCAGCTGCTGGGAATTTTTCAAATGCGAAACGAGGAATCTTCGTAACAACATAGTCAATACTTGGCTCAAAAGAAGCTGGCGTTGCACCACCAGTAATTTCGTTTTGAAGCTCATCCAAAGTAAAGCCAACAGCTAATTTAGCTGCGATCTTGGCAATTGGGAAACCAGTCGCTTTTGATGCCAATGCAGATGAACGCGATACTCGAGGATTCATCTCAATCACAACCATACGACCATCTTTTGGATTGATCGAAAACTGAACGTTTGATCCACCGGTATCAACACCAATCTCACGCAATACAGCAAGAGAAGCATTTCTTAAAATCTGATATTCACGATCAGTCAAGGTTTGAGCTGGAGCAACTGTAATTGAGTCGCCTGTATGAACACCCATTGGGTCTAAGTTTTCAATAGAACAGACGATGATGCAATTGTCATTGCGATCACGCACCACTTCCATCTCATACTCTTTCCAACCTAAAAGTGATTCTTCAATCAACAACTCGTGAGTCGGTGACATATCCAAACCACGCTTACAGATCTCTTCAAACTCTTCACGGTTGTAAGCAATACCACCGCCCGATCCACCCATTGTGAACGAAGGGCGAATAATGACAGGATAACCACCCGTACCTGTTTCTTGTGCGATTTGCTGTTGAACTGCTTGCGCATCTTCCCACGAATGAGCAATACCAGACTTAGCTGAACCAAGCCCAATTTTGGTCATTGCATCTTTAAATTTAAGACGATCTTCGGCTTTATCAATTGCTTCTGGAGAAGCGCCAATTAATTCGCAACCATATTTTTCAAGCACACCATGACGATGTAAATCTAATGCGCAGTTAAGCGCAGTTTGACCACCCATCGTTGGCAAAATTGCATCAGGTTTTTCTTTAGCAATAATTCTTTCAAGCACTTCCCAAGTGATCGGCTCGATGTAAGTCACATCTGCCATCTCTGGGTCAGTCATAATTGTTGCAGGGTTACTGTTAACCAAAATAACTTTGTAACCTTCAGAACGCAATGCTTTACAAGCTTGCGCGCCAGAGTAATCGAACTCACAAGCCTGACCAATGATGATCGGACCAGCGCCGATAATTAAGATACTTTTTATGTCTGTACGCTTAGGCATTCAAATTCTCACATCAATTTAATAAAGCGGTCAAACAAATAGGCGATATCGTGCGGACCAGGCGACGCTTCGGGATGACCTTGAAAACAAAATGCTGGCTTGTCTTTCCATGCCAGGCCCTGTAAGGATCCATCAAATAATGAAACATGAGTTGCTCTCACGTTATCAGGTAATGTTTTTTCATCAACCGCAAAACCATGATTTTGAGAAGTAATAACAACTCGACCTGTGTCTAAATCTTTAACAGGATGATTCGCACCATGGTGACCAAATTTCATTTTTAAAGTCTTGGCACCAGATGCCAATCCCATGATTTGATGACCCAAACAAATGCCAAATGTTGGAATCGATTTATCAAGCAAAGTTCTTGCAGCAGAAATCGCATAGTCACATGGCTCAGGATCTCCAGGCCCATTGGACAAGAACACACCATCAGGTTTCATTGCTAACACTTCAGCAATCGGCGTCTTAGCTGGCACAACAGTTAATGCACAACCACGCTGAGCAAGCATTCTAAGAATATTGCGCTTCACACCAAAGTCATAAGCAACAACTTTTTTATGTGGCTTCACTAAATTAAAGCCAGGCTTACCATCAGCACCATGCAATACCCACTCACCTTCACTCCACTCATATGGAGTTTGCGTTGTCACAACTTGCGCCAAATCCAAACCAGCCATACCAGGAAATTGACGAGCAGCATCTACTGCCGCTTTTTCAAGACTTGCGATTGAGTCGCCATATTTACCAGCCACAATCGCACCAGGTTGAGCACCTTTATCACGCAAGATACGTGTCAACTTACGAGTATCAATACCTGCGATGCCAACGATTTGCTCTGACTTTAAATAATCTCCAAGAGACTGTTCAGATCTGAAATTTGATTCAAGAGCTGGGAGATCTTTAATGATCAAACCGGCTGCATGAATTTTTGAAGATTCTTGATCTTGTTTATTCACGCCCACATTACCAATATGCGGATAAGTCAAAGTAACGATTTGGCGGCTATAACTAGGATCCGTGACGATCTCTTGATAACCAGTTAGTGCGGTATTAAAAACCACCTCACCAGCTGTTTTACCCTCATAGCCAATGCTATAACCAGGAAATGTTGTGCCATCCGCCAATACCAAAACGGCCGGTGGAAATGGGCTTGAAAGTGTATGTATATTTTTTGTCAAATTCTGCAGCAAAGCGGTCTCCAATGCCCTGCTGCCATCCGATCACCCAATTTCCCCAAAGACTTGTCCCGGAGATAGGAATTTGCGGGAGGTGAGTGTCTTTTAAGCGCTAGGGGCGGGTATGAAGTTACGAAACTTAGTAATTATACCAATGTCCAGAGACTTACTCAGAATATCCCCTACTCATATAAAAATACCCCCTAAAACCCCCGTGAAATATAACTCACAGGTTTTTAGAGGGTAATTTTTGGCTAAATTCGCTTTTTTTCGCTTATTTTTTAAGCACTTCCTGAATTTGAGCCAAGACTGTTTGATCTTCCATCGTGCTGATATCGCCAGGATCACGACCTTCAGCAACCGCTTGTAAAGCACGGCGCACGATTTTTCCTGAACGAGTCTTAGGTAATGCTGTCACGATATAAACTCTAGCTGGACGAGCTACGGCGCCCAACTGGCTATCAACAGTCTTCATTACTTCCGCTTCTAGGGTTTCAGTTTTACTAGAGTCACGAGGGATCGCAAAGCCAATTGCAACTTGTCCTTTTAATTTATCTTCGATCCCCACCACCGCAACTTCTGCAATATTTGGATGACTTGAGATACTCTCTTCAATCTCTCGAGTACCTAAACGGTGACCAGCTACGTTAATAACGTCATCCGTTCTACCAAGAATAAAGAAGTAACCGTCTTTGTCTTTAATACCCCAGTCAAACGTTGAATACACCATCTTGTTAGGAACAGTTTCCCAATAAGTTTTTACGAAACGCGCATCATCACCCCAAATCGTTTGCATACATCCCGGAGGCAATGGACCTTCAATTGCAACAACACCTTTTTGATCTGGACCCAACTCTTCTCCAGTAGCATCATCAAGCAACTTCATGTTGTAACCATAGACCGGAACGCCAGGTGAACCAAATTTATGAGACATCACTTCAACACCACGTTGTAATGCCAACATTGGCCAACCCGTTTCAGTTTGCCAATAGTTGTCAACAATCGTCTTCTTAATTGCATCATGAATCCATGAGGCCGTTGGCTCATCCAATGGCTCACCCGCCAAGAATAATGTGCGCAAGGTTGATAAGTCATACTTAGATAAGAATGCAGGATCTTGTTTTTTCAACACTCGAACTGCCGTAGGCGCTGAGAACATGACACTAACCTTATATTTCTCAACGATCTGCCACCAAATACCTGCATCCGGACGCAATGGCGTTCCTTCATACATGATCGTAGCCATACCTTGAATCAGTGGTGCATAAATAATGTAGCTATGACCGACCACCCAACCAATGTCAGATGTACAGAACATTGCTTCACCAGGCTTACCTTCAAAAATATGGTTCATAGATGAAGCTAAAGCAACTGTGTATCCACCTGTGTCGCGCTGAACGCCCTTTGGCTTACCAGTTGTACCTGATGTGTACAAAATATAAGAGGGATCAGTAGAGTCAACCCATTCGCAAGGAACTTGTGCATCCATCACTTTTGCACGCTCAGTTGCGTAATCAAGATCACGACCTTCAACTTTGTTGTATTCAACTAATTTACGATCAACAATCAATACTTTTTCTGGCTTAGATTGCGCCAAATTAATCGCTTCATCAAGTAATGGCTTATATGGCACAGCCTTACCACCGCGAGCACCCGCCTCTGCTGCAATAATCAATTTTGGTTTTGCATCATCGATTCTTGAAGCCAAGCTGTGTGATGCAAATCCACCAAACACAACAGAGTGAATCGCACCTAAACGAACGCAAGCAAGCATTGCGAAAGCTGCTTGGGCAATCATCGGCATATAGATCAATACGCGATCACCCTTTTTAACACCATTCGCTTTAAGAATCGCTGCCATACGATTAACTTCAGCATGCAACTCTTTAAATGTATAAACCTGCTCTTGATCAGTTTCAGTCGAAATAGCAACTAAAGCCTGTTGATCTCCACGATCTTTAAGATGACGATCAACTGCGTTGTAACAAAGATTAGTTTTCCCACCTACAAACCATTTAGCAAATGGTGGGTTATCGTAATTGAGCGCGCTATCGAAGGGCTTTTCCCAATGAATTAATTTAGCCTGTTCTGACCAGAATCCGACCGGATCTTTAATTGAACGCTCATGAAATGCTTTGTAATTACCCATAATGAATACTCTCTAAGAAAAAGCCCTACTATTACTAATGTTATTTACCAGCTGTCTTTTTTACCTGAGTTGAGCTGGATTTTCCAGCGGATTTACCCTCAGTTTTGCTTGTTTTCTGCTCTTTTTTACGATCACTATGGCTCGAAGCATTAGATTTCGCCCCAGTAGAAGCCTTTGAAGTGTTATTCGCAGCATTACCTGAATGGGCAGCTGCGGCATTTCTAACAGCAAGTGTCGTACATTTAGATCCTTTACACCTCAATACGGCAGCCGTAAATTCTTTTTCAAGATTGAGCAGTCCCCCATCAGCAATGTGTGAAGGAATATCCCCGGAAGCTAAGGTCGTTTTAGGCACAAGAACCGTTGATCCAGCCCTAATCCGCATTCCTTTAGGAATACCGTTTAGTTCTCGAAGTTGGTTTGGATCGACATTTAAATTTGCTGCAACTTTATCTACAGTATCCGTTCTATCAACAACAACTGCAGTCCAACTTGATAAGGGACCGTTATATTTCTTTAAGTTATCTTGAAATATTTCAGCCTTACCAAAAGGCAACAAAATCTGCGGATTGGCAGCTTTCAAAATAACCGGCTTAGTGAAAGATGGATTCAAAGAAATAAA
>CAZEHN010000009.1:0-40095 GCA_964511855.1 uncultured Polynucleobacter sp. | reverse complement strand
ACGCTGCAAGTAATCTAATGCAGCCCTTGTCGATTGAATAATGTCGCGACGCTCATCTCTAAATGTATTTTGCGTTAGTTTGTAATCCTTGCCCGTTGCTGGCATAAATTGCCACATACCAGCTGCCTTTGCCGGAGAAACTGCTTTAGGGTTAAATGCACTCTCAACAAATGGCAATAAGGCCAACTCACTTGGCATATCACGCGCCTCTACCTCCTCCTCAATATAAAAAAGATAGTAAGAAGAACGTTGAAGCAAGCGATTAACATATACCGGATTAGAAGCCAATTGATTCACATGCTTAATGATCAATGGATTGTCAGGCGGATCTGGAATTTCAAAACCTTCTCTCACTCTTTGCCATAAATCATTTGAAGGATCTTGAATCTTGCTGAAATCTTGAGTATTTAGGTTAGCAGCTCGAGCACGTTGTAAACGTTCTACGCGTTTATTTTTTGTAGCTTGAATTTTTGCCTGCTTACTGACGTCATTACTACTCCAGGTATTAAAACCAGCGCATCCAGTCAGCCATAAGCTCAGACTCAATAAAATAATCGTTGATAGTCGAATCATTTAAAAATATCTTTCCATGACCGCAATGCTGCAAATACTGCAACAGGGTCTTTTAATTCAAGTCCAGATTGCCCCCTCGCAGCAGCTATCACCTCAGGCTTATTGCATCGCAAAAAAGGGTTAAATAAAAGCTCTTCAGATAAACGCGTTGGAACTGTTGCTAATCCATTTAAACGAAGCTCGGCTACTTTATCGCCCCAAACTTTAAGCTCAGTATTATTTGGTTCAACAGCCCGTGCAAATCTAACATTTGATTGCGTGTATTCATGCGCGCAACATACCAGGGTATTCAGGGGTAAATTTGCCAATTTACTTAACGAACGACTCATTTGTTCAGCCGTTCCTTCAAACAACCTGCCACAACCACTTGCAAATAAAGTATCTCCACAGAAAACTCTAGGCTGGGGGTTTTGAGCGCTTTCAGGCAAAAAGTAAGCGATATGCCCTGCCGTATGACCAGGAACCTCTATCACTGAGATAACAATACCTTCTGCGATTTCAATTTGATCACCTTCAGACGCAGAATGGGTTCTCGCAGTAATCGATTCATTAACAGGAGCATAAACTGGCACAAGTTGATTTTTCTGCTTCGCCCAATCCAATAAAGCCGGAATCCCCCCAATGTGGTCATTGTGATGATGAGTCACTAAAATCCCAGCTAATGTATATTGATTTTGAGCTAAAACCTCAATGACAGGCGTCGCATCTCCTGGATCAACTACCCAAGCTTTGCCATCAATAGCAAATAGCCATATATAGTTATCCTGAAATGCGGAAATTTGCTTAAATTGCAAAATTTGGTCTTTCAAAGAGTATCTCAACAAAGTAAATTCTATAAATGATATCAACACCAGATAGCCAATCCAAGCAAGTCTTGTCATCATGGGATGCATGGCTTAGCTCGCCTGCTGGGAAATACATATTAGAATGGGAACAAAAGCAATTCGATCAAGCAGTTACAGACGCATTTGGCTTCCAAGCTCTCCAAATTGGACTCCCGGATTTGGCCTGTCTCAGAGAAAATCGAATCCCCAATAGATTCTTATTATTAACCCCCGAAGATCAAAACTCATCACTTTTAAATAACCCAGTCACCCAACTTTGTAGGGGCCTGGCAGATGAACTTCCTTTTGCCAATGAAAGCCTAGACTTAATTACCCTACCCCATGTTCTAGAGTTTGCCCAAAATCCTCATGACGTCCTCAGAGAGGTGAACCGAGTATTACGCCCAGAAGGTCGATTAATAATCTCTGGGTTTAATCCTTTAAGCCTCTGGGGCGCTAGACAGCATCTCAGTCGATTAATTGGGAGACCTTTCCTGCCTACAGAAGGTCAATTTATCAGTCATTTAAGAATCAAAGACTGGCTTCATTTACTCGATTACTCAATCGACCGAGGTCGATTTGGATGCTATCGATTCCCGGCAAATAGTCAAAGCGGTATGCAACGCATGGGCTTTATGGAAAAAGCTGGGGATAGATGGTGGCCAGTTCTCGGCTCAGTATTTACATTAAGTGCAGTCAAGAGAGTTTCTGGAATGAAACTTGTTGGCCGCATTAAACAAAAACGAACTTCATTACGCACTTCTCTGAGCCCAGCAACAAATAGTGCGGCCAATGCCCCAACTGAAGTAACATCCGTATCATCAATTAATCAGAGTTCCGAATAATATTCTTCATTAAGCTCAAACTTTAGCTTGCTTGCATGACAAAAAATAAACCTCACATCATTGTTTACACAGATGGCGCTTGCAAAGGTAACCCTGGCAAAGGCGGCTGGGGGGCTGTCCTTCGATTTGGCGATAAAGAAAAGCACCTCATGGGAGGCGAAGAACATACAACGAATAACCGCATGGAAATCACTGCCGTTATTGAAGCTCTAAAAGCCCTTAAAACAGATTGTGTAATTGATATCTATACAGATTCTCAATACGTACAAAAAGGCGTTTCAGAATGGCTCGAGGGTTGGAAAAAACGTGGCTGGAAAACAGCTTCTAAAGATCCCGTAAAAAACGCAGATTTATGGCAAACCTTGGATGCCTTATTGGGCAATCATCACATCCAGTGGCACTGGGTTAAAGGACACGCAGGACACCCAGGCAATGAACTAGCAGATAGCCTTGCAAATCAAGGGGTTGAAAGCCTCCAAAACTAAGTTCTCAATGGGAAGAATTCACCCACTGCCGACCCCAGTATTGTGAGAAAATCATTCTAAATTTAATAGTTTGCCCGAGACAGCAAATTCATCAATTATTAGAATATTTTTTGAAGCGATTATGGATACATCTAAATTAAAACAATTAACTCCAAAAATAAAACAACTACTGGCAATAATCACTTCATCCATTAAAGGCACTTTCAAAAAAGTCTTTGCTTGGGCAAAACAAAATCCAAAACGCTTTGTTTTACTTCTAATTGTTCTCATTGCTGCTTATCAAGCAATTAAATACTTCATTCCAAAATCTGATCCCTCCAAAAATCAAGTTCAAACCGTAACAACGATAATTCTGGAACAAAAAGATTATCCAGTTATCGTTGAAGCAACAGGCAATACAGTCTCCTCTCACATTGTTGACATCAGACCTCAAGTTACCAACATCATCGCTAAAGTTCACATCAAGGAAGGTCAAGATGTTAAAGCTGGCGACATCCTTTTCACGCTAGACGATCGAGTAGATCGCGCTAACTACGAAAAAGCAAAAGCTTTAGCAGATGACGCACAACGTCAAGCTAAACGCGCAAAAGAATTATTTGCTGAAAAATTTCTTTCTCAAGCAGCCGTTGATACTGCAGTTGCAAATGCAAATTCTGCCATGGCTGCAGCAAAAGCCGCTGAAGTCATATTAAGCTTTGATACGATCAAGTCCCCAATTGATGGCACTTCAGGTGTTATCAATGTATTTCCTGGCGCCCTTGTGCAACCAGGAACAATTGTCTCTACAGCAACGACTGCAACATCAACAACTTCAATCGGCGCAATGGTCACCATTACGCAATTAGATCCAATTAATGTTCAATTTACCGTTCCCGAAAAACTAGCAACCGGCCTAGCAGAAATCGTCAGATCTCCGGAGGGTCTGAATGTTGAAGTTCAACTACCTAATGGCGAAAAAAGAAGTGGCAAAGTACTCGTGATTGATAACCAAGTTGATGTCTCTATTGGTGCCGTTAGAGCAAAAGCTCAACTTCAAAACTCTGATCGAAAATTAATTCCAGGTCAATTCGTACAAGTTCTTTTAAATACAAACACATTAAAAGACGCTTTAGTTGTTCCTATGCAAGCGATTGTTACCAACCAAAAAGGTAGCTTCTTATATGTTGTAGGTGAAGAAGATAAAGTAAGCCTAAAACCTATTAATATCATCGCCCAAGCTTCTGGCTCAGCCGCCATTTCCGGGGTGAAGGCTGGCGACAGAATTGTTGTCGAAGGAAAACAGAACTTACGCCCCGGTGGAAAAGTTCGCGAGGCTAAACCTGCCCCAAGTTCCAAACCCGCTCCTGCAACAACCCCGAGCGAAAAACCTGGCGCACCTACGGCACCTGCGACTCCTGAGAAAAAATCTTAACTCAATCAACAACAACTATTCTTTTATTGGATTGGGCAAGCAATGACGATTTCCGAACTCTGTATACGTCGTCCCGTGATGACAATTTTGCTTTCGATCGCAACCGTGGTTGCGGGGGCAATTGCATATACAAAAATTCCTGTTTCAGCTCTACCAAGTTTTAACACACCCGTCATCCAAGTATCAGCAAGTTTGCCAGGTGCCAGCCCTGAAAATATGGCATCGTCTGTAGCACTTCCGCTTGAGAAAGAATTCTCAACCATTGATGGCATCAGCGTTATTAGCTCTGTTAACTTCTTAGGAACAACAAGCATTACCCTTGAGTTCAACAATGACCGCGACATCGATAAAGCTGCTGTTGACGTTCAGGCAGCGCTGTTAAGAGCTCAAAAAAGACTTCCAATTGAGATGACAAATCCACCATCGTATCGAAAGGTTAACCCTGCAGATGCGCCAGTGATATTCATGGCACTTACATCACCCTCAATGGAACTGTTTGAGCTAAATGATTATGCTGAAAATTTAATCTCCCCAAATCTATCAACTATTGATGGAGTTGCTCAAGTTCTCGTTTATGGACAAAAACGCTATGCCGTCCGTGTACGAGCTAATCCTGCCAAATTAGCAATGAACAACTTGACTATGGACGACATCGGTCAAGCAATCAATAAGGCAAACTCCAATTCTCCAGTCGGCGTTTTGGATGGCCCTAGACAATCTTTAACAATTTATGCCAATCCACAACTGGTTAAAGCTAAAGAATTTGCAAATTTGACCATTGCGCAACGTAATGGCCTACCAATCAAACTTGGGGATGTTGCAACTGTCTCTGAAAGTTACGAGTTAATCAAGACTCTTGCCTCCTACAACGGCGAGAGATCTTTAACGATCGCTATCCTACGTCAGCCAAGCGCAAATACCGTGAAAGTTGTCGAAGGCATTAAAGCAATGATCCCTAAATTTAAGGATCAAATGCCTGCATCAGTTCAAATTAACCTACTTAACGACCGATCTTTATCCATTTTGGAATCAATCCATGATGTGAACTTAACACTTGCACTCACGATTGCACTTGTCGTATTAGTTATTTTCTTATTCTTAAAACATATTTCTGCAACAGTCATTCCTGCATTGAGCTTGCCCGTTTCTTTAATTGGCGCATTCTTTTTAATGTACTGGCTCGGCTATAGCTTAGACAATATTTCATTGCTAGGTATTACTTTAGCTGTCGGCCTAGTAGTCGACGACTCAATTGTTGTTCTAGAGAACATCATTCGATATGTCGAAGAAGGAATGCCGCCATTGAAAGCTGCACTCAAAGGTAGTAAAGAAGTTGGTTTTACGATTATCTCGATTTCAATATCATTAGTGGCCGTATTTATTCCAATCTTCTTCATGCCAGGAGTGGTTGGATTGCTATTTAGGGAATTTGCTGTTGTTGTCTCTCTTTCAATTCTTGTGTCTGCAATTGTTTCATTAACTTTAGTGCCAATGCTTTGCAGTCGCTTTTTACCCGACATCAATCATCAACCTAAAGAGTATGAAATTACTAAAAAATTCGATCTACTCTTTCACAAGGTTCTTAATTATTACGAAACTACTTTAGATTTAGCCCTAAGAAACCAACGTAAAGTTCTTTATATCGCTCTAGGAACTTTTGCTGTTACGATCGCTCTCTTTATTTGGATTCCAAAAGGCTTCTTCCCTGAAGAAGATATTGGTCAAATCCTAGCAACAACTGAAGCCGCTGAAGATATCTCTTTTGAAGCAATGCTAAAACTTCAAGACCAAGCCGCTGAAATGGTTCGCAACGATCCAAACGTCGATAAAATGGTTTCGATCTTAGGTGGTGGCGCCAGCTCAGGAACAAATACTGGTCGTATGTTTATGGTTCTCAAACCAAAAGGTGACCGTGAAAAAATGAGTAAAGTGCTCGAAGGTTTACGCGCTAAATTCAAAACAATTCCAGGTATGAACGTCTACATGCGCCCCATCCAAAACCTTCAATTAGGTGGAAAAGTTAGTAAAAGCCGCTATCAATTCATCCTTCAAAGCGTAGGTATTGAGGGTGTCAATGAATGGTCAGAGAAGGTTCAAGAGAAAATGAAAGCTGACCCAATTTTCAGAGACGTAACTAGTGACTCTCAACTAAAAGGTCTAAATGTATTAGTAGATATTGATCGTCAAAAAGCCGCTAGCGAAGGTGTCACAATGGCCGATATTCGTTCAGCTCTTTACTCCTCTTATGGCGAAAAACAGGTATCTTCAATCTATACACCTGTAAACACCTACCAAGTTATCCTAGAGACAGAACCTGAAAGTCGTCAGTTTGAAACCGACTTAAATGAGATCTATGTTCGCGGTCGTGTAACAGATAAATTAGTACCACTTTCAAGTATTGCGACTTTTAAACGCTTTATTGGTCCAACGGCAGTTAACCACCAAGGTCAAATTCCTGCAGTAACGATCTCATTCAACTTAGCTCCAGATGTTCCACTTGGAGATGCTACTAAAAAGATTGATCAGTTCGTTCAAGACATCAAGCTACCTTCAACGATCATTACAAGTTATGGCGGTGATGCGGCCGTATTTAAATCAGGTCAATCAAGTCAAATTATCTTGATCATCTCAGCGTTATTGGTCATTTATGTATTGCTGGGTGTTCTATATGAAAGCTACATCCATCCTCTAACGATTCTTGCAGGGTTGCCGTCTGCTGCAATTGGAGCACTTTTAGCCCTTCAGCTCTTTGGCATGGAATTAACAGTCATTGCAACCATCGGCATTCTGCTATTAATCGGTATCGTCAAAAAGAATGCGATTCTGATGATTGACTTTGCATTGGAGGCACAACGTTTGGAAAAAATGAGCCCTAAAGATGCCATCCGTAAAGCATGCTTAGTAAGGTTTAGACCAATTCTAATGACAACTTTAGCGGCAATGATGGGGGCACTTCCAATTGCCTTGGGATTAGGTGCTGGTGCCGAACTTCGAATGCCTTTAGGCATTGCTGTTGTGGGTGGTCTAGCATTCTCACAAATCATCACTCTTTACATCACCCCGGTCATCTATCTCTACCTAGATAAATATAGTGGTACTGGGCCGATGGAAATTGCACCGGAAATGATGCCGGATTAATACATACCTTTAAAAATACCATGCGACACATTATTCTCGATACTGAAACAACCGGACTTAGCCCTGTCACTGGCGATCGCATTGTTGAAATAGGTTGCGTCGAAATGATCAACCGACGCTTAACTGGTAAACATTTACATCATTACATCAACCCTGAAAGAGATGTTCCAGAAGGCGCATTTAACGTTCACGGGCTTTCGACCGAATTTTTATCTGATAAACCATTATTCGCTTCTGTTGCTGACGAAATCATGGAATTTATTGGCGATGCTGAAGTCGTTATTCATAACGCACCGTTCGACTTAGGCTTTTTAGATATGGAATATAAATTGCTAAAAAGGCCTTTGTTTAGCAAGCAAATTTCAAAAGTCATAGACACACTTGCAGACGCGCGCCAAATGTTTCCAGGCAAACGAAATAGCTTAGATGCACTTTGCGAACGTTTTGATATTCGTAATGATCACCGCACACTTCACGGCGCCCTTCTAGATGCTGAATTATTGGCAGAAGTCTATTTAGCCATGACAAGGGGTCAAAATGATCTTTCCATGGATCTTAGTGGACACGGAGATTCTTCTGAAGAGTCAAACATTAGCAAAATTGCAATCCCAACTGATCTTTTAATTATTAAAGCATCAGATGATGAAAACAAAGAACACGAAAAAACTCTTGAAGAGATTGCAAAGAAATCTAAAAAGCCTGCAATTTGGCAGGCCTAATAGATAATTAGTGCCCCATACCACCAGCTGCAAACGGTGGCTTTGCAAACCAAACTATCGGTATTAGACAAAGCATTATCAACCCAGCAAAAATTAATAAATGATTGGTTGATAAAACAAATGCTTGGGCGTTAACCAAATAATCTAAATACTGCAACTGACCGCCCTGCGGGATACCTGCTTGACTCAATTGATTTGTAAATTCAACAAAAGCTGGACTATCTGCAGGTAATGAATCAACCATTTGAGAGTGATAAACACTTGCTTGGTTTTGCCACATCGAAGTCCCAATAGCGGTTCCCACGCTACCACCCATATTTCTTAAGAAATTAGTCAGACCAGTCCCTGCAGCAATCTGATCATTTTTCAACTGAGAAAGTGAAATCGCAGTCATAGGTACAAAGAATCCGGCAATACCTACGCCCATCAGAATCCTAGTTTCTTGCAAGTATTTCATTGAAACTTCAGAAGTAACTGTAGCTGAGAAAAATGCCGCTACAGCAAAAGCAATAAAGCCAATTGTCGCCACCCTTCTTGCACCCAACATATCCAATTTGGCGCCAAAAAATGGTCCTGCAAACAAAGCAAGTAATCCAGTAAATGCCATTACCTTACCAGCACTAATAGCCGTGTACCCTAACATAGTCTGCATCCATAAAGGACCTACAACCACGTATATATAAAAAGCAAATGAACCTATAAATAAACAAAGTGCGGCAATCAGAAAATTACGAATACCGAAAAGCCTCATATCCACTACTGGATGCTCTTCACCTAACTCCCAAATCACAAAAGCACCTAAAGCTAAAAATGAAATTAATGAGGCAACAATAATGAAAGGTGACGAGAACCAATCAAGCTCATTTCCTTTATCCAACAGAATTTGTAAAGTACCAATACCAATAACTAAGAGCATTAGCCCCACTTTATCGACTGGTTTTTTAACTGGAGCAGGATCTCTACCCTTCATTAAATGATTAACCGAGAACGCGCACAATATACCAAATGGGATATTGATATAAAACACCCAACGCCAAACAAAGTTATCTGTCAGCCACCCGCCAATAATAGGCCCTAGTACTGGCGCAACAATGGTTGTCATCGCCCAAATACCTAACGCCATGTTTTGCTTATCTTTAGGGAAGGACTTTATCAACAAGGCTTGCGATAAAGGAATCATCGATGCACCAACTACACCTTGAAGGATACGCGCAACAATCAACATCGGGAAAGAAACAGATAGCCCACAAAGAATAGAAGCCAATGTAAATAACAATGTGGCATAGACGAACTGCCTAACCTCCCCAAAACGACTTGATAACCAACCCGTTAAAGGCAGCATAATCGCTTCACTTACAGCATAAGAAGTAATTACCCAAGTACCTTGCGTTGAGCTAACTGCAAAATCTCCTGCAATCGTTGGTAGCGCAACGTTAGCAATTGAAATATCCAAAATATTCATGAACGAACCAAGCCCCAAAGCAATCGTCGCCAAAATTAATTGGAATCCTGCTAATGGCTTAGGCTCTTCCCGACCTTCAGGAATATTTGCCGAATTTGTTGCAGCAATCTCTGTCATTATTTGGAAGCTGTTTTAATTATTTTTGAAATATGTTCATCAGCCTTCACAGATTGCTCATCATACATATCCGTTTCAATTGCTGTGCTAGTTTGCATAGATTGCAAAGCTGGTCCATCTGCTTTATCCGTATCTACAGTGACAGACATAGTTAAACCAACTCTCAATGGATGTTTTTTAAGCATTTCTGGATCAATTTCAATGCGCACTGGTAACCTCTGAACAACCTTTACCCAGTTACCTGTAGCATTTTGGGCTGGCAACAAGGACATGGATGAACCAGTACCTGGAGCAAATCCAACCACTTTTCCTTTGTAGTTAACTTTGCCACCATAAATATCCGCCTCAAGCTCAACAGGCTGACCAACTCTCATTTTGGCTAATTGATCTTCTTTAAAATTAGCATCAACCCACATTGAATCACCAATGACAAGCGTTGCCAATGGCACCCCAGGTGAAACACGCTGCCCGACTTGAGCAGAGCGTCGAGCAACAATCGCATCAACTGGAGATCTAACTTCTGTTCTTAGTAATGCGACATAGGCTCGTTTTGCTGCTGCTTGAGCACGCAATACATCCGGGTGTTTTGCTGCATCCTCAGGATTTGTTAAACCATCAGAATTTTCTAGAGCCTGCTTATAAGCAGCTTCAGCAAGTTCTAATTGAGTTTTTGAATGGGATAATTCTTCAACTGAAAATGCTGCGACACCTTTTAATTCAGCTCTTCTTGCGTAATCAGCTCTAGCACGATCTAACTCTTGTTTTCTTTGTTTCGTTTGAGAAATCGCAACACGCACCATGTGCAGAGCTTTAACTAAATCAGCATCCGCCATCTCAGAGGCAATCTTAGACTCTGTGGCATCAATCTTAAACATCAACTCACCCTCTTTAACAGCTTGAGTTTCAGCTACCAAGACAGCGGAGACTGTACCCTCGACTTGGGATGCAATTTGTAATTGAGGAGCAGATACATAAGCGTTATCCGTAGACTCATAATGCATAGCAAAAATCAGCCAATACAAGACACCTAACACTAAAACACCTGCAACACTTCCAAAAAATATTTGAAAGGATTTTTTTCTATCAAAATTTGGTTTCATGATTTACTTATCCGCCTAAAACTTGTATCAATATATAAAAATTATTTAGAAATAGTCGCCGAGCTTGTACTCGTAGCTGAGCCAACTACCGAAGCAACCCCCTGCGCAGCTTCTTTGGCTTTATCAGACATATAACTACCGCCTAATGCCTGAATCAGCATGACATGCGCCTCCAATAAACGTGCCCGCCCATCGACATATGCTTGCTGCTGCCTAACTAAATTACTTTGAACCATATCTAGCTGCTCTTGAGAAACAATTCCTACAATTTTGCGCTTCTCATTGGCATCAAAGATCTTCTGCATACTCTTAGTTGCTTGATTCAAATGATCTAAATCTCGTTTAGCGTTATTAAATCCTGCGATACCATCAGCAGCGTCTTTGAGAGACATTAAGAGAGCTTGATGATATTCAGTTACCGCTTGATTACGGTTAGATTCTTTTGCGGTGATGTTTGCATCTATTCTTCCACCGTCAAAAATTGGTAGGGTTACAACCGGTCCGACATTCCACATTTGGCTAGGTGTTTGAACTAAACGTTCTAACCCGAAGGATTGGTAACCAATGTTTGCCTTCAGATCGATGTTTGGCAAATAATCTAACTTTGCTGCAGCAACTTCCAATTTAGCTGCTTCAATTTGACTTAGCATCGCCTGTAAGTCAGCTCTTCTGGCCAATAAATCTGCAGGAATCTTATCTGGGAAATTACTAATAACCTTTGACTCATCTAATGTTGGAGCAGCTAATTTCTCACCCCAACTTGGTCCTTCGCCGGCTAGAACTGCTAGTTGATGCTGAAGTTGCTTTACTGCCAATTCAGTTTGACCAACATTAACTTTTGAAGACTCAAGTTCAATTCGACGAGCCTCAACGGCTGAATCATCAAGTAGACCTGCTTTTCTGCGTTCAGTCGCGATCGTTAATAAGTTTTGACGAATATTTGCGTCTTGCTTAGCTAAATTTAAGCTCTTGTAAGCTCTATCATAATCAACATAAACCCCCACAATTGTGGTTGCCAATTGCAATCTTGCCGCATCCAAGGCTGCTTGAGCACCCTCAAATTGTTTTCCTGCAGACTGCATTTTTTGGAATTGCTTACCCCAAATATCTAAGGACCACTGCAAAGATCCTTGAATAGATCCGTAGTCAACAATATCTGGAAGCCCCGGAAGGTAGATAAAGTTTTTGGATAACTTAGCTCTTGTTACTTGTCCATTTGCACCAATTTGCGGAATCAACAACGCCCTATTAGCTTCATATAAGGCTTTTGCAGATTGCATTCTTGCATCGGCGTCACCTAATGTTGGAGAAGCCTTTAGGGATTTATCAACTAAAGCATTTAAATTTACATCCCCAAGATTCACCCACCAATTTTTCTGAATATCAATCGATGTTTGCCCCAAAGTTGGCTCGAGCTGAGTAATTTCAGGCACCTTAGCCTCTGGAAATCTTTCTTTAGGAATTAAAGCGCAACCCGATAGACTTGAAACAATCAATATTACCAATAAACTGCTTTTATGTAATTTCATCTCTGTAAACATTTTTAATCTTGGTAAAGAAACGTCTTTACCCTCCCTCTCTCTCGCACTCTTCCAACTGAGCTAAATTATTATTAGCTACCTTCTTTAAAGCCCCAATTAACGCTTCAAATTCTTGACGAGAAAAATCTTGCAAGGCCGCATTCAAAGACTCATTCATTTGAATTGGGATCTGACTAATTAGCTTTCTACCTGCGGACGTCAAATGCAAGTGCACTTCTCGCCTATCTGTCTCTGAGCGAACCCTTTCTATCCAACCCTTAGCTTCTAACTTATCGATAGAACGGACAACTCCAGCAGCATTACTACCCATTTTTTTTGCAATAACTGAAGCCATCGTAAATCCTGCGCACCCGATCATCATTAGTACGCGCATCTGTGAGGAAGTTATATCTAAAGGCGCCAACCTAATATCGGCAAGACGCTCAAAAATCAAGGCGTTCTTAATCATCAGAAAAGCCAAACTTTCTTCTGGGGCATACGTTTCCGATTTTGAATAAAACTCGATTTGCTTGGACACGGCAGTTAATTGACTAATAAATGATTGACTTGTCAATTATATAGCTATTTTTATTTACTTGCATAAGTGATCAACGATCATTCTTTATTGATACGCCCTATTACACTAAAATAAACCCCTAGCGACTCTCCTTCCAATTATTTGGCCTAGCCTCGTGGCAAATTCATCTTCCATAGCTCTCGAATTTAACAATAAATCCCCCAAAGACTCCGTTTGTCATTGGGATATAGATGGCCAACAATTTAGCGCCAATTGGATATCCGAAAAAAATCTTCCTCCGCCCAAAAAAATACTCGTTGCGGATGACACTATGCCTGCAGACAAGGCTTATCGACTAATGAGTGAAGGATCATATTTAATTTGGAATGGGGACTTTCAAAATGCAAAACAACTCATGCAAGCCTTAGCTAGAAGAATTGATAAACCATCAAAATCTAAAAGTAAACATCTTAAGAATTCAGAAACTAATCCAGCAACAATATTCCATCTACATCGACAAGCCCAATCTCATCGAGCAAGAATTTTAGGGATGATCCTCATCCCCATGAACGCTGAATATCAAATCGAACTTAGACGCGCTCCAGACGTTGCGCTCGCTTGTAAAGAAGCTTGGGGAGAAAGTTCAAAGGCGATCATCACGCCACTAAGGGAACTCATGGGAGTAATAAGCGCACACGAATGGAGAAAAAAAGGCGTTGAAATTCCAGCACTAGGAAATCCCCCAAACAACAAAATCTATCCATACTACGGAGTATTCTCACCAATCCGTGGCGAATATATCGACCTGATAGCAAATACCCCCCTACCAAAAGTTGAAAACATAAATCGCAAAGTGGCTTTTGATATTGGATGTGGCACTGGCGTTTTAACAGCCCTCCTAGCAAAACGAGGTTTTGATCATATTATTGGCACTGATCTAAGTCTGCGCGCAATTGATTGCAGCATTCATAATTTAAAACAACTGGGTTTATTAGATGTGGATAAGCCAAAGATTGAAATCATTAAAGCGGATTTATTCCCAGATGGCTTAGCCTCGCTAATCGTATGCAATCCTCCTTGGCTCCCAGGACGAGCATCTTCGGGAATTGAGCATGCTATTTATGATGAAAACAGCAACATGCTACTCGGCTTTATTAATGGATTAGCCTCACACCTTGAAGCAAATGGAGAAGGCTGGCTCATACTCTCAGATTTGGCAGAACATCTGGGACTCAGAACTCGAGAAGAGTTAATACATTCAATTGAGAAAGCGAACCTAAGGGTTCTCGAAAAAATTGATACGAAACCCTTTCATTCGAAGGTACAAGATAAATCTGACCCACTTCACTTTGCTAGAGCTGCAGAAGTAACATCTCTTTGGCGCTTAGTAAGAGCTAGAAATTAATTAGAGTACAACGATGATCCTACTCGCACCCATGGAAGGGTTACTCGATTTTGTATTAAGAGAAATCTTAACAAGTGTTGGCGGCGTGGATCGCTGCGTTTCAGAGTTTATTAGAGTCACAGACAATCTACTCCCTGAAAGAACATTTTTTCGAATCATGCCTGAATTACTTAACAACAGTAAAACGAGCTCTGGGGTTCCAGTTAGAGGTCAACTACTGGGATCTGATCCAATTAGCCTAGCTGAAAATGCAGCTAGATTAGCTGAAATGGGCTCAGCTGGCATCGACCTTAATTTTGGCTGTCCCGCACCCTTAGTCAATCGTCATGGTGGCGGCGCTGTATTACTTGAGTCGCCAGAAGTCATTGAGAAAATTGTTACATCTGTTCGCCACGCAGTCCCAAAAGACATTCCAGTCTCAGCAAAAATGCGCTTAGGCTATATAGATGACAATCTTTCAGTTGAATGCGCGCAAGCAATCGAATCCGGCGGAGCAGAAGAGATTGTGGTACACGCCAGAACTAAGGAGCAAGGATATCGTCCACCAGCCTACTGGGAGAAAATTGTATCTATTCGAGAATCTGTCAAATTACCGATTATTGCTAATGGTGAAATTTGGAACGTTGCTGATGCGCAAAGATGTATTGAAGTTTCAGGATGCAATGACATCATGATTGGTCGCGGCGCAGTCGCAAATCCCGGATTAGCACTTGAAATAATTGCAAAAAATAATAATCAATCAAACTACGTGTATGACTGGCCTTCATTGATTTCTTTACTCAATAATTTTTGGAATTTAATTGGCATTAAGCTTGAACCAAGGGCTCAAGCGGGAAGATTAAAGCAATGGCTTAATTTTTTACGCAGGAACTTCCCCGAAGCAGAACTAGCATACCAACATATTCGAACTATTAATGACCCTAAAATAATCGGAGAGTGGCTTGCATCATTAAAATGATCCATTACCTATAATAATTACAGCCAAACAAAAATCACTTTAGTACCTTAATAGTTATTCATCATGAGCAAAATTTCTTTCGATAAAATTCTACAAAGCCAAGGCTTTGGTACACGTAAGTGGTGCAGAGAATTAATTGAAGATGGTGAAGTAAGTATTAATGGTGAAGTTATAACCAATTACAAACAAGCAATTGAAACAGAAGGGTTGGTATTTACAGTCTACGATGAAGAATGGGAATATCAAGAAAAAATATATATTGCAATCAATAAACCCTCTAATTATGAATGCTCTAGAAAGCCAAGCCATCACCCAGGTATTTTAGAACTATTACCTGAACAATTTACCTGGAGAGATACTCAACCAGTTGGCAGACTTGATCACGACACTACTGGCTTACTCTTAATGTCAGATGATGGTGCTTTTATTCACACCCTTTCTTCACCCAAAAAGCATATTCCCAAACTCTACCTAGCTACAACTCATGAACCTGTAACAGATGATTTAATTAATTCACTTATCAACGGAGTAAAACTGATTGATGAACCAGACATCTTGGCCGCAAATATATGCAGAAAAGTAGGGGAATATCAACTTGAAATGGCGATTGAACAAGGCAAATATCATCAAGTAAAACGCATGCTTGCAGCTGCCGGCAACCACTGCTCGGCTTTAAAAAGAATAGCGATTGGCAATCTCACTCTAAAGGAACTAGAGCTGGAAGAAGGTGAATGGTGCTTTATTGGAGAACAAACGCGCAATCGATTATTGGGAAATCAAGAATGAGTCAAAACAAGAAAAAAAGCGCCGACAAGGGTGACGCCAATTCTAAATACGAGATTCGTCCCACACAATCAGTCGAATTGCTTAAAGAATTACACATCCTAACAAGGGATGGCAAATTAAACCAAGATAGTAGACGCAAACTTAAACAGGTTTACCACCTTGTTCAATTTATTGAACCTTTAATGGAGAAAGTTTTAAACGAACAAGATGGATTAACGCTGGTTGATCATGGTGCAGGTAAATCCTATTTAGGCTTTATTCTTAACGATTTATTTTGCAAGCTGCAAAGTAAACCTTGCCGAATAATTGGTATTGAAATTAGACAAGCACTTGTTGAGCACGCGCAATCTTTAGCAGAACGAATCGGATTCAAGAATATGTCATTTTTCCATTTAAGTGTGGAAGAATCCCTAAGCTCGCCTATGCTTCCCGCGACAGTTGATATTGTTACTGCACTACATGCTTGTAATACCGCCACTGATGATGCAATTAAATTTGCATTCACAAAAAGAGCGAAGCATATCGTTATTGTTCCTTGCTGCCAAGCAGAAGTAGCTAGTGTCATGCGCGCAAATAAAGCGTTGAGCTTAAAACGAGAGGCCCTATCGGAAATTTGGCGTCACCCACTTCATACTAGGGAGTTTGGCAGCCACATTACGAACGTATTAAGATGCCTTCAACTTGAAGCTCATGGATACAATGTCACCGTCACCGAACTTGTCGGCTGGGAGCACTCAATGAAGAACGAATTAATCGTCGCCAGTTTTGGTAAAGACCAAAATCTTCAAAAACGTGCGAAAGAAAAACTTAACTCCCTACTTCAAGATTTAAATCTTGAAACACTTTCAGAAAGATTTAGTTAAAAATAGTTCGATTTTCTGTCAACCAGGTTCAATAACGCATCGTTAAGAGCTCACAAAGATCCTTTTAAGGAGGTTGATATGAAAAAAGTAACTCGTCTAGCAGGTGTTTTGCTTGCCACTCTTGGCTTAACTGCTGGGACTGCACACGCCGACCTACTTGGCGCCGGTATCGGCGGTCTAATTGGCTCCCAATTTGGATCTGGTAATGGGAAAATTGCAATGGCAGCACTAGGCGCTGTTGTTGGGGATCGAATGACGCAATCAACCCCAATTATTGCTTCTGATAATTACGGTTATGCTCCTCCACCAATGACCTATGGATATCAACCAAGAATATATGCACCCTCTTACAACTATGCACCACCTGTTGTAGTAAGAGTTCCTACACCTATTTACTATCAAAATAACAACTATGCTTATCGCCAAGATCGTCACTGGAACCGAGGATATGAAGGTGGCTACAGAGGACATGGCGGATATGGCCGCATGCACGACCATCGCGAAGGTTTTGAACGCCATTATTAACTTCAAAGCAAAACACCCTCTAATTAGAGGGTGTTTTTTATCATCAAATTTGAGAATTGCTTTGGATTAATTTTGCGGCTTATTTAAACCCAATTTTTCAATAATTGCTTTTTCTTTTAAGAAAGTTTCTTGTGCAAATTTGGTATATTCTGCGCTACTCATATACATCAACTCTTGATCATATTTAGCAAGAATCTCTTTATGATTCGGCATTTCCATAGCCTGCTTAAATACATCATGCAAACGCTTAATAACTGCAGGCGGGGTATTTTTGGGAGCAGCTAAACCATATGGCGATTTTTGAATAATCGGAATACCCAACTCTTTCAATGTTGGAGCATCTGGAAACTTCGGTAAACGCTTATCTCCCCAGGTACACAAAACTCTTAATTTCCCAGACTGAACATGAGGGGCAAATCCTGTTGAATCGGCCGCCGCCATAATATGCCCACCTAAAAGAGACTGCATTAAATCAGCACTACCTTTATATGGAACATGAGATAACTCCATGCCAGTTCTCATTGAAATATCCTCCATTGTGAGATGTGGAGACGTCAAAGTACCGGTAGAGCCATATGTCAATTTACCTGGATTTGCTTTAGCCCAAGCAACAAAGTGTGCCCAAGTTTTTAATGGAGAATCAGCAGGAACCACAACACCAAAAGCATAGCCCGTAATATTGATGATGTAAGCTAAATCCTTAACAGGATCCCAAGTTAAATTTGTTGTATAGGGCAATCTAAATATACCAAGCGGTGTTTGACCAATGGTATACCCATCTGGCTTTGCTGTTTGCAATGCTTGTGCTGGCAATGTGCCGCCTGCTCCAGGCTTATTTTCAACCACAATTGGTTGACCAATAATCTTAGAAGCATTATCAGCCAATACCCGCATCGTTATATCTGTTGGACCACCTGCCGAGAAAGCAACATATAACTTAATCGGCTGACTTGGGAAAGTCTGCTGAGCACTAACCGCAAACGAATCCAGGCCAAGCCCCAATAAGCCACCCCCAACAAGACCAGCTTTTACAATTTTTCGGCGATTGGCATCCATTTTGTCTCCCTATATATATTTTTAATTTTGTGAATTTTATTATTTGTTTACTTTATCACTTTTCGCTTCGCAACAACAAAACTGTAAGTACCATCTTTGTAATACCCAACCCTAAATGGCAAAGGCTTTTCATCATCACGTTGTTGATAAGCCTTTGCCAAATCTTGATTAAATTTAGTGAACACTTTATGAGATTTAACAAAATGCCCATATAACTCAGTATCAAAAGAATTACTTAAATCAGCGTAACCTATCCCGGTCTCGTCTTGAACAATGCTTGGAGCATTTTCAAGAACGGCGTGTTTAATCATCCTAAACCCATAATTTTGCGGCAAGTGTGATGCAGCTTTAAACACAATTGGGTTCTTAGTTTCATTTTTAATAAACGCATAATCTCCTGGATTTTTAATTAAACCCTCATCCGATAAATCCATTCGAACATAGTCAAGCAATACGTCCTTACCATCCTTAGTTAGATAAAAGCGAACTGAATGCCAAGGGCCCGCCTCAGTTAATTCATTAATCTGCCCCTCAACCGTAACTTCTATCGGAATAATTTTACGTATTGAAAAATTTTGTAAATTTAAGAAAGTGGCAATTAAAGTCGTTGCCCCAATTCGAACATTGTTAGTTGACAGATATTTATATAAATACTCTGTTACAAAAAAACCATCATGACCATAACTTTTCCAAGCACTACCAAGAACTTCTAATGTTTGATCTGCAGCTTTGGGCGATAAGGTGTTTAAGTCAATTAAACGCTCAGCCTTTTGAAGAGCAGACATTATGTAATGCTGCTCATTTGGATAGAGTTGATATAGCGTCGTAAAGTCTGGCCCTGAAAATGGATAGAATACGGTTGAACTATTTGTTGAAATTTCTTTGCTTGCCCACAACTTCATTGGCATACCGATCTTATCGTTATATTCAGTCCAATTTTTATGAACAATACTTGCAAAATCCTCCCAATCTTGCCTACCTATACCCTCAGGAACACCTGACGCAGGCACCTTTCCGGCAAGTAATGTGGCTGCAATATCAAACTGACTTGGCTCTTGCTTAATTTCAGCAATTTTTACACCCTGCTCAGGATCAATTGTTGGAGATATAACTGGTTTAGGCTGAAACAATTGAGCAAGAAACACGCCTCCAACAATTAAAGCCAAGAAAAATATAAATAAGGAGATGTTTCGAGTCAGCCGAGTCATAAATTACCAATCATTAAATTTATCCTAAATTTTATAAGAAAAATTGAGATAAATCGATTATTAACTATAACTAAGTACGACTGACAAATCGTTTAAGTAACAATGCATTTGTCAGCACCGTTACACTTGAAAAAGCCATTGCGGCTCCCGCGACCACTGGGGTTAAAAATCCTAGTGCAGCTAATGGAATGCCGATGACATTAAAAATAAATGCCCAGAATAAATTCTGCTGAATCTTCTTCCAAGTATTTTTAGAGAGCTGAATCGCCTTAACAATTAGCATTAAATCACCCCTCATTAAAGTAACACCAGCAGCATGCATAGCCACATCCGTTCCGCTCGACATTGCCATACCAACATCAGCTGCAGCTAAAGCCGGGGCATCATTGACGCCATCACCCACCATTGCCAAAACTGCTTCAGGATGATTCTTTTTGTAATCCAATAACCAAGCTGCCTTATCCTGAGGCAACATTCCTCCATGAACCTCGCTCATTTTTAATTGCATTCCAATTGTTTTAGCAGCTTCAGGATGATCCCCAGAGAGCATAATTGTCTTTACTCCCATCGAAGTCAATGCCTCAATTGCTGGCACTGCACTTGGCTTAATGTCATCACCGAAAACTAATAATGCAAGTGCTTTAGATTCTTCATTAACCAGCCAAGATATTGTTTTACCTTGAGAAAGCCAATTTCTAACTAATTCATTTGCAGCTAAAGTCTCATTTCCTAAATCTGTTAATGCGCGATGACTGATTAAACGAAGCTTCCTCCCCTGCCAAGGACCATTATTTAATTGGCCCTCAATACCGATTCCAGTAATCGAATGAATTGATGATGCAGTTTGTTGAACTGCTTGAAGATTGCCAATTGTTTTCAAATCATCAAGAGCATTCATAACCGCTTTTGCTAAAGGATGCTCACTTCCAGCCTGAAGAGCTGCTGCCGCCCTTAACGCATCTTCATTCAACTGAGTATCTGCAGATACATTATCTGCTTCAATCCCACTAAAAAATAATAATTTTGGCGCGCCTTGAGTAATTGTCCCCGTCTTATCAAAAACTACAACATTAAGTTTGTGCGTCACTTCAAGCATTTGCGCATCTTTAATCAAGATACCTTCTTTTGCAGCGACGCCAGTTCCAACCATAATTGCTGCAGGTGTAGCCAACCCCAAAGCACAAGGACATGCGATCACCATGACAGAAACTGCTCTTAATATTGCTAGCTCTACGTTACCTTCAAAATACCAATTCAAAAAGAATGCTGCAATTGCAATAAGGACAACAACAGGTACAAACCATGAACTAACGATATCAACTAGTTTTTGAATTGGTGCTTTTTGAGCTTGCGCATTTTCAACCATGCGAATCATTTTGGCTAATGTACTTTCAACGCCAACCGAAGTAGCTCTAACCTGCAACCGTGACTCCCCATTCATCGAGCCACCAGTCACATGAGTGCCAATTGATTTTTCTACAGGCAAAACTTCACCAGACAACATCGATTCATCTACTGAACCTGCACCCTCAATTACTTCACCATCTACTGGGATACGCTCACCTGGAAGAATGACTACAAAATCTCCCGTCAATACTTGAGCTAATGGTACTTCCTTCTCATAACTAGAACCATCAGCTAGTTTAGTAACCACTCTTGCAACTTGAGGCCACATGGATTGCAGTGCTCGAATCGCTTCTGTTGTCTGATACTTAGCTCGTGCCTCTAACCATTTACCCAACAAAACAAAAGTAATCACAACAGCGCTAGCTTCAAAATACAACTCGTGCCCGTGACCTTTATACATGGAAAATAGACTCAATCCAAATGCAGAGGAAGTTCCAATTGCCACAAGTAAATCCATATTGCCAGTGCCTGCACGTAAGGCTTTAAATGCAGCGACATAAAAACGTGCCCCGAAAATTAATTGGACAGGCAAAGCCAAACACAGTTGAATCCACCCAGGTAACATCGCATGAATGCCCCAAGGCATTAACAACATAGGTAAAGCTAATGGCAATGACAACATTGCTGCTAATGCAAATGGCCATGGACTTTGAGGGCTCATAAAGCCAATTTTTTTATGCTGAACATTAAATGAATCTACAGGTGCAGCCTGAGCTTCGTAACCACTTTTTTTAACAGCATTAATTGCTAACTCCGTTAATGCCCGAGTTCCATCAGAAGCGCCAGAGAAACGAATATTTGCTTTTTCTGTTGCCAAGTTAACAGACACCGCTTCTACATCCGGCAATTGCTTTAGCGCCTTCTCAACACGAAAAACGCAAGATGCACATGTCATCCCTTCAACATCTAGGGTAACAAGCTCCGAATTGACAACTTCTGATGTACTCATTTTGTTATTTTATTGCCCACCAAATTGCTCAAATGCTGCTAATGCATCTGCTGCATACATCAATGAGGGTCCACCGCCCATGTAAACAGCCATACCTAAAATTTCTTCTAGCTCTTTTTTAGTACCACCAAGCTTAACCAATGCTTTTGCATGAAAGCCAATACATGGATCACATCGTACAGCTACACTTAATGCCATAGCTATCATTTCTTTAGTTTTAGCAGATAACTCACCATCTTTGGAAGCACTGCTAGCTAATTGACTAAAACCTTTCATGACATCTGGAATGTCCTGCCTTAGCTGGCCTAAATTATTCGATACACGGGCAATAATCTCAGGGTAGTTTTTTTGTTTAATTTCAGTATTTGTTGTCATTTTTACACCTTTCTTGTTTATTAATATATAATAATATATATTATATTTAAATTATTTGTTTTATTTGAGAATAAAGAAGTAAGATCGACTTGAAGTAAGCCCTAGATATAGGAAAGTCAATTTTTATCTTATTTACTATGCAAGCAGAAACAGACATCAATATCGAAGAACTGAAAGCATCCTCAGGTGAGGCCTGCAAGCTCATGAAAGTTATGGCCAATCAAGATAGATTGCTATTACTTTGCCAAATCAGCCTTGGTGAAAAATGCGTCGGCGACCTTGAGGACTCATTAGGAATTAAGCAACCTACTCTATCTCAACAATTAACTATCTTGCGCGACGAAGGTTTAGTGAAAACCCGTCGAGAAGGCAAATATATTTATTACTCCGTGGCAAATCCAGCCGCTTTAGAAGTAATGGAAGTACTTTACAGAAATTATTGTCATTAATTTATTATCAACAGGGAGTTAACTATGCAATGCAATGTTGGAACAACAGATAGAATCATCCGAATTTTGGCAGGGCTAGTATTAATTGGCCTTACAGTAACAAACATCATTGGCAACTGGGGATGGATTGGTGTCGTACCACTATTAACAGGTACATTCCGCATTTGTCCTGCCTATTGGATTTTCAAATTGAACACCAATAAGTAATTAACTTATCAGTAGGTAAAAACAACTCATTTACCTACCTACAAAAAAGCCGATAAATATTTATCGGCTTTTTTATTTAATTTTTTGAGATTACTTCAATAAAGCATTTGCTAATAATTTATAAGAATGCGCTCGTACTTTAAAGTCATGCGCCCATGTGATCACTACTAGCTCTTCAATCTTTAAATCATCAGCTAAGTCATTTAACTTTCTTGCAACTTGATCAGCAGTGCCTACCAATGCATTTTGTTTTAACTCTGCAATTTGTGCCTGCTCTGAAAAACTATATTCACGCACAGCCTGATTAGGATGATGTAAAGGCCCAATCTGCCCTTTATTTCTATCAATACGCCATCTAATCCGCGATTCAAACTGATGCCATGCCTCTTCTTCAGTATCAGCAGCTAAAGCCCAAACACATACGAGTGGATCTGGTTTTTTTCTATTATCAGATTCAGAAAAACCTGATCGATATAAATTAAGCGCTTCTTTTGTTCCTTTACCATCAGTGATGAAATGAGCAAAGGCATAAGGTAGCCCAAAGTGTGCTGCAACTTGAGCGCCATAGTCAGAGCTTCCAAGCACCCATAAATCAGGAGCAGTTGCACTCATTGGAAACGCAGGAACCCCTCTTGCAGGATGACCTTCAGGAAACTCAATGTTATGAATCCAGCGATTTAAATCAACAATTTGTTTAGGGAATTGATCCGAAGCTCTTGGGTCGGGGTTAAGTAACAATGCCGTCCTAAAATCACTTCCAGGAGCCCTACCAACACCTAAATCAATTCGACCTGGAGCCAAGGCATCAAGCACTCTAAATTGCTCCGCTACCTTAAGCGCACTGTAATGCGGAAGCATGACACCAGCACTACCAATACGAATGGTTTTTGTTTGTGAAGCAATTGCTCCCATCAATATTTCTGGAGCCGACCCAACAATACTCACATGACTATGATGCTCAGATACCCAAAATCTGCGATAGCCATACTCTTCGCAAAGAGTTGCTAACTTAACAGCATCCCGAATTGATTCAGCCTGCTCTCGTCCCTCTATCGCAACAGATTGTTCTAATACGGATAAATGCTTAATCATACTGAACTCATTAACAATTAATTACTGCGCTGGATCCCTTAAAGTCCAACGAATTGCATCAATTTCTTCAAATAGTTCTGGAGAGATTTTTTGAGCATAAGCATCAATATTTTCTTTCAATTGATCAACCGATGTCGCGCCAATAATCGTACTTGTTACACAAGCTTTTTGATAACAAAAAGCCAAAGCCAATTGGGTTGGCGTCATATTATTTTTTTGAGCAAGTTCAGCGTATGTCTCACAGGCTTGAATAACTTCAGGCCTCATATATCGAGGACTCCAAGTAGGCGGAAATACTTCTAAGCGACCTCTTGGCGTAGGCGCCTCACCAAATTTAGGTCCACGCTCATACTTCATTGTTAGTCGACCAAAGCCCAATGGAGAATAAGCCAACAAACCAATGTCATAACGATAAAGTTGTTCGTATAACCCATTCTCAACATGTCTATTAATAATGTTATAGGCATTTTGCACGGATGCTGGTTTAGGTAAATTATTTTTTTCAGCAATACGTACAAATTCGCCTACCCCATAAGGGGTTTCATTACTCAATCCCACATATCGAATCTTGCCTTGGTCAATTAAAGTTTGCATTGCATCCAACTGTTCTTCTATTGACGCATACTCTTTATCTCGCGCAGGGTTAAAGTACAAGGCACCAAACGCAGGGGTATTTCGATTGGGCCAATGAATCTGATAAAGATCAATTACATCCGTTTGCAATCTTTTCAAACTAGCTTCACAAGCAGCAATAATGTCTGACTTCTTTAAGTCTTCTCCGCCACTACGTATCCAACCCATACCACGTGATGGGCCAGCAACTTTAGATGCAATCACGACATCATTACGTTTGCCAGTCTTTTTTAACCAAGTACCAATAATTTTTTCAGTACTTCCAAATGTTTTTTCAGATGGTTGAACAGGATACATTTCCGCAGTATCAATAAAATTGATGCCATTAGCAGTTGCATAATCCAACTGAGCATGACCTTCAGCTTCTGTATTTTGCTCACCAAAAGTCATAGTGCCTAAACAAATATCAGAAACTAACAAATCGCTTGTTCCAAGTTTTTTCATTTTTAAAGTCATTTTATTTTCCTAACTTAAATTGCTTGGGCAATTGCACGCCCCAAATCTTCAGTACTCGCCGTACCACCAATATCTCTAGTTAAAGGTGCATGTTTAGGCCCTGCTTTTAACACACCCTCGAAGGCGTTCACAATTGCCTGTCCCGCATCCGGATAACCCAAATGATCCAACATCATCGCAGCACTCCAAATTTGGCCAATTGGATTTGCAATACCTTTTCCCGCAATATCTGGAGCAGATCCATGAACCGGCTCAAATAATGATGGATAAATACGTTCAGGATTAATATTCCCTGAGGGTGCTACCGCAATGGTACCAGTGCATGCAGGCCCCAGATCCGACAAAATATCTCCAAACAGATTACTTCCTACGACAACATCAAAAAAATCAGGTCGTTGCACAAAATGCGCAGTCAAAATATCTATATGAAATTGATCAACAGTAACTTCTGGGAAAGACTTACTCATATTTGCTACACGACTATCCCAATAAGGCATCGTGATTGATATACCATTCGATTTTGTTGCAGAAGTAAGATGTTTTTTAGGGCGCTTCTGGGCAAGTTCAAATGCATACTTTAAAATTCTATCTACGCCAAAGCGTGTCATGATGCTTTCTTGAATCGCGAATTCTCGATCAGTACCTTCAAACATAATCCCACCAGAGTTTGAGTATTCACCCTCTGTATTTTCTCTGACCACATAAAAATCAATATCCCCTGGTTTACGGTTCGCCAAAGGACAAGGAATACCTGGCATTAATTTAACTGGCCTTAAATTGACATACTGATCAAAGCGGCGCCTAAACTGAATCAAACTTCCCCATAAAGAGATATGATCAGGAACAATACTTGGCATACCAACCGCGCCATAATAAATCGCATCATGATTTACCAATTGATCAAACCAATTGTCAGGCATCATCTGACCATGCTTTTGAAAATAGTCGCAATTAGCAAAATCAAAATAATTCAGCTTGATATCGATATTGAACTTTGTTGCAGCAGCCTCAAGAGATCTAAGTCCCTCAGGCATTACCTCTTTACCAATACCGTCTCCAGCAATAACGGCGATCTCTAATTTTTTATCAGTCATATCTTACTGACCGCCCTTCTTATTTCTTTATCTTTGTCTCTAGTTGTATTTTCAATCGTCTCTTCGGTCTCTCCATCACCAGTCGCAACTACAACAGGCTCCACCTCAAGCATTCTTATATTATCTTTCGGACAAATCGGAGGTCCATAGGATGCCCATCGTTTTAACAGAGTTACTTCGTAGCCACACTGTGCGCACTTGGCTTTATTTTTGGTGACATTACTTGGTCTTGGCGGCGGAAAAACAATGGCACGATGCGGATAAGGCCCTAACTTTTGACTAATCATTCCAAGTGTAATTCGAAGTCCTTCACCCGCAGTCGCTGATCTTGCAGGCCCCTCTAACCCAACACTGTGAGCAATCCCCTGAAAATCTGCGCCATGGCCACTATGACAATCATCAATAGCGTGACACAACTCGTGAACCAAAGTATCTAAAACATCAACAGGATCTTCAAGTTTAGGAGATATAAAAATCTCATTCACCATATCACCAGAGCGCTCTCTTGGCCAACATTGCCCCATCGTCGTTCTAGGACTGCTTGAGGCAGCAAAACCGCAGGAAACCTTTACAGGAGGAATACCATAACCCGCCTTCGAAAATACAGGCTCTAATACATGAATGGCTTGCTGTAGCCAAGCCTCTCGGGTACTTTGGTGTTCACTCATACTTAATCAATACTTGATATTTATTTAAAGTCTAATTATCGCTTTTTTATGACAAAACTTGGTTTTTCCAGAACGGGCTTTAGGCTAGCCTTATAAATGGGCTTTCACAGAGATTTATGGGTGGCAAACTCACCCAAAATCTTCTAAAAAGGTAAAATAAAAGTAAATAATTAAACAAAAAGTCGGAGACATTAATGACAACTAAACCTTACACAGCATCCGCCGATGTTGGACACTTTATTTCTGGAAATGCAACACTAGGTACTTCCCCACGTTTTAGCGACATTTATAACCCTGCCACTGGCGCAAAAACCAGACGTGTTAACTTAGCAAATGTCAAAGATGTCGATACAGCAGTTCAGGCTGCGCAAAAAGCATTTCCTGCTTGGGCAGACACGCCTCCCTTACGTCGCGCTCGCGTAATGTTTAAATTTCTTGAACTACTCAATGAACACCGAGATGAATTAGCAACAATTATTACCGCAGAGCACGGTAAAGTTTTTACTGATGCCCAAGGTGAAGTCACTCGCGGTATTGAAATTGTGGAATTTGCCTGCGGCATTCCTGAACTATTAAAAGGTGATTACACAGAGCAAGTCTCAACAGATATTGATAACTGGACAATGCGTCAGCCTCTTGGCGTAGTTGCAGGGATTACGCCTTTCAATTTCCCAGTTATGGTTCCAATGTGGATGTTCCCCGTAGCTATCGCATGTGGAAATACTTTCGTACTCAAACCTAGCCCCACTGATCCATCAGCCTCCCTCTTTATGGCTGAGCTACTTCAAAAAGCCGGACTTCCAGATGGCGTATTTAACGTGGTTCAAGGAGATAAGGAAGCGGTTGATGCACTTCTAGAACACCCACACGTCAAAGCACTTAGCTTTGTTGGATCAACACCAATCGCAAACTATATCTACGAACGTGGAGCTCATTTTGGTAAGCGCGTGCAAGCATTAGGTGGCGCTAAAAATCATATGGTCATCATGCCTGATGCAGATGTTGAAAAGTCAGTTGATGCATTAATTGGCGCTGCTTATGGATCTGCGGGCGAGCGATGCATGGCCATTTCCGTCGCAGTATTAGTGGGTGATGCAGCAGACAAAATAATGCCGGCCCTTGTTGAGCGTGCTAAAACATTAAAAATTAAGAACGGTATGGAGCTCGATGCAGAAATGGGACCGATCGTTACTGAAGCTGCACGTCAACGTATTACCGGATATATCGACGAAGGAGTCAAAGCTGGCGCAAAATTACTCGTCGATGGCAGAAATCTAAAGGTTCCTGGTTTTGAAAATGGCTTCTGGTTAGGTGGTACGCTTTTTGATGGCGTTACTCCAGACATGAAAATTTACAAAGAAGAAATTTTCGGTCCTGTACTTTCTTGCGTTCGCACAGCTAACTTTAGCGAAGCTGTTGAACTGATTAACGCCCATGAATTTGGTAATGGCGTTTCATGCTTTACTAGTGATGGCAATATTGCTCGCGAATTTGCGCGCCGTATTCAAGTGGGTATGGTGGGTATTAACGTTCCAATTCCAGTCCCAATGGCTTGGCATGGATTTGGGGGCTGGAAGAAATCTTTATTCGGCGACACACACGCTTACGGAAAAGAAGGTGTCCGTTTCTACACAAAACAAAAGAGCATCATGCAACGTTGGCCAGAAAGCATTGCTAAAGGAGCTGAATTCATTATGCCAACTTCAAAATAAGTTCACCTCAACAAAAAAGCTCTCATGCATTTGCTGAGAGCTTTTTTATTTTTAAATCTTAACTTCTGAAAAGCTTTATTGAAGTGTACTTTTAATCGCCGTCGTCATTGGTAAAGAGAAAACCTCAATACCCTCTTCAATCAATTCAGCAGCCTCATCAGCAGTTGCTACGCCACGAATACTGCGTTCTGGAACTTCTTGATAATGAATCTTTCTAGCTTCCTCAGGAAATGAGTCACCAACATCTTCCGTTTTAGTCATGATCTCACGCATCACGTTCAACATTGTTGACTGCATCTTTTCTTGAAACTCTTGTCTTTGCTCAGTCGTCAATTTAAGCGCATCATTTAAACCTTGAATATTTGCCGTGTTTTCACGAACAGCTGGCAGCGTTGTTGACTCTACAACAGCACTTGAGGATTTTGTCGCGACATAAGGCGCTGATGGCAAACGAGTGATCTCTACGCTATCGCAAACAGGGCAACACAGCATCGATTTTTCTTGCTGAGTCTCATAATCTTGAGCCGAAGAAAACCAACCTTCAAAACGATGGTTTAGAGGACAAGTAAGGTTATAAACTTTCATAGGTACTAAATAGTGTCACTTTTATCAATTTCAAGCTAAATTATCGCCTTTTTCATCCAACCCATCATTTTTTGGGGTTTTTAGCTAAATCTTCCTTGTACCAATAGCTTGAAATGATAGTTTTAACATCAGTAATTCTCCCATCTCTAATCCAAAGGGATAGATCTTCAAGGGAAAGTCCAAAAACATCTAAAAACTCCCCCTCATCCAAGGCCCGCTCCCCAGCTATTAGGCCCTTAGCTAGATAAATATCAATAAATTCAGTGGAATACGAAATTACCGGGTGGATCCTACCTAAAAATGACCAATCAGTTGCTTGATACCCAGTCTCTTCTTTTAATTCTCGTTGAGCACACAGTAAAGGATCTTCACCCTCTTCCAACTTCCCAGCTGGAATCTCAATAACGGCATGATCGACTGGATAGCGATACTGACGCTCCATCAAAATCCGACCATCGTCTAATACTGCAAAAATTGCAACCGCCCCCGGATGAGTTAAATACTCTCTGTAAGCAACTTTACCGTTAGGTAACGAAACCTCATCACGCTTTAATTCTAAAAAAGAGCCCTTATAGAGTTCATCAGACTTAATGAGTGTTTCTTTTAAATGCTCATCACCTTCAGGCAAATCGCTAACTGACTTTTCAGGTTTAGTTGTCATACTTATTAAATATTTAGCAATCCATAAAAAAATTGGCCGGCAAAAGCCAGCCAATCTTATTTAGTTAACAAGAGATTAACCTTGCATTGTTGCTCTCATTGCAGCAAGGCAAAGTGTCGTCAATGTTGCAGGGAAAATACCCGCTAACAAAACAAATAAACCATTCAAGGTCAATACACCTCTAGCCATGCCATTACCCACAATCTCTGAGTTATCCAAAGGTTGATCAAAGTACATGACCTTAACTACACGTAAATAGTAGAAAGCCCCTACAAGCGAAGCTGCAACAGCTGTTAATGCAAGACCTACATAGCCAGCATCAACCAATGCCTCAAGGATCGCAAGCTTAGCAGTAAATCCGACTGTTGGTGGAATACCTGCAAGCGAGAACATTAACAACAACATAATGAAAGCTAACCAAGGACTACGTTTATTTAATCCTTTAAGATCATCTAATGTTTCACACTCAAATCCTTTGCGTGAAAGAATCATCAACAATCCAAATGAACCTAAAGTTGTTAATACATAAGTCACTGAATAGAAGAATGCAGCACTATAGGCATGCTCATCAAAAACAGATAAGAAACCTAATACCAAGAAGCCCATATGAGAAATCGTTGAATAAGCCAACATTCTCTTAACATTAGTTTGAGCAATCGCTGTTAAGTTACCAATTACTAGTGATGAAATTGCCAACACAATCAAAATTGGCTGCCAGTCTGCTTGTGTTGGTTGTAGTCCATCAACAAGTAATCTAAATGTTAATGCAAATGCAGCAACCTTTGGAGCTCCACCAATTAACAAAGTAACCGCTGTTGGCGCACCCTGATATACGTCAGGTACCCACATATGAAAAGGAGCAGCGCCCAATTTAAACGCTAAACCAGCCATTAAGAAAACCAAACCAAAAGCTAATACAAGCTGCATCACACCACTTTGCATTGTTGCTTGATAAATATCTTTAAGATCCAATGAGCCTGTTGCTCCGTAGATCATTGACATGCCATACAACAAGAAGCCAGAAGCCAGCGCACCCAAGATGAAATACTTCATAGCTGCTTCAGTACCATTTGGATAATCTTGACGCATAGCTGTCAGCGTATAAGTTGATAAGGCCAACAACTCTAGGCCCAAATACAATGTCAACAAGTTGGCACCTGACATCATGATGTACTGACCAAGTAATGCTAGCAATGCTAAGGCAATAAAATCAGCGCGGAACATTCCGCGATCGATCAAATATTGTTTTGAATAAATCAAACCAACCATCACAGCCAATGAAGCAATTGACTTAAGTACACAAGACATCGGATCGATTTCGTACAGGCCATTCATGACCGTTTGAGGCAAAGAAGAGGCACGTAAACCAAACGCAACACTTAAAGCTAACAAAGTAATCAACGCTAACCCATAAGCAAATGCGGCGCCACGCGGACCATGGAACACATCTGATCGTTTAGCTTCTGGCTCAGCCATAAATGGCGTCACTAGTAAGATAAAACAAACCACCAGCAGCAATGCCAGTTCAGGCAATATCTCGAGTAGGTCTAGTGCTTGCATATGAATTCTTCTCGTAAATTTACTTAATCTTTATTAATCTTGCTTAAATCTTGCTAACAGCAACATGCTTTAACAATTCCATCACAGAAGGATGAATCACATCTGTAAATGGTTTTGGATACACGCCCATGCCAATCGTAAATACCGCCAAGATTGCCATCATTAAAAACTCTCTTGCATTTAGATCTTGAAGAGCTGCAACATTGTCGTTCGCGACCGCGCCAAAGAAAACTCGCTTAGTCATCCACAATGAATATGCTGCACCAAGAATCAATGCTGTAGCTGCCAAAATACCAATTACGAAGTCGTAGTCAACGGCGCCTAAAATCACCATAAACTCACCAACAAAACCAGATGTTGCTGGCAATCCGCAGTTTGCCATTGCAAATAAAACAGCAAACGCAGCAAACTTAGGCATCGTATTTACAACACCACCGTAATCAACAATTTGACGTGAATGCACTCGGTCATAAAGAACGCCAATAGACAAGAACATCGCTCCAGAAATAAATCCGTGTGAAATCATCTGCACAATCGCACCTTCAACCCCCATCGGGTTAAAGATAAAGAAGCCTAGTGTTACAAAACCCATGTGTGCAATTGATGAATAAGCCACAAGTTTTTTCATATCTTTTTGTACAAGTGCCACTAAGCCAATGTAAATCACAGCCACTAAAGATAGAACAATGATGAATGGTGCTAATAACTGACTCGCATCAGGTGCAATCGGTAATGAGAATCTCAAGAAGCCGTAAGCACCCAACTTCAACATAATTGCAGCCAAGACAACCGACCCGCCTGTAGGAGCTTCAACGTGAGCATCTGGCAACCAAGTATGTACAGGCCACATTGGCACCTTCACTGCAAACGCCATAAAGAATGCGCCAAACAATAAAATTTGTTCAACAATATCCAACTTAGCCTTATGCCAAGTCAAAATATCGAATGAGTCTGTAACGTTATAAAGGTACAAGATCGCGATTAGGGTTAATAACGACCCCATCAATGTGTACAAGAAGAACTTAAATGCTGCATACACGCGATTAGGTCCACCCCAGACACCAATAATGATGTACATCGGGATCAATGTAGCTTCAAAGAACATGTAGAACAATAAGCCGTCTAATGCTGCGAAAACACCAATCATTAAACCTGAAAGAATTAAGAATGCTGCCATATACTGGGCAACTTTTTCAGTAATTACTTCCCAAGCAGCAATCACAACGATCACAGTAATCAACGCAGTCAATACAACAAACCACATCGAAATACCATCAACACCTAAATAATAATTAATGTCGTATCTTGGTATCCAAGCCGCTTTTTCAACAAACTGCATTGCAGCAGTTGTCGTATCAAATTCAGCAACAAGCGGCAATGTAATTGCAAAACTAATTAAAGCCGCGATTAATGACATCACGCGTACATAACCAGGATTGCGATCTGAACCGCTACCTAAAATAATCAACCCGAAGGCGATTGGAGTCCATATGGCTAAAGAAAGGATCATAACTTGCCGCTTATCTGATTGAACCCAAGTGGGTGTAAAGAATCCAAGAAACAAAAACTACTACGCCTAAAATCATGCCAAAAGCGTAGTGGTACAAATAACCTGATTGGAAATGTCTAACGACTGATGAGAGCCATCCAACAACTCGTGCACTACCGTTGACGATAAAACCATCAATCACTTTTTGATCTCCAACCTTCCAGAAGCCTTCACCAATTAAACGTGCGCCACGAGCAAAGACAGCTTGATTGAAATCATCTAAATAGTATTTGTTATCCAATAGAGTTTTAATTGGCTTAAATACACGTGCAATTGTTGCTGGAATGATTGGTAGCCATAAATAGAAAACTGCCGCAGTCACTACACCACCCAATGCCAAATAGAAGACATTCGAAGTAAGTGCATGAATTGCCATCGCCATTGGACCATGGAATGCGTCAGCCAACTCTTCCATTGCTGGATGTGCTTCTGTATCCAAGAAGATTGCGCCATCAAAATAACCGCCGAATAACATTGGTTCAATTGTGTAATAACCCAAAATAACGGATGGGATCGCCAACAATACGAGCGGCAATGTAACCACCCATGGAGATTCGTGAGGTTTTTGGCCAGGAGCCAATCCATGATGATGCTCATCATCATGGTGATCATCATGACCATGGTCATCATGCGCATGACCAAATCGTTCTTTTCCGTGGAATACCAAGAAATACATACGGAAAGAATAGAAAGCCGTAACAAATACACCAATCATCACTGCGGCATAAGCAAAGCCTGAACCATAAATATGACTTTCAGCAACCGCCTCAATAATTGAGTCTTTTGAATAGAAACCTGAGAATAATGGTGTACCAATCAATGCCAAGCTACCAAGCAATGATGTGAACCAAGTAATTGGCATATATTTCCACAAGCCACCCATGTTGCGCATATCTTGATCATGGTGCATACCCATAATCACACTACCCGCCCCAAGGAACAATAATGCTTTAAAGAATGCATGTGTCATCAAGTGGAATACTGCAACTGGATACGCTGAAACACCCAAAGCTACAGTCATATAACCTAACTGAGACAAAGTTGAATAAGCAACAACGCGCTTGATGTCAGTCTGAACAATACCCAAGAAGCCCATGAATAATGCAGTAATCGAACCGATAATAAGAATGAATGACAACGCAACGTCAGACAATTCAAATAACGGGGACATACGGCTAACCATAAAGATACCTGCTGTCACCATCGTTGCAGCATGAATCAATGCTGAGATAGGAGTTGGACCTTCCATTGAGTCAGGCAACCAAACATGCAATGGAAACTGGGCTGACTTACCCATAGCACCGATAAATAAACAAATACAAGCAACCGTAATCAAATTCCAACTTGTACCAGGCAAAGTTTGAGCAGCCATTGTGTCAGCTTGAGCAAATACCGCGTCATAGCTCATTGAACCTGAAGCAGCAAGAATCAAACCAATGCCCAAAATAAAACCAAAGTCGCCAACACGGTTCACTAAGAACGCTTTCATATTTGCAAAAATTGCTGTTGGTCTTGTGTACCAGAAACCAATCAACAAATATGAAACCAAACCTACTGCCTCCCAACCAAAGAATAGTTGGAGGAAATTATTGCTCATGACAAGCATAAGCATGGCAAACGTAAATAATGAGATATAGGCAAAGAAACGGTTATAACCTTCATCTTCTGCCATATAGCCAATTGTGTAGATATGCACCATCAAAGATACAAATGTAACTACAACCATCATCATGGCAGTTAATGGATCAATTAAAAACCCAACCGCCAAGACCAATTCATCGCCAAGTCGCATCCATTCATAAATATTGGCGTTGAATCTTGCACCAGCTAATACATCTTTCAAAACTAAAAGTGAAAGTCCGCAAGCAATTGCAACACCTAGAATAGTGACGGTATGGCAAGCGCGACGGCCTAACAGGTTTCCGAAGAATTTTGTTCCAAACAAACCAGCAATAGCTGAACCCAATAAAGGTGCCAGAGGGATTGCTAGAAGTAGAAGGGGATTGAGTGTCTGAGTCATAAGTATTTAGCTTTAATTACCTTCATCAACCGTTCAATTGACCAAGATCTTCAGTACTGACGGTATCACTACCGCGGAATAGAATAACTAGAATCGCAAGACCAATTGCAGATTCAGCCGCAGCAACAGTAAGAATGAAGAATACGAAAACTTGGCCAGACATATCGCCTAAATAATGCGAGAAGGCAACGAAATTAGTATTAACAGCAAGCAACATTAATTCGATTGCCATTAACAAAACAATAATATTTTTACGATTCAAAAAAATCCCGACAACACTGATCGAAAATAAAATCGCGCCTAAAACAAGGTAGTGGGCTAATGTAATATTCATTCTGTTTTTCCATTCTGACGATTAGCAGAGTCAGCGCTCATCGATACGATACGGACACGATCATTACGGCGTGTTCGGATTTGCGTTGGAACGTCTTGAGTTTTGTTATCTTTTCTACGGCGAAGCGTTAGGGCTACAGCAGCAACGATGGCAACCAATAAGATAATGCCAGCAATCTCAAATGCAAATACATAATCACCGTAAATCAATTTACCAAGTGTTAATGTATTGTTTGCTTCAGCAGCAGGATCTAGAGGAGCTACAGGCGCTGTTGTTCCGACAAATCCTCTAACTAAAACAATTGTCATTTCAGCTACGATAATCGCACCAACCAAAACTGCCAATGGCAAATGTTGCTTAAATTGATTACGTAAATGCCCCATGTCCAAGTCCATCATCATCACAACGAACAAGAACAAGACCATTACCGCACCTACGTAAACTAAGATAAGCGCAATTGATAAAAATTCTGCTTTTAACAACATCCAAATACCAGATGCTGAAAAGAAAGAAAGCACTAAGAACAACGCAGCATGTACTGGATTCTTAGCAGTAATCACCAACAATGCGGCAATCACTAATATGGTTGAAAAACCATAGAAGAAAAGAGTTTGTGGATCAAAGTTCATAACTTGTCTTTTTCCTAATTAGCGATATCTCGCATCAGCAGCTTTATTAGCCGCAATATCTTTTTCAAAACGATCACCAACAGCTAGCAACATTTCTTTAGTGAAATATAGATCTCCACGTTTTTCGCCGTGATATTCGTGAACATGTGTTTCCACAATCGCATCAACTGGACAAGCTTCTTCACAAAATCCACAGAAAATACATTTTGTTAAATCAATGTCGTAACGCGATGTTCGACGTGAACCATCTTCACGCTGATCAGATTCAATAGTAATTGCCATTGCTGGGCAAACGGCTTCACACAACTTGCAAGCGATACAACGCTCTTCCCCATTTGGGTAGCGACGTAGTGCATGCAATCCACGGAAACGAGGTGACATTGGCGTCTTCTCTTCCGGATATTGAATAGTAATTTTCGGCGCAAATAAATAGCGACCGGTCAAAGCCAAGCCCTGAAGAAGTTCTTTCAGTAAAAGGCTGTTTAAAAATTCACGGGTACGGTTAAACATTTTTCAATCTCTTTAATTTGTTCGCACTGGAATTATTTCCAAATACTCCAAGGAGAAACAATCCAGGCACCGACAACAACTACCCAGAACACTGATAAAGGAATAAATACCTTCCAACCTAAACGCATAATTTGGTCATAGCGGTAACGTGGGAAAGATGCTCTCAACCAGATAAACACTGACAACAAGAAGAAAGTCTTACCAAACAACCAGAAGAATCCAGGGATATCTCTCAAAATTGGGAGATCAACAATTGGTAACCATCCGCCCAAGAACATCGTTGATGCCATTGCTGAGATCAAAATCATGCTTGCGTACTCAGCCAAGAAGAACATAGCGAACGCCATTCCTGAGTATTCAATCATGTGACCCGCGACAATTTCAGATTCACCCTCAACAACGTCAAATGGATGACGGTTAGTTTCAGCAACACCTGAAATGAAATAAATAATGAACATTGGAAGCAATGGCAGCCAATTCCAAGATAAGAAATTCAAACCATAACTAGCGAAAATACCTTCTTGCTGTGACTTAACAATTTCACCTAAATTAAGCGAGCCAGTAACCATCAAAACAGAAACTAATGCAAAGCCCATAGCAATTTCATAAGAAACCATTTGAGCTGAGGCACGCATAGCTCCTAAGAACGCATATTTCGAATTGGATGCCCAGCCTGCAAGAATCACACCATAAACACCAATCGATGTAATCGCCATGATGTAAAGCAAACCGGCATTAATGTCGGCTAGCACCATATCCACTTGGAAAGGCACAACTGCCCATGCCGCAAAAGCAGGTGCAATCACCATAACTGGAGCAACAATGTAAAGCACCTTACTTGCCTTACTTGGCTGGATAACCTCTTTAAGAAGCAACTTAAGAGCGTCAGCAATTGGTTGTAACAAACCTAAAGGTCCAACGCGGTTAGGACCTAAACGAATATGCATCCAACCAATTAATTTACGCTCCCAAAGTGTCATGTATGCAACTGCACCAAACATTGGCAGAACAATACAAACAATCTTTATCAGAGTCCAAACAACTGGCCATAATGGCCCTAACAAGGCTTCGCCTTGTTGAGTTATTGTGTCGAGAAAACCGCTCATACTCGCTCCACCGTCAAAGTTCCAAACATGCTACCCAATAGTGCGCTTGCCTCAGTCGCTGCTGAAACTCTAACAACACCTTCTGGCAATTCTTTTTGCAATGTTGCTGGCATCACAACTTGAGCGCCGTCCTGAGTAACTCGAACTGCATCGCCCTCTTTAAGGTTAAGCTGTTCAAATAAACCAGCAGCCAAACCAACTTGTAACGCACGCTTACTATCGCGAGTCAAACGCAACGCATTTGATCTACGAACAATCGCATCTGTAAAGTGAATTGGAACATCTGCCAAACGTTCAAGTCCTTGTACTGAAGAAGTTGATGCTTGAGGCGCCACTTGTGTCTTGTTATTCAACAATGCAGATATATCTTTTGGCAAAGCCGCATCTTTAACCTCGGCAGCCGTATTAAAGCTAAAACCATCTAAACCAAGTAAATTAGCTAGCACTCGTAATACTTTCCAAGCCGGTCTTGCTTGAGCTAATGGACGCACAGATGCCTGAACAGTTTGAACCGTTCCTGCCATATTGATATAAGTACCCGCAGTTTCAGTGAAAGGCGTGATTGGGAAAATCACATCAGCAACGTCTTTTAACTCATCGCTGCAATATGCTGACAATGCAATCACTGTTGCCGCTTGGCCTAACGCTTTTGATGCAAGCATTGGATTAGCAAAATCAGCACTTGGCTCAATGTTCAACAAAATCACTGCCTTTGGATTTGATTCCAAAATTTCATTTGCGCCATGCTTTGCATTTTTATTTATTGCACCAACAACATGTGCGCCCACTGAATTTGCACCTTCAACCAAGAAGCCTAATTTAGCCCCAGTTTGCTCAGCAATAAATTGAGCCCATGCATGAAGTTGTGAGAACTCAGGGTGAGCCATTGCAGCAGCACCCAAGAAAACTGCTTTTTGTTCACCTGATAATAATGCGTTTGCAATTGCTTGCGCATCATCAGTAATAGTAGCTGCGCCTGAAGGTGCATTTACACCTTTAGATTTTGCAACAGCGGCAGCAACACCAGATAGCGCACCCACCCAATTTGAAGGGGCAACTTTAATTGATGCGACTGCAGGAATTAACCAATCATCCGAACCTGCATCTATACGAGCAATTGCTAAACCATGTTTAGCAGCGGTCCGCATACGAGCCGCAAGAATTGGTTGATCTTTACGCAAGAAACTGCCCACAATTAATGCGCGTTGAAGAGTATTAATATCTTCAATATTCATACCTAACCAAGGTGCACTTGCTGCTGCACTTGTATCAACTTGGCGTAAACGTGTCTCAACGTTTTCTGAACCCATCGCTCTTGTTAATTTTTGTAACAAGAAAAGCTCTTCAACCGTTGACATTGGATGCGCTAGAGCAGCAATTGCTTTAGCGCCATGATCTTGTTTAACACCATTTAATGCTCTTAAAGCGTAATCAAGTGCTGGCTCCCAATCAGTCTCAATCCACTGACCACCTTGCTTAACCATTGGTTTTTGTGCGCGATCTTGAGTAGATAAGCCTTCGTATGAGAAACGGTCTTTATCCGAAATCCAACATTCATTAATTGATTCGTTCTCAAATGGGACAACGCGTTTTACTTGATCAGCTTTAGTTTGAACAATCACATTAGTTCCCAATGAATCATGTGGGCTAACTGATTTTTTACGTCCAAGCTCCCAAGTACGTGCGCTATAACGGAAAGGCTTACTTGTTAAAGCACCAACTGGGCAAATATCAATCATGTTGCCAGACAACTCTGAATCAACAGTCTTGCCAACAAAAGAAGTAATTTCTGAATGTTCGCCACGGTTGAGCATCCCCAACTCCATGACACCAGCAATTTCTTGGCCAAAACGAACACAACGTGTGCAATGGATACAACGGCTCATTTCTTCCATCGAAATAAGCGGTCCAACATTCTTATGGAAAACTACACGCTTCTCTTCTGAATAACGTGATTCAGTTTTACCGTAACCAACTGCCAAATCTTGTAGTTGGCATTCGCCACCTTGGTCACAAATTGGACAATCCAACGGATGGTTAATCAGCAAGAATTCCATCACAGATTTCTGAGCATCAACCGCTTTCTCAGAATGAGTATGAACTTTCATACCAGGGTTAACTGGCGTTGCACATGCAGGCAATGGTTTAGGTGCTTTTTCTACTTCAACTAAACACATGCGGCAATTAGCAGCGATAGAAAGTTTCTTGTGATAGCAAAAATGCGGGATATGAGTGCCAACCTGCTTGGCAGCTTCCATCACCATCGTGCCTTCACGCACCTCTACCGATTTTCCGTCGATCTCGATTTGAACCATTTTTCTTTCGCTTACCTAATTCAATATCCGTTAACCAGAATTTCTCAATTCGTTTACACGTAAGCCGGAACCAAGCAACGCTTATGTTCCACGTGATAGGCAAATTCATCCATGTAATGCTTCAACATACCTCTTACTGGCATTGCTGCTGCATCACCCAACGCGCAAATTGTTCGACCTTGAATATTGGCCGCCACATCATTGAGCATATCTAAATCTTCAATACGACCTTGGCCGTGTTCAATACGATTAACCATACGCCACAACCAACC
>CAZEHN010000008.1:1782-54931 GCA_964511855.1 uncultured Polynucleobacter sp. | reverse complement strand
CTTGAAGTTACTCGAGGTACTACCGACATGTTGACCGAGTCATTAAGATCCAGACGATTAGATGCATTAGTAATTGATGCTCGCTCTTTAAAACCAAGCCAAGATTTAAATATTGAAATCATTTGCGAAACACCAGGTGCATTTATGTGCCGCAAAGGTCACCCATTAACCAAACTTAAGAAAATTACCATTAAGGATCTTGAGAAATATCCAAAAGCATCCATTCAACTGAGTGATGAAATCCAGAGAATATTAATTGATAAATATGGCTCTAATGCAAACCTCGATAACCTTATAAACATCAAATGTAGCGAGATCTCAAGCCTAGTCGAAGTTGCTGCCAAAAGTGATGTGGTTTTACTTGCGATCAGAAAGTCTGCACCACAACTTGAAGAGTTAAAAATGTCACCGCCAATGAATGCTCCCGCGAAATTCGGTTGGGTAACAGTGGCAAATAGAACTGAATCCCCTCTACTGAGTCATATTAGAAAATTTATTGATATCAAATTAAATAGCTAATTAAGAAGATATAAGGAAACTAACCATGAAATTTTCAGTGCAACATGAAGCACCTTTTATTCATGATGGATTAAGACCCTATTTTGAATATAGAGATTTGGGAATAAAAGATGCAACTGAAAATAAAGCTGTGATGCATGTTATTCGTGCTCATGAAGGAACTAATGCCACTGGTGAATGGCATAAACATGAAGTCGAGTTACAAATTATTTACATACTTAAGGGATGGGCTATCTTTGAATACGAGGGTTATGGCACTCACAAATTAACACCCGGAACCTGCGTTCACCAACCGCCAGGCATCCGCCACCGTGAAATTGCCCATTCAGATGACATGGAATTAATTGAAATCGTTTTACCCGGAGAATTTAAAACTATCTCAGGATAATTCATATAAATCAAATATTTATATGTTAATAACCACTAACTTATTAACCTATATTCAAACTATCTAAGCCTTAGTTACAGGTAATTTCGAAAAAGTCTTGCAATTAATTTGAAAGAACTGCATCATAAAATAGAACGACCGTTCTTTTTTATGATGGATAAATGTTAGCAATATATGTCACTTACAAAAATTAGTGAAATCGCTGAAAACCCAACAAGCCCTAGCAACTTAACCAAGGGGGAAAGTACACGTGCAGCCATATTGGATGCAGCACTTCTGCTTGCAGGCAGGGACGGCCTAGAGGGATTAACAATTGGCCTATTAGCCGAAAAAATGGGTATGAGTAAAAGTGGCGTCTTTGCTCATTTTGGATCTAGGGAAGATTTACAAGTCGAAGTTGTTAGGGAATATCACCGTCGATTTGAAGCAACTGTCTTTAAACCTGCGCTTTCAATGCCAAGAGGACTTCCAAGATTGGAAAAAATGCTTAGTCTTTGGATGAAATTACGAATCGATGAATTAACCTCAGGATGTATTTATATTTCTGGTGCGGTTGAATTTGATGATCGACCTGGCGCTGTCAGAGATCAACTGATCCTTTCTGTGAGCACATGGCGTCATGCATTAGATAGGGCAATCAAACAATCAATCAAGGAAGGTCACTTGAAATCTTCCTGCGATCCCCAAATAGTTCTTTTCCAAATTTATAGCTTTGTTTTAGGACTGCATCATGACGCAAGATTTTTAAAACTTCCAGACAGTATCGAAATTGCTAAATTTTCAATTTCAAAATTGATTCAAGAAAACCAAACGACACATTAATAACGAATTACCAATTAATTAACAAACTAATTTGAATTGAATTAACAAATTTTAGGAGATAAAAATGCCAACATATACAGCCCCATTAAGAGATATGCATTTTGTGATGCACGAAGTTCTAAAAGTACAAGACACATATAAAGATCTTGAAGCTTTTAAAGAACTTGATGCTCAAACGATTGATCAAGTGTTAGAAGAAGCAGGCAAATTCTGCTCTGATGTCATCTTTCCACTGAATCAAAGTGGCGACAAGGAAGGCTGCACACGCAATCCCGACGGTAGCGTAACAACACCCACAGGCTTTAAAGCTGCTTATGATCAATTTATTGAAGCAGGATGGCCATCGCTTCCATGTGACCCCGCATACGGCGGTCAAGGTCTACCCCAACTGATCAATTCAGCTATCTATGAAATGATGAACTCGGCTAACCAAGCATGGACGATGTACCCTGGACTCTCACATGGTTCATACGAATGCCTTCATGCTCACGGCACTCCAGAGCAAAAGAAAATCTACTTAGAGAAATTGGTCAATGGTGCCTGGACAGGAACCATGTGCTTAACAGAGCCACATTGCGGAACAGACTTGGGTTTATTAAAAACCAAAGCTGAACCACAAGCTGATGGAACTTACAAAATCACTGGGACAAAAATTTTCATCTCTAGTGGCGAACACGACATGAGCCAAAACATCGTACATCTTGTTTTAGCTCGCCTCCCAGATGCTCCAAAAGGTACAAAAGGTATTTCCTTATTTGTAGTTCCTAAATTTATACCTGATGCTCAAGGTGAACCTGGAGCCAGAAACTCATTAAGTTGCGGCGCAATTGAGCACAAAATGGGTATCCGCGCTAACGCCACATGCGTCATGAATTTTGATGGTGCAGTGGGCACACTAGTAGGCGAACCCAATAAAGGCTTGAATGCAATGTTCGTCATGATGAATGCCGCTCGTTTAGGAGTTGGTATGCAAAGTTTAGGCCTTACTGAAGTTGCTTATCAAAACTCATTAGCATACGCAAAAGAACGTTTACAAATGCGCAGTCTAAAAGGCACAAAGGAACCTGAAAAAGCTGCCGATCCGATTATTGTTCATCCAGATGTACGCCGCATGCTCTTGACACAAAAAGCATATGCAGAAGGCGGTCGCGCATTTGCTTACTGGATTGCCTCACTCATTGATATTGAACAAAATCATCCAAATGAGAAAGAACGCAAAGAAGCTGGTGAATTGGTGACACTTTTAACCCCAATTGTGAAAGCTTTTATCACTGACAATGCATTTACAGCCACTAACGAAGGCTTACAAGTATTTGGTGGTCATGGCTTTATTGTGGAATGGGGGATGGAGCAGCACGTTAGAGATGCTCGCATCAATATGATTTATGAAGGTACAAACACTATTCAATCTCTGGACTTACTTGGTAGAAAAGTATTGGGAGATATGGGGGCTAAGCTAAAGAAATTCGGGAAAATCGTAGAAGACTTTATCGATAATGAAGGCACCGAAAAAGAAACTCGTAAAGAAATGGCTGAGTTTATTGAGCCTCTTGCAGACATCGCAACTAAGGTTAAAAAACTAACATTAGAAATCGGCATGAAAGGAATGACAAATGCTGATGAAGTTGGTGCAGCAGCGGTTCCTTATTTACGCGTAGTTGGCCATTTGGTTTATTCCTACTTATTTGCACGTATGGCTTATGTTGCTCTCAAAAACAAATCAAGCGGCGATAAATTTTACGAATCAAAATTAGCTACTGCTAGATTCTATTTTGCGAAATTACTCCCTGAAACTGCCTATCAAATTAGAGCAGCGCGTGCAGGTTCATCTACTTTGATGGCACTTGATGCAGATCTCTTTTAATTTATCACTGGAATTCAAATGCAATCAGCAACAATAAATACACGTATTGGCAAAGTAGCAGTACTAGGCGCAGGCGTAATGGGTGCGCAAATAGCCGCTCATTGCATCAATGCAAAAGTACCCGTTATTTTGTTTGATCTTCCTAGTAAAGATGATGGCTCTGGGAAAATTAACAAAAATGCCATTGCTCAAAAGGCAATCGATGGACTTAAGAAACTAAAACCATCTCCTTTAGGAATTTCTGCAGCAGCAGATTTAATTCAGGTAGCAAACTATGAGGACGATTTAGAACTTCTCAAAGAATGCGATCTTGTAATTGAAGCAATTGCAGAGAGATTAGATTGGAAACATGATCTATACAAAAAAATCACACCACATATTGCTTCCAATGCGATATTGGCAACTAACACCTCCGGACTTTCAATTACACAATTATCAGAGGGATTTTCTGGGGAGCTTAAAAACAGATTCTGCGGAGTTCATTTCTTTAACCCTCCCCGCTACATGCATTTACTAGAGATCATTCCTACAAAAGATACTGATCCAAAAATACTAGATGCATTAGAAACATTTATGACTTCTACCATGGGCAAAGGGGTCGTAAGAGCAAAAGATACTCCTAACTTTGTTGCGAATCGTGTAGGAGTGTTCTCAATATTAGCGGTGTTTGCTGAAGCTAAAAAATATGGCCTGGGATTCGATACAGTTGATGCAATCACTGGCAGCAAATTAGGCAGAGCAAAGTCTGCAACTTTTAGAACGAGTGATGTTGTAGGTCTAGATACAATGGCTCATGTCATTAAGACAATGGAAAATGGATTGCCTAACGATCCGTTTTCATCTATCTACAAAGTTCCTGCAGTTGTTGAGAAATTATTGGCCGCCGGTAATTTGGGTCAAAAAACTGGCGCAGGTTTTTATAAGAAATCCGGTAAAAATATTTTAGTATTTGATGCTGAAAAATCTGACTACATTGAATCTACAGGTTCAATGGATTCAGCTGTTGAACGGATCCTTAAAAAACCGATTACTGAGCGCCTTGAAATGTTGCGCGATGCTGATGAACCTCAAGCAAAATTTTTATGGGCGATCTTCAGAGATATTTTCCATTACATTGCAGTTCATCTCGAATCTATCGCAGATAGTGCACGTGAAATTGACTTTGCAATGCGCTGGGGCTTTGGTTGGAATAAAGGTCCTTTCGAAGACTGGCAATCTGCTGGCTGGCTAAAAGTCGCCAATTGGGTAAAAGAGGATATTGAAAAAGGTGAGGCACTTTGCAATCAAGCTTTACCAGAGTGGGTATTTAACGGCCCCGTTGCAACAACAGGCATGGTTCACTCCCCTGCTGGCTCATGGTCTGCTAGTCAAAACAAATATCTACAACGCTCAGAACTTCCGGTTTATAACAAACAACGTTTTAGAGCGTCTTTAGCTGGAGATGACTCAGCTGATCCTAAAACGGCCGGTCAAACTCTATTTGAAAATGAAGGTGCAAGAGTTTGGCTTGAAGACCATGCAAAAGATGTTGTGATCGTTTCATTTAAATCCAAAATGAATACGATAGGCCCTGATGTGATGGAAGCATTGCAAAAAGCCGTTGATATTGCAGAGCAATCTTATACAGGCGTTGTCGTTTGGCAACCAACTTCATTAAAACTTGGCGCCCCAGGTGGTGCATTCTCAGCTGGCGCCAATTTAGAAGCGGCAATGCCTTTGTTTATGAAACATGGTGCAAATGGTATTGAACCATTTGTTAAATCTTTCCAAGACACAATGATGCGCTTGAAATATTCACAAGTACCTGTTGTGGCTGCAATTTCAGGGATCGCATTAGGTGGCGGTTGCGAGCTATTACTGCAATCAGCAAAACGTGTAGTTGCGATTGAGAGTTATATAGGGCTAGTAGAAGTTGGTATTGGACTTCTACCCGGAGGAGGAGGGCTAAAAGAAGCAGCCATCAGAGCTGCAAATAGCCTCGCACTAGCAAGTGGCAGTACCAATTATTTAGATTTCATCAAAACTCCATTTGAATGCGCCGCTATGGCAAAGGTTTCAAGTTCCGCCCACGAGGCACTTCAAATGGGTTATCTAAAACCAGATGACATCATTGTGGCTAACGTTCACGAACTTCTTTCGCAAGCGCAGCATCAAGTTAAAGCATTAAGTGATTCCGGCTACCGCCCTCCACTCAAGAAATTAATTCCTGTTGGCGGACGCTCAGTCATATCAACCGTAATGGGACAACTCGTCAATATGCGTGATGGTGGATTTATTTCTGAGCACGATATGTTTATCGCCAAACGCATCATTGAAGTGATTGCTGGCGGTGATGTTGATGCTGGAACGCTTGTTAGTGAAGAATGGCTATTAAAACTTGAACGTCAAGCATTCGTTGAACTACTCGGCACAGCTAAAACACAAGAACGAGTCATGGGCTTATTGCAAACCGGCAAACCTGTTCGCAACTAATTAATTTATTTAGAAAATAATCATGAAAACAATTCAAGAAGCTTACATTGTCGCTGCTACACGCAGTCCAATAGGTAAAGCACCCAAAGGAACATTACGCAATACTCGCCCAGATGATCTATTAGCAAGCGCATTACAAAATGCTTTACTACAAGTGCCAAGTCTAGATCCATCTGCTATTGAGGATGCTATCGTTGGCTGCGCAATACCTGAAGCACAGCAAGGGCTCAATGTTGCCAGAATGGGGGTTTTACTAGCAGGACTACCAAATACAGTTGGTGGTATCACAGTTAATCGTTTTTGCGCTTCAGGCTTAAGTGCTGTCGCGATGGCAGCTGATCGCATTCGAGTTGGTGAAGCTGATGTCATGATCGCTGCCGGCGTTGAATCAATGAGTATGGTCCCAATGATGGGCAATACCCCATCTATTTCACCAGGGATATTTACCAAAGATGAAAATCTAGGTATTGCTTATGGCATGGGATTAACAGCAGAACAAGTTGCTAAGCAATGGAATATTTCTAGAGAAGATCAAGATGCGTTTGCTTTAGCGTCACACCAAAAGGCATTAGCTGGACAAGCTAAAGGAGAATTCGATGCTGAGACATTTACCGTTAAAGTCGCCAATCGTTCTATGAATCTTGAAAATGGATCCGTAGATATTTCTTGGAAAGATTTTTCTAGAGATGAAGGTGCAAGAGCTGAAACCACACTCGAAGGTTTGGCTAAATTAAAACCTGTATTTGCAAATAAAGGTTCGGTTACTGCTGGCAACAGCTCACAAATGTCAGATGGGACTGGCGCATTAATTTTGGCAAGTGAAAAAGCAGTTAAAACATTTGGCTTAACGCCTCTAGCTAAATTTGTGAGTTTTGCTGTTAGAGGTGTTCCTCCTGAAATTATGGGCATTGGACCAAAAGAAGCTATTCCTGCAGCACTCAAATATGCAGGTCTTAGACAGGAAGATATTGATTGGATTGAGCTTAACGAAGCATTTGCTGCTCAAGCATTAGCAGTTACTCGCGACCTCAAACTTGACCCGAGTAAAGTTAACCCAATCGGGGGTGCAATTGCACTTGGTCACCCGCTAGGAGCCACAGGAGCAATTAGAAGCGCCACCGTTGTCCACGCCCTCAAACGTCACAATCTTAAATATGGCATGGTAAGTATGTGTGTAGGAACTGGTATGGGTGCCGCCGGCATCTTTGAGAGAGTCTAACTTATAAGTAAAGTAGTGATTTAGGGCGTGTTTTACACGCCCTTTTTTATAAATATAACCCCAAGATTTATTACCCATCCGAAGGTAAAATAATCCAACAACTATCTGCTTAAAGAAAAAGATACTTTTAATGAAATTGCGCCAACCACCTCCAGGTCACCAAAAGGACACTTGGTGGGCGCCATTTCAATACAAAGTTTTCAGAATGCTTTGGATTGTTTGGTTGGGCGCAAATAGTTGTATGTGGATGAATGATGTTGCCGCTTCTTGGATGATGACTTCATTAACAAGTTCACCAACATTAATTGCACTTGTACAAACAGCCTCAAATATTCCAGTCTTTTTATTAGGCTTACCAAGCGGCGCTTTAGCAGACATCCTCAACCGTAAACGTTATTTCATGGCGACACAGATTTGGTTAGCCATTAATGCAGCTGTTTTATGCGTTGCCTCTTTCTTAAACCTGCTCAATGCACCACTTTTGTTATTTCTAACATTCTTAAACGGAATTGGTCTAGCAATGCGCTGGCCAGTATTTTCAGCAATTGTTCCAGAGTTAGTTCCAAAAGATCACTTGCAGTCTGCACTAGCTCTGAACGGCATTGCCATGAATGCTTCGCGAATTATTGGCCCTCTGGTTGCGGGGGCTTTAATTGCAAGTGCTGGCACGGAATATGTATTTGCATTAAATGCTGTTATTTCATTAATCAGTACATATGTCATTTATAAATGGAAGTACCAAGCACACGTTTCAGCATTACCAGTAGAACGTTTTTTTGGAGCGATGCGATTAGGCTTTCAATATGTTCGCGAATCGAACCGGATGCGAGCTGTACTTGTCAGAGTATTTTTGTTCTTTGTGCAGTCTTCTGCATTACTAGCTTTACTGCCTGTTATCGCTAAAGATCACTTCCAAGGTAATGCGGGTACTTTTACGATCATGCTCTCCTCGCTGGGTTTAGGTGCAATCATCGCAGCATCTCAATTACCTTGGCTACGAGCTCGCTGGGACAGAAATCAACTTGCATTCTCTGGTGCAATTATTCAAGCAGTTTGCTCAGTAGGCGTTGTACTCTCACCCAATATTTGGATTGCAGCCCCGTTAGTTGTTTTAACAGGCATGGCTTGGATTAATGTTGCTAACTCTCTGTCAATCGCTGCGCAATTTGCATTACCTGGTTGGGTACGAGCACGTGGCATGTCCTTCTATCAGATGGGCCTGATGGGTGGAAGCGCTATGGGCGCTGCGCTCTGGGGCAAAGTTGCATTTTTAACTGACGTCAATACAGCAGTTATTGCTGGTGCAGTTTTTGGCATTATTGCAACTCTTTTAACCAAACACTTAAAACTTGAAGGCGGGATTGAGGAAGATTTAACACCCGTGTGCCCAGTTGAACACCCCACGCCTTCTCGTCACATTGATCCAACTGAGGGCCCTGTCATGATCTCCATCGAATATCAAATCAATCGAGATCAATTAGAGCCTTTCAAACGTATTATGCAGAAAGCACGAAGTGCAAGACTTCGTCAGGGGGCGCTCTCTTGGAGTCTTTTTGAAGATGCCGAGAGCGAAGGAAAAATGATTGAATACTACGTATTTGAATCTTGGGCAGATTATTTAAGGCGCTTTGATAGATTTACAACCACGGACCTTCATATGCAAGAAGAACGCCTTAAATTCCATATTGGCAAGTCAACACCTAAAGTAACTCGCCGCGTTGCATCACTTCTAAACTCTGAAGTTTAGTTATATCAGTCGTTATCTAGCTAGCACCTTTAATTAGATTTCTAGCGATTACCAATTGCTGAATCTGCGTCGTACCTTCATAAATGCGGAATAAACGCACGTCGCGGTAGAAGCGCTCTATTCCATACTCGGACAAATAACCCGCTCCACCAAAAATCTGTACGGATCGATCTGCAACTCGACCACACATCTCAGAAGCAAACATCTTGGCACATGAAGCCTCTAATGTGACATCTAAACCATCATCGCGTCTTCTAGCAGCATCTAACACCATCGACTTTGCTGCATATATCTCCGCTTGACTATCAGCAAGCAATGCTTGAACCAACTGAAACTCTGCAATCGGCTGCCCAAACTGTTTACGCTCCATGGCATATTTCAGAGCATCTTCTTGCATACGCATCGCAACACCAACACATACCGCTGCAATGTGAATACGCCCCTTATCTAACACTTTCATGGCGGTTCTAAAGCCCAAACCTTCTTTACCACCGATGAGATTTTCAGCTGGAACTCTCACGTTTTCAAAAATCACATCACAAGTATGTGCACCTTTTTGGCCCATCTTTTGATCAATCTTCCCAAGTGATATACCCGGAGTTTTTGCATCAACAATAAAAGCAGATACGCCAGCCGCCCCTTTAATTTCAGGATTAGTCCTTGCCATTAAGGTAAATACCCCTGCATGTGGCGCATTAGTAATGTACCTTTTAGTGCCATTAACGATGTAATGATCTCCATCTTTAATCGCACTTGTTCGAAGAGAGGCTGCATCCGATCCTGAATCTGGCTCTGTTAAGGCAAATGAAGCAATTAAATTGCCAGCCGCCATCAACGGCAAATATTTTTGCTTCTGCTCTGGCGTGCCATCCATGACAATACCTTGTGAACCAATACCTACAGTAGTTCCAATCATTGAACGAAATGCAGGAGAAGTCTTGCAGAGTTCAAATACAACAAGAACCTCTTCCTCCATAGTCAAACCTAATCCACCAAACTCTTCAGGGATACTGATACCAAATAACCCAAGCTCTTTCATCTCATCAATAATCGACTGCGGTATTTCATCAGTCTCGGATACTTCAGCTTCTGCTGGTACTAATCTGCCACGCACAAAATCAGCAACACCCTCAGTTAACGCTTTAATTGTTTCTTGGTCTCTAATCATTTTTTACTTTGTATTTATGTAGTTCTTGTTTAAGTCTTTGTTTTGGTATTTTTAACATTCCGAAAAACTCAATAGCTATAAATAACTAGAGCCAACCAGATTTCTTAAATCTCCAATATAAAAAGCTAGTAGCAGCAACGATTAATCCTAAGGCTACAGGATAACCATATGCCCATTTTAATTCTGGCATGATCTCGAAATTCATTCCCCAAATGCCCGCAAAGGCTGTAGCAACAGCGAAAATACCAGCCCATGCCGCCAACTTTTTAGTTACTTCGCCATCTTCAATCGTAACCATCGACAAATTAACCTGAATTGCGGTTGAAATCGTCTCTCGAATTGAATCAACTGCCGCACTAATACGGGTTAAATGATCCGTTAAATCTCGGAAGTAATCGCCCATATTGGCGCCAATTGCGGGAACTCGTCCACCATTGAATTTTGCAAATGCCTCTAACAAGGGAGAGGTCGCATGCCTTAAAAATGAAACCTGCCTTTTTAATGCATATAGACGTTCAATATTGATACGCCCAGCATTCCGAGTAAAGATATGAGATTCAATAATTTCAAGCCTTGCTTCTAAGGTATTTAACACCTCGAAATACCCATCAACCACCGTATCAATCAATGCATACAAAACAAAAGCTGGACCGAACTTCAATAACTCAGGTTCAGTCTCGCAACGAGCTCGCACACCTAAGAAATTTTTTGAATAATTTTTCCTCAAAGACAGGACAAAGTTTGGCCCTGTAAAAATTGCTAATTCACCTCGTGAGATTTTTCCTTCTTTAATCTCTAAAAGATGCGCTAAAGAAAATACGACATTACCGAATTCTTCAATTTTTGGACGATCGCTTTTTTGCTTTGCCGACTCAATTGCCAAATCATGCAAATCAAACTCTTCTTGCATCGTTTTAATTTCTTGGTCGGTCGGATCTTTAAGTGCAACCCAAACCATCACCCCAGCTTGAGATAAATAATTACTAATCTCCTGAATTGAGATGTCGGCTAATTTATGACCTTCTTTGTAGGCAGCGCAATTGATCAACATAAAAAAATCCTCCATCGGTGTTTTAACCTAAATGGAGGACTTTGTGTAGCTTCTTGACTAAATAAGTGCTTTAAGCGCTATAGTTAGTTAAGTTACTGAACTACTTAAGTAGTAATTACGCCTTTTTAGCGTATGCACTACACCAACCTGCAGCTGCTACTTCTTTTCCTGGGAAAATTTGGCAAGGGCCTGTTTTTGATCCTGCAGCACCTTTATACAAACTGCAGTTACCACAGTTTTGACCAGCTGCGAATTTTGGGAATTTTGCTTTATCTACTTTGCTCGCATCAGCTTTGTAACCCAAACTAACTGCTTGCGGATCAGTCTCTGCAACCGGAGCTGCAAGAGCAACTTTATTTGCCATTGTTGCTGCTAAGCCAGTTGCTGCTGAATAAATCATAAATTGACGACGAGTAGTTTTCATGAATAAACCTTTCTGATGTGAGTAACTTTGTTCAGAATAAGTCATTCATAAGCTCGCCGCAATACGGGCCTTAATTAATTGATTTTAATGGTAATTTTGTTGAGATTGATTCTCAATAAAATCAATTGAGAATCAAACACAATACCTAGTCAACTATTTATAACGACTTCCCAATAATGATAAGAATTCGCGGCGCAAATTAGGGTCTTTTAAGAATCTGCCACGCATCACACTATTGAGCATTTTTGAATCAGGATCTTTAACACCACGCCACTGCATACATAAGTGATCTGCATCCATCACGACAGCAATACCCAATGGTTTCATCGTATCTTCCAAGGCATCCGCTAACTGAGTAACCGCTTCTTCTTGAATTTGCGGTCTAGCCATAATCCATTCAGCAATACGCGCGTACTTAGACAGTCCAATTAAATTACTCTTTTCGTTTGGAAGTACACCGATCCAAACCTTACCCATGATTGGGCATAAGTGATGAGAACAAGCACTTCGAACAGTTATTGGACCAATCACCATTAACTCGTTCAAATGCTCAACATTAGGGAACTCTGTCATTTCAGGTCTATCAACATAACGACCTGCAAAAACTTCAGTTAAGAACATCTTTGCAACACGCTTAGCTGTATCCTGGGTGTTGTGATCACTCTTTGAATCAATCACCAAACTATCCAACACATCAGACATCTTGGATTGCACTTCTTTTAATAACATCTCTAAATCACCAGGTTCTAAAAACTCGGCAATGTTGTCATTTGCATGAAAGCGCTTTTTAGCTTTTTTTAGCTTTTCGCGAATTTTTTGAGAAACAGGTACACCAACATCTTCTTGATGTACTTTCACTTTTGTAGCTTTTACAGTCAGCGTTTTTTTATCTTTATTTTTTGCGATAGCCATATATGTCTCTGAGGTTTTTAATAATCACTAAATTGTCGCAGTATTTTCAATTTCTCACCTAAATACAATTTAATAACAATTACTTTTTACCAATTCGGCCTTCTTTACCATTTAGTAAATTTTGAATATTTGACTTATGACGCCAAATTAATAAAACACTCATCAGTAATACAGCCCCCAACAGCAAATTACTTCCAAATAAGAAGAAGCAATAAAGCGGTGCAAAAACAGCTGCAGCCAAAGCTGCCAATGATGAATATCTAAAGAAAAATGCAATGATTAACCATGTTGATAAAGTAGCTAATCCTAGAATTGGATTAATCCCAAATAAGATACCTGCGGCGGTGGCAACTCCCTTACCACCTTTAAATCCATGAAATACTGGAAATAAATGACCGATAAAAACGGCAACGACAGCTACAGGAATAATCCACTGGGCATCTGTCACATTTGCAAAATATGCTTTGGCCAATACAACAACTACCCAGCCTTTTAATGCATCACCTAATAAAGTTAACAAAGCAGCAGCCTTATTACCCGTTCTCAATACATTTGTTGCACCCGGATTACCTGAGCCATAAGTATGTGGGCTTGGCAAAGACATCGCCCGACTCACAACAACCGCAAATGAAACTGACCCAATTAAGTAAGCCAGAATAGCGGCAATGATTGCAATTAAAGAATATGACATTTCAACCTCTCGGATGGTGTTGGCTATGAATTGTTTTTAAACGCTCGCGCGCTACATGAGTATATATTTGTGTTGTTGATATATCCGCATGTCCAAGTAGTAATTGAACCACACGAAGATCAGCACCATGATTTAATAAATGCGTTGCAAATGCATGTCGCAAAGTATGAGGTGAAATCTTAACTGTAATGCCTGCAGCAAGAGCATAACGCTTAATCAACTGCCAAAAGGCCTGCCGACTCATACACTCACCGGTATATCGTGCAACAAATAAATAATCAGATAATTTTTGATTAAGTAATTCTGATCGAGATTGATTGATATATTTTGAAATCCAGTCTGCAGCCTGCGCACCAAAAGGAACTAATCTCTCTTTATTGCCTTTACCACCTACGATCCGAATCACACCTTCATTGAGACCCAAATGAATCATCTTTAGGGAAACAATTTCTGTAACACGCAATCCACTGGCATACAAAAGCTCAAGCATCGCTCGATCTCTAAGACCCAATGGCGTATCAATATCAGGAGAATTAAGTAAGGCTTCAACTTGAGCCTCAGACAAACTACTCGGGAAACGAATGGGCTGCTTTGCGGCACGAAGTGTCTTACAAGGATCTTCGTTGATTAAATTAACTCTCACCGCATATTTATAAAAACGTCTAAGTACAGTTAAGCGTCGATTTGCAGTGGTAGCCTTGTCATCTTTACGATAAGCCATAAATGCCGTGATATCAGCCACACCAACTTGCAATAAAGTTTTTTGATAATGAGAATCTAGCCAACTCGCAAAAATCTCTAAATCGCGTCGATAAGCACTTAAAGAATTTTTAGATAAACCATCCTCCAACCATAAGGTGTCACAGAATCCTTCAAGTACGACTTGACTCTGTTTAAGTACCTTTGAGATTGCCTGACTATCTTCAGGTGCGTTTCCTGTTAGCATATGGTTCAAATTCTAAAACAACGTGACCTTGAATACCTTATTTATTCTCCTCCCCGAATTTACGCTCATTATTATTGGCTGGGGACTGTCACGCTTTTCTGGTTTTAAAAGACCCATCTGGGAGTCCATTGAAAAACTTGTTTATTTCTTTTTATTTCCCTGCTTACTAATTAGTAGCACCAGTAAGGCCGTCATTGACTGGCGTCAAAATATCAACATGCTGCTAGTGATTATGGTTTGTATGGTGATAGCTGGGGGACTTGGTTACGCAGCCAAGTGGTTTATCCACAAAGATCCCATCAAAATCTCTTCAGGTATTCAAACAACGTTTAGATTTAATACCTACATCGCTCTCGCTGCTGCTGGACGACTATCTGGCGATGAAGGTATTGCAATCATGGCAATCATTGTGGCATGCATGGTTCCGTTTGCAAACGTGATGGCCGTCCTTAGCCTGGCAAAACATTCTGAAACTCACATACTTAAAGAGTTATCTCGTAATCCATTTATTGTTGCCACACTAAGTGGTCTTTGTTTAAACACTCTTGGCATTACGTTGCCCGACATAGTACAAAGCACAATTACTAGATTAGGCAGTACATCTATTCCATTAGGACTAATGACTGTTGGGGCAGGACTCGCTTGGGGACTAAGTAAAAGAGATGTGTTACTAGTTAGCTATTGGACGGCAATCAAGCTCATGATTTTGCCTGCCCTCGTTTTGTTTTTAGGCAAAACAATAGGCCTTCCCGCTCAACAACTCCAGGGGGCGGTACTGTTAGCCTCTATGCCAACAGCAACCACAAGTTATGTATTAGCTATCAGAATGGGAGGCCACGGCGGCATTGTTTCTGTCACCGTATCCCTTATGACTCTGTTGGCTGCACTAACAATCCCATTTTGGATCTCAATGCTTAATTAATAAGTTCTGATAAATAAGCTCGGATGAATAATTTCAGAAATTAATCTCTAAAGTTATTGAAACTCAAAGGCGATTCAGTTACATCTTTACGCAACATAGCCATCACAGTTTGTAAGTCATCGCGCTTACCACCAGTCACACGTACTGCATCACCTTGAATACTCGCTTGAACTTTAATTTTGCTCTCTTTAATGAGCTTAACGATTTTTTTAGCTAAATCGCCATTAATACCCTTTTGGATATCCATTTGTTGTTTGAGCTTGTCACCAGAGATGGTTTCTTTTTTACCGTCTTTTAGAAAACGCACATCCACATTACGTTTAGCCAATTTACCTAAAAGTACGTCTTTAACCTGACCCAATTTAAATTCGTCATCCGCAAAAAGTGTCAATACTTGCTCTTTTTGCTCAACACGTGAATCAGAGCCCTTAAAGTCAAAACGCGTAGAAATTTCTTTATTTGCCTGTTCTAAGGCATTTTTCACTTCAACCATATCTGGTTCACATACAACGTCAAAAGAAGGCATTTTTTACTCCAAAATTTCAGATAGATAGATAATGATAGCTCGCTATGTTATTTGATACGACTTTTTCTCTTAAAAAATTTAATACCTTTGGCTTTGATGCCATTGCGGAGAAGGCTTGCCAAATTCAAAGCCCAGAGGATTTAATTGCCTCCCTTCAAGCGTGCCAGTCACAGAATATGACATGGCGCATCCTTGGCGGGGGTAGTAATGTAGTCCTGAACGAATCTTTACCGGGACTCACCCTCTTAATGCAAATTAAAGGTCGGCAACTTGTTAAAGAAACTGAATCCGAGTGGATCATTGAGGCTGGTGCAGGTGAAAATTGGCATGAGTTTGTTTCCTGGACCTTAAAACAAGGTTGGCCAGGCCTAGAAAATCTAGCGCTCATTCCAGGCACGTGCGGAGCTGCACCTATACAAAACATAGGTGCTTATGGCTCGGAAGTGGCAGGGTTTATTCAGTCAGTCAAAGCTCTCGATACAACAATTCTCAATCAAGCTAATCCCTGGGTGGAACTCAATAAAAATGATTGTCAATTTGGCTATAGAGACAGCATCTTTAAGCATGAACCGAATCGCTATGTCGTAACACAAGTTAATTTTGTAATTCCAAAAAATTGGGTACCCAATTTAAGTTATGCTGAACTTGCCAAATTTGCAGTAACTCAAACAAATAGGCCCATTACTCCTGAACGAATCTTTGATCAGGTATGCGCCATTCGCCAATCAAAATTACCAGATCCAAACATTATTGGGAACGCAGGCAGCTTCTTCCACAATCCAATCGTTGATCAAGCAAAGCATGATGCGCTCAAGGCAAACTTTCCTGGGCTTGTCTCTTATCCCGCTTCGTCAAGAGACGGGGAAGTTCAATACAAACTTGCTGCCGGGTGGTTAATTGATCAGTGCGGATTTAAAGGCGCCCGCTTAGGAAATGTCGGCGTCTTTGACAAACAAGCACTTGTACTAGTTAATCATGGCTCAGGAACAAGTCGTGAACTTCTTGAATTAGCTCAGCGTATAAAAGAAAAAATCCACGCTGTTTATGGCGTGGATTTGATACAAGAGCCTGTCAACTTCTAGGCAGGCAATTGCCAAAGATTTATTAAGCGAAGTTTTTCGCTACGAAATCCCAGTTCACTAAGTTCCAGAATGACTCAACGTATTTTGGACGTGCATTACGATAATCAACGTAATATGCATGCTCCCAAACGTCACAAGTCAACAATGGTTTTGCATCTGTTGTTAATGGAGTAGCTGCGTTACTTGTTGATACCAAATCTAATGAGCCATCAGCCTTCTTAACAAGCCACGCCCAACCAGAGCCGAATGTACCAACTGCACACTTTGTGAACTCTTCTTTAAATTTATCAAATGAACCCCATTTTGCATTGATTGCATCAGCCAATGCACCTGTCGGAGCGCCACCTGCATTAGGCGCTAAACCCATCCAGTAGAAAGTATGATTCCATACTTGAGCTGCATTGTTAAAAATACCGCCTGAAGATTTTTTAACGATTTCTTCTAAGCTCATATTTTCAAACTCAGTACCTTTTTGAAGATTGTTCAAGTTAGTAACATAAGTTTGATGATGTTTACCGTAGTGAAACTCCAATGTTTCTTTTGAAATATGTGGAGCTAATGCGTCAAGTGCATAAGGTAATTGAGGTAAGGCGTGTTCCATGTTCTTTTCTCCTTGTTTTGATGATGAAATTTTATGCGATCTAAAAAAATTCTTCAGGGCACGTACGTTTATTGATTCCCTGAATTAATAACCGATTCAAGCACCTTTGCCTTCTCGACAACTATTTGGGCGCTACCGAATGCCATTTGCACTGTATAACTTTGACCAGAATGTAATTGCTCTGGATTTCTAAGCGCTTGAATTTGCTCGCTTTCATCCGAAAGAATGACCGAATAACCTCGCTCTAGGGTTCTTTGCGGATTAAGGGCTTCAAGCTGTGCTTTGTGATGCGCGTGATCTCTTTGCCATGCGGCAAGTCTGGATAGCCAAGTTTGCGAAAGTCTGCCTGATAAAGCGTTTAATTTTTCTTGCATACGCTCAGGATTTGGAAACGCATGGGATAAACGCAAACTCAACTGATCTAATCGTTGCGCTTCTTTTTCGACGCGACGCATCACAATCTTATTGAACTCTTGCTCAAAACCATTCAGCTCACGCAATAGCTCAATACGGTCTGGGGCTGCCATCTCAGCAGCAGCCGTTGGTGTTGGCGCACGCATATCAGCGACAAAATCAGCAATTGTGAAATCTGTTTCATGCCCCACCCCTGAGATGATCGGAATATCACTTTGCGCAATTGCATATGCTAGCGCCTCATCATTAAATGCCCAAAGGTCTTCAATACTGCCACCACCTCTAACCAGCAAAATAACATCGACTTCATTAGCTTGATTTGCTTGATTAAGAGCTGCAATCAACCCTGGGGGTGCATCACTGCCTTGAACAAGACTTGGATAAACCGTTATTGGAATATGCGGAGCTCTACGGGCGAATGTAGTTAAGACGTCTTTAAGTGCTGCAGCTTGCGTTGAAGTGACAATCCCAATCGCTTTTGGATGAGCAGGAATCTCACGTTTTCTAGAAGAATCAAATAAACCCTGTTCTTCTAACTTTTGTTTGAGCTTTAAAAAAGCTTCATACAAACCGCCGACACCTGCACGGCGCATCAACTGAACATTGAGTTGAATATCACCACGAGTTGCATAAAAACCTACATTAGCTGCAACTTCTACTTGATCGCCATCTTTTGGAACAAACCCAACTGAAAAGTTACGTCCTTTAAACATGACGCCATTAATCTGGCTATCAGGGTCCTTTAATTTGAAATACCAATGACCACTCGGGTAGCTCTTAAAATTAGAAATCTCCCCTTTAACCCATAAAGTATCGAACTGGCTTTCTAGGACCCCAGCAATTGCTTGGTTTAACTCGCCAACAGTGAGTATCTGCCTTGTTGATTCGGTCATTTTTCTTAAAATCCTCGGTATTTAAAGGCTTATTTTTAATAAATGTCCACAGACCTCGATAAATACAGGGTACTGTGGACAAAATACCACACAAACCCAATTAGTTAATCATAACTAATTGTTTTTAAACAATTTATTTCAATAATTTTACACTCAAAACAACCCATTTTTCGAACAATCAAGGACTTACAAGCGCTGTTTAAAAAAGTTTTACACAGAGTTATCCACAGGCTGGGTGGTTTAAAGTATCGGTATGTCATCTATCTTAATCGCTGCCGGTTGGCCAATCTGGCCATTATTCATTATTTCCGTTCTTGGACTAGCAATTTTGCTAGAAAGACTTTGGTTTTTACGTCGCTCTAAGATCACTCCAGACTCAAGTATGGCCTTAGCCCTTAATCTTTGCGAAAAACTCCATCAAAGCTCCTTAAACGATGCTGAAATAGCCCAATTAGCGACTGATTCCCCCCTTGGGAGTATTTTGGCACCAGGACTACTTTGTAAAAAATCAGGTCTGAGTGAATTCGAGGCAATCGACCGTTTGCGAGACGCCGCCAATCCTGTCTTTATTTCAACAGATAAATACTTAGGTGCCTTGGCCACTATCGCAACTATTGCGCCCCTCATGGGTTTATTTGGAACTGTTGTTGGCATGATTGAAATTTTTGGCAGCCAATCTGGAAGTGTCGGCAGCCCACAACAATTAGCTCAAGGTATTTCGATCGCGCTTTACAACACTGCGTTTGGGTTATTAATCGCGATTCCTGCACTTGCAGGATGGCGAGGACTTCGTGCAATGGCTGATGCTCGCCAGCAAGAATGTAATGAAGCAAGTCGTCGTTTACTAAAGCAGCTCTACCCAGGCAACTAGTTCAAAAAACTCAATGCTAAAACGTACTTCATTTCTACATTCAAGCTCAGGAAATTCTGAGGGAGGCAATGCTTCATTTAGCCGCACACCTCCTGAGATTAATCTCATCCCATTTATCGATGTACTTTTGGTTGTACTCATTTTTTTGATGGTTTCAACGACCTTCACAAAATACCAAGAATTATCTATCACCTTACCAAGCGCTGAAGGTAGTGCCAGTGCAAATATCCCCAAAGAAATTACTGTGGCAGTAAGTAATGAAGGAAGATATGCGATCAACGGGATTCTGGTTGATAACAAAAATTTAAATACAAAATTAAATCAGATTAGCGATAAGTGGGCCGCTAACGATGGCATTAAAGATGGTCGGGTTGTGATTACAGCAGATGCTCGCGCACCTCATCAAGCAGTCATGCGCGTCTTAGAGGCTGCACGCGAAAGTGGATTAGCAAATGTCACATTTGCTACCCAATCCAAATCAAAAAATTCTCGTTAAACAGATTGAAGATTAAATAACGATGAATCAATTGTTCAACAAGGCGCCAAGCTTCTGGGAAAGTAAAAACCTATTTGCTTATTTGCTTTGGCCTTTATCTTATCTCTTCAAAATAATTTCAAAATTAAGACGCCTAGCTTTTGAGTTACATATTCTGAAAAGCGATTACCTTCCAGTACCTCTCATTATTGTTGGCAATATTCGTGTTGGCGGAACTGGTAAAACGCCAGTTGTCATTGAACTCGCACGCGAACTTGTCAAACTAGGCTTTCATCCGGGCATTATTTCTCGCGGATATACACAAAGTAGTGAGCAAAGCAAAGATCAGGAAGTTGGCAAATCTAATAAGCTAACTTCAATGGCAGTGACACCTTTTTCAGATCCTGCGATTTTTGGTGATGAACCTGTATTAATGGCTAGTACGCTATTTGATTTAAATATTCCGGTTTGGATTGGAAGAGATCGCTTGGCTTGCGGAAAAGCACTTATCAACCAACATCCTGAATGCAACGTCATCATTAGCGATGATGGTTTACAACACTATCGATTAAATAGACACCCTGCCAGAGAAGGTGGTCGCGATATTGAAATCGTCGTTAGAGATGGCAGAGAGGATGGCAATGGATTTTTAATGCCAGCTGGTCCATTAAGAGAAAGTCCAAATCGTCCTCGCGACATTACTCTTCAAAATCAAGCGAATGTTTTAACACCACCTTACCTGGCTGGCGCCCCTGTCCATAAAGTATCAGTCGCATTAGATTATCCTTACCAGCTCAATAATCCAAGTCTACGCAAGCCTCTATCCGATTTTTCGGGAAAACTAATACTTGCTGCGGCCGGACTAGGCAATCCTGAAAAGTTTTTTGAAATTCTTCGTAATGCAGGACTATCTCTTAAAACACTTCCATTACCAGATCATTTTAGTTTTGAAAAAAACCCTTTTGATAAAGAGTCATTCGCCAGCATAGAACATATTCTGATAACAGAAAAAGATGCCGTAAAATGCCAATCATTAAAGGATGAGCGTATTTGGGTCGTACCTTTACGTGCTCAATTACCAAACGAGTTAATAGATTGGATTAATACCGTTCTGCATAGAACAACGTCTTCTATAAATTCGGTGCAGCAAAATAAAATCAGATAAAAGGTTGATCATGGAAAAACGCTTACTTGATGTGTTAGTTTGCCCAAATTGCAAAGGTCCTCTCAAGTTGGATCAAGATGCTCAAGAACTGATTTGTTCAGCAGATAAATTAGCATTCCCGATCAAAGATGGTATTCCTGCGATGCTTATCGACGAAGCTCGTCGTATTGATGCTTAGTTTTTAATTCATGTCAGCAAAATTCACTGTCATCATTCCGGCGCGACTTGCTTCCACGCGCCTACCAAGAAAGCCATTAGCTGACATTGGCGGTAAACCAATGATTGTTAGAGTCGCCCAAAGAGCATTACTTAGTAATGCTGCTAAAGTGGTCATTGCCACTGATTCGGAAGAAGTGATTCAAGCTTGCAAACAAGAAGGTCTTGAAACTGTACTAACTAGAGCTGATCATCCAACGGGCACGGATCGCTTAGGTGAAGTCGCTCAACAACTTCAATTAGCCCCCAACGATATCGTCGTTAATGTTCAAGGTGACGAGCCATTTATTCCTGCAAACCTAATTAATGAAGTTGCACAAACCTTAGCCGACAATCCTGACTGCGATATTGCAACTGCTGGGCTACCCATTTTGGATGAAGCAGAAATCAATAATCCAAATGTTGTCAAAATTGCCATGGATCATGCTGGAAGAGCACTTTATTTTTCTAGAGCACCAATCCCTTACTTAAGAGATATTCAAACGGAAAGCCAAATAAAAGGGAGTAGATGTACCCGCCACATTGGCATTTACGCTTATCGAGCTTCTTTTTTGGATAAATTTTCTACCCTGGCACCCGCTCCTATTGAGCAAGCAGAGGCTTTAGAACAACTCAGAGCACTCTGGTATGGGCACAAAATTCAGGTGATGCTAACCAAGGAAGCGCCCCCTGCGGGCGTCGACACACCAGAAGATTTAGCGAGAGCACAAGCAGAATGGGGCAAAATAGCAGGATCTAGGTAGAAAAACGGGTATTTATTAATCCCTAGTCGTAGTAAAACACTCGTTTGGACATAAATTTTGCTTGTAAATGACTGATAAACAAGAAAGTTAACAAGCAAATTCAGAATTCGATTGATATAAGGAAGAGTCATGCGTTTAATTTTGTTAGGTGCACCTGGTGCTGGTAAAGGTACGCAAGCTAAATTTATTTGTGAGAAATTTGGTATTCCACAAATTTCAACTGGCGATATGTTGCGTGCTGCGGTTAAAGCAGGCACTCCTCTTGGCCTAGAAGCTAAAAAAGTAATGGATTCTGGCGGGTTAGTGTCAGATGACATCATTATTGGGTTGGTTAAGGATCGTCTGACTCAGGCGGATTGCGCTAAAGGCTATCTATTTGACGGCTTCCCAAGAACAATTCCTCAGGCACAAGCAATGAAGGACGCTGGTGTTCCAATCGATTACGTTTTAGAAATCGATGTGCCATTCGATGCCATTATTGATCGCATGAGTGGTCGTCGCGTTCACGTAGCTTCTGGTCGCACATATCACGTAACTTTCAACCCGCCTAAAGTGGCCGGTAAAGATGATGAAACAGGGGAAGACCTCATCCAACGTGAAGATGATAAAGAAGAAACAGTTCGTAAACGCTTAGAAGTTTATGATGCTCAAACTAGACCTCTCGTTGACTACTATTCTGGCTGGGCTGAAAAAGGTGATGCACAAGCTAAAGTAGCTGCACCTAAATACCGCAAGGTTAAAGGCACTGGCAGTGTTGAGCAAATCACTAAGGATGTATTTGAGGCATTGAAATAATTTACAAATTTCAATGCAATAAAAAAGCGCACTTCGGTGCGCTTTTTCTTTTTAATCATTTGAACTTACTTCAGTTCTATTTACTTCAGTTCTTTAAGCGCACTCTCGAATGACTCAAGATCTTCAAAGCTTCTATAAACTGAAGCAAAACGAATATAAGCAACCTTATCCAAGCGCTTTAGTTCACGCATTACCATTTCACCAACACGAGCCGTTGGAATCTCTTTCTCACCTAAGGCCATTAAACGTTCTTCAATTTGGTTTAACGCTTCATCTACAGCTGTTGATGAAACTGGACGCTTGCGAAGAGCAAGTCTCATTGAACTTAATAATTTATCGCGATTGAATTCAACACGACTACCGTCTTTTTTAACTAAAGCAGGTAGTGCTAGCTCAGCTCGCTCATAAGTTGTAAAACGCTTATCGCATTTCTCACAACGACGTCTGCGACGCACTACCCTTCCGTCTTCAGATACCCGTGAATCAAGGACTTGAGTATCTTCGTTTGAACAATAAGGGCAATGCATCCAGATCTATCCTAACAATTAAGCGCCGTAGACAGGGAAACGCTTAGTTAATGCTTCAACTTCTGCACGTACACGTGCAATATTGGCAGCATCATTTGGATTATCAAGAACATCAGCGATCCAATTACCAACAGCAATCGCTTGTTCCTCTTTAAATCCACGCGTTGTCATCGCAGGTGAACCCAAACGAATACCACTTGTTACAAATGGTTTTTCTGGGTCATTAGGAATCGCATTTTTATTAACTGTAATGTGAGCTTCACCCAAGACTCGTTCAGCTTCTTTACCTGTAATATTTTTAGCGCGGAGGTCAACCAACATCACGTGAGACTCAGTTCGACCTGAAACGATACGTAAACCACGTTTAACAAGAGTTTCAGCAAGCACACGAGCGTTATCTAGGACTTGTTGTTGATACACCTTAAATTCCGGTTTAAGCGCCTCTTGGAAAGCAGCGGCTTTACCAGCAATCACGTGCATCAAAGGACCGCCTTGAAGCCCCGGGAAAATCGCAGAATTAATGGCTTTTTCGTGCTCAGCCTTCATCAAAATCACACCACCACGTGGGCCACGCAAACTCTTATGCGTTGTAGAAGTCACAACGTCTGCATGAGGCACTGGGTTTGGATATACACCAGCAGCAATCAAACCTGCGTAATGAGCCATATCCACCATGAAAATAGCACCGACAGCCTTAGCAACCTTAGCAAAACGCTCAAAATCAATACGTAAGGCATAGGCTGATGCACCAGCAATAATCAATTTAGGCTTATGCTCATGCGCCAAACGCTCCATCGCGTCGTAATCGATCTCTTCCTTTTCATTTAAGCCGTAAGGGACAATATTGAACCACTTTCCGCTCATATTTAGAGGCATACCGTGAGTCAAATGACCGCCTTCAGCCAAGCTCATACCCAAAATCGTGTCACCAGGCTTCAAAAATGCCAAGAAAATTGCTTCATTAGCCGAAGCACCACAATGTGGCTGTACATTTGCGGCATCTGCCCCAAATAATTGTTTTAAACGATCAATCGCTAATTGTTCAGCGACGTCAACATGCTCACAACCGCCGTAATAACGCTTGCCAGGATAACCCTCGGCATATTTATTGGTTAATTGAGAGCCTTGAGCCTCCATAACAGCTGGAGAAGTATAGTTTTCAGAGGCAATTAACTCGATATGGGCTTCTTGGCGGCGATTTTCTGCCACAATGGCTTCCCATAGGGCTGGATCGGTTACGGCCAGGGTTTGGCTACGATGAAACATGGTCTAAGTTCCTTTTATATACATACGCTAAACTCAGCGTAGACCTAAATGATACAAAACTAGACACCCCTTTACCTAAAATAACTTTAAATTGAAAATCTGAGACTATGAAACATACTGTTCTTATTACCGGTGCAACTGCTGGATTTGGGTACGCAACTGCCCGCCGCTTTTTGTCTGAAGGCCACCTAGTCATCGCTACAGGCCGCCGTCAGGACCGCTTAGACGAACTCAAAAACTCCCTACCGGCAGATCAACAATCCCGTTTGTTGACCAAAATTCTGGATGTGAGTGATTCTGCTGCTGTAGCCAAGTTCCCCAGCTCCCTTCCTAGCGAATTTGCCAATATCAGCGTTTTGGTCAATAACGCAGGCCTTGCCTTAGGTCTTGAACCCGCTCATCAAGCCCACCTTACTGACTGGGACCAAATGATTGATACCAACGTTAAAGGCTTGGTCCACATGACCCGTGCCGTCACACCCGGCATGGTCGAGCGTAAACGCGGTCATGTGATTAATTTAGGTTCAGTTGCTGGCACTTACCCCTATCCAGGCGGTAACGTATACGGCGGCACTAAGGCATTTGTTCATCAATTTAGCCTGAACCTTCGCGCAGACCTTATTGGTACAGCAGTTCGAGTGACTTCACTTGAGCCTGGCATGTGCTCAGGAACAGAATTTTCGAATGTTCGCTTCAAAGGCGATGACGCCAAAGCCGAACAGGTCTATAGTGGCGTCACAGCATTAAGCGCTGATGATATTGCCGAGAGTATTTATTGGGTTTGCACATTACCAAGCCATGTCAATATCAACGTCATGGAAATGATGCCTGTTCAACAAGCTTTCAATCCATTTAATGTTTATCGTCAACCTGTTTAATGATTAACTAGTTATTTATTTACCAACTATTCTATAAACCTACAGTCAATATGCCTCATCAAGACCTTTCGATTCTGAGCCTTATCCTAAACGCCAGTATTTTGGTGCAACTGGTATTGCTCATGCTTATTTCTTTATCAGTCGCTTCATGGACGATCATTCTGCGTAAAGGAGCCATCATTCGTTCCGTTCGTCAAGAAACAGATCGCTTTGAACGCGACTTTTGGTCAGGCGGAGATTTACACACGCTACTTGAGTCAGCACAAAGAAATCATAAGAATCATGCAAGCGCACTTCAACGTATTTTTCAAAGCGGCATGCAAGAGTTTTTAAAAGGTCACGATATCGATCCGGCACGTCGCGCAATGAAAGCTTCTTATCAAAGAGAGATGGATTCTCTTGAAGCAAATCTTCCATTCTTAGCTTCTGTTGGCTCTGTCTCTCCATATATTGGCTTATTCGGCACTGTTTGGGGCATCATGAACTCCTTTAGAGGTTTAGCAAACGTTCAACAAGCAACACTTGCTAGCGTTGCGCCAGGTATTGCAGAAGCGTTGGTTGCAACTGCAATCGGCTTGTTCGCTGCGATTCCTGCGGTTGTTTTCTATAACCGTAGTGCAGCTGATATTGATCGCTTAGCAATTCGCTTCGAAACATTCATCGAAGAGTTCACTAATATTCTCCAACGTCAAAATGGCTAGTATTCAAAGACGCTCTTCCGGCTCGAAACGTCGAGCCATGGCCGACATTAATGTCGTTCCATATATCGACGTAATGCTCGTTCTATTGGTTATCTTTATGGTGACCGCACCATTTGTTAATCCTGGCGTGGTTAATCTACCAACCGTTGGCGGCGCTCAAGTTCAACCTCTCCCCCCTGTCTTCTTAAACATCAATGAAAAAGAAGAAATCAAAGTAAATAGAGATGGTCAAGCCACAAAGACGTTAACGCGAAATGAACTTGGCGCTTTTGCTCGCGAGATTTCTGAAAAAACACCTGATCAACCAATGGTGATTGCTGCAGATAAGTCTATTCGTTATGAAGTCGTCATGGATGTGATGTCTAGACTCAAAGAAAACGGCATTAAACGCGTTGGTCTTGCGGTTAAAGGCGGTTAACAGCTCAAGATGACTCAGGCAGCAATTCCGTTTAGTCGATTACGCCCCAAAGAGCCTGGCACTAAGCGTGCTATGACCCTTTCTCTTGGGGCACATCTGCTACTTATAATTTTGCTCACAGTAGGTCTTAGCTGGAAAAACTCAAGCCCTTCAGGTGTAGAGGCCGAACTTTGGGATAGCGCATCCATTCCAAAATTTGAAGAGACTAAAACACCTGAGCCAGTTAAAGAAGAACGTGCTCCTACTGATGAAAAAGCTGACATTGTTTCTAAAAAGCAAAAGAAAGAAGAACCTAAAAAAGAAACAAAGCCTGAAAAAGTAACGCCTAAGGTTGAACCTAAGCCCGAACCAAAACCAAAAGAAAAAGTTAAAGAAGAAAAACCGAAAGAAAAGTCCAAAGATAAAGAAACGCCTAAGGACAAACCAAAAGAAAAAGAATCTACCAAGTCCGGCAATGCAACAACAAATGCTGCTCAAGACAAAGAGCGCGCAGATCGCTTAGCGAAATTAAGAGCTGCAGCTGGAGCTGAAAGCGGAAGTGGCGGAACAACTGGCACTGGAGTAGGTTCAGGCGGCACTGCGCCGCCAGGATATGCTGATCGAGTCCGTAAAAAAATTAAGCCTTTAATTACATTTAATGCTTCGCAGGTCAATGGTAATCCTGCAGTGAGTGTCTATGTCGAACTTGCTCCTGATGGCAATATCCTTAGCAAACGCATTATTAAGAGCAGTGGATTAGAAGACTGGGATAATGCTGTGATGAAAGCATTGGAAGCTGCTGGCAGCTTACCAAAAGACGAAGATGGCAAAGTTCCAAGACAAGTTAATTTAATTTTCAAACCTAAAGATTAATAAGTCATGATTAATCTCATGATTGGTTGTTATAAAGAAAAACCTCATCGACAAATTTATGAATATGAATCCATTCAAACGCATGATTAAATTCTCAAAATATTTCCTAATTGCTTTGTTAGGCTTCCTTGCCTCAGTGACATCATTTGCTCAAATGCAAATTGAAATTACCGGCGTTGGACAAACTCTTTACCCTATTGCAGTTACTCGATTTGCAGAAGAGTCTAAGCTTCCAACGAAAGTAACTGATGTTGTTCGTCAAGACTTGGCTCGCAACGGCAATTTCAATAATGTTGAAAATGGCAATAATGAAGTTGCTGAAAACGCCAATGTCGATGCAAAAACATGGTCAGCTAAAGGAGCCCAAGCCCTAGCAGTCGGCACAGTTAAAGCACTTAGTGGCGGTCAATACGAAATCAAATACCGCTTATATGACATCGCCAAAAATCAATCTTTAGGTGGAACAACCGTCACAGTTTCCGGCGATGAACTCAGAAAAGCTGGCCACATTGTTGCGGATGACATCATTAATCGCTTAACAGGTGAACGTGGCATCTTTGCAACTCGCCTGTCATATGTTCAAAAAGAAGGTCGCCAATTTAAATTACTCATCTCGGATTCGGATGGCTTAAACGCCAAGGCAGCCCTCACCAGCAATGAACCAATTATTTCTCCGGTATGGTCACCGGATGGTAAAAAAGTGGCTTATGTTTCATTTGAACTCAAAAAACCTGTGATTTATGTTCATGAACTAGCAACAGGCAGAAGAATTGTTCTATCTAATCAAAAAGGCAATAACAGTGCGCCTTCATGGTCTCCTGATGGCAGTAAATTGGCTGTTTCATTATCCCGAGACGGCAACACCCAGGTTTACTCAATTAATGCGGATGGCTCAAATCTAAGGCGCTTAACAAATGGTTCATCCATCGATACTGAACCGCAATGGTCAGCGGATGGTAATTCGATTTATTTCACAAGTGACCGCGGCGGCAATCCACAAATTTACCGTATGAGCGCTAACGGTGAATCTGCAGGCGGTGCGCAACGCGTTACATTTAAACACGGTTTCGTGACAAGCCCACGACTCTCTCCAGATGGTCGCTATCTTGCCTATGTCGCAAGAACTGGTGGTGGATATAAATTACAACTCTTAGAACTAAAGTCAGGCGAAGTAACTTCTATGACCAATACAGGTCATGACGAAACACCTACATTTGCTGCTAATGGCAAGTTCATCCTCTATGCAACCCGTGTTAACGGCAGACCAGTACTTGCGGCGGTTTCTGTAGATGGCAACGTAAAACAAGTACTTAGCATCCCAGGTTCAGACGTTCGCGAACCCGCTTGGGGCCCTTTTATGAATTAATTTTTGTAAATAACATTGTTTTTATTAGTGCTTATAGAGGTTTTATAAGCACTTTTGCTTTAAAAGTGGCTTAAAATTATCGTTATTCATTCGTAAAAATAGGAAAATTTGACAATGTCATCTTTAAACAAACTCTCAACAATCGCCGCACGCCGTTTAGGCTTAGCTGCATTAGCAGTTATTACACTCGCATTAGGTGCTTGTGCATCTGGCGTTAAATTAGACGACGTTGATGGTGCAAACGGTCGTGGCGGCTCAAGCAGCAACTTAAGTAACCAACCATGGAACGATCCATCAAGCCCACTTTACAAAAAGAGCTTCTACTTTGATTTCGACAGCTACGCAGTTAAAAGTAGCGATCAAACAACTTTAAGTGCTCATGCAAATTACTTAAAAAATAACAAAAATCAAAAAATTGTTATTCAAGGTAATACTGATGACATCGGCACAACAGAGTACAACTTAGCTTTAGGACAAAGACGTTCTGATGCAGTTCGTAAAGTTCTCAATCTATTAGGCGTTTCAGATGCACAAATGGAAGCTGTGAGCTTTGGTAAAGAGAAGCCAAAAGCACTTGGCAATGATGATGCAGCGCGCGCAGAAAATCGTCGTGCAGATATCGTTTACCAACAATAATTTAAAACAAATCAATAATGAATAAGCACTCTCGCTTACTACAACTGCCAGCATTGCTGGCAGTTGTTTTTAGTATCTACGCAATACCAGTCAATGCAGCCTTCTTTGAGGATGAAGAAGCTCGCATACAGATTAACAATCTAAATGAGAAAGTTAAAGCTGCTCAAAAGGGTTTAATCGAACTTCATGGCGAAAATGAAACTCTTAAAAGTGAGAATGCAAAGCTTCGTGGTGAAATTGAAACGCTTGAGAAGAATTTAGAAGAAACTAATAACAACTTACGTAGTTATTACCAAGAAATAAATTCTAGATTGCAAAAGTTTGAGCCTCAAAATTTAGAAATCGAAGGTGTTAGGGGCACTGCACAAGCTGGCGAAAGAAATGCTTACGACAGCGCTCTAAAAGCGTTCCAAGATGGCAATCTTAGTAAAGCAGATGCTGAATTTAGCGCTTTCTCAAGAAAATATCCAAGTAGCCCCTATTGGCCATTGGCACAATATTGGCTTGCAAACTCTAAATACGCTAACAAGGATTACACAGGATCAATTAATGCTGCTCAAGCTTTAATTAAACGCTATCCAGATCATCCTCGCGTTCCTGAAGCCATGCTCACAATTGCAAACTGCCAATTAGAAACATCACAAAAAGCCGCTGCGAAGAAAACATTAGAGGCTGTCATTAGTAGATATGGTGACTCTAAGTCAGCTAAAGCTGCCAAAGAAATGTTGGCTAGCATTAAATAATTTCTCATGGCTTTTGATTTATCTAGTCTTTCAGAATTTAAACCGCGGGCAGCAAACGCTCCCGCAGTTGTGCTTCTCTCTGGAGGCTTAGACTCCGCAACGGTACTAGCGATGGTTAAAGCTCTTGGCTATACACCATACGCACTGTCCCTAAGATACGGTCAACGACATTCGTCGGAATTAGATGCCGCTATCAATATTGCCAAAAAACACGGCGCCGTTCGTCACGAAATTATCGACTTAGATTTAAGCAGGTTCGGCGGTTCAGCACTAACCGACAGCTCAATTAATGTTCCAACCTCAGGCACGTTAGTTAAAGATGAAATGAAAGACGGACAAGAACATATTCCAATCACCTATGTTCCTGCGCGCAATACAATCATGCTATCAATTGCTTTAGGTTGGATAGAGGCCTTAGGTGGCACAGATATTTTCTTTGGAGCTAATGCAGTTGATTACTCTGGCTATCCTGATTGCCGCCCCGAATATGTGAACGCTTTTCAAAATCTATCGAACTTAGCTACTCGCGTAGGTGTTGAATCCCATGCAATGAGAGTTCATGCCCCAATAGTCGCCATGAATAAAGCTGAAATTATTCAAGCGGGTGTTGCACTTGGCGTTGATTTTTCAATGACAGTTTCTTGCTATCAAGCAGATAAACAAGGCCATGCATGTGGTGTATGCGAATCCTGCCGATTAAGAAAAGCTGGCTTTGAAGCTGCAGGTATCCAAGACCCAACCAAGTATCAAGCTTAATATTAATTTAATACTGATTTAAGCATCTAAATAGTTCTGACATATTAGTCTGACTTAATGATCTTACTGAAAGTTCAGAAATATCTGACTAATTGTCTCAATTTATTATCCAAAGAACTCATAGTCTTTTAAACCATTCATACGCATCATATGGGCATGAATGAAGGCTACTCTATTCTTGAACTACTTATTGCATTAGTGCTCTTTGGAATCGCACTAGAACTAGGTGCGTACACAATCAGCTTTTACATTAGCTCAGAAGGCTTGTTGCAAGAAAAGTTAAATTACTCTCATGAAACTCGTGAAGTATGGGAGAAATTTATCTCCATAAAAATCAATCAATAATTAATTATCAGATGACATTGGTTGAACTACTTACTTCAATGACGATAAGCTCTATCTTACTTAGTGCCACAACAAAACTTGTCTTCGAATTAAATAAACAAATTAATCAAAAGATTGCAAATGCTACAGAAAATAGTGAAGTGCAACATGCATTACACATTATGACAAGAAGCATCAGAAATGCTGGCTTTACTTCAGTAGATTCACAATTCCCAAAAATGGCAAATAAAGAATCGAGAACTAAAGCTTTGGGAATTGCAATGAGAAAAAGCTCCGCCCTTAGCAATTCGAAAATTGGTGATTTTATATATCGAAAAGGCATCAACAATGTTAACCAATCAGATGCGCTATACATCAAGCATTCTAGTTATGGTCATTTCGATTGCTTAGGTCACAAAATTACCCCTAAGAGACTCATTAACGGACATGCTTATTTAGGATTTTTTGCACAACGCGTAGATAGTAATAATGCCAAAACGGGCACTTTAATGTGTCAAAGTATTGATAACAAAGGTCGGGCTCAGAATGATGGAATTCTGAGTGGGATGAGTAGCATTCATTTCGAATTAATCCCCAACGAAACAAATCCAAAGGCTGTTCAAATATTTTTAAATATGGATTCTGGAAAAAAATATTCTCGATTTGTGGCGCTTAGAAATAAAGTGGCCTTCAATTGATCATTCAAAATCAGAGCTCTATAAATGTGGAATCTGGTTTCGCTTTAATCCTCGTTGTTGGTTTAATTTTATTAATGAGCGTTTTCAGCACCATTGCTTATCGTCATTTGTTAAATGAAAAATTACATACAAAACAAATAATTAGTCGTGAAATGGTTTTTCAAGAGGCTGAGAAACGCTTACATGCATGCCTTGATGCAATTACTCCAAATTTAGCAACTTCTTTATTACAAGAATGCTGCTTTATTGAAAAATCAAATCCCTCAACCTCCAATACTTATTTCAGAGTCTCGGTTCACGTAATTGATCAGTTAAATCCAAATGGATATTTAGATAATAAAAATCTAGTTTCGCAATCAAGGCAACAAGCATTACTTCAATTTGTATTAGATCGAAATAATCAACAAGTATTAAGAAGGCAACTAATTAGCTGGCGAGAAACCCTAGATCCAATTTGGGATCAAGAACTCAATCAATCATCAAACAACCCTTGGGAACTAATTCAACCCTGTATATGGCAATCAGAAACAAACTCTTAATAAATGACTTAGGCTTTTCTATGATAGAAATACTTGTGGCACTGATCATTATTGGTGTGATTGCTCTCTCTACATCACAACACATACTGACTGGATTTAATCGACTTAAGGCTAGATCAAAGACCTATAGCTATAGCGCCTCATTGATACAAGCGGCACATTTCGCTAGAAATCAAGCCATTACTAAACAAACCTACACCACCCTAACACCATCATCAGAAAATCGTTGGGATAAAGGCTGGGTCGTTTACATTAACCCAGAACTCGATTTCCCCGAATTAATTAATCCTGAGGTTATTCTTTTAAAGCACTCTATTATTGAAAGTGACTTAGTAAGAAGCATCAATTCTCAAACAGGTAATCAGTTCGAAGATGTTAATGCAAAATCATTTGCTAATAATGAACGCATTAAACACATCACTTTTAACCCTGCCGGTGGTGCTCAAATGAAAAACGGTGGACTAATTGCAAATCGCTTGGCTTTTCAACATACTCAGTTTGAAGATATTCAGCAACAAATCATTATGGGGGCCGGCGGTCGGTTGCGGCTATGCTCCCCCTCGGAAGAAAATTTACAATGTCGCCGATAAATAACCGTTAGAATGAATTAATTCTTTTATGCATTAAAGCTTAACTATGTATTCCCAAGCAGACCTTGATTTTATGCAACTCGCGCTTGATGAGGCTCGCAAAGCGTCATTCATCAGCAACCCCAACCCAAGGGTCGGGTGTGTCATCGTAAAAAATAATCAAGTCATCGGACACGGTCACACTCAAATGGTGGGCGGACCTCATGCAGAAGTACAAGCATTAGCTAGTGCGAGAGCAGCTGGACATGACACTGAAGGTGCCACAGCATATGTCACTCTTGAACCTTGCTGTCACCATGGAAAAACCCCACCATGTACAGATGCCCTTATTGCAAGCAACGTAACAAAAGTTATTGCCGCCATGGAAGATCCTAATCCTCTAGTAGCAGGCAAAGGATTACACACTCTGAAAGAAGCTGGCATCGATGTTAGATGTGGACTTTTTGAAAAAGAGGCCGAACAAATTAATCCTGGTTTTATTAAACGCATGCAAACTGGATTGCCTTGGGTTCGATTAAAAATCGCAGCAAGTCTTGATGGCACAACAGCACTCGAAAATGGTTCAAGCCAATGGATTACAGATGAGCCCGCTAGGCTCGATGGCCATCGCTGGCGCGCGCAGGCATGCGCCATCCTAACTGGCATCGGGACAGTCCAAGAAGATAACCCTCAAATGAATGTGCGTGGCATTGATACACCACGCCAACCATTAAGAGTAGTCATTGACTCACAGTTAAAGATTTCATTGGATGCAAAAATACTTGAAGGCGGAAATACGCTAATCATTTGCGCAAATCCTGATCCAGATTACTTCGAAAAAATGCGCCATGAACTATTACTGCGCAAAGTTGCCTTAATTCAATTACCTAATAAACATGGCAAAGTTGATTTACCCGAAGTTTTCAAATATTTAGCCCAAACCCTACAAGTAAATGAAGTTCACGTTGAAGCTGGACACAAACTTAACGGGTCACTCATCAAAGAAGGTTGTGTTGATGAACTCCTCATGTATTTTGCCCCCACCCTGCTAGGGCAAGGTATTGGCATCGCCAACATAGGTCCACTTCAATCCTTAGAAGAGCGTTATGACTGGGAATTCCTAGAACAAACCATGGTTGGGGAGGATCTTAGACTTCGCCTGACCAAAATCTCCCAAAAAGAGTCCTGAAATTTAAGAATTATTGAGCTGATTTTGGCGAGTCAGGCGATAATATAGGGATGTTTACAGGAATAGTTGCAGCCGTCGGTCAAATTACTCAAGCCAAACCCCATGGGGATGGTCTTCGCCTAACGATTGATGCAGGCAAATTAGATCTTTCTGATGTCATTTTGGGCGACAGCATTGCTATTCAAGGTGCATGTATGACTGTTGTCGAATTATCTGGCAATTCATTTGCAATCGATATTTCTGCAGAGTCTCTTGATAAAACTGTTGGATTAAAAGATCCAGCACCTGTCAATTTAGAAAAAGCTCTTCGCCTAAACGATAGATTAGGTGGCCACTTGGTTAGTGGACATGTCGATGGTATTGGTCATGTGGCAAGTTTTGAACAAGTTGGTACTGAGAACAACTCGGATGCTTCTTGGCATTTAGCAATTGATGCGCCGGCATTTTTAGCGAAATACCTTGCCTATAAGGGCTCCATTGTTGTCAATGGAACTTCACTTACAGTCAATCGTGTTGAAGATATCAGTGTCAATGGCAATCAAGTGGCACGAGTTCATATCAACCTTATTCCGCATACACTTGAGAATACAAGCCTACGTTTTTTAAAAGCAGGATCAGGCGTCAACCTAGAAGTCGATTTAATTGCACGTTACGTTGAACGCATGCTTTCATTGTCAGAACCTTCTTAATTATTGTTTTTACTGGCCTCACCCCATGACATCTCACTCTTCTAACTTATCTCAGTATTTATCTTCAACAGAAGAAATCGTAGCGGAAATGCGCGCTGGGAAAATGGTCATCCTAGTTGACGAAGAAGATCGTGAAAATGAGGGGGACCTTGTACTCGCATCTGATCATGTTAGCGCTGAAGCAATTAACTTTATGGCCAAATATGGCCGTGGCCTTATTTGCTTAACATTAACTCGCGAACATTGTGAGCAGTTGAAATTGCCATTAATGGTTAAAGAAAATGGCGCTTCTATGGGCACCAATTTCACTGTCTCTATCGAAGCTGCAACTGGCGTTACCACAGGGATCTCAGCAGCTGATAGAGCTCACACGATTAAAACTGCCGTTGCCAAAGACGCTAAACCCTCTGACTTAGTTCAGCCTGGGCACATATTCCCTCTCATGGCTCAACCTGGGGGTGTTCTCATTCGTTCAGGCCATACTGAAGCCGGCTGTGATCTAGCTGCAATGGCTGGCTGTTCAGCATCTTCTGTGATTTGCGAAATAATGAAAGATGATGGCACGATGGCACGATTACCAGATCTCGTAGAGTTTGCAAAAATTCATGACTTAAAAATCGGGACGATTGTTGACCTCATCCAATACCGTAGTGAAAACGAAAGTATGGTCAAACGAGTTGGTCAAAAGTTACTCAATACCCCTTGGGGACAATTTGATTGCACTCTTTATAAAGATATCCCAAGTGAACAGCTACATATTGCATTAGTCAAAGGCAAACCTACCCCTGATAAAGAAACCCTAGTTCGAGTTCATGAACCCGCACATTTGTTAGATTTTTTAGACACGGCCTCAAGCAAGCATTCTTGGAGTCTAGATAAAGCACTAGAAGGTATTCAGAAATCAGCTTGTGGTGTTGCCGTTCTTCTTAATTGCTCAGGATCGACCGCTGATAGCTCAAGTTGGATTCAACAATTTGCTAACGATGGGAAAAAATCAGAAGCACTTCCTGTTCGTAAACCAGATTTTCGAACCTACGGAATCGGTGCTCAAATCCTTAAAGATCAAGGTGTTGGAAAAATGCGCCTCATGGCTAAACCAAGCCCCTTATCAGGTATGTCAGCCTATCAACTCGAAGTCGTTGGTTACGCCGAAACTAAATAAGTTATTAAATCAATTATTCTATCGATACTATGAGCCAATCTAATTCAAATTCTTCCAGTGGTGGACACGCCGTTGATATGCTTGAACCAAATCTTGATGGTCAAGATTTGCGCATTGCAATTGTTCAAGGTCGATTCAATGAAGAACATTGCGCAGCTTTAACAAAAAGCTGTTTAGATGAACTTCATCGCCTTAAAGTAGCTAGCGATGATATTTTGGTGATGTCGGTTCCAGGCGCCCTTGAGATTCCACTCGCCCTTCAAAAATTAGGCGAAACCGGTGAATTTGATGCCCTTATCGCTCTTGGCGCAGTCATTCGTGGTGAAACTTATCATTTCGAATTAGTTTCAAATGAATCAGGCGCCGGTATTACTAGGGTTGGTTTAGATCTTGGACTTCCAATTGCAAACGGTATTCTTACCTGCGAAACTGACGAGCAGGCTAGTCGTCGTGTAGTTGAAAAAGGTGCTGACTGTGCTCGCGCCGCAGTAGAAATGGCTAACTTTTGTTTATTAATACAGGAAGAAGGGGAAGATGCTTAATCCAAACCCCAGCGCTCATAAGCTCGTTTCATCAACCCAGGTTAAACGTTCTTTAACACCTAGAAGGCGTGCTCGAGAGTACGCCCTTCAAGGCATCTATCAATGGTTAGTGATTAAAAATGCGGGCGGTTTTGCTGATATTAGCAACATTAGCCGTCAATTAGCTGAAGATCCTGCATTTTCTAAATGCCAACAAGATTTATTTAAGAAACTGATTGAAGGCGTTAGTGACCATGCTGATGGACTACAAACCCAATTAATTCCACACCTAGATCGACCATTAGAGGAATTATCGCCCGTCGAATTAGGCTCACTACTAATTGGAGCTTTTGAACTAGTCCACGATATTGCAACACCTTATCGCGTAGCGATTAATGAAGCGGTCGAACTTTCAAAAACTTTTGGTGGCACTGATGGACATAAATTTGTAAATGGTGTCTTAGACCGTTTAGCACAAGCTGTCAGATCTGCAGAAATTGAAGCAGATACTAAAGCCAATTAAGTAAGGTTTCGCCAAACAAAAAGCCCAATTTAAATTGGGCTTTTTGTTTATTTGAATTTAACGTTTACTTAAATATCTAAACTAAAGATTGAACGACTTGCAGTTTGTGTATCTGCTTTTTGCAGCATACTCACAAGATATTCGCGTTCACGCAAAACCTTACCAACATATCCGCCATCTGCGGAAACTGCTGGACCACCCACATAGTAACGAAGGCCACGCTGCATAGAGCCAGACATCGCAATGTAGTTTTTAAGGATATAGGCTCCAACTCGAATATTGGCTTCAGGCTTAAATGCGGCTTTTGGGCCACCATAAGGGGCATATTTATCCAAATGAACCTTAGTCATTACCTGCATCAAACCTTGTGCACCAGCAAAACTTTGAGCATTTGGATTGAAGTTAGATTCAATAGCCATAACCGCGACTAAAAGGATAGGATCTAAATTAACTTCTTTAGATACCTCAACGACATGAGCAACGTACTCACGAACGCGGGCTGGATCTGCACGGTATTTATTAGCTAGATAGTCTGCAACCATCAATTGCTGCTCATAATTAGTAATTAACTTGGCATCCAAAGCCTGAGGGTCAATCTGACTATCAGGAATCTTATTAGCTAAGTGAGCAATCGAAGGAACTGGCGCTTTAATAACCTCGGGAGATGCCAACCATGAAACTGGCTGCATAGAAGCAGTACCGCTTACCTCTTCAGAATTTTGGCTAGAAGCGACTTGCTCAGTAGACTCTTCACTAACACTCTTTGTTAGTTCAGCTCTTAATGGTTGATTAACCATAAGGGCAACAACCATGAATGCGGAGACAACGCCTAGGGCGTTAAGCACTCGTGAGAGTCTGGTTTGGAATTGCTCTTCGCCAGTAGCTGTTGTTGATCCCAAAAACATCAACAGGTTGTGGTTAGAAAACTTTTTATTCATACTAATAGGTGCTGCATATCTTTAAGTTGGAGCCATAGTAGGCAATCCTATATATCTAGTCAAGAATATAAAGTTCTCAATTAATACCTAATAGTTATAAAAAATAGGGTTTGTTGACTCTATTTAATGCTCATATCAGAAAAAACCCTTATAGTCCTTAGAGATAGAAAAGTTAGTGGTCACTAATTTTGTTATCTGAAAAATTAGAATAAAAATGGATTTAACCCCATTTTTTTCATATTATGGAATAAATTTGTCAGGTTTTTGAGACAAAAACCCCTAAAAATTTAGGGGCGAAATTACCCTAAGACTCAATTAGTAAAAGCCACAGAAGGTAAATTAAGGTCTAAGCGATTTCAAAAACATCGTCTTTTACCAAGACAGGTTCAACGGCATTCTTGAATTGGGTGCGTTGTTCGCCCAAGGGCTTATCTGAAAAATAGCTTTTCCAGAAATCAGTCGTGATTTCGCTAATACGCTTCCAGCTAGATTGATTCAGTTCATCACTAACTTGAATGTCACGGCTAAATCTGTTCGCATCAACAGGCTCACCAGCAAAAGTCATATGATCAGCGTTAGCCATGATCCACAATTGCTTATGATTTTTAGATAAACCATCATATACAGCTCTTCTTTTAGCTAAGGGAACCCCAAGCTTCATAGAATCAGTGCCTTCCTTGAAGGTGACATAGTCATCGTGATCACCCATCACACAAAAGAAAGGAATCTGAACACCACCCATTGCCTTAGAACTTTCAGGAGTACCTGCCGTTGGCGAAAATGCAATTGCGGCTTTAATACGAGGGTCAAGCTGAGACTTCGCCTGCCCAGAAATAGCCTGTGCGGTAAGTGCTCCATAGGAATGACCAGCGATACCAATCTTTTTAGGATCAATATTTGACTCTATCCCCAGCTTATTTAAACACTGAGTAATAACAAATTGGCAATCACTAACTCTCAGACCATATTGAGGACTAGCAAGAGCAGCTTGTAGATTTGTCTTCAAACTATGTGACTTTGTATTCCAGATACTGTCATTAGTTACAGGGTGTGAAAGCGTCACAACAATAAACCCGGCATTTTGCCAAGCTTCACACCATGGGGCTCCGTTAGCCAATCCACTTCCCAATCCTGGCGAGTAAATGATAAGCGGCACCTTTTGGTTAGGAGTCAAGCCTTTGGGGATTCTAATTCTTAAATCAATGACTCGGTGTGTTGCTGGATTTGTGACCGTGACGTCTTTGTAGCCCAAGTTATCCAATACCGCCTCCTTCGACAATGCCCCATCTGAACTTGTTTTGCTCTTTTGAGCATTTGCTATTGAGTTAATCAAAAAACCCGAACCAAATGTAGCCATTCCTCCTGCAACTATTGCTAAAGCAAACTTTCGTCTTCTATTAGTAAGCGTATTAGCCGGATTTTTTGCAGGTGGTTTAATGATTGTCATATCGGGTAATTATATAAATTAGGTTTACTATAGCCAAGTTAATCAACCCGTTAATAATTTCAACCATTAAAGATTTAAAAATTGAACCTTCAAACTCGATTTACCGCAACACTGACAGTATTACTTTGTGCGCTATTGACTAGCATTGTTAGTCAGTTGCATGCCCAAGAAATTCCAAAACTAACCGACTTTGAACCAGAATCGTATAAAAAACAAGAAGTCTTCAATACGATCAAAGTAATGACGCTTGGCGATGGCGCTGACAGGTCTTATGCTTTTTATCCAGAAAATCCATCAGCCAAACAATTACCTCTAGTTATTTTTTTACATGGCTGGATGGGGACTAATCCCAAAAACTTTGGCGCACTCATTGACCATCTAGTGCGCCGGGGCTCAGTAGTTATCTATCCGGTTTATCAAGTTGATGGCAATACAGTGCCTCAATCGATTACAGATACAGCTGCAAAAAGTATTGCACTGATACTCAAAAAACTTGAACTAGAAAACCCTGACCTAATTGATACTCAAAAAACAATGTATTACGGTTTCTCAATGGGCGCGAGTATGTCAATTAACTTTGCCAACAACCCAAGCAAATATGGCTTACCACCTCCAAAAGGAATGGTTCTTGCAGCTCCTGGTGATGCACATCACGTGGCTCACAAAGAATTAGCCATCAGTATTGTTAATCAACCTATTAGTCAAATACCATTATCTATTCCAATTGCACTTTTGACTGGTCAGGAAGATAAAACTATTGGCGTTCAAACAGCAACGGCCTACTGGAATGAGATATGCCAACAAAAGCGCCAAAAAATATTCATCACATGGCCATCAGGCAAAGCAGATGATGAATCAATCGCCTCTGGTCATGGCGCACCAGGCGCTCCTGATGAGCGCTATGACTTCTCAAACATCAATGGGCCAACTCCATTTGAATCCTTAGAACGCCTTGAAAGTTTTCCTGAATCTAAATCAATTAATAATTTAGATTTCTATGGCCAATGGAAAGTGGTCACAGGATTTTTAGATGCGATTAAAAATTCAAGTGTACCGACATGGATTTTTACTGAAAATCAAATTATGTCTGATTTAGGAAAATTTAAAAATGGCCAAGCTTATCCTCATGCCTGGATAGAAAAATCTTGTCCAGCTCCAATACCTATCTCTACAAACAATAATGCCAAAGGCAAATCACATCAAACTGTAAAAGCAAGTAAGAAAAAGAATAAGTCTACGTAGGTTAAATAAAACTTACTGCAATGCCTTCAGAATACCTGCAGCCAGATTACGTCCACCAACATCACTGAGGTGAATACCATCCTCACCACGTAATTTTTCTTGCTTGCCGTTAATTTGTGCATATTCAACATAGACATTGACTGGTCGACCAACAATCATCGAGTCGGGCGAAACAAAAACTAAATTTGGAACATCTTTGAATTTAGCTTGCAGGAAATTATTAAGGTTTTGCATTCGTTGGTCATAAACAGGACTGCGCATATGAGGCAATAAAACCCAGTAAACTTTTGCACCACTTTTTAACAATAACTCTGAAAATGCACCAACCCTTCTTGCATACTCTTCATCCCATGCTGGCGTGCCAAACTGAAAAGCCTTCTTATTTACCTCGATACCCTGACCATCATTAGCGCCAATAGCACAAATAATGATCCCTGGATTTTTACCAGCAACCATCTTCGGATATTCATTTAACCAATTAAAAACATCCGGTCTAGCTAAACCAGTTCCAGACTTGTAGGCACGCACAACTTTACCTAAGGAATTCTTCTCAATCATGCGCGTTAAATTAGGCGCCAAGCCCACAGCCATCATTGAGTCACCTACAAGTGCTATATAAGTCTCTGAAGAAACCCCTGCAATAGCCGTTGGCAATTGAGCATCAGCAACCGGTCTTCCCTCTTGAACTTGATTACCTTCTGCTTTAGTTTGTAAATCGGCACTAGGCTTAGAACTGGGATTAGATTCAGAATTATTTAATTTAGCTGAAATGGTGTCATCAACGGATTTATATCCCTCTGATGATTTTCGATCAGCTGCTATGTCTTCAGAATTAGATCCACTGTTCTGCTCTCTAGCATCGCGATATGCCATCACACTTCGTCTCAAATGGTTAAGTCCAGTATGCTCAACCATTGACACCCATGCGCCACTTAACTCCACAAGCGATTGTCTTGGCACATATTCATTACCAATTTCTAAACGTTGCGCCCATTGATGAATGCCTGATGCATTAATTAATAGTGCAGTAACCACCAATGCCAAACAGAATTGGAAAAGTTGTTTTAGGCCACCGAAACCGAATGATTTTTTCTGATTCATACGATTAAAACTGGAAGTAAATAAAAGGGGCCACACCAATTGGGCCAAAGTACTCGATCAGCGCAATACAAATTGCCATGATGACGCCTTGCACCCAAGCAGACCTACGCCCAATAAAACGTTCAATCTTTGCTCTAACAGTCAAAGGAATATATTGCATTAATAGACCAACTAATATGGCAATCACAGCTAAAGTATCGGCATACTTGAACACGCTACCATTAACCACCTCATGAGCGATTTGAGCAATAACCCTTGAGGCTTCTGACATATTTGTTGCTCGGAAATAAATCCAGCCAAGCGTCACCAGATGGAATACAAACACGATGGAAATGATTTTCCAAAGACGTGAATTTCTCCATGAGAAATTTTTATCATTGGCCCATCTTGCCCATAAGTGATATGCCACCAACAATAGACCGTGGTAACCACCCCAAATAATGAACTGCCAACCTGCACCATGCCATAAACCACCAATGAGCATAGTTACCATTAAGCCAACCAAAGTCCGAGTGATGCCATGACGTGAACCACCCATCGGGATATATAAGTAATCTCTCAACCAAGTTGAAAGCGTAATGTGCCAACGATGCCAAAAATCCTGTATAGAACTTGCAGCATATGGATTTCTGAAATTCAATGGAAACTGATAACCAAGAAGCATTGCGCAACCAATAGCAATATCGGTGTAACCAGAAAAATCACAATAAATCTGTATGGCATATCCATATACACCAATCAAGGTAGAGATATTGCTAGCCGTACCTGCAAATACATCGTCAACAACTTGAGTGGCGAGATAGTTCGCAATAATGACTTTTTTAAATAGTCCTACAGTGATTAATATGCCAGCCCTAGTAATACGAATGTAATCCGCTTGTCTTGGCTTTTCTAATTGAGGTAAAAACTGGCTCGCCCTGAGGATGGGGCCAGCAATCAACTGTGGGAAAAATGAAACATATAACAACACATTAACTAAGCTAGGTGCTTGCTTTAACTTATTACGATATGCATCAAACAACAATGAAATAGCATGGAATGTTATAAAGCTAATCCCCAACGGAAGAATTGGATTATCAAGCACTGAAAATGCCTCGCTTGGCATTACCCAAGCCAAAATCGATTGGAAAGTTTGCGAGAAAAATCCCGTGTATTTGAAATAAGCAAGGGCTAAAACAAAAAAACTAATGCCGATAGTTAAATAAGTTTTAGGGGAAATCTTAAATTTCTCCCCCATCATCCATTTGGCAATCAACCAAGCAACAGCAGATAGAGCAAAGAGTAACAAACAGTAGCGCCAGTTCCAAAATCCATAAAAGAAATAACTAGCAATTAATAGAAAAAATCGATGCGCATCTGGTTTCTTATAAATAGACCAAGCAACCCCCAATACAAATAGGAAAAAGAATGCGAATTCAAGGGTTGGGAAAAGCATATAACGATTTTTAAAGGTATTTCTTACTGCGGATTAGAATATTTCGAATAACTATACAGAATTTAATTGCTGGCATACCATTTAGCCAACTTTATCTAGGAAGATTCATGTCAAAACTATCACTAATTAAGCTACTAATAACAGCATTAATTGCGATCGCTGTTGTATTAGGCTTTAATGCCCGCGTGCAAAGTGATAATGGCACACCCCCTAACTTCTCCAATAAGGCCAATACAGAGGTCAATAATTTATCGGAATTAGCGCCAACAGCAAGCGACTTTACAACCGACAACTATAAGTCCAAGGAATCAAAAGCTGATTTGACCCTCCTCACTGAGGGCAATGGCGCTAATCGAACCTACATCATCTACAACGAACAAGATAAATCACTAAATCGCCCTCTCATCATTTTTTTACATGGCTGGGAAGGGATGAACCCCATGAACTATGCCGCCATGATTGACCACTTTGCTAGACGCGGTGCAGTTGTGATGTATCCAGTCTATCAAGAAGATGGCAAAACGCCCCCTCAAATCGTAACTGACAACGCAGGCAAAAGTCTCAAGGAGGCGCTGGCAAACTTTAATAAATTACATCCTAAAATGATTAGTGATGACAAAACTATTTATTACGGATTCTCAATGGGCGCTAGTATGTCGCTTAACTTTGCAACCAATTACCCTAGTTACGAACTGCCTGCGCCACGTGCACTCTTATTAGCAGCTCCTGGCGATGCTCATCATGTTGCAAAAGGCAAACTCGCCGAAAGCATCGTCAAATCTATTGATCAAGTTCCAGCCAAACTACCCATCACCATTCTTACTAGCGTTGAAGATAAATACATTGGACTTCCTACAGCAGAAAAATATTGGAAAACTCTTTGTAAAGGTGACTTTCGTAGCCTGATTATTTGGCCAAGCAATCCCAACCCCAAGCAAGCATTCAAATCAGGACATGCTGGCCCGTGGGGCGAAGACGATCGATATAACCTTCCACACATTAACGATGCAAATCCACAGACTAAAAATATTCACTTTAGAGAGCAATTTCAGAAGTCAAAAACTCTCAATATGTTGGACTTTAATAGTCAATGGAAAATAATGTCGGGCTACTTTGACTGGCTTAATGCTTCAACCCCCAAACCAACACCCCCTCAATGGATGTTTGATGGAAAAGGCATCATCAAAGATTTGGGTAAGTTTGATGATGGCAGCAGCTACCCAGAAGCCATGATACAAACCAGTTGCCCATAAACAAAGAACCAGCTTTAAGCTAGTTCTTTGCAAGATAAAACTTAATCCTAAATATTATCGGCAATATTGGTTATAAATATTTGCAAAACCACCTGAAACTGGCCACTCTCTTGCTGTATCAATAGGGTTGGTCGGCAATTGATCTCCCTGCCCCATTGGCTCAGAATATGCTGCCACTCTAACGACGTTGTATACGCCACGATCGCAACGGAACACCATATTTTGGGTAAAAGAGCCCACTTTTACATTAGAGAAAAAGACTTTACTTGGATAAGGATAAGTAACTACCGTTACAACACCTACGAGCCTACCTGAACGCTCAATAGATTTCGGGTTGTAATAAGTCATCGAATTACCATTACTTTCTAAGAAAGTCCAAGAATTGAGTGGTTGCTGAACAACTGGATCAGGCGCTCTGACGGGGGCTTCCACCCTTTGCGAACCAACTCGTTCCATATACCAACTTACGTTTTTCTCACCTTGAAAATACAAACGTCCATCAGGTAATAGAGTGGCGGTCACTTTATAGAAATTACCATCTTTATAGACTTGCACACCTTCAAACATGTCTTTGCCAGCAGGTGCGAGATTAATAATCTTGTCGCCAATTGAAAAATTAACGCTATTCGTACTCGTTGCGGTTCCAATGCCATTCTTAAGCTCGTAGCCATACTTCCATTGCGGGCTATACCAAGCTCCATCCAACTGAGAAATACCAATTTTTGATGAGTTCACAGGAGAATCTTGTTGTAAAGGGGTATTCACAGGCTCAGGAGCACGCGCTGCTACCGGGGTCTCATTTGAAAAGGATCCCCCCTGATTAGGGGTAGATTTATGTTTTACCCCATACAAAACGGCCAAGATAATCACCTGCGCAAGCACAAGCCCAATAACTTTCTGATTATTTGTCAAATTGACCATAAATTAATCCACTTTGCTATTCAATAACTTACAAATACAACTTCATTGAATATGATTTTTATAAGTTGGGGAGAGTTAATACTAATAAGTAACAATACTTATAAATCTTACAATATTCATTGCATTCATATTAATATGACATATTGTATTTGCCAATAATTTCTATTAATGAAAATACGCTATTTATAGAAGTAATTTTGGCAGCTTTTATTGACGCAACTCAAAGAAATCAAAAAATGATGGAATGTACAAACTGCGGCGCCCAATTGAGGCCTTCTGCAAGAATTTGCATTAAATGTGGGCAAGCCGTAAATCGAGAAGGCTTAAATCAATCAGAAAACAGTCCTACAGCTGCCAATAATCCAGAAGAAATATCCAGTAGCATTAGTCAAGAAGCGAGTGCAAGTACATCAACTCCGGAGAGTACTCAAAGCACAACTGCTGAACCTGTATTCAATCAACCTATTTCTCCGAGCATTAACTTAAACTCGCCTCAATCAATCACCCAAGAATTGAGTGCCAACGGCCCATTTACCAAAACTCAAAAAATAATAATGATCACCTCAACCGTGATATTTATTTTGTGTCTTTTCGCAATTGTTTAAGGTGTAGACCTCCTCTAAACATCATTAATCCCTTATTCGCTCAAATTGAACGGAGTCTTCATGTCCAAACAACTAGTTCTCGGCCCATTCCAAAATGTCGATGATCCAAATGAGCAGCGCGTATTAGCAATACTCTCGCATATCTCCCCCCTTTTAGAAAACTGGAGAACCGGGGAGGATTTGCGCTTAGAACTAGAAGATTTAAATAAAGAAAAGCCCGGACTAGCGAAACAAGTTGACGAAATTAGAGCCGATATCTCAAGTCTCAAACAAAAAATCTCTAAAGTATTTTGGGATATTAGTAATCAATGGTCACTTTTACCTCCCGCAGGCTTATTAATCGTCCTAATAAATTTAGTTATTAATTTTCATGCTGGTCTATATGGACTTGGAGCTGCACTAATAGGCCTGGGCTTTTCTAAGCTAATGCAAATAAAAAACGGGCTTAATGAACGATTAATCGCATTAGAAAAGAACTTTGCAAATCAAACAACTGCTTTAGACAATGTAAATAATCGAATCGTTGAACTTAATAAAGAGTTAAATTCTCGAGCAAACACGTTTCCAGAAGTGACTCAAGCCAAAATTGACTTCCCAGTGTCCTTTAAAAAAATACTGGGGGCCCAAATGCTACTCGACGAGTCTGGCATTGTTGCAAATGAAACACTACGCACCATCGATCTATCTGACATCCAAACTAATCTAAGCGAAATATCAGCTGAAATAGATCGAATTAAACACGTCCCGGTACTTCTCTCACCCGACCATAGTCAAGCAGAAACTACAGACCCTATCAACACACTCTATGGGGAAGAGCAACTATTACAACAATTGGTTAATCAATTTATACAAACTGTCGGACTAGTTAATGAAGTCAACATCAACCTGCCTTTGATTCAGAAAAATAATTATTTAATTGAACAAATCAGCAAAAATGGCACAAAAAATGTAGGTGAACAATCTAATGGAATCGAAATTTCCGAATCATCTAATAGGGACTCGGATATCCAACGTTTTGTCGACGAGGTCAACAAAACGAAAGAATTCGGAACAAAAATTTTAAATGAACTAAAAGATACTTTTGATAGTTTGGAAAACATTTCCAATACATATTCAGTTGCCCGATCAACATCTATCAACAACGTTCATGAAAATTTATTTGAAGTACTAAATAGAGCATCTTGGTGTTCGAAAAGATTTTATTGTCCAAGAACAATACAAGCCCCCAAATACATCCAAGACATTCTTGATGTTCACCCACATGACGCACACAAACTACCATATGACGAACTAATTGCTCGCCTTAAATCTGACCCAGTAATTGAAAAACGAATTAAAGATAGGCCTGAGTTGGATGATGAGTTATTTATTAACTATGGCGCTGTCCATGAATTCGAAGGCGAACTCGAGTGGGATGAAGATGGCAACCCAATCGACACTGGAAGTCGACCCGCTTTCATCACCGACCAATTTGAAGAGAGTATTCAACGCTTCAGACGATCACTAAGTGTAATCATGACAGGCTCACCCAATCCAGTTCTCGGGTTTTCAAGCGAAGCAAAGATGTATTTTGATCCAGAAACTGATGAATGGCGCTCTGATACAGTCCCTTACGTCTACAACTCTGCAACTATGGTTAAGTACGGTCAGGTTCTTAAAGTCAACAATGACTTAATGATTCCTCTTTGGGAACATTTATGGACTGAAAAATCTGATTTTAGAAAATCAGAGTTATTCAGAACCAATGAGTCACTCATACGCATGAGTGAAAAAGAATCTGAAAAGTTAATAGAAATCGGCAACCAATTTAGGGCTGATATGCGCACAGTCAGAGAGAACGTCTATCACTTAGAAGCCGATCTTCGCTCCAAATATGACGAAATACTCAACTTTAGAGATGGCATGTCTGCTATCGGCCTGCTTTCCGAACGACAAAAAGCTCAATTAACCGATGAGCAACTTAGCCGCATCATGCACGTTGACCACTCATTAGTAACTGAGAGTGAGCAAGATGAAACCTTATTGGGCGCTGAGCCCAAAAATCAATCCGAAAGACGAGGAACCGCCGTTGATCCGATTGATATTGTTCGAGCACCTGATGTACTTGTAAGTTACGAGGAAAAATCAGCTGCCCGTTTAACTAATTCTAGGGGCTAAATATGGCAGAGACATCAGGCGTATCTGCAGGTTATGTTGATAGCTGTATTAGCAGCCTACGTTACGAACTTAAATCAGACATACAAAGTGTTCAAAGAAATTTGGAGCGCGAAATCGCGCGCATGGAGCGAGAAATGAGAGAAATTGGAGATATGATTGTTCACGCAATCAATCAACAGACCGCAAGCCTTAGTAATCATATTGATGTACAAACAACCGCTGTGGTTGGAGGGGTTGCTGCCACTACAGTAATGCTTGAAAAAACTAAGCAGCAAATTGCAGATGATTTCAGTCAAACGCACAACAAACTTGATTTACAAACCGAATCAACCCTTCAAATCGAAGTCGGCAAGAAAATATCAGATGGAGTGGCCTTGCAAGGCAAATTAGCTGCTTTTGCAAAGGATATTCAGTCTAGGTTTCAAAAATCAATCGAGGGATTCTTTTTAAATAGACAGCTTTATAACGTTAATTTTAAGAAGATATATGATGAATACGAAAACAAAATCAGAACCATTGGCGAGCATATCTTCTATATTCGCGATAATGATATTCGACCAGCAGTAGAAGCATCTGAAAATACGCTTGAACAAATTCACAGCCTACCAATCGAGGTAGATTTATATCGATTGCAGGTCAGGAAAGAGAATTTAGATGGCATGCTCTCAATACTTAAATCAAGTCGCCTCGACAACATTTTGAACTCAATTGACGACTTAGAGTCAACAATTCGAACAAACTATAGTGTAGATACTCATATTGATTACACAAAACCAGATAACTCTTACGTTATTCAAGCTATTTTGACCGAATCAAAATTAGCCTCTGACATGAATATCGACAGTATTGCCAATCCAATTGAGAGAGGGCAAGCAACGAATATTCATGCAGCCTCAAATGATTTAAATGTTTATCAATCATCTAATACACTAAACTTAATTCATCAAAAGTTAGCAAATTCAACCTCAAGAGATGCAACTCCAGAAGAGTTTTCACAACTACTGGATGCGACCAAGCGTCTTGTCAATCGCAAATTAATTTCTCAAGAAAGCTTAGCGCTGATGGAAGATTTCTTGAGTTCAGGCAACCTTAAATTAGTAGGATAAATATGGCCATTCGAGAAGAAGGTAGCAATATCGTTATTGACAACTCTGTCGCTGGCAGCGTTTTTCCAAAAACAGAAAAAGAAATTATTTTTCCTGTCTTAATTGATGCCAGTAAATCCAAAGATGGCATTCAAGTAGAAGGCTCTATTTATGGACGCTCTATTGAGATGCGCGGGCAAGTTCAAGTAGATGGCCCCGTCGTTTCTCGCGGAGATACAAAATTAAGCCCTGAAGGTCAAGGCATTCGCTTACTAAGCGGCATTACAGTTAATGGAGTTCTTAATGGACTTTCAAGTTTTAAAAATAACGAAGATAGTCTTCACAATGGAATGGATAAATCATCCATTTTGATTAGAGGCGATATAGCAGTAAATCAAAATCTATTTTTATCCAATGCAATTATTTTTGGGAGTATTCGTGCAGTGAACTGCAAACTCCTCAATTGTGTCGTTCTCGGAACAGTGCTCGCCCAAGAGTCACTTACCATCTCAATGAGCTCAATTGGAGGATATAGCGCAAGAGATATTACTTTCGAGGGCGAGTGTATGATGATTCATGCATTAGGGGAAAGTTCGGAAAAGCCTCTATTTGTTCCTTATGAAAACTCAAATGGCTCAATCACAACAGCAGATATTCGCTTCTATCCTGCTCTTCGAGACAATTTCGGATTAATTAATAAATTTAGCCAAAATTCAACTTCATATCCAGACTATTCCAAATTAGAGCAAAATACAGATTGGGTCCCAGTTAATGCCACCTCAAATGAAATTATTGATGGGCAAGGTAATGAACTCACCACTAAGTGGGTACTATCTATCGGGGGCAGAATTGGTGATTTTGAAAAAATTCAGGATTCCATTGAGTCACTAACCGACATGCTAAAGTGCGGGTTTGAATACGAACACTATCATCCAAATATCAAACAATCAGCCAAAGAGAAGGTATTAGGGAAACTAAATGCCGATGAAAAATGGATTTTTGAAGAGGTTTGCAAATAAATCATGACTGGAATTAAATTATTTCTATCAGCCATTCTTGGGCTAATTATTTGGTTATTTTTGGGTGGTCCGAGCGTTAAGGATGCAGGTAGCTTAATAATTACACTGATCGTTATTTCACATTTATATGTCGTTATTTGGTCTGGACCAATTTTCCGGGCATTTAAAGGCGATGAATTTACATACGGAATGGTGACCTTAGGGATCAATATCTTATCCCTCCTTTACACCTTAATAGCAACTGCTGTCCTATTTAAGATTTATGGCAATCAAATCAATGATCTGAATACAGTCCCTAAATTTGTTTGGGGCTTTATGCTACTTGGCGTAGTATTCTCTGTACTAATCCCAATGTTAACAACAAGTGATGTTCGCCCACTTCCAAAAAAAGAATCTCGTCGAGATTACGAACCTCCTAATTTTGAATAAATTATTTAAAGGCCATTGATATGGGTTTTTTTACACGAGAAACTAAAAGCTTTTATATTGCGCGTCCTGCTGAGTTCGCACGTGACTTAATTTATCTCCATCCTGATAAATCTATTCCTAGAGGGGCAAAATTAACAGTGCGAAGTGACGAATGTGCATTATTTTTCCGCGAAGGAAAATATATTGGCACAATCAATCCAGGCACCACAACCCTCATTGATACAGCAAATATTCCTTTTCTTGGTCATTTATTAATCGACAACTTTACTGGTGCAGACCACTTTATTACAGAAATATTTTTCGTCTTACTTTCTGAAGTTATTGTAGATCTCCCACCAACACCTCTAGGGCAATACCAAGATCTAAATTCTAAGAATGTAGTTTCTGTTAACGGCAAACTTCAATATTCTTTAAGAGTTCAAGAGCCTCTAAAACTAATTACTGAAGTAGGTGGGCAATCTGCTATTTCTCAACAAGCAATTCTTCAAATACTAAATGGCAGACTGCTAAATGGTATGCGTAAACTTGTTGGGCAAAAAGCGGCATTACTTCCAATGCTATCGATCACTTCAAATGTTGATTCAGAAAACTTTAGTAATGAACTGATGGGATTTTTAGGGCCCGAATTTGAGCGCACAGGTACAAAGTTAATGCGCATGTTCGATTTAGCCCTTGATCTTGATGAAGCAAGCCTTGAGCTATTACGTGAATTTGGCAAACAAGAATCGAACCTTGCTATTCAGTCAAAAGGAGCTCAAATAGCCAATCAACAAGGCTTTACTGAGTTCAATATGGTACAAGGTCAACGGGCAGCACTTGAAGGCCTAGGGCAGGGATTGTCACAAGGGAATGGCGTCACAATGCTAGGCATGGGACTTGGCGCCAACTTAACTGGTGTTAGACCCTCAGGAAACGGTATTTCTAGGGCACCAAGAACTGCAACGCGTAGCTCAACTTTGGCAGCTCCAAGAAATTATTTTTTAAGTTCTAGCAATGGTGAGACTGGTCCGTATACCTCTAGACAACTGGCATTAATGGCGATTTCTGCAAATCAACCACTCTCTAATCTCATGATTCGTGGAGATGATGATCCTGCCGGAGCATATTTTCCAGCAGATGCCGAGCCACTCATCGTGACAGAGTATGAAAGAAGGTTTTCAGCTACAGGATCATCGAAAAACTCTACAAGCTCACAAAATTCTGCTTCACAATCTAGTAACCCTGGATTAGCGGCTTTTGAAGCAGCTTTTAACGCAGCGATTGCAGATGGTCATATTAAACTTGAAGAAACTAGGATGCTTACCGCCCTACTCATTAGTCTCAATATTGAGCCTACTGAACAGAAAGCTAAAGCTCATATTCTTAGAAAAGCAGACGAATTAAATATTCAAGTTGAGCTATAAAGGTTTATTAACGAGAGCTTATAAAGCGAGCATTGCTCGCTTTATTTTTTAGTAAAGACCAAATCCCAAACGCCGTGACCTAACTTAAGCCCACGATTTTCAAACTTCGTAATTGGTCGATAGCTTGGACGTTCTGCATACCCAGGAACTATTCTGCCATCATCGAGTTTTTCCACTTCTTTTGAAGTATTTTGCAGAGCATCCTCAGCAGTTAATACTTCTAACATTTGAACCGCATATTCTTGCCAATCAGTTGCTAAATGTATGTAAGCACCTGGCTTTAATTTACTGACAAGTAACTTTACGAATTCTGATTGAATTAAGCGTCGCTTGTTATGTTTCTTTTTATGCCAAGGATCTGGAAAATAAATATGAATACCATCTAATGAATTAGCATCCAACATATGTTCAACCACTTCAACTGCATCATGCCTAATTAAACGTAGGTTAGAGATATTCTGTTCACCAATTCGCTTAAGTAATGCGCCAACACCTGGCTCATGAACTTCAATGGCGATAAAGTCATCTTCAGGACGTTTAGTGGCAATATAAGCTGTCGTCTCCCCCATACCAAATCCAATTTCTAATATCCGTGGACGATAAGCTGATTTCAACTCAGTTCCAAATGCCTTTTGCCAATCGAGCAAAACCGGCTTGTATGGAATTAAGAATTTTGGGCCTAACTCGTCTATCGCTTTTTGCTGACCACCAGTGGTGCGACCAGCTCTCATGACAAATGACTTGATACGACGAGGCCACTGCGCACCTTCAGGTGTAATTGAGTCGAGGGAATTAGGGTCTTGGGGCTTCAATTAGAAAGTGCTTTCAAAA
>CAZEHN010000008.1:0-1682 GCA_964511855.1 uncultured Polynucleobacter sp. | reverse complement strand
CCGATCCAACTCCACCCCTAAGAGTCTGACCCTTTTTTGACGACCTGTATCCCCAGAAAGTATCTCAATTTTTGAACTTGGGATACCTAGATTTTTTGATAACCAAGCAATCAATGCTTCATTAGCCTTACCTTCAATTGGAGGTGCAGCTAAACGTATTTTTAAACGGTCACCGTAGGTTCCTTGAATTTCAGTCTTTTTAGCACCAGGTTGGCAGTGAAGAAAAAGTTCTACGCCAGCATCTTTGCCAACGAGTACAGATCTTGCCCAACTGACTGTCATTTGAATTCTGATTCAAGCCGCTTGATTAAGCTGTCCAGCTAACCCAACCAAACCACCAAGTCGCTAGCACTACTAAACCAAAAATAATTCGGTACCAAGCAAATGGTCTGAAATTATGATGGCCAACATAATGAATGAGCCAACGTACGCAAATGAATGCAGAAACAAAAGCAGCAATAAAACCAGCAAGCAAAACAGGTCCGAATTCAGGCCAAACAATATTGGCCATATCGTGACGTAGTTTAATTAATTCGTATAAAGTCGCGCCTGCAATGACTGGAATAGCTAAGAAGAACGAAAACTCTGTGGCAACTTGTCGCGGCAATCCAAATAACATACCTCCAATAATCGTTGCACCAGATCTTGAAGTGCCAGGTATTAATGCCGCACATTGAGCAATACCAACTTTAATAGCATCATTCACACTCAAATCTTCAACATGTTCAATTGTGCGTGAAACAACTCTGGATCGTTGAGTCCTTTTATCAGCTAAATGCTCGGCCCACAAAATGATTAAACCACCAACAATAAACGCAGAGGCTACTGGAATTGGTGAGAACAAATGAGCTTTAATAAATTTACCAAGCACCAACGCTAATACAATTGCTGGAATTGACGCAACAATGACGTTAATTGCAAAACGATTTGCGAGTGGACGACGTCCTAATCCGGAAATCACTGCAATTATTTTCTGACGAAATTCCCAACAAACTGCAAGAATAGCGCCAAATTGAATAATGACCTCAAAGGCCTTACCTTTTTCATCATTAAAGTCTAATAAATGACCAGCCAAAATTAAATGGCCTGTACTTGAAATTGGCAAGAACTCGGTTAGTCCCTCAACTACGCCCAGCACTAGGGCTTTGATCAGCAAAATAATATCCATGCCAAGATGCTAAACCATCTTGATAGCTATTGGCTAGCCAATACTTATATTACTCGTAGCGCAATGCCTGAATAGGCTGCATATTTGAGGCCTTCTTGGCGGGGTAATATCCGAAGAAAACCCCAATTGCAGCCGAAAATCCAACAGCCAGCAATATTGATAACAGTGAAAGGCTGATATTCCAATCAGCCCAATAAGCAACCAACCAAGAAATCGAAGCCCCAAGCAATACACCCATCGCACCGCCTAGAGTAGCCAGCGTCATTGCCTCTACGAGAAACTGGGTCAAAATATCCTGCCCCCGAGCACCAACAGCCATGCGCAAACCAATTTCACGAGTTCGCTCAGTAACAGATACCAACATGATATTCATAATTCCGATTCCACCAACTAACAAACTTACAGAAGCCACCGCGGCCAAGAGCATCGCCATAACTTTACTAGCAGCCTCCTGAGCAGCCAAAATCTCACTCAAATTACGGATTATGAAATCATTCTCTTGCCCAGGTTGAAT
>CAZEHN010000007.1:0-69342 GCA_964511855.1 uncultured Polynucleobacter sp. | reverse complement strand
ATGATTATTATGGCTTTATTGGCCATGGCTGTGGTTGCGGCTACAGAAACTTCAATCCCTGCTTTAATGAAACCACTTCTTGATAGAGGTTTTACAGGAGGCTTGAGCCAAAAATTATGGCAAGTTCCAGCCTTTTTGGTGGGGCTTGCATTTATTAGGGGCGCTGCACAGTTTTTATCTAGTTACTGGCTAAATCGCGTTATTAATTCTGTATTGCTTGTATTGCGCCAACAAATGTTTGAGCGCTTATTGAGAGTGCCGACGGAGTACTTTCAAAAAACAAGTTCCGCTAATTTAATCAATAGCGTTGTTTTTGAAGTTAACAACGTTTTAGGTATTTTGAGTAGTGTAGCCATCAATTTAGTGAGGGATTCTTTAACTGTTATTGGGTTGCTATCGTATTTGTTTTATTTAAATTGGCGATTAACCCTTGTTGTTTTTATTATGTTCCCTATTATTGGGTTAATTATTTCAACAATTAATCGTCGCTTAAGGGCGATCAATCGACGACAGCAAGACTTAACAAACGATTTAGCTTATGTAGTTGAAGAGGCGAGTGCAGGGCATAAGGTAATTAAGTTGCATGGTGGTCAGGCTTATGAACTGCAGCGATTTGAGCAAACTGCTGAGCGGTTACGTGGCTTTGCGATGAGAGCATCGGTAGCTGGTGGTTTAAATCAACCTATTACTCAAATCATTGCCTCAATTGCCTTATCCTTGGTTTTGTTAATTGCCATTATGCAAACTAGTAGTGGGACAACGGTCGGGGAGTTTGTCGCATTTGTGACGGCGATGATGTTAATCATCTCGCCATTAAAGCACCTGGCTGATATTAACCAACCCTTACAGCGTGGTTTAATCGCCGCAGAACTTATTTTTAGTTTGGTTGATCAACCAATAGAGGATGAATTAAATGATACGGGCACAAGGGCAATCGTTAAGGCCCAGGGTGCAATTGAATTTGATGATTTAAGTTTCTCTTATTCTGATCTTAATGCTACTGGTGATATTACTAATCACGAGGTCCTTAAAAATATTCAGCTCAGCATTAAGCCCGGTGAGGTGATTGCTTTTGTGGGGCCTTCAGGCAGTGGCAAGACAACCTTGGTCAATTTGTTGCCAAGATTTTATAGTCCGACTAAAGGGCGTATTTGTCTTGATGGGCTTGATATTAAAGAATACAAATTAAATGATCTTCGACATCAAATTGCATTTGTTAGTCAGGATGTAGTGTTATTTAATGATTCAATTGCATCTAATGTGGCTTACGGTGCTGTGAATAAAACAGATATCGACCGTAGTGTAGTTATTCAAGCTTTACAAGCTGCTAATTTAGGCGATATGGTTCGTGATTTACCAGAAGGTATTGATACTGAAATTGGTGATAATGGCAACCGATTGTCAGGAGGTCAACGTCAACGCTTGGCAATTGCTAGAGCGATATACAAGGATGCACCTATATTGATTCTTGATGAAGCGACATCTGCGCTTGATTCTGAATCTGAGAGACAGGTACAAGAGGCATTAGATACCTTGATGCAAGGTAGAACAACATTGGTGATTGCCCATCGTTTATCAACAATTGAGCATGCTGACAGAATTGTCGTTTTAGAACATGGACGTATCGTAGAGATTGGACCGCATCAAGATTTGATTAATCAAAATGGCTTGTATGCCAGCTTACATCGCTTGCAGTTTTCAGGGGGTGCGGCAAGTTAGGTCTTATACAAGAACGATGTCGTAATGTTCTTGTGAAAAACTGGCCTCAGATCTCAGTAAGATTGGTTTTCCAATAAAGTCGCCAAGTTGCGCTAAGAATTGACTTTCTTCTTCTAAAAAGAGGTCAATAACATCTGGTGCAGCAACAATTCTGAATTCTTTTGGATTGAACTGGCGGTGCTCCCGCAGAATCTCTCGCATGATTTCGTAACAAATGGTTTGCGCTGTTTTCACCTGACCTTTTCCTTCGCATACTGAGCAAGGTTCGCACAGTTGATGGGCTAAAGATTCGCGGGTTCGTTTACGGGTGAGTTCAATAAGCCCTAATGTTGAGAATTCACTTACAGAAGTTCTGACACGATCTTTCAGTAATTTCTTTCGTAATTCATCTAACACAGCATTCTGATGTTCGGCATTATGCATATCGATGAAGTCGATGATGATAATGCCCCCTAAATTCCTTAATCGAAGCTGTCTAGCAATACTTTGAGCAGCTTCTAGGTTGGTTTTGTAAATCGTATCGTCAAAGTTTTTTGCGCCAACATAACTGCCAGTGTTGACATCAATGGTCGTCATTGATTCTGTTTGATCGATCATTAAATAGCCGCCGGATTTCAAATTAACACGACGGTTAAGTGCTAAATTTATTTCAGCTTCAATGTCGAATAAATCAAATAGAGGCCTTTCGCCTTTGTAGTGTTGAATTTTCTCAACCAGGTTAGGCATATAAGTTTGGGCAAATGATTGAAGTTTTTGAAAATTTTCACTTGAATCAATTCGAATTTGAGTTGTTGCATCGCTCGACAAATCTCTGAGTACGCGTTGCGCAAGATTTAAATCTTGGTGGAGTAAGTTAGGAGCAGGAAGTTTCACTGAATTTTCAAGTATCTTTTCCCAGGCAGTATTTAAATACTTTAGATCTAGTGAAAGGTCAAAATCTGTAGCTTCTTCAGCGCTGGTCCGAACAATAAAGCTTCCGATTTGATTGTCTGAAATCAGATTTTTAAGGCGTGTTTTTAATGCTTGTCTATCAGCTTCCTCCGTTATTTTTTGAGAAATGCCGATTTGACCATCTTTTTTATCAACTGGTATGTAGACTAGATTTCTGCCCGCGATACTGATATTAGTGGTTAATCTAGCGCCTTTAGTCCCAAGTGGATCTTTAAGAACCTGCACCATGATGGTTTGACCTTCGAAAATTGCTTTTTCGATCGGTAAATCTTGAGCTTGATAAATATCTGCAACATGCATAAATGCAGATTTATCAAGACCAATATCGATAAATGCAGATTGCATGCCTGGCAAAACGCGTGATACTTTTCCTAAATAAATGTTGCCCACATAGCCACGAGAGCCTGTTCTTTCGAGCTGAAATTCCTGTACTTCACCTTGCTGAATTAAGGCGACTCTTGTTTCTTGAGGGGTAAAGTTAATTAGAATTTCTTCGTTCATGTGTTTAAAGCAAATTTAATACCGATTTCACTAAGTAATTGGCTAGTTTCAAATAAAGGTAGTCCCATGATACCGCTATAACTGCCATTAAAGCGTTCAATTAAACTTCCGCCGATACCTTGTATTCCGTAAGCCCCTGCTTTACCCATAGGTTCGTTTGTTTGAACATAAGCTTTTAAATGCTCCGTGGACCATCTTCCGAAAGTCACTTCAGAGCTTGATACTTTTATTAAATTTGCCCCATCCAAGCTTTGGCAAATAGCGATTGCAGTATGAACGGTATGTGTTTTTCCATTTAATTGCTCAAGTATCTCAAGCGCATGTTCTTGATTATTTGGCTTACCCAGAATTACTTCATCCAACTGAGTGGATAAAGCAACCGTTGTATCTGCACTTAATATTGGTGCAAAGTGTTTGTCTAATTTACTGAGTCTAGTTTTTGCTGCCTCAAGTTTTGCGAGCGTCACTCTAGATACATAATCTAAAGCTGGCTCATTTGCTTGTTGGATTTCAAGGGCCTCAGCATCCTCAGATGGACTTGGTAAAAGTAATTCGAATTTAACCCCAAGTTGTTTGAGTAGTTCGGCGCGTCGAGGGCTTTGGGATGCTAAATAAATCGAAGAGTACATGTTTAAACTCGGTGGTAGGGGTGTCCCTGAAGGATAGTCCATGCTCGATAGAGCTGTTCTACCAATAAAACTCTAGCCATTGCATGGGGGAGTGTTAGGCTAGATAAGCGCCACATCGTGTGAGCCTCTTTCTTTAATTCAGAATCTAGGCCATCAGCACCACCAATTAGAAGTGCTATATCTGTACCCAGAGTTCTCCAATGATCCATTTGTTTGGCCATTTGCGCAGTATTAATATCTGTACCGCGTTCGTCCAGAGCAACAATTAATGCACCTTTGGGTAAGGCTTCCCGTATCTTCACAGCTTCTTTTGCTGGATTGATGTCTGGTTTAAGTTCTTTGATTTCGATTGCGCAATCGCGTGGCATGCGTTTGACATAGTCTTGGGTTGCAGTTTCAACCCATTGGGGCATTTTATGCCCGACAGCGACAACCCAAAGCTTCATTCATCTTCCGCGGAGTCGCTATCATCTTCACTTGCGAAGCGAGCAGATTTTTTACCGCCGTTAAGTTTGACGCGAACTGGCTTACCACCCCACATACCCTCTAACTGATAATAGGAGCGCATGGTAGGTTGCAGTAAGTGAACAACAATATCTCCGCAATCAACGAGTACCCATTCACCAGTTTCAAGTCCTTCCATGGAAATGATTTCTCCACCAGACTTTTTGACAGATTCGCTCACTGAGTAAGCAAGGGCTCGTGTTTGACGATTACTGTTGCCGGTAGCAATGATGACGCGATCAAAAAGATCGGTTAGTTTGCTTGTATCAAAGACTCGAATATCTTGAGCTTTTACGTCCTCAAGCGCATCGACGATTGTGCGTTGAAGTTTTCTTAATTCTGTTAGATTTGCAGTTGCCATATCGATATTGTCTTACAAACTCAAAATCTATTGGTAAATTCCTAAGGATTTAATTAATTCGAGTGTTTTAGGAGGAATTGCCTTGGATAATTCCAATTCTGTTGAGTTTGCTCTTAACCCTTGTCTAATATGGGTGGAAGATAGATCTACCTGAAAATTGTGATCAAAAAATATCTTTCCAAACGGCAAATCTATTAAATCTTTGGGATCGTTACTGATTCGATCTTTAAAAGATGAAAGTTCGATTTCATCTAAATATTCAGAAGAATTTCCTGTTCTATTGGCAACAGCAATATGGAGATAATTCGGTAATTGCTCCCAGTCCTTCCAACTTGGAAGGTGGTTGAAGCTGTCGCTTCCCATTAGCCAAACGATTGGCTCATTAGCCCCATAAATTTGACGGAGTGCTTTTGCCGAATCAATTGCATAACTGGGCCCATGCCTATCTAATTCCAATCTACTGACTTCAATATTTACTTTTGAATTTGAGCCAATAAGTGATTGAAGGTCTAAAGCAGCAGCTTGGGTTAGTTGGAAGCGGATTTCTGAAGGCGTAATATCTGGACTTTTTTGCCAAGGTTCACCAGCTGGAATAAAAATTAACTGATCTAAATTAAGCGTTTCAATAAAATTCTGAGCTAGCTTTAGATGCCCCCAATGAGGAGGATCAAAGGTTCCGCCCAAAATTCCTATCATGCTAACCAGTCTCTTCCTTGAAGGAAGTAGTCAGTTAGTTTAGCTTCAGCTGAACCAGCTTTGGGCTCCCATTGATAGCCCCAGCGAACGATTGGAGGCATAGACATCAAAATAGATTCAGTACGACCACCGGATTGAAGCCCAAATAGAGTTCCTCTATCAAATACCAAATTAAATTCAACGTATCTGCCACGACGATATGCTTGGAATTCTCGTTCGGCTTCAGTGTATGGATCGTTGAGATGTTTCTTGGCTATTGGTAAATAAGCTTCAATAAAAGCATTACCAACATTGCGCGTCATTTCAAAACTTTTTTCAAAGCCAAGTTCAGAAAAATCATCAAAAAATATACCACCGATACCCCTTGGCTCATTTCTGTGCTTTAAGAAGAAATATTCATCACACCATTTTTTGAAGCGAGGATATAGTTCATTGCCGAATGGTGTCAAAGCATCTTTACAGGTTTGATGAAAATGAATGCAATCAGCCTCATCACCGTAGTAGGGAGTAAGATCCATTCCGCCGCCAAACCACCAAACGGGTTCTTGACCTTCACGTTGAGCAACAAAACACCGAACATTCATGTGTACGGTTGGTATTTTTGGATTTCTCGGATGAAAGACTAAAGAAACGCCCATCGCTTCGAATCCTCTACCAGCTAATTCTGGGCGATGTGCTGAAGCTGAGGGAGGTAGTTTGCTACCTTTGACATGAGAGAACGCAACACCGCCTCGTTCTAGAAAATTCCCATTTTCTAAAATACGAGAACGTCCACTTCCTTGAAGTGGACTATCGTTTGGTTTTGTCCATTCATCATTGATGAAGCTATGACCATCTAGTTCGCTAATGCTAGATGTGATGCTATCTTGTAAACCAAGAAAGTAATTCTTTAGTTCTTCAACATTGATTGTCGTTTGTGACATTAATTTATCTCTTAATCGCTAAGTGACCAATATCCTTGCGATATTGAGCGCCATCAAAATGGATTTTCTCGAGTGCTTCATATGCTCGATCTTGAGCACCTTTGGCAGTTCCATCTAAGCCCACAACACATAAAACACGACCGCCACTAGTGACTAATTTGCCATCTTTAATTGTTGTGCCAGCATGGAAAACTACATGGCTATCATCTTCATTCGGAATGCCTGTGATTTCATCATCAGCACGAGGTGTGTCCGGGTAATTATGCGCAGCCATAACAACGCCAAGTGCGATGCGACGGTCCCATTCCAAATCAACCTTATCTAAAGTGCCATCAATTGCATGATCTAAAACATCAACAAGATCACTTTTTAGGCGAGCCATAATTGGTTGAGTCTCGGGGTCACCCATTCGGCAGTTGAACTCAAGTGTTTTAGGTATGCCGTTTTTATCGATCATTAAACCGGCATATAAAAATCCTGTGTAAGGAATTCCATCACTTTGCATGCCTTTGACTGTCGGGATAATAATTTCGCGAAGGGCGCGAGCATGTATATCTGGCGTTACTACCGGTGCTGGTGAATATGCGCCCATACCGCCTGTATTAGGACCTTGATCATTATCTTTAAGTCTTTTGTGATCTTGGCTGGTCGCAAGTGCTAAAACATTTTTTCCATCGACTAATACGATGAAGCTAGCTTCTTCGCCAACTAAGAATTCTTCAATAACTACGCGAGCGCCTGCGTTACCAAGTTTGTTGTCGGCAAGCATCATATCGACTGCTGAGTGAGCTTCTTCGAGTGACATTGCAACAACTACGCCTTTACCAGCTGCTAAGCCATCAGCTTTAATAACTATTGGAGCGCCTTTGCGATCAATATATTCGTGAGCAAGAGTAGCGTTACTAAAAGTTTCATAATCCGCTGTTGGAATGCCGTGGCGTTTCATGAAGGCTTTAGCAAAATCTTTTGAAGATTCAAGTTGAGCAGCTAATTGAGTTGGCCCAAAAATTCGTAAACCTTCATTTCTAAAGACATCAACGATGCCTGCTGCCAATGGCGCTTCAGGACCTACAACAGTTAAATGAATTTTTTCGCGCTTAGCAAAATCTGCGAGTTCACGAAGGTCGGAAATCGGAAGATTAACAATCCCAGTGTTACGCTTTTGTTCTAAAGCGGTCCCACCGTTGCCGGGTGCAACGTAAACAGTTTGAACTTTAGGTGATTTAGCAAGTCTCCATGCTAAAGCATGTTCACGGCCACCAGATCCTACAACTAGAATTTTCATATTAATCTCAAATTTATTTATTAACTGATTGAAGCGTTTGTATAAACCTCTTGAATATCATCAAGATTTTCAAGTGCGTCTAATAATTTTTGCATTGAAATAGCAGCATCGCCTGTAATTTCAATTTCATTGTCTGGTCGCATAGTAACCTCGCCAAATTCAGGATTGAACCCTTTGCTGATCAATGCATCTTTAATGCTAGAAAAATCTGCTGGCGGCGTAATAACTTCAATTGAGCCATCATCATTTGTAATGATGTCGTCTGCACCAGCTTCAAGTGCTGCTTCCATTAGTGCGCCTTCATCTGTTTCAGGTGAGAACATGAGTTGACCGCAGTGTTTGAATAAATATGAAACTGATCCATCTGTCCCTAAATTGCCACCATTTTTTGAGAAGGCGTGCCTTACTTCTGCAACCGTTCTGGTTTTGTTGTCGGTTAGACAATCAACCATAACAGCGGCGCCGTTAATGCCATAACCTTCATAACGAATTTCTTCGTAATTAACGCCCTCAAGTGAGCCAGTGCCTCGTTGAATTGCTCTTTGAACATTATCGTTAGGCATGTTGGCATCTTTAGCTTTATCGATAGCTAATCGTAAGCGAGGATTTGTAGCAACATCGCCACCAGCTAATTTGGCTGCCACGGTAATTTCTTTAATTAGCTTAGTCCATATTTTTCCGCGTTTCTCGTCTTGACGACCTTTGCGGTGTTGAATATTGGCCCATTTGGAATGTCCGGCCATGAGGTACTTCCTTTCAAAAACAAATTACGATGTGAATAAGCTCAATTTTAGGCAAAATAGAGACATAAAACCAAAAAAAGGAGACTTTAAATGTCAGTTAGCCAAGTAAAAGCCATTCGGATCAATAAAAACGGGGGTCCCGAGGTTATGGAGTTGGTTGATGTGGAACTAGGAGAGCCGGGTCCTGGTGAGGCTTTAGTCAGACATCACGCCATTGGTGTTAATTATATCGATGTGTATTTTCGGACAGGTTTATACCCTCAAGCATTGCCAGCAGGTATTGGAATGGAGGGTGCAGGTGTCGTTGAAAAAGTAGGTCCGGGCGTAACCCACGTTAAGCCTGGTGATCGAGTTGCCTATTCGGGTCGGCCTCCTGGAGCATATAGTCAAGCTAGGGTAATGCCAGCCGAAATCCTAGTTATTTTGCCCGATGAATTAACTTTCGAGCAGGGGGCTGCCATGATGTTGCAGGGCTTAACTGTGCAATATCTTCTGAATGACACCTATAAAGTAAAAAAAGGTGACACGGTGCTATTTCATGCGGCAGCTGGGGGTGTAGGTTTGTTTGCGTGCCAATGGCTAAAAGCAATTGGTGCAACAATGATTGGAACGGTAGGTAGCCCAGAAAAAGCAGCGCTTGCCAAGGCGCATGGATGTGACCATACGATTTTGTATCGAGAAGAAGATTTCGTTCAAAAAGTAAAAGAGATTACTGGCGGCAAAGGTGTGCCGGTCGTTTATGACTCGATTGGTAAAGATACTTTCATGCAATCACTTGATTGCTTATCTCCTCGAGGAATGATGGTGACTTTCGGTAATGCATCTGGACCAGTTCCACCATTAGATTTATCAATCTTAGGTGCAAAGGGCTCTTTAAAAGTAACTAGACCTACCTTAATGACCTATGTTCATAATCGCAGTCTACTTGAACCCATGGCAGCTGATCTTTTCCAAATGGTGATTAGTGGAAAAGTGAAGATAGAGATTAACCAACGTTATCCATTGGCAGATGCTGCTCAAGCACATAGAGATTTAGAGGGTCGTAATACAACAGGTTCAACAATATTGATCCCGTAATATTCTTTAGAAGCATTAAAAGCAATTTAAAGCCTCACTATAAAAAGTAACTACTACGTAGTTACTTTTTATCTTTTGGAACTCTGCCTAATAAATAGAATTCAGGGTTTGGCATCATATTTGAAAAGCTAGCCATTCGATTTGAAAGACCAAAGAATGCAGTGATAGCTGCAATATCCCAAATATCTTCATCATCAAAGCCATGAGAGTGGAGTATTTCAAAATCAGCGTCATTAATTTGGTGCGATGAGAGGCAGACTTTCATTGCAAAATCTAGCATAGCTTTTTGTCTTGGGCTGATATCTGCTTTTAAATAGTTAACAGCGACTTGATCGGCTACTAGCGGTTTTTTCTCGTAAATCCGCAAAATTGCACCATGTGCCACTACACAATACAGACAATGATTTGCAGCGCTAGTTGCTGTGACGATCATTTCACGGTCACCCTTGGAGAGGTTTCCCTCTTCTTTGAGCATTAATGCATCGTGATAGGCAAAGAAAGCTCGCCATTCTGCTGGGCGCCTAGCGAGAGCTAGAAAAACATTTGGGATGAAACCCGACTTTTCTTGAACTTCTAATATTCGGGTGCGGATATCTTCAGGTAGTTGGTTTAAGTCGGGGAATGGGTAGCGTACTGACATTGTTCATCCGTAAAGTTAACAATATTTGTGGGATTAGACTGCTTCATGGCATAATAGCGGTCTTAATGCCGCGGTGGTGAAATTGGTAGACACAGGAGACTCAAAATCTCCCGCCCAAAAGGTGTGACGGTTCGAGTCCGTCCCGCGGCACCAGATACTTAAAAGCCTCTAAGAATAGTCTTTACTAACTTAGAGGCTTTTTCTTTATTAATTTAGTGTTGTTCCTGCAGATGATCAATCTCGCATGAGTGACCACACTAAGGATCCTACCCATCCTATAAAAGTCCAACCTAGAAATAAGTTCAGCGCAAATATGGCTACTTTGTTTTTCCGATTGGCTGAAACAGCAATAATTGTTGGTAGGAAATAGAGACCTAAAGCGAATGAAAGTACGACTAAAAAAATTATCCAATGAAATGCTGTAAATGAACCCATGGTATTTCGCCCGTTTTTTAATTTGAATTTAGTCTACAACACCTTTAAGTATTGGCAGACTATTTGAAGCGTTGAGGTATATTTACTAATAATTAATGGAGAAAATGATGAGATTAATTAAACCTTTGATGATGATTCTTGTCATTGGGCTATCAGGGCAAGCTGCCGCAGAGTTAACTGGTTCTATTCGCTTAAATTTTGTTAAATCGTTTTATGTCAATTGCATGAGTAATCAAAAGACCATGCCTGCAAACAAGGGTATATCAGATAAGGTTATAAGCCAATATTGCCGTTGTTCTGCAGATTACTCAGCAGATCTTTACACAAATCAAATGGTTGCAGATATTGAAGCTGGTAGAAGGAAAATAGATGCCTCTATAAGTGAATTAACAACCAATTATTGCAGAGCCAACTACGCTAGGTATTAATTTTAGATTTTGTGCTTACGAGGTCTTTTAAGGGTTTAATGAAAAAATTTTTAAGTCTCTTTGTTATTTTTATACTCTTATTAAGCAATCCCGCTTTTGCGAAATGGGATGAAGAAAAGGGTAGCGAAATTAAGAACGGTGAGCCTGTCACATATTACTTTAAGGTAAATGCTGACGAACATAAACTCGTACTTGATAAATACGTTAAGCGCCTCATTTTTATTCAGAAAGACAAAATATTTAAGCGAGTGATCAATAGTATTCGTATTGATGGGGAGCTAATTGAGACCTATTCCGATCGATTTGTACACTATCCAGAACAAACGGCAATTACTTTTGATAATAAAGACGAAGTATTGAAGAAATTATTTAGAGCAAGAAAAGTTGATGTGAATGTTACCTATCACCGTGAAGGTGAGAAGACCAGTTCGTTCCAGATTAAGTAATAAACAACTAAATATTAAATATCGTAGTTATCGTTTGCTTCGTGATCAGCATCTCCAATAATTGCTTGATCAACTAATTTCTTTGTTAGTGTAGGTGCGAAGAGCTCAATAAACGTATACGTATACCCGCGTAAGTAAGCTTCTTTCTTGATACCTAACTTCGTTGTATTAGTTCCAAAGAGGTGGCCAGCAGGAATTGCCTCAAGTGCTTTATCTCTTTCTGGATCAAATGCACCTCCTGCAACAATTCCTACTCCAAGACCTGTTTCAACATAAGTTTTAATAACGTCAGCATCGATAGCTTCAAGAATTACATCTGGCGTGAAATTTTTACTAGCAAATGCTGCATCAATTTTTTTTCTTCCTGCAAAAGCTGGATCGTAGGTGATCAATGGATATTGAATAAGGTCATCAAGGGCTAAAGGTTTTTTCTCAAGCAAGGGATGTCCGTGAGGCACAACAACAACGTGTTGCCATTGGTATCCTGGAAGAGCAATGAGTCCAGGTACATTGAGCATGCCTTCAGTTGCGATAGCGATGTCTGCCTTATCGTGAAGTACCAAATCTGCTAAATGCTCTGGACTGCCTTGCTGAATACTTACCCTGACTTTAGGAAAGCGTTTAGTAAATTCAGTAATGACTTTTGGTAGAGCGTATCTGGCTTGAGTATGGGTGGTGGCGATTACGAAGTTACCTTGATCTTCGCTAGCAAATTCCGTTCCAATTTTTTTAAGATTTTCTACTTCGCTGAGGATTCTTTCAATCGAACCTAGAATGCGTTTGCCCGGTTCTGTGAGATTGCGAATGCGTTTGCCGTGACGTCGAAAAATATCGACCCCGAGTTCATCTTCGAGTTCTAGGATGGCTTTTGAGACCCCGGGTTGAGAGGTAAATAGCGATTTTGCAGCTTCTGTGAGGTTGAAATTCTGCCTAACGGCTTCTCGAACAAAGCGAAATTGATGTAAGTTCATGATTTTATGGCTTTTTCTATATACGAATATTGATATATTAAAACGCTTTTTTATTATTTGGGGATATTAATGCTAAATGGGACAATCCTTCCCTATGGAAAACTTTCTTATTTCAGCCCTTCCTTACGCATTTTCAGGTGCTTTAGTTGGTCTTTTGGTCGGATTGACGGGCGTTGGAGGCGGTTCTTTAATGACCCCTTTGTTAACCTTAATTTTTGGAGTCCCACCAGCTGTTGCTGTAGGGACAGACTTGGCTTTTGCTGCCACAACAAAAGGTTTGGGAACACTTGCTCATAGAGTCCATGGGCATGTTAGGTGGGATATTGTTGGCTATTTGTGCTTAGGCAGTCTAACTACGGCTGTATTAGCGATTGCGTTCTTAAAACAAATTGGGCCGTTGGATGATAGTTGGCACCGAATTATTAAAACATCAATTGGTGTCTCAGTCTTTTTGACTGCTCTATCTCTAATTTTCAGAAAGAAAATGGTGGCGTGGATTGATAGTCATCCGGCTTACCAGCTTCATGGGAAAAATCTAAGGGTAGCAACGATCTTGGTTGGTGCAGTCATCGGTGTACTTGTCACGATATCTTCAATTGGTGCTGGAGCAATAGGCGCTACATTTATTTTATTTTTATATCCAGCATTAAAGCCGGCTGAAGTTGCAGGAACAGATATTGCCTATGCAGTTCCATTGACGGCCTTGGCAGGATTAGGGCACTGGTGGCTCGGCAATGTTCATTTTGATTTGTTATTTGGCTTGTTACTTGGCTCATTGCCAGCAATTTGGTTTGGAGCAAGATTAGCCAAGACACTTCCCGAAAAATACACGCGTGTGGCTTTAGCTTCAACGCTGACCTTAGTTGGTCTTAAGTTAGTTTCATAAAATTAAATCCTAGGAAAAAAGATGTATCAATATGACGCCATTGACCAGCAGTTAGTCAACGAAAGGGTTGAGCAGTTTAGAGATCAGGTTCGTCGCCGTTTGTCCGATGAGTTGCCTGAAGATGAATTTAGGCCATTGCGATTGCAAAATGGTTTGTATTTGCAACGCCATGCTTACATGTTGCGTGTAGCAATTCCATACGGCATGTTTTCTTCAAAACAATTAAGAGTATTAGCTAATATTGCTAAAAAATATGACCGTGGTTACGGTCATTTTACGACTCGTCAAAACATTCAATACAACTGGTTAAGTCTTGAGCAAACCCCTGAAATCTTGGCTGATCTAGCGGCTGTTCAAATGCATGCGATTCAAACTTCAGGGAACTGTATTCGTAATATTACAAGTGATCCATTTGCTGGTGTGGCAGGCGATGAGATCGTTGATCCACGACCAATTTGTGAGTTGTTGCGTCAATGGTCTACGCTACATCCTGAGTTTGCTTTCTTGCCGCGTAAATTTAAGATTGCCGTCAATGGTGCCAAAGAAGATCGAGCGATTGTTGCTGCGCATGATGTGGGCATTCATTTGGAAAAAGATGCGAATGGAGAGTTGTTGGCAAATATATATGCTGGTGGTGGCCTTGGAAGAACACCAATCCTAGGTGTATTAGTTAAACAAGGCCTACCTTGGAAACATCTACCAACATATTTATCAGCGTTGCTTCGTGTGTATAACCGATTTGGGCGTCGTGATAATTTATATAAAGCGCGTATCAAGATTTTGGTTAAGGCGTTAGGTCCCGAGGAGTTCTCTAGACAGGTTGAAGCTGAGTGGGAGCATTGGAAAGATGGTCGTGAGACATTTACGCAAGCTGAATGGAATCGTGTAGCGAAATACTTTACAAAACCTGCCTACAAAAATTTGTCTAACTTATCTCATACCGATCTAATCAAATTGGCAACTGATGAAGATAAAAAATCGTTTGGTCGTTGGTTGGAGCGTAATGTTCGTTCTCATCAGGTTTCAGGATACGCTAGCGTTATTTTGTCGCTCAAACCTCATGGAACAATTGCACCGGGCGATGTGACAACAGAGCAAATGCTGGCAATTGCAGATTTATCTGATCAATTTAGCTTTGGTGAAGTGCGCGCGACGCATGAGCAAAATTTAGTACTTGCGGATGTTGAGCAGGCTAGATTGTATGAACTATATAAGGCGGCACAAAAACAAGGACTTGTATTGCCGAACATTGGTTTGATAACAGACATCATTGCCTGTCCTGGGGGAGACTTCTGTTCCTTGGCGAATGCGAAATCAATCCCAATTGCGAGCGCAATTCAAAAACGCTTTGATGATTTGGATTTTATTCATGATCTAGGTGACATTTCACTTAACATCTCTGGTTGTATGAATTCTTGCGGTCATCATCATGTCGGTAATATTGGCATTCTTGGCGTGGATAAAGATGGCTCTGAGTGGTATCAAATTACTCTTGGGGGAGAGCAAGGTATTGATGCTGCCATTGGTAAGGTGATTGGCCCATCTTTTGGCGCTGACGATGTGCCTGATGTCATTTCTAAAATTATTGATGTCTTTGTTGAGAATCGACAAGCTGATGAAAGTTTCAGTGCGGTATATGGTCGATTGGGTGTCACTCCATTTAAAGAGCGCGTCTATCCTAAAAAAACTGAAGGAGTTGCGTAATGCCAAATTTCATTTCATTCCCCAAAGGTGGAAAGCCTGATTTAGTTAAAAATCAGTGGCAATTGTTCCGAGCTCCTGAAGGTGAAGAAGCAGCTGCATTGCCCCCTGGTAAAGTGATTGTGCCTTTTGTGTGGTGGCTTGCTAGAGGCACTCGTCCTGAATTCACTAAAAGAGCTGAGCAAGGTGAGATTGGTGTTTGGTTTGCGCCTGAGGATGATGTGTTGGCGCATGCGGATGCGATTAAAGCTGGTGAAAAAGTCTGGCCAGTGATTGCGGTAGATTTTCCGATTTTTAGAGATGGTCGAGGCTTTAGTACAGCAGCTCTATTACGCGACCGTTTAGGCTGGACGGGGGAGTTGAGAGCGGTTGGGGATGTATTAATTGATCAACTACTTCAATTAGCTCGAGTAGGATTTGATTCATTTGTATTGCGTAATGATCAAAATCCTGAGTTGGCACTTAAGCAATTTTCATTATTCAGTTTGAATGTTCAAAATACATGGCGTGGTGAAAGAGCTCAATTGGAGATTACAAAATGAAGCCAGAGCTGTGGACAATTCCGAAAACAAATCTATCTGAAGCATATCTAGAGGAAAAATTTGATGAGTTGTGTGCAAGATTGTTTTTAATCGATCAAACGCATGACAAGATTAAGTTTGCAACTAGTTTGGCTGCAGAAGATATGGTACTAACAGATGCGATTGTTAAATCTAAAGCAAACATTAAATTATTTACGCTTGAGACTGGTCGTTTGCATGCTGAGACGGTGGCAATGATTGAAAGCGTTGAAAAGCATTATGGAATTGAGATTGAACGTTTGTACCCAAATTCTGCAGATGTAGATGCGTTTGTAGCTAAATATGGTTTGAATGGTTTTTATGAAAGCGAAGAAGCCAAAAAGGCCTGCTGTGGCATTCGTAAAGTGAAGTTATTAAATCAAGCTCTTTCTGGTGTTGATGCGTGGTTAAGTGGTCAACGTAGAGAGCAAGCTGTCACTAGATCTGATTTGCCATTTGCTGAAAAAGATGAGGAGCGTAATAACTCCAAATACAATCCTTTATTTGACTGGACGGAAGCAGATGTATGGGCTTACCTGGAATCAAGAAAAGTACCAATGCATCCATTACATCGCCAGGGTTATCCAAGTATAGGTTGTGAGCCTTGTACTCGTGCAATTAAACAAGGTGAAGATGTCCGTGCAGGACGTTGGTGGTGGTTGCAGCAAGAAAATAAAGAGTGCGGTTTGCACGTTAAATGAAGTGGAATGAAATGACAAATCAGCAAATACAAAATGAACATTTAGATTGGCTTGAAGCCGAATCTATATATATTATTCGTGAGGTTGCGGCTCAATGTGCAAACCCAGCTCTACTATTTTCTGGTGGTAAAGACTCAATCGTGATGTTTCATCTAGCTCGCAAGGCTTTTAGCTTTGGTGATAGACCTATTCAATTGCCATTCCCTTTATTGCATGTCGATACCGGACATAACTATCCTGAAGTAATTCAATTTAGAGATAAAACGGTTGCCCAAACAGGCGTTAAGTTAATTGTTGGTCATGTAGAAGATTCAATTAAGCGTGGTACGGTTAAATTAAGAAAGGCCACTGACTCAAGAAATGCAGCTCAAGCTACCACTTTGCTTGAGGCCATTGAAGAGCATCAATTTGATGCCTTATTGGGCGGCGCTCGTCGTGATGAAGAAAAAGCACGAGCAAAAGAAAGGATTTTTTCTTTCCGTGATGAGTTTGGTCAATGGGATCCAAAAGCGCAGCGCCCAGAACTTTGGAAGTTATATAACGCCAGAATTTCTCCCGGAGAAAATATGCGTGTTTTCCCAATTTCAAATTGGACAGAGTTGGATGTGTGGCAATACATTGCACGTGAAAAATTAGAGTTGCCTTCTATCTATTACACCCATAAACGTGAGGTTGTTAAAAAGAATGGTTTGTTAGTGCCTGTGACTGATATCACCCCTAAATCTGCGGATGAAGTGAGTGAGATGGTTGATGTGCGTTTTAGAACTGTTGGCGATATTAGTTGTACTTGCCCGGTAGCGAGTACTGCAGCAACTCCAGAAGCGATTATTGCTGAAACCGCAATTACTGAAATTACTGAGCGTGGCGCAACCCGCATGGATGATCAAACAAGCGAAGCTTCTATGGAGCGTCGTAAAAAAGAAGGATATTTCTGATGAGTCAAGGTGTTCTACGATTTATAACTGCCGGTAGTGTTGATGATGGTAAAAGTACCTTGATTGGACGTTTGTTATATGACACGAAAGCTGTTCTTGCAGATCAATTGCAAGCATTGTCTAAAACCAAGCATGCACGCGTAACTGCGGCTGATGCAGCAGTTGATTTGGCATTATTAACTGATGGATTAGAGGCTGAGCGTGAGCAGGGTATTACGATCGATGTTGCGTATCGTTATTTTGCGACTGCAAACCGTAAATTTATTGTGGCTGATGCGCCTGGTCATGAGCAGTACACAAGGAATTTGGTTACTGGGGCATCTCAAGCTGACGTCGCGGTTATTTTGGTTGATGCAACCCGTGTTGATTTATCAACTAATCCACCAACCTTGTTGGCTCAAACGAAACGCCACTCTGCGATTGTTAAGTTGCTAGGATTGCGACATGTAGTTTTTGCTGTTAACAAAATGGATTTAGTTGGATTTGATGAAGAAATCTTTAATAAGATTTCTGGTGCATTATTAGCTTTAACAACGACGTTAGGTTTGCCAAAACCGCAAATAATTCCAGTTTCAGCATTGATTGGAGATAACGTTGTCACTGCTGGGGTAAATAGTCCTTGGTATAAAGGCCCAGCGTTACTCCCTTGGCTGGAAAGTCTAGATGTTAGAGGTGAGCAGCAACGTGCAGCGGTCTCATCTGACATTGGATTTAGGATGCCAGTTCAATTGGTTGCCCGTCAAGATGGTAGTGCTGATAATGATTTTCGTGGATATTTGGGGCAGATTGAGTCTGGTCAAATTAAACGTGGTCAAGAAATTACTATTTTGCCTGGTGGTCAGTCAGCCCAAGTTGCTGAAATCCATATTGCAAATGATCATCGCGGATTTCAAGAAAAATCAGGAGTCGACTTTGCTACAGCAGGTCAAGTAGTGGCAATTAGTTTGACAAAGGATGTTGATATTTCTCGAGGTGATATGTTTGTTGCAGCAGATGAATCATCTTCGGTCCCAAAATTAGCTAAACAAATCACAGCTGATATTTGCTGGCTTGACGGTGATGATCTGTCATTGGCTCGCAAATACATCTTACGTCACACGACTAATACTGTATTTGCTAAAGTTAAGGTGATCGAGAGGGTGCTTGATGTGCAAACTTTGTCACATGGTACTGATCCTCATGCGCTGCGCATGAATGATATTGGACGTTTGCAGTTAACGTTACAAAAGCCTATCGTTTGCGATGCATTTGATGATTTAGCTGCGACTGGCGCATTTGTGTTGATCGATGAAACAAGTAATCATACGGTTGCTGCAGGGATGATTAGAGAAGTGCTTGCTTAAATATGACAACAATCTCACCTAAAGTTTATCTCGTAGGGGCTGGGCCTGGAGCTGCAGATTTAATTACGCTGCGTGGGGCACGTCTACTTGAAAAAGCTGAGATTGTTTTTTACGACGCATTGGTTGACCCAGAGATGTTGGAGCTCTGCCCGAATGCAATCAAGGTTGCAGTAGGTAAGCGATGTGGAAAATTATCGACCGCTCAGAAATTTATTCAGAAGCGTATGGTGGATGCTGCTCAAAAATATACGCATATTGTGCGACTAAAAGGTGGTGATCCAATGCTTTTTGGGCGAGCCGATGAAGAGTTGGGGGCACTTGAATCTGCAGGTATAGAGGTCGAGGTTGTTCCTGGCGTGACTTCAGCAGTTGCTGCTGCAGCTAGTTTGCGTCAATCCCTGACTTTGAGAGGAGTTTCAAGAAGTGTTGCATTTGTTACTTTAGCTAGAGCGAGTGAAGAGGGTGTATTAACAAATACAAATTCTACAAATGCACCAAATGCTGATACCCTCGTTTATTACATGGGGCGCAGAGATGCGCAGCAAATTGCAACGCAATTAATTAATTCTGGAAGATCTCTAACTTTACCTGTCTCAATTATTGAGGCAATTAGTACAAAAGCTGAGAGGTCCTTAACTTTAACGCTTAAACAAATGGCGCAAGGATTGGCTTCAGATTGGTTTAGCGAGGATTCGCCAGCGCTGATTATGGTTGGAGAAGCTTTGGAGGAGAGGGTTTCTAAGCCAGATTTGGGCTCAAGCCATACTTCGATTTGCGAAGTCAATAATAGCCAGCAAGACATTCGGATCTTCGCCGACGGCAGCAGAGGCTGTTAATTTGATTTCTGGAAAATCTAAACGGCATTTCTCAAGTAGGATGGGAAAGTCGTTGCGAAGATGTCCACCTTGTCCAAAGAAAACCGGAATGACAGTAATTTGATTTGCGCCAGAAGCGACTAGCTCAGCTATAGCTGAGCTTAAATTGGGTTCCATGATTTCTAAAAAAGCTACTCGCACTGGGGTGTGTGGATTTTTTTCTTGCCAAAGATTCACTAATTGATCGAACGGCTCTCTCCAGCGAGAATCCCTAGCTCCGTGACCAAATAGAATTAACGCCTTCATTTATTTGCTACCCAATAAAGGCCTAATAGACCCATAATGAAATACGCCAATGGTGGAATGATGGCGGTCATTGGAGCTGGCCAAGAGCCAAGTAGACCAATATGTGAGAACAATGTGTTAAATAATTGAAAGCTCATGCCGAGCATGATGCCGCCAAATATCTTGATGCTAATACCGCCGGAGCGAGCGTTTAGGTATCCGAAAGGAAGTGCTAGGGTAAGCATCACTAGGATCGTAAACGGATAAATGATTTTTTTCCAAAGCGCAATTTTGTAATTTTGACTTTCTTGTTTGTTTTCTTTAAGGTGATTAATAAATCGAAATAAACTGACAATCGACATTTTTTCAGGGCTAATCATAAGTACTTTTAGGATGTCTGGCGTAACTTCTGAACCAAGTTTTACTTCAGGAAGTTTGACTGTTTTGGCAGTGAATTTATTATCTAATTGGTCTTTGGACTCAGTTTCATTAAAGGTTGTTTGGGTGACATTGTGTAAATCCCAAAATCCTTGATTATCGTAACTACCACTTTCCGCAACCCTAATTGCTAGCAAATTCCTATCTTTATCAAATTCATACATGCGGATGCCAATAATTTCTTCACTATTTTTAAGTGTGGCAACGTTGACATATCGAATCCCGCCGACTAATGGACCTTTGCCATCTGGGTCAATTAATTTATCTTTTACCCACGTACCAGTTTTAAAAGTGTTTGCGAATTCCACTCCAATAGCTTTTGAGCGTATTTTTTCAGAAAGACTTTCACAGTAAGGTCCAGCAATTTCGCTTAAAAAGAGAGTGCTAACAACAATAGGCAGACCAATTTTTACGAGAGTTTTTAATCCTCGAGGAATATTTAGCCCAGCCATTCGCAAAATAGTAAATTCGGATTGACTGGCCATTAATGCAAAAACATAAATGCCACCAATGAGCCCTGCAATTGGAATAATTTCTACTAACCTACCGGGTGCTTTTAGGAAGATATGTATAAAAGCAATTAAGGTCGTGTAATTTCCTTTAATCTGGCCCATTTCACTAATAAAGTCAAAGAAGACAAATAATGAAATAAGAGCAAATAAGGTAAACCCAAATATTTGATAGATTTGCTTGGCAAGGTAGCGCTCATAAATTTTAGGAAATAGCCATCGCATGATTAACCTCTAGACCTAAAAACCAGTTGACGCTTCCACCATGCTAGGGAGTAATTTAAGCGATGCCTTAGTAGTACCCATGCAAAGAAAAGGGCAAGCAGATGAATTGGCCAAATTGCCATTAGAAAACTATGCTTTGAGTTGGCAACCATTGCTTGGCTAATATTTAGGGTATTACTGTAAATTAAATAAATAAATACCGCGTAGAGCATCGCAATGTAATTACCTCTCCTTGGATTGACATATGCCAAAGGAATCGCAATGAGAGTTAAAAATAATGCCATTAGAGGAAGTCCCAGGCGCCACAATAACTCGCCCATATTGGCAGGGGTGCGATCAGCTAGTATTTTTTGAAGGCTTAATTCTTTTGGGGTGCTGGGCACAACTGGAACTTCTTTGCGCTCTACTTCCACTATGTATTTGTCAAACTCAAGAATTTTGAAATCGCCTAGCCCCGGTTGGCCTTGATATCGTCGACCATTTTCAATCTCTACTTTTTTTGAGCCATCAGGGTAGTTGTTGATGTTGCCTTTTTCGGCCATAGCAACAGAAAGCTTTCCATCTTTTGCATCTGTTACAAATACGTTGTAAATCGTATCAGTTTTATTGTCGATATCTTCGATAAAGAAAACGCGCCCAGATTTATTGGACTCAATAAATTGTCCAGGTAGTACCATTGATACTTCGTCTCTACCTTTAAAGCGTTGGGTAATTTCATTTGTTTTGTCATTGGCCCAAGGCCAAACAAATAAAGCACTTACCCCAATAATTAGGATTAGGGGCAATGCAAACCGTAGGACGGGTTTATATAAAGACATCAAACTTAGTCCGCTGGCAAACCAGACAACCATTTCTGAATCACGGTACCAGCGAACTAAAACTAGCAAAATCGCAATAAATAAAGCAACCGTCAATATCACGGGGATGTAGCTAGAAATTGCTAATAAAATCAATACGAAAACATCTTTAGGGTGGACGCTTCCAGATGCTGCAAATCCAAGAATACGAATCACCAGACTTGTCACCATAATGGTGATAAGTACCAAGAAAACTGCACCAGTTGTGTAGGTTAATTCCCGGCGTAAAGCCTGCTGATAAATCATTTTTTTAAGTTAGATGGATAATGGATGTTTTCAACACGCCATTTTTAATACAAATGCAAATCAAATTTAGCACGAAAGTCTTTCCCGAAGGCCAATCTGGCATTTCTGCTCGCTTGGCATTGTCTACTGATTGCTTGATTATCGCCTGTTCTCAAGAAGCTGCCAATGTAAAAGAACGACTGCCAGCAGATTTGGCTAAATTAGATCGAGCGATTGGTGGTGCTTTGGGTTTGGCCATCCAGAGAGGGGATTTTGACGGAAAACTAGGTTCAACCCTCCTTATTAATGGTCAGGAAGCATGGGCGAAGGCTGGTTTACGCGCTAATCGCGTATTAGTTGTCGGTATGGGTGAGTCTGCAAAAGCATCTAAAGACACTGAGAAACTTAATCAAAATTACGCAAAAGCTGCAAAAGCGGCTTTAAGGGTGTTGGTGGGAACCAAAGCTGGTTCGGTTTTATGGTTATTGGGAGATTTTCATAAATCTACCCAGTCTCATCGAGCTGAATTGTCTGGCTTTGAACAAGTGCGTTTAACTATTCAATTTGCAGAGGAGGCCACTTATAGTTTTGGACTTCGTCAGGATGGATTTAAGTCAAAAGCAAGTACATCTGCAATTCATTTGAAGAATTTTGTTTTTGCTACGATCGAGCACAATGATCGAGCAATTCGTGAGGCAGTTAGAGTTGGGGTTGCTGTTGCTGGTGGCGTTAATTTAGCAAAAGATCTTGGTAATTTGCCACCAAATGTTTGCAATCCGAGTTATTTGGCCAAAACTGCCCAAACAATTGGTAAGCGTCTTGGTATGAAAGTTCAAGTCCTTGAGCGTAAGGATATGGAAAAGTTAAAGATGGGTTCTTTCCTCTCAGTTACTCAAGGGTCTGAGACGCCTCCTAAATTTATTATCATGCAACACTCTGGTGGAACATCTAAAGAGGCGCCAATTGTTTTGGTTGGAAAAGGTATTACGTTTGATACAGGTGGTATTTCATTAAAACCTGGTGAAGGGATGGATGAAATGAAGTACGACATGTGTGGCGCTGCGTCTGTTATTGGAACAATGCAGGCAGTTGCTGAAATGAAGCTTCGCAAAAATGTGATTGGTGTCATTCCTACTTGTGAAAACATGCCATCAGGTAAAGCTAGTCGTCCTGGAGATATTGTTAGAAGTATGTCTGGGCAGACAATTGAAATCTTAAATACGGATGCTGAAGGTCGTTTGATTTTGTGTGACGCATTAACTTATGTTGAGCGTTTTAAACCAGCAGCTGTTATTGATATTGCAACTTTGACAGGTGCATGTGTCATCGCGCTGGGCGGTGTACATAGCGGTTTATTTTCAAAAGATGAAGCATTAGCTAACAAAATCGTTGCTGCAGGCAAGGCATCCTTAGATACTGTTTGGCCAATGCCTTTAGATGACGCTTATCAAGAGCAACTAAAATCTAATTTTGCTGATATGGCTAATATTGGGGGTAGACCAGCGGGTAGTGTTACTGCGGCATGTTTCCTTTCTAGATTCACTGAAAAGTACACATGGGCTCATTTGGATATTGCGGGAACTGCATGGAAGAGTGGAGCAGCCAAGGGGTCTTCAGGTCGACCTGTTCCGTTGTTGACTGAATATCTAATTAAAGGCTAATCAAAGTGGCGCGCGTTGATTTTCATAGTCAGGTAGCGGATAAGTTGGCATATTGCTGTCGTTTGGTTAGAAAAGTGTTAGCTTCCTCTCCTGAGTCAGATGCATTACGTCGAGTAGTGATTCTGGGTAATGATGATTTGCTCGCAAAGCTGGATAAACTTCTTTGGAATTTTAGTGGGGAGGATTTTTTACCTCACTGTTTTGCTGATAATGAGGCCGCGCCAATTACTCCGATTGTTTTAGCAAGTTTTTGGGATGATGAATTATTTGCAACATTGCCTCACGCAGATGTATTGATACATTTAGGGCAGGAGTTCATGCCTAATGTGTCAACGCTTGTAGAAAGATTTCCCCGCCTTATAGAAGTAGTTTCTCTTGAAGAAAAAGACTTGTTGGCGGGTCGAGAACGTTATAAACAATATAGAACGATGGGTTATGAGCTGCATAACCATGATCAAAAAGGTGCTTAATGATTCACCCGCAGTTTGACCCGATTGCAATTCAGGTAGGTCCACTAGCTGTTCATTGGTATGGATTGATGTACCTCATGGCATTTGCTCAGTTTTTAATTTTGGGAAGATTTCGGATTAATCAAGCCCAAATGAAAGCTCAAGGTTTTATTCCCAGAGACTTAGAAGACATTTTATTTGTTGCGGTTCTTGGTGTCGTATTAGGCGGTCGTTTGGGTTATTGCCTGTTTTACATGCCTGACTTTTATTTGTCGCATCCACTAGATATTTTTAAAGTTTGGGAAGGTGGGATGTCTTTTCATGGGGGATTCCTAGGAGTTCTAGTTGCACTTTTTTGGTTTGCAAAAAAACGTGGAATGACATTTTTTATGGTTAGCGACATGATTGCACCACTTGTTCCTTTTGGATTGGCATTTGGCCGCTTAGGTAATTTCATAAATGGTGAGTTGTGGGGTAGGGCTACTAATTTGCCATGGGCTATGGTTTTTCCTCAGGCTGGTGACAACATTGCAAGGCATCCATCTCAGCTATATCAATTAGCTGGTGAAGGAATTTTGCTAGGCTTGATACTTTGGCTTTATGCAAGTAAGCCAAGAAGGGTTAGTCAAACCTCTGGGGTATTTTTAATTGGGTATGGCTTTTTTAGGTTTTTAGTGGAGTTTGCGAGAGAGCCTGATAGATTTCTTGGAACTTTATCCTTGGGCTTATCAATGGGGCAATGGTTGTCGCTACCAATGATCGTTTTTGGTTTGTATTTATTGAGCCGCCAGACTAAATCACTTAAGTAATTAGTAGGGTAAATCCCAATATTTTGTATATTGTATACAAAATAAAGTGTCTTCATGACACAAAAAATCGTTAAATCTGCGCTTTACATTGAAGTCACAGAACGTTTGCGTTCCATGATTGTCAATGGCACTTTAGATCCAGGTAGCTGGATTGATGAGCAAAAGCTCGCAGAAGACCTGGGTGTATCTCGTACCCCATTTCGTGAAGCAATGAGAATATTGGCTTCGGAAGGCTTGCTTCGAATCGAGCCTAGAAGAGGTTGTTACGTCAATGAATTAACAGAGAAAGATCTCGACGAGATTTTTCCGTTAATGGCAATGCTTGAAGGTCGTTGCGCATACGAGGCTGCATCTCATATAACTGATAAAGATATCCTCACATTAGAGAAGCTACATCAGAAGTTAGAAAAATTTGCTTCATTAAATCGGATAGATGAGTACTACGCAACTAACCGAGAAATTCATGAAGCGATTCAATCTCTAGCTGGTAATCGATGGTTAAGTGAGATGGTAGCTGATTTAAGGCGAATGCTTAATTTATCGAGGCACCGAAGTTTGCTTGTTCGTGGAAGAATTGCTGAATCAAACGAAGAGCATATGGCCATATTTAAAGCATTAAAAAATAAAGATGCTCAACAAGCTGAAGCATTAATGAAAAATCATATTACTCGTCAACGTTTAGCGCTAAAGCTACTATTAAATGATCGGAAAGTATCAGCATGATTTTGGATAGTATTTTTAAAGCTCGTCAACTTAAAAAGACCATTAATGCCACTCGAAGACTCTTGTCTGAGCGTGGGGAGTCTAATGCCGCGAGTATGGCTGCTGATGTGATTAATAACTACAGAACGCTAGATGATTCTCACAAAGATGAATATTTTGATTTCTTATCGGAAAAGTTAAATCCCAGTGCCGCTGATGTTCTAAGTGCGGCCCAAGAGTACTCTAATCAACCAACGGCAGATAATTTAATTTGGTTAATGAAAGTTGCTGAGGCTCCTAGGCAAGAGATGTTTAGAAGGCTCAATCGAGCTCCTAGTGGCACTGAAGTCATTATTGATATGCGTAAGCATTTACTTAAGTTGTTAAATAAAAAACCTGAACTTAAGGCAGTTGACGCTGATCTTCAGCATTTACTAAATTCTTGGTTTAACCCAGGTTTCTTAAAAATGCATCAGGTGGATTGGAAATCTCCAGCTCATATCTTAGAAAAGATTATTCAGCATGAGGCTGTTCATGAGATTGATGGTTGGGACGATTTACGACGTAGGCTTCAACCAGATAGGCGTTGCTTTGCATTTTTTCATCCACAGTTACCAGATGAGCCATTGATATTTGTAGAGGTTGCATTGTTACCTGAAATTCCCGGGGCTATTGCACCACTTGTTAATAAGAAAACTGAAACGGTTACACCTAATCATTTCAAATCAGCAATTTTTTATTCGATTAGCAATTGCCAGCCCGGACTCAGGGGTGTTTCAATGGGTAACTTCTTAATTAAGAGGGTGGCTGAAAGTCTGAAGGCAGAATTTCCAAGCCTTAAAACGTTTTGCACACTTTCGCCTATTCCTGGGTTTATGGATTGGGTAATTGCTGGGGCAGATTTAGGGAGTGGGGATCATAAACCCGCATTAATTAAAGAACGAGATGAATCTTTATTGGTTTTAGATTTAAATAATAAAAGCTGGCCTGAACAAATTAATGCTGGCTGGCATCCTGATACTTGTTCTACAAAACAAAAAGATGCATTAACAAAACTTTGTGCAATGTACCTCCTATATGTTTCGTCAAAACGAGGAGGTAATCCAGTGGCTAAATTTCATTTAGGTAACGGAGCTAATTTACATCGAATCAATTGGGCGGGGGATTTGTCTAAAAAAGGAATTAGGCAATCTGCAGGCTTAATGGTTAATTATTTGTATGACTTAGATAAAGTAGAAAAGAATCATGAAGCATTTGTAAACGGAGAAGTTGTTCATGCGCGTGCAGTTTCGCAAATGATTTAATCATTCATATTGGTGGAGAAGACAGTGAAGACAAATAGAAAAATAAAAAATGTTGTGTTTGCATTAACAGCAATAGCTACGCTTGGAGTTGCGAGTTATTCGGGGCATGTTCATGCGGATCCTAATTGGCCAAGTAAGTCTGTTACATTGATCGTGCCTTTTCCTGCGGGGGGTGGAACGGATGCATTTGCTAGACCTTTGTCTGCTCAATTGACTAAGCAAATGGGTAAGCAAATTGTCATTGATAACCGTGGTGGAGCGGGTGGAACGCTAGGTGCAGGAATCGCTGCAAAAGCAGCGCCAGATGGATATACGTTTTTTATGGGTGGTGCACACCATGCGATTGCACCATCAATGTATCCTAAATTAGATTACGACATTGAAAAGAGTTTTGTTCCGGTAGCTTTGGTTGCAACACCACCACAAGTGATTGTGGTTAATCCTCAAAAAGTTCCAGTAAATGATTTAAAAGAGTTTGTTGAATTACTCAGAAAAAATCCAGGTAAATATAACTACGGTAGTGCAGGTAATGGCAGTGCGCATCATTTGGCTGGTGAGTTGTTTAAGATGCAAACAAAAACATACATTACTCATATTCCTTACAGGGGAGCTGGACCAGCTTTGTCTGATTTAATCGCAGGTCAGGTTGATATTATGTTTGATGGTTTGGGATCTTCAAGTCAGCATATTAAGAGTGGCAAGATTAAGGCATTAGCTGTAGCCTCCAAACAGCGTGCTCCAGGATTCCCTAATGTCCCAACGGCAGCTGAGGCGGGCGTTCCTGGTTATGAAGTAAGTACTTGGTACGGCATTTGGGCGCCAAAGGATACGCCAAAAGAAGTTGTAGATAAGATGACAAGTGAAATTTCAAAGGCATTAAATAGCCCAGAATTAAAAACCACTTGGACAAATAATGGATCGGAGACGCCTAATTTAACAGGGGATGCATTTGGTAAGTTTGTCTCATCCGAAGTTAAACGTTGGGCTACAGTTGTTAAAGCCTCTGGTGCAAAATTAGATTAAAGAATTATAGAAATTCTGAAAACTCACAAATAAATAAGAATGAAGTAAAAGAAAGTTAGAGATATTAAGTATGAATTTATATACCTTATTAGAAAGTGGTTTCCCAAAAGATAAGACTGCTTGTGCAATTGAAACGCATGATGGTTTGTATTATTCATGGAGTGATTTGGAGCGTGCAACTTCAAAGTTGGCAAACTTGTTGGCTGGATTGAAGTTAAAACCTGGTTCTCGTGTTGCGGTTCAAGTCGAAAAATCTCCCGAAGCATTATTTCTGTATCTAGCAACTTTAAAAGCTGGCTTGGTTTATTTGCCATTAAATACGGCATATCAAGGTGCTGAAGTTGAATACTTTATTGATAATGCAAAGCCTAGTGTCGTTGTTTGTAGTCCAAAGAATTTTTCTTGGGTCTCTAAAATTGCTTTCAAATCAGGTACGGATCATGTCTTTACTCTTGGAGAAGAGCGAGAAGGTACTTTGCTAGAAAGGGCAGCAGGATTGTCAGATAAGTTTAAGACAGTTGCCCGAGGTGATGATGATTTAGCTGCGATTCTTTATACCTCTGGGACAACGGGACGTAGTAAAGGTGCTATGTTAAGTCACGGCAATCTTTCTAGTAATGCAGTTGTACTTAAAAAATACTGGGCTTGGGAAAAGGGGGATGTTCTTCTTCATGCGTTACCAATTTTCCATGTTCATGGATTATTCGTTGCTTCACATGGGGCATTATTAAATGGCAGCAAAATGATTTGGTTGCCTAAATTAGACGTGGCTCAATTATTAAAGCACCTGCCAAGAAGTACTGTCATGATGGGGGTCCCAACTTTCTATGTCAGGTTGTTAGCTGAAAAATCATTTACCAAAGATGTATGTCGCAATATGCGTTTATTTATTGCGGGATCAGCACCCCTCTTAACTGAAACGTTTAATGAGTTTATTAAACGAACTGGCCACACGATTCTTGAGCGTTATGGGATGAGTGAAACTGCTATGTTAGTTTCCAATCCTTATAAAGGTAAGCGTGTGGCGGGTTCTGTAGGTTTACCTTTGCCAGGTACTCAAGTTCGCGTTATGGGTGAAGATGGTAAGGTTTGTGGCGTTAATCAAATAGGTGGCGTGGAAGTTAAAGGACCAAACATTTTTAAAGGTTACTGGCAAATGCCAGAAAAAACTAAAGAAGAATTTACTAAAGATGGCTGGTTTAAGACTGGGGATATGGGGCGTTGGGGAGGTGAGACAAGCTCTGGCCCAGTGCCTGATAACTATTTGTGTATTGTCGGGCGTAGTAAAGATCTAATTATCTCAGGTGGATATAACGTATATCCTAAAGAGATCGAAAGCTTTATTGATGATATGCCTGGCGTTGAGGAGAGTGCAGTTATAGGGATCCCTCATCCTGACTTTGGTGAATCGGTCGTTGCTGTCGTTGTTCCTAAAGCGGGCGCTAAATTAAATTCAGGAAAAATGATTGCTGAACTTAAAAGTAAAATTGCAAACTTTAAAGTCCCTAAGCGTCTTGAAATTGTTAAAGAACTCCCTCGAAATACCATGGGTAAAGTTCAAAAAAATGTCTTACGTTCTCAATACGCTTAAATTTTTAGTGGTGGTTTAGATCCATATGAAGAGTTATGCAATTAAGCCAAATGATTGCATACTCTTCCACAGCATGTAGCTTGCTAGCATAAACAAAACCCCGGCGAATACTTTTTTTAACTGTGCCACATTTAGTTGATGTGCAACTTTTGCTCCGAGTGGTGCAGTAAATACACTTGCGGTAGCAATGCAAGCTAATGCAGGTAAATATACGTAGCCCAGTGAGTGTTCAGGTAAGTCTGAAATATTAAGCCCACCATAGATGTAGCCAATCGCACTACCCAGAGCAATTGGAAAACCTAACGCTGCTGAAGTGGCAACTGCATTATGGATAGCTACATTGCACCAAGTCATAAAGGGCACAGAAATAAAGCCGCCACCAGCCCCTACTAAACTTGAGATAAATCCGATAATGCCGCCAACACCCATCATACGTTTGTTATCAGGCAATCCTCTGCTTGGTTTTGGCTTTTTGTTTTTTAGCATTTGATATGCTGAGAATCCAACGAACGAAGCAAATATGAGTGATAGCCAGGATGTTTTAAGTACAACAAATATTTTCCCGCCACCGATAAGCCCTCCAACAATAATCCCAGGAGTTAAGGTTGCCACAATATCCCAACGGACAGCGCCGCGCTTATGATGCGCCCTTACTGAAGAGAGTGATGTAAAAAGAATGGTCGACATAGAGGTTGCAATTGCCATGTGAACAATATGTTCTTCAGCAAAGCCAAATTGACCAAATATAAAGGTCAAAAACGGCACCATGATCATGCCTCCACCGATACCTAATAGCCCGGCACTAAAGCCTGTGAAACTTCCAAGTATTATTAAAAATAGAATTTGTAATAGAGTCATTGACTTACTTTCAGAATATGGCCCCCGCCTTGGTCGCTAGGTCGTCATCCTGAACCCTAAGGTTCAAGTTGGTACGGCAGTAAAGTTTTGGGTGCATCAAGTTGTTCAGGGAGAATTTCACTCGAAGTGAAACTCTTTGAGATCCAAGACGCTCGCGCCCACTTCACATGATTCATACCGGATGCAAAGAGCATCGGTTCAAGGAACTATTGACCTTGGCGTACCAGGCAGGGAAAGGCTTTCTAATGCAGCATCGATTTGTGATTCGATCGCATTTAATTTTGTGGTTAAGTTCTCAATTGCTGTAGATGAAATACTAGGCTCATCAATATCGCCAACTTTGGCTCGAAGTTCGATAACTTCACCTGCGAGCTTAAGTGCGGCGGTCACCGCTGCACGCTCTAGGCTTTTATTTGCACCTGAGGTTGCTGATGAAATTTGGTCGTTAACTAGACCTGCAGCTAATCTGAGTTTTGCTTCGTTTTCTGGGGAGGTAGCAAACTGAAGTTTTTGTCCGGCAAGTTCAATGATGAATTTATGTTGATTTGATTCACTCATGAGTTTCCCCGTTAAATGGATTTGCAGACTTTTCGGCTAATTCACCATCCAGTAATTTCATTTGACGGTTATCTTCTTGCTTAGGTAATCGATTCAAGATTTTTTGTATACGTGCTTGAGCATCTTCAATCTTATTTCCCATATCCGTACGTTCTGATTGAATTGTTTTCAATTCATTTCGTAATTGATCGAGTTTTTGAGTAATTCTATCTAGATGGGCTTCAAGAGTATGTAGTGTCATTTGAAATCTTTAGAATTTATTAAATGCATCCCTCTATTGTATATACTGATGGTTGTATTAGGTGCTCGCAGATGAAATCATTATCTGCAGTTAAACGGGAATCAGGAACCTTTCTTTCATATTATGAAATAAGGCAACCTGAGCTGCCCCCGCAACGGTAAGCGAAAGGCCTAGCGTTTATGCTTGGTAGCCTTGATTAATAACCACTGGCAATAGCTGGGAAGGTAATTAAGGGATTTTCGCAAGCCCGGATACCGGCCTGATATTCAGTGGCAAAGTTACGGGGTAAGTAACGATGTTAGTGTATCGAGCGCCTGCGGGGGAACAGGTCAGTGATAGCCTGTTTGAGAGTAATAATTCATGAAACCTAGTAGCAAACTGCAACTTTTAGTTGCAATCACTGCCATTTTTAATGGCTCAATTACCTATGCTGATGATGAAATTAACCCACTAGTCGTAACAGGGTCAAGGGTCGAACAGCGTTTGACAGATGTGATGCCATCTGTGAGTGTAATTACTCAGGAAGATTTAGAGAGAACTCGGCCTGTTGACGTATTGCAGGCATTACAAGGGGAGCCAGGTTTAGAAATCTTAAGAAATAGTAATGTTCCTTCAATATTCTTGCGTGGTAGTAGTAGTGCTCAATTTTTACTGTTAATTGATGGTGTAAAAGTTGGTGATGATGGAACTGGGGTTTCTGGTATTGAAAACATACCAATTAGCCAAATTGATCATATTGAAATTGTTAGGGGTAACGCATCTGCAGTGTATGGTTCTAAAGCAATGGGTGGGGTTATTCAGGTCTTTACAAAAGGTGGTCAGGGGTTGACTGGTCTTAGCGGCTCTCTTAGCTATGGTAGTCAAAATACATTTAATGCTTCAGCTGGATATGGCATTGCTCATGAAGGCACAAAAATTAGCGTTAACCTAAATCATCAACAAAGTAATGGTTATCAGCAAATAAATTTAAGTCAATATCCTGGAACTAATCCCAGTAAAAATGCATATTTAACTGATAGTGTCTCGGCTCAGGTTTCACAAGTCATAGTTACAGGGCAAGAGATTGGAGCTAAATTCTTTTATACAAAAAATAATTACCAATATACGAACCCGGTTTTAGATGACCCCGTTAATTATTCATTTGCAGACCCTGGTCTATATAAAGTGATTAATACAACGCAGACGCTACAGGGGTATATAAAAAATCAAATTACCAAGAATTGGCTCTCCAATTTACAAATATCAAGCACAAAAATTTCTTCCACAACTAATTATTTAGGGGATCCTCAGTACATTGTCAATAGTTCATGGGGAGCAGTAACAAGTTTCTCAAATCCATATATGGCAAGCAATACTAATCAAATGGATTATTTATGGACAAATGATTTTGATTTGGGTGGGATTGGATCTGTGTTGGCTGGTGCAGAAATTAATACGCTCGCATCAAATTATTTATCGGTCGGAGATTCTTCGAGTGGCAGTCGTCAAATAACCAGTTTTTTTGGCGGCTATACAGGGAAATTTGATCAATTAGGAATACAGGCAAATCTTAGAAATGATCAAATGTCTGTTAAAACTAATGTGGCTGGAAGTTCAAATTCCGTTAATGCAACTACTGGGCTATTTGGTTTGAGTTATCAATTAAATCCACAGTGGAAAGTGGCAGGCGTAGTTTCTAGTTCTTTCAATGCCCCCACAGTTTTCCAGTTGTATAGCTCGCAATATGGAAATCCTAATTTAAAGCCCGAACAGCTTCAGTCTTATGAAGGTTCATTGCAATATGCTTATGAGGATTCTTTGATTCGTTTGGCGGCATATCAGAACCAATATACTGATTTAATCACCAACTCAAGTGCATTTCCATGGCCGTATGTTAATGTCAATAAAGCAACAATTACAGGTGCTGAGTTATCTGCAAATACAAGGTTTATGGGTAATTTGATTAAGTTAGCCTTTACGTTGCAGAATCCAATTAATGACCAGACTCAAAAGCAGCTAATGTCTAGGGCAAAAGAGTTTGGCTCGCTTGAGATCAGTCGTCAAATTGATAAATTTAATTTTGGGGGACAAGTTTTAGCCTCTGGCTCAAGACCTTCAATGGCGGCAGATTATTCGACAATTAATTTACCCGGATATGCAATCTTAAATTTATTTACTAGCTACAAATTTGAAAAAAATCTCAGCGCTCAACTTCGTATAGAGAATTTATTTAATACAAATTATCAAACTTGGTATGGTTATAACAATCCTGGATTTGGCGCATACTTAACATTAAGTTATTCACCTAAATAATCTCAAAAAATGCAAAACGCAACCTACTTAAGAAATAACCAGCAGTTGGCACTGCTGGGTTGCGTTGTTGTTTCTATTTTGTCAGTTGTACTTGGGCTTTTATTTGGGAGTGTTGAAAATGCTACTAGCACATTAATTCTAGAACTTCGTTTTCCAAGAGTGCTAACTGCATTTTCAATTGGAGCGTTATTGGCAACTACTGGAAACTTGTTGCAGATTTATACCCGAAATCCTTTAGCAGAACCTGCCTTATTAGGAGTCTCATCTGGAGCATCTGTTGGGGCTTTATTAGCAATGATTATGGGTGTTACTGTATGGATGGGGGCGTGGCTTGGTGCTGCGATTGTTCTAATTTTGTTGTGGAGGCTTGCAGGTGGCTTTTCAGCTTCTTCTGATCGACTTTTACTTGCAGGCGTAATGCTGGGAACGGCTTGCGGTGCTTTAATCTCATTAATCCTGACTTTATCTCCTGAGCGTGTTTTACCAGGGGTATTGCATTGGCTAATGGGAGATCTTCAAACTGCAACGCAATGGGATGGCGCTCTTTATTTCTTAATTTTTTCTGTAACAATAATTGGTTTCTTCTGGTTACATGCTCGCAGTATTAGTTTGCTGCCACTCGGGTGGGATAAGGTTCAGAGTTTAGGTATTGATGTTAAAAAGTTAAGAGTAATTATTATTGGCGGAACCTCATTGGCAGTTGCGGTAAGTGTTTCTATTTCTGGTTCAATAGGTTTTGTGGGATTAGTTGTTCCACATGCAATAAGACTCTTTTTTCCAAAAGGTTTAGCGAATAATCAGTCGTGGATGTTGCCTGCATGCGCCTTGATTGGCGGGTCCTTGTTGGTGCTTGCCGATTTAATTTCTAGAACAGTTTTATCCCCTGCTGAATTGCCAGTTGGAGTTGTAACTGCGGCTATTGGTGTACCTGTCTTTCTTTACCTACTTGGTCGTCAAGATGAGTGGCGAGGTCACGAATGATTGAACTAAAAAATCTTACTATTGAGGTACCTGAAAGGGTTCTTGTTTCGCATCTAAGTTGCCAAATGAAGGCGGGTGAGCGTTGGTGCGTTTTGGGGAAAAATGGCTCAGGTAAATCTACTTTATTAAAAACGATTGCAGGTTTAAGGCTTATTAGTTCTGGTCAAGTTATGTGGCAAGGTGAGCGAATTAATTTAATTCCAAACATTGATTTAGCAAAAATTAGAGCCTATGCGCAGCAAGTACCTATTGCTAGTGATGACTGGCCTGTATTAGATGTTGTAAGAGCAGGGGCTTGGCCATGGATAGTCACTAAGTCAGTCGAACAAGTTGATTTTCAGCAAAAATTAGTATCTGTCATAGAGCAGGCATTAATTCGTTGTGACATTGCACATCTATCTAGCCGACAGTGGAAATATCTTTCTGGGGGTGAGCGCGCACGGGTAGCTTTAGCGGCTTGCCTTGCCCAAACTACTAAAGCATTAATTTTGGATGAGCCAACAGCTCATTTAGATTTGGGGCATCAATTTAAGTTAATTGATGATTTAGTTGAGGCTAGTAAGTCCTGTGATCAATTGTTAATTTCAAGTATTCATGATTTGCAATTGATAAGCCGTGGATTCACCCATGCACTTATTTTGAATGGCGATGAAGAGGGTAGTTGGATTGCAGGAAAATTAGAAGATGTATTAAGCCCTGAAAATATTGAAAGAGCGCTTGGACATCCTGTTACTTGGATTACCCACGAAAATAAAAAAGTATTGATTGCGCTTTAATCAAAAAGTTAATAATTTTATTTATTTGTTTTACGATTTCTAATTACATCCAAGAATGAACAAATTTCTTGGGTTGCCAATACGGCTCTAGATGTTGGGCGAGTCATGGTGTCGCCATTTACATTCAAGTAGCCATTTAGTTGATTTACTTTGAGTTTTGGATAATTTTTCCAAATTGAAAAATTATCAACAAGCGGATTTCCTTCACTTTGTGTCGCGCTTAAAATTACTTCAGGATTGATCTGGATAACTGACTCAATGCTAACTGTTGGGACTAATAATTTTTGATCAGCAAATATTTGTTTTCCACCGCAGACTTTAATCATGTCGCTAATTAGATGTTTGCCATTGATGGTCATTAATGGTGATGGCCACGCTTGATAAAAAACGGAAACTGGAGATTTATTTTGATTTTGTAATTCAATTGCAAGTAAGTTATTTCGGAATTTACTGGCGATCTCCTTGCCTTGAGATTCTTTTCCGATAATCTTACCAAGGCGTTCAATTTCAGTAGGAATGTCTGCAAGTGAACTGACATCTGTTTCTACTAGTTGAGTCTTACTATTTTTGAATAGGTTTTGTAATGCAAGTTGCTGTTTGGTTGATGTACCTGATTTCCAGATAAGGATGATGTCAGGATTAAGCTTTTTAATTAGTTCTAAGTTAACACTCTGGAAGTTGGCGACAACCTTGATTTTTTTGACGCTATTTGGGTAGTTGCTGGCATCACTTACCCCAACAAGTTGGTCCATGGCCCCTAGTTCACTAACCACTTCAGCTAGGTGAGGTGAGAGCGTAATAATTCTTATTGAGCTTAAATTATTTGTTACAGCGGCTTCTAAATTAGTTGGCAGCCAAATGTACAGCCATGTATATAAAGCCACTCTTATCCAAGATTTAATTCTTGGGTTGGCTAATTGCATTTAGATTTCCAAGTTATCGATCAGACGTGTCTTGCCTAATTTGGCAGCGGCAACAATTACAAGAGGATCTTTTTGAGCAAGTAATTCTGTCGTCGATGTTTGAAGATTTGTTTGACGACGAATTGAAATGTAATCAGGTTGCCATCCACGGCCTTCGAGGTAATTCACGGCCTCTTGTTCTGCTTTTTGAATATCTATGTCAGACCAGGAGCTTTTATTTAGGAAATTGTTTTTAATATTCTGAAGAGCAGCGTATAACTGAGGTGCTTCAGATCTCTCTTCGGGAGATAAGTAACCATTTCTTGAAGATAAAGCTAATCCATCTTCGGCACGAACTGTTTCTGCTGGGACGATATCAACGGGGAGCGCGAATTGGTGGCACATTCTCCGAATAATCATGAGCTGTTGGTAGTCTTTTTTACCAAAGACTGCGACTTTAGGCTGCACGCAAGAAAATAGTTTTAAGACTACAGTGCAAACGCCTTTAAAAAATCCTGGGCGAAATTCACCTTCAAGAATATTGCCTAGATCTTCAGGCGGGTCTACTCTGTAATCTTGCGGTTCTGGATAAAGATCCTTTTCGGTCGGCGCAAATAAAACATATACACCTTCCTTTTCTAATTTAGCAACATCTTGCTCAAACGTACGAGGATATTTATCAAAATCTTCGTTAGGACCAAATTGCAAGCGGTTAACAAAAATACTGGCAACGACTGGATCCCCGTGTTGTCTCGCTTGACGCATTAAGGATAAATGGCCTTCATGTAAGTTGCCCATTGTTGGAACAAATGAAGCCCGGTTCTGACCTCTTAAATGATCACGAAGTTCATGAATGTCGCTAATAATTTTCATTTAATTTGGTGAGAAAGAAAGGCGTACATAAATTGGCGCATAGGGTTCTGCTTGTGTAATCTCAACAAGAGATTCGCGAGATAGTTCAAGAAGTGCAATGAAATTAACAATCACAACTGGAACGCCTTTGCCAGATTCAACCGCTTCTTCAAATAGTTCGCTAAATTCAACAAATTTTTTCGTTTGAAGATGACGGATGATTCGAGTCATAAAGTCTCGAACTGATAATGTTTCGCGAGTGATCGTGTGGTGCTGCGTGAGTTTGGCTCGAGCAAGCACATCACTCCATGCTTGTTGAAGGTCAATTACCTGAACGTCGGGCCAGGTGATCGCAATTGTCGTATCGATAAAGCCATTTGCTTTATGGAAATCACGACCCATCTGTGGGATTTGATCTAATTCCTGAGCGGCAAGTTTCATGCGCTCATATTCTAGAAGTCGACGAACAAGTTCTGCGCGCGGATCTTCTACCTCTTCATCGCTATCCGCCTTTTTCATTGGCAAGAGCATGCGAGATTTGATTTCAATTAGCATCGCTGCCATTAATAAATATTCAGCAGCTAACTCAAGGTTGGTATGCCTAATTTGTTCTACGTAGCTTAGATATTGCAACGTCACTTGTGCCATCGGAATATCTAAAACGTTGAAATTTTGTTTACGTATTAAGTAAAGAAGCAAATCCAATGGGCCTTCAAAAGCCTCTAAGAAGACTTCCAAAGCATCCGGTGGAATATATAGATCGTTAGGTAGTTGGAAAAGTGGTTCGCCATAGAGTTTGGCGAACGATTCCGACATACCGTCCATCAAAGATGGGGTTGAATCATTCATTGGAGTATACGTATGGTTTTTGAGCTACTTTTGCTGATTTGGCTAGACGTTGCTCTTCTAGAGAAACAGGAGCTTTGTCCCATAAAAGCGCCCGACCTTCTTGTTGTCTAAGTTCTATTTTTGGGTCTTTCCCTTTGATTTCATTAAGGAAATTTGTAATTTCTGAGACGTAATGAGCCATGATTTTTATGGGTAAAAATTAAAAAAAATTAAATTGTTAATAGAGATTGTGCCCTAGTGTAGGCGGATTCTATCTCAGGACAGCAATTTGCTAGTCCAATTTCATCTAAAAAGCCGCTTCGAGTCATTAATGACAATGTTTGAGAGTTGGCATCGCAAATGATCAAAGTCGATGATTTTTTAGCTAAATTGGTATGTAGTTGTCGCAAGGCATCTAGTCCGCTGGTGTCAATTGTGATGACCTGATGCAAATCCAAAATCATAATTTTCGGTATTTTTTTAGAGGGGTTACTTGGGTCGAATAATTTTTCGATTTGATGCACTGAGCCAAAAAATAAAGAACCATAAATTCGATATGCCTCCATATCAATGGCATGAGGTGTGGAAGACGGTAGCTCTATGGCCTCAATCTTTGTAATTGAAGAGATTCTATAAATAAAGAAGACACATGCTAAAACTAGGCCAACCTCAACAGCGACGGTTAAATCAAAAATAACTGTGAGTAAAAATGTCCCCAAGAAAATTATTTGATAAGTTTTATTAAATTGAGGTAGGCGTTTGAACTCTGACCACTCGATCATGTTCCATCCTACAAATAATAAAATTCCAGCTAGGGTTGCCATTGGGATAAATTCAGCAAAAGGTGCTGCAACGAGAACAGCAAGTAGGACTGTTAGTGCGTGAATGATCCCGGAGATTGGGGTTTGAGCGCCGGCCCGAATATTTGTAGCTGTTCTTGCAATCGTTCCAGTGACGGCTAGGCCACCAAAAAGAGGCGTTATGAAATTTGCAATGCCTTGAGCCATTAACTCTTGGTTAGGATTGTGTCTATCTTCGGACATTGAGTCTGCGACTCTAGCACACAGTAGTGACTCAATTGCTCCAAGAAAAGCTATGGTAATAGTTGGTGCAAATAGTTGTTTTGCACTCTCCCAATTAAAGTTAGGGAGGGAGAATGTTGGAAGAGAGTTAGGTATTCCTCCAAATCGACTTCCAATCGTGGCTACTTCTAATCCAGTTAATTTTAGAAATAGGGTGGCTGCAAATAAAATAACAACAATGCTAGGGATGAGGGATAGCCAGGTGATGCCAGTTTTACGAGATAAAAAGCTCATCAATTTTGGCCAGACTATTAAAAAGAGAATAGTTATAAGGCACACTAATAAAGTTTTGTGATCCGTGCTTGGTAGAGCGTTACTGAGTGTTTTTATTTGCGAGAAAAAATCAGCCGGCATTTTTTCAATTGATAAGCCCAAGGCTTCTTTGATTTGGGACAGACAAATTAATAAACCAATTCCGCTTGTAAATCCATAAATGATGCCGATTGGGATGAAACGTATGAGTCCCCCTATTTTGAACATCCCCATTAGGAATAAAATTACACCTGCAAGACAAGTGGCGATAATTAAATTAGCAAGACCGTAATGCTCAAGAATTGCATAAATCACCACAACGAAGGCGCCAGCCGGTCCTCCAATTTGTACCTTACTACCACCAAGAGCTGAAATTAAGAAGCCACCAATAATTGCGCTAATGAGTCCAGCCTCGGGTTTCAATCCAGATGCAATTGCAAATGCGATTGCAAGGGGAAGCGCAACTAAGCCGACGGTTATGCCTGCGCCAAAATCTTTGCCAAAAAGACTGAGATCATAATTCTTTAAAGACTCTAAGAGTCTTGGTCTAAAGTTTGTCAGGTATTTGTTAGGTAGCACGATTGGAATCAAGTAAGACTTCAATGAGTTTTGGATCAACTCGAGTCATTAGATGTTTATAGGGATTAATTGCAGAGGTTGGACTTAATGGCTCTGAGACGCTTGACCAGTTAAGTGGTGAAACTCCCAGGAATTCTTCAACCCCTTGTGCTACTTTAGGTAAAACCGGTTTTAAATAAATTGTTAACAACCTAAATGCTTCTAGCGTTACAGTGCAAACTGCTTGCAGTTTTTGATGCTCTTGGCTACCAGATTCTTCTGGTAAATTTTTCGCTATATCCCAAGGTTTTTCTGCATCTACAAAAATATTCACTTGGTCAGCTAATTCCATAATTTTGCGAAGAGCTTTCGCATACTCTCTGGTTTCATATAACTCAGCAATTTCTTCGTTTGCACTTGCAAGTGTTTTTAGTAGTGGGTGTTGAAGAGCTTGAGCATCGATTTTTCCGTCAAAACGTTTCACCAAGAAACCGGCACTACGACTTGCGATGTTGATATATTTGCCTAAAAGATCGCTATTGACTCTAGCAACAAAATCTTGAAGATTAAGATCGAGATCTTCCAGTGAAGCATTAAGTTTTGCTGCAAAGTAATATCTGAACCACTCAGGATTTAATCCGGAGGTAATCACGCTATGTGCATTAATAAATGTGCCACGAGATTTACTCATTTTTTCGCCATCCACAGTTAGGAAACCGTGAGCGAACACATTTGTAGGGGTTCTATGTCCTGAGAAGTGAAGTGTGGCTGGCCAAAAAAGCGTATGGAAGTACAGAATATCTTTGCCAATAAAGTGATACTGCTCTGTTGACGAGTCAGGATTAACCCATTCATCGAAATTCAAGCCTTTAGCTTTGCATAGTTGCATGAAGCTGGCGTAGTACCCAATAGGCGCATCTAGCCAAACATAAAAATATTTACCTGGGGCATCTGGAATTTCAAAGCCAAAATAAGGTGCGTCCCGAGAAATGTCCCAGTCCCCTAATTTGCTCTCGCCAGCATCACCAACCCATTCTTTCATTTTGTTGCGAGCTTCAGGTTGAAGAGGGGTTTTTACTTGAGTCCACTCACGCAGAAAACTTTCGCAACGTGGGTCAGAAAGTTTAAAGAAGTAATGATCTGAAACTTTACGAATTGGAGTGGCACCGCTAACGACAGAAAAAGGATTTTTTAAGTCTGTTGGACTGTAAGTTGCGCCGCATTTTTCACAAGAGTCGCCATATTGATCTTTGGCCCCACATTTTGGGCATTCGCCTTTAATAAAGCGATCGGGCAAAAACATTTCTTTGACAGGGTCATATGCTTGCTCAATCGCTCTTTTTTCAATCAGTCCAGCATCGCGAAGTTTTAAATAGATTTTTTCTGATAATTCTTTGTTCTCGACTGTATCTGTTGACCCGTAATTATCAAAAGAGATTAAAAAATCATCAAAATCACGTTTGTGCTCTTGCCAAACACGAGCAATTAATTCCTTTGGAGTTAGTTTTTCAGATTCAGCACGCAGCATGATTGGGGTGCCGTGTGTATCGTCTGCGCCAACGAAATGAACCTCGTGCCCACGCATTCTTTGGAAGCGAGCCCAAATATCAGTTTGGATGTACTCAACTAGGTGGCCAATATGAATTTGGCCATTGGCATAAGGGAGTGCTGAAGTGATCAGCATTTTTCTTGTTTTGGTAATCATGCGCTAATTTTAGTATTTCAGTAAAGTGATGGGTAAATTACTTGAAATTGCATATTTGCAGGAGATTATTTTGGCTATTACTCAAGAATCCATTATGGATGCTTTAAAGAGCGTTGTTGACCCCAATACTGGGTTAGATTTAGTAAGTTCTAAAAACATAAAAAACCTCAAAATAGATGGAGATAACGTTAGTTTAGATGTGGTGCTGGCATATCCTGCCAAAAGCCAGTTTGAGGCCATCCGTAAAGCAGTTGAGGGTGTAATTCAGGCGGAATTAGGTGTTACATCGATTAAAGTGAATGTCAGTTCAGTCATTGTGTCCCATGCGGTACAAAGGGGTGTCAAACTCTTGCCAAACGTTAAAAACATTGTGGCTGTTGCTAGCGGTAAGGGTGGGGTAGGTAAATCAACGACGGCGGTCAATTTGGCGCTAGCATTATCTGCCGAGGGCGCAAAAGTAGGTATTTTGGATGCCGACATCTATGGCCCAAGCTTGCCGATGATGCTTGGCATTGCAGGTCGCCCTGAATCGAAAGCGGAAAACACTATTGAGCCGATGTATGGTCATGGGCTACAAGCGAGTTCAATTGGCTTTTTAATTGAGCCAGATAATCCGATGGTTTGGCGTGGGCCTATGGTTACATCCGCGCTTGAGCAGTTATTAAGGCAGACCAATTGGGATGATCTCGATTATTTGGTGGTTGATATGCCTCCAGGTACTGGAGATATACAGCTAACGCTCTCCCAAAAAGTGCCTGTTACAGGTGCAGTTATTGTTACAACCCCGCAGGATATCGCTTTGCTAGATGCGCGTAAGGGTTTGAAAATGTTCGAAAAAGTTGGAATTCCGATTCTTGGAATTGTTGAAAATATGAGCGTCTATCTATGCCCGAACTGCGGGCATTCCGAACATATTTTCGGATCCGGAGGTGGTCAGAAGATGTGCGCTGATTATGGGGTAGATTTTTTAGGGGCTTTGCCTTTGAATTTATCAATTCGAGAACAGGCTGATACCGGTAATCCGACAGTGGTTGCAGAGCCAGATGGTCAAATTAGTGCTGTTTATAAGGAAATTGCAAGAAAGATAGCCATTCAGATTGGTAATCTCTCTAAAGATATGACCAGTAAATTCCCAAGTATTGTGGTTCAAAACACTTAGATCACCTTTACACACAAGCTAAGTTGTCAAAATAGAACAGTTTTATGCCTTAAGGGTGGATTTATATACCCCTTAGGGCGGTGGCTGAGTACAATTGCGGCTATGACTATCAAATCTGACCGTTGGATCCGACAAATGGCTCAAGAGCATGGCATGATCGAGCCATTTGAGCCTGGACAAGTTCGCTATGCCGAAGATGGCAAGAAGCTCGTAAGCTATGGCACATCTAGCTATGGCTATGACATTCGTTGTGCGCCTGAATTCAAGATTTTTACGAATATCAACAGCACGATTGTTGACCCAAAAAATTTCGATGAAAAATCTTTCGTGGATTTCACTGGCGATGTTTGTATTATTCCGCCGAATTCATTTGCTTTAGCGCGTACTGTTGAATATTTCCGTATACCTAGAAATGTATTAACTGTTTGCTTGGGTAAGAGTACATATGCTCGCTGCGGAATTATTGTGAATGTCACACCATTTGAGCCAGAGTGGGAAGGTTACGTCACTTTAGAATTCTCAAACACAACTCCTTTGCCAGCAAAAATTTATGCGGGTGAAGGCTGTGCTCAAGTCCTCTTCTTTGAGAGCGATGAGGTCTGTGAGGTTTCATATAAAGATCGCGGCGGCAAATACCAAGGGCAGGTTGGCGTTACATTACCTAAAGCCTAAATTAGGTTCGTAGGCGTGGCTAAAGTCAAATTCTCGAGCAACCATGAAGTTATTCAGGTTGAAGACTATCGATCGAATTTGATGGTGACTGAACTTGGTCGCCCTGAAAATAATTTTTATCATTGGTTGCTGTCCACAAGTTGGACGCAATTCATGGCATTGGTTGTATTTGTCTATATCAGTGCTAATTTAATTTTCGCTTTAGGTTATTTGCTGTGTGGTGAAGGAGCTATTACCCATGCTGAGCCCGGCTCTTTGGTGGATGCTTTCTTTTTTAGTGTTCAAACAATGGCAACGATTGGTTATGGACGAATGACGCCAGTGGGTTATGGACCCAATGCAATTGTTACTTTTGAAGCATTTTTTGGGATTGTTTATTCGGCATTAACAACTGGGTTGGCCTTTGCAAGGTTTACTAGACCCACTGCTGGCGTCAGGTTTTCCAAGGCTGCAGTCATTGGTTGGCATGATGGTTTAAAGACTTTGAAGTTTCGAGTTGCAAATGAGCGTAAATCTCACATTGTTGAAGCTCAAATGCGACTTTGGTTAGTATCTGAAATGATGACAGCTGAAGGGGAGCGTTACCGTCAGTCTGTTGAATTGCCTTTAGAGCGGTCAGAAAGCCCCGTGTTTTCTTTGACTTGGACTTTGATGCATAGCATTGATGAGCATAGTCCGCTAGCAAGATATTTGGCATCTATTGATAATGTTGAAGTAACTGATACTTGGCATTTGTTGGTAACTTTTACTGGCTATCACGAGAATTTAGCGAACCAAGTTTATGCTCGTCATATTTATTTACCAAAGCAGATTCAGCAAAACGCTGCTTTTGTCGACACGGTTAAAGTTTTGTCGAATGGCAAACGGGTGATTGATTTAACTAATTTTGAAAAATGGATTTCCTTAGAAGGCTAAGGTTAAAGGAGTTGCTATGAAATTACGTTTTCCGATTGTGGTAATTGACGAGGATTTTCGTTCGGAGAATATTTCGGGTTCAGGTATTCGTGACCTTGCAGAGGCTATTGAAGCTGAGGGTATGGAGGTACTTGGACTTACAAGCTATGGCGACTTAACTTCATTTGCGCAACAGGCAGCGCGTGCTTCTTGCTTCATACTTTCAATTGATGATGAAGAATTTGGTCATCCTGATTCAGTTGAGGTAGATGAAGTTTTGGAAAATTTACGTGCATTCGTCAATGCGGTGCGTAAGCGTAATGAAGATATTCCAATCTTCCTTTATGGGGAAACAAAAACGTCGCGCCATATCCCTAACGATATCTTGCGTGAGTTGCATGGCTTTATTCATATGAATGAGGACACGCCAGAGTTTGTTGCTAGACATATTATTCGTGAGGCAAAGGTTTATTTAGATTCTTTGCCGCCTCCATTTTTCAAATCGCTGATCGAATACGCTTCAGAAGGTTCTTATTCTTGGCATTGCCCAGGGCACTCTGGTGGCGTGGCATTCTTAAAAAGCCCAGTTGGTCAAATATTTCACCAATTCTTTGGCGAGAATATGCTTCGTGCGGATGTATGTAATGCGGTTGATGAGCTAGGTCAATTACTCGACCATACGGGCCCTGTAGCTGCCAGTGAGCGTAATGCTGCTCGAATTTTTGGAGTCGATCATTTGTTTTTCGTGACTAACGGCACTTCGACTTCAAATAAAATCGTTTGGCATTCAACGGTTGCGCCTGGAGATGTAGTGATTGTTGATCGGAACTGCCATAAATCGATTCTGCATTCGATCATGATGATGGGCGCCATCCCCGTATTTCTAATGCCAACGCGCAATCATTTTGGAATTATTGGCCCAATTCCTAAAGAAGAATTTGAATGGAGCAATATTCAGAAGAAGATTGATAACAATCCATTTATTAAAGATAAAACAGTAATGCCTCGTGTATTAACGATTACACAAAGTACTTATGACGGTGTGCTTTACAACGTTGAGCAAATTAAAGAAATGCTTGATGGTCGTGTTGATACATTGCATTTTGATGAGGCATGGTTACCGCATGCTACTTTCCATGATTTTTATAAAAACATGCATGCAGTTGGCCGTGATCGAGCAAGACCTAAGAAGAGTCTAATGTTCTCTACCCAGTCTACGCATAAGTTGTTAGCTGGTTTGTCTCAAGCTTCTCAAATCTTGGTGCAAGATTCAGAGGAGCGTAAGCTTGATCGCGACTGCTTTAATGAAGCGTATTTGATGCACACTTCAACAAGCCCTCAGTACGCAATTATTGCTTCTTGTGATGTTGCTGCTGCAATGATGGAGCCCCCAGGTGGAGAGGCTCTTGTAGAAGAGTCTATTGCTGAAGCGCTCGACTTTAGACGTGCGATGCGTAAGGTGGATGAAGAGTTTGGGTCTGATTGGTGGTTTAAGGTTTGGGGCCCTGATAATCTTCATGACGAAGGTGTTGGGGAACAATCTGATTGGATGTTGAGGTCTGAAGATACGTGGCACGACTTTGGTAAGTTAGCCGATAACTTCAATATGCTTGACCCAATTAAAGCAACCGTTGTTACCCCAGGTTTAGATATTGCTGGGCACTTTAGTGAGCAAGGTATTCCTGCGAGTATTGTGACGAAGTATTTGGCTGAGCATGGCGTTATTGTTGAAAAAACTGGCCTTTACTCATTCTTTATCATGTTCACGATCGGTATTACTAAGGGTCGTTGGAATACGCTTGTTACTGAGTTGCAGCAGTTCAAAGATCATTACGATAAAAACCAACCTTTATGGCGCGTATTGCCTGAATTTGCAGCTAAGCATCCTCGGTATGAGCGTATTGGTTTGAGGGATATTGCAAACCAAATTCATGCAATCTACAAAGAATACGATGTAGCTCGTATGACAACTGAGATGTATTTATCGGATATGGTGCCGGCAATGCCGCCTTCAGAGGCTTGGGCGAAAATGGCGCATCGCGATATTGAGCGCGTTTCAATTGATGATTTAGAGGGAAGGGTGACCGCTATGCTTGTAACCCCTTATCCTCCAGGAATTCCGTTATTGATTCCTGGTGAGCGTTTTAATAAACGTATTGTCGATTACTTGAAATTCGCGCGTGATTTCAATGAAAGATTCCCTGGATTCGAAACGGATATCCATGGCTTAGTTAAAACTGAAGTTAACGGCCGCAAAGAGTATTACGTCGATTGCGTCCGTAACTAGTATTAATTAATTTCAGAGCGGGCGGCAGCAATGGCCTCCCGCACTCTTGATGGCGCAGTGCCGCCAAAGTGCGCGCGAGAGTTTGCAGAGCCAGTCAGTGTTAAAAATTCAAATACGTCTTCACCAATAAGCTCCGGTCGATCACTTAAGCCGCATGCAAAACGAATGTCAGAAAGTGATAAGTCTGATAGGTCGCATTTGCGAGTTACGCAAGCTTTAACAGCATGAGCTACTGCTTCGTGAGCATCTCTAAATGGAAGTCCTTTTTTAACAAGGTAGTCGGCAAGATCGGTTGCTGTTGCATAACCCTTTTTGACTGCATCTAGCATTGCCTCTGGTTTGACCTCAATATGAGGAATCATGTCAGCGAATATTCTGAGGGTATCGATTAATGTATCCGCAGAATCAAACAAAGGTTCTTTGTCTTCTTGATTATCCTTGTTATAGGCTAAAGGCTGACCCTTCATAAGGGTTAAAAGGCTAATTAAGTTACCGTTAACTCTGCCAGTTTTACCTCTAGCTAATTCAGGGACATCAGGATTTTTCTTTTGCGGCATGATTGAGCTACCGGTGCAAAAGCGATCCGGTAAATCAATAAAGCCGAATTGAGGGCTCATCCATAGAACAAGCTCTTCAGATAATCTTGAAATGTGCGTCATCACAAGTGCGGTTGCAGCGCAAAATTCGATGCCAAAATCTCTGTCTGAGACCGCATCTAAAGAATTGGCACAAACACCTTCAAATCCGAGAAGTTCAGCAACACGTTCGCGTTTAATTGGATAGCTTGTCCCAGCAAGTGCTGCAGCCCCAAGTGGAAGCTGATTAACTCGTTTACGACAGTCAATTAAGCGTTGCGTATCTCTTTTGAACATTTCCGCATAGGCCATCATATGGTGCCCAAAAGTAATGGGTTGGGCAACTTGAAGATGGGTAAAGCCAGGCATGATGGTATCTGCATTGCGTTCAGCTAAATCTAATAAGCCTAGGCGAAGTTGCTTTAATTGTTCAATTGCCAAATCAATGGCGCCACGCATCCAAAGGCGTATATCGGTTGCTACTTGGTCGTTACGTGATCTGCCGGTGTGTAATCTCTTGCCAGCATCCCCGATTAAATGAGTTAATCGAGCTTCAATATTCAAATGAACATCTTCTAGGGCTAATTGCCAAGTAAACTGTCCGTTTTGGATTTCATTGAGAATTTGACCGAGACCCTGGGAAATCTGTTTGAAGTCATCTTGGGTAATAATGCCTTGTTCAGACAGCATTTGTGCGTGAGCCAAGGATCCCTGGATGTCGACTTCACCTAGTCGGTGGTCAAAGCCAATGGAGGCTGTATAACGTTGTACGAGTTCCGAGACGGGCTCAGCAAATCTTGCTGACCAAGCTTGGGCTTTATTATCGAGAGAGTGTTTGGAAGAAGACATGGTTACTAGTATATTGCCCCCAGAGCGTTTGGTGATTGCTTCGCGTGAAAGTCGTCTTGCAATGTGGCAGGCGGAACACGTGAAAAGCGCACTTCAAAAGCTCTATCCTGGGTGTGAAGTCACTATTTTAGGCATGACAACCCGTGGAGATCAAATTTTAGATAAAACCCTTTCCAAAATTGGCGGGAAAGGTTTGTTTGTTAAAGAGCTTGAGATGGCCTTGGCAAACGGTGAGGCTGATTTAGCAGTTCATTCTCTAAAAGACGTGCCTATGGAGCTTCCTGAGGGCTTTGAGTTGGGTGCGATCATGTCTAGAGAGGATGCTCGAGATGCTTTTATTTCAAATACCTATGCATCTTTAGAGGAATTACCCCCAGGATCAGTTGTAGGAACCTCCAGTTTGCGTCGCGAAGCTCAGTTGAGGGTTGCGTACCCATTATTAAAAATCGAGCCTTTAAGGGGTAATTTAGATACCCGCTTGGGGAAATTAGATCGCGGGGAGTATGCAGCCATTATTTTGGCAGCTGCTGGGTTAAAACGATTGGGCATGCCTGAGCGGATAAAAAAACTCATTGAGCCAGAATTTAGCCTGCCTGCGGCTGGTCAAGGTGCGCTTGGAATTGAGATCAAGCAGGATCGACCAGAAATGAAGGCTTGGCTCGCGCCCTTAAACGACAATACAGCCGCTTTTAGAGTCTTGGCGGAGAGAGAGGTCTCTAGGCGCTTAGGAGGTTCTTGTGAGGTTCCCTTGGCAGCTTATGCTCAATGGCAAGAAGAAAGCGATAGTCAGTTAGAGCTTCGAGCGTTGGTGGCTAGTCAGGATGGTAAGCAGATTGTTCGCTCGAATGCAAAGGCTGTTGTTCAAGATCAAGATCAAGCTGTTGCATTGGGGGCGCAAGTAGCAAATGAGTTAATCGCTCAGGGTGCTCAAGAGTTAATTGATTTGGCTGTGCAAAAGTCTTAAATTTTTACAGTGATATGAACCAGCAACAAAGCCAAATTTCCAATAATAAAGACGGGATGGAGTGTTTTGTTGTCGTGACGCGCCCAAGAAGGCAGTTGGATGAGTTGCTGATTCAATTAAGTGAATCGCTGGTAAGTAAAAAATTAAATGCTCACGTTTTAGGCTTGCCACTATTAGAAATTGAGCCAATTACTGACGCTAGTCTAGCTAAGGAATTAGTTGAAAAGCTTCAACAATCTGACCTGGTGATTTTTGTAAGTCCAAATGCGGTCTATTGCTCGAAAGATTTATTAGATGCTTATGGGTTTACTTGGCCTGATGATTGCAGAGTAGCTGTTGTTGGGGGCGGAACAGAGCAAGCACTAAAAACGTCTGGGATATCTATGAGAGAGTTGATAAAACCTACTCAAGGAACTTCTTGGGATTCAGAAGGTTTATGGGCTGCCCTTGGTCAATTAAAGCAATCCTGGCAAGATTCAAAGGTGGTGTTTGTTAAAGGTGTTGGCGGTAGACATTGGTTAATGGATAGGTTTGCGCAAAGTGGGGCAAAGAACGAGCTCATAGAGGTATATAAAAGATCCCCTCTATTAACGACTGATCCAGCTTGGCAGGCGGTTGGTCAAATGTACGAATTACAAAATCGGCGAGCAAGTAATTCGATACAAAATCAGAAGCAGCATAAGAGCATATGGTTATTAACTTCTTCAGAGGCTGTTTTACAAATTCCAGATTCTCTCCAGAAGTTGGGAATACCCTTGGATTATTTGCAAAATTCGGATGCAATTTGTACGCATGAACGAATTAAGCAGACTGCATTGGATATTGGCTTTGGAGATGTTAAGCTTTGCGAGGCTGGAGACTTAAATTTAGTTAATGCTACCAATGAATGGTTATTGGATTCTTACCAGTAAACCTACTCATCCTACTAATAATTTCATCGGTTGTATTGTATAAACATAATAGAATCAAACTAATTTCAAATTAATAGGTTAACTGTGACTCAAGTGACTTCAGAGAATACTCAAGCAATAACATCTTCGAACTTGGTTTCGAGAGCGGGTGGGGTTAAGAGATTGATAACGATCGTCTTGTTTACCTTGCTAATGATTTTGGTGGTGTTTTTGTTATTTAAGATGAATTCATTGGGTAATCAATTGGCTGTACTGCAGACCCCTTCTTCAACATCCCAAATTGAAACAAATAAAGTTGAGGGAGAATCCCCTCAGTCTGAGTTGAATGTTAAAGCAGTAGAGCTTGCAAAATATCGTGCAATTGCTGCTAAATTCACTTCATTAAATTCCCGCGGTACTCAGTTGAAATTTGCCCAAATAGAGTCTGCTGCGCCACAAAAATCATTAGATCTTCCTCCAAAGAAGATCATCTCACTATCAGCAAATTCTGAAATGAGATGGTGGAGTGCTGTGGGTGACAAAGTCCTAACCCCGATCGGTAATTTTTTTAGAGATCTTGTAAAAATTCAAGCAATTGATGATCCTGAAATGAAGGGTGCTGCTAATGGGGTTGCAATAAGTCCTTTAGCTCAATCATTAGTGAAGCAGCAGGTATTGACTTACTTGTTAAGTGCCCGCCAATTTGTTTTATTAGAAATGCCGAAAGAAGCGCTTGGAGATCTGCAAGAAGTTCGCTTACTCGTACTTAAGAATTTTGCGCCTCAAAGCCCTGAAACTTTGGCCTTTATTGAAGGTCTAAATCAAGTCGAGTCAGATCTTAAGCAAATGGTTCCATCTACTCAAGCTGTTAAGCCAGCGGAGAAGAAATAATGCGGTTTATTGCTTGGGTTGTGGTCTTATCGATTTCTGCAGTGGCAATGGCGTGGTTGACTGCAAATAATGCCGGACATGTCACACTTTATGTTTCTAATTATCGGATTGATACAAGTCTAAATTTGGTCATTTTTATGACGATGGGTTTGTTTGTGGTTGCCTATTTTTTATTGAGACTGATCGACGGAATTATTTATTTACCCCAACAAGCTGCAAATTATCGTTCGCGTCAGCGTGAGGCTCGAGCAATTAAAGCCATTTCTGAATCGATTGATCACTTGTTTGCCGGAAGATATGCGAAGGCCTTGAAAGCTGCGCATTTAGCTACAAATTTCCCAAGTGTTGCGGATGTTGCTTATTTGATTTCAGCCAATGCGAGTCATCGTCTGAAGAGATATGCAGAAAGAGATAATTATTTAAAAAATGTAACTGGAGCTTCGCACCAACAATCCAAGTTGGTAATGACAGCTGAGATGCTCTTGGATCAGCGTGATTCACAAGGGGCTCTGGAGGCGATTCATAAACTACAGCAGGGTGGTGCTCGACAGTTTTTGGTTCAACATATTGCATTACGTGCTAATCAGTTAGAAGAAAACTGGGATGAGGTGATTCGTTTGACCCAGGTTTTGGCGAAGCGCGAGATTCTTCATCCTTTAATAGCCAAAACCAGAATACAAGAGGCATTGACTCATTTTGCTGAAAGAAAAGATCTTACATCTGCTTTATTGCGGAATAAATGGCGTGAGTTATCCAATCAAGATCGAAGTACTTCTGGAATTGTAAAAATTTTCGCTCAAGCGTTTATTCGTGTTGGGGATAAAAATCAAGCAAGAGAAATTCTTGAAGAGCTATTGGATAAAAACCTTGATACTCAATTATTGGAGATCTATCCGGGTTGTGTGGAACAAAATGAGCGTAAATCCGAGAGTGTTCTACAGTTAATTAGAAAAATTGAATCTTGGTTAATAAAGAATCCAGCAGACCCCGCCCTTCATTTGGCACTCGGTCGTTTGTGTGTTGAGCAAGCATTATGGGGTAAGGCTAAGTCAAGCTTAGGTCAGGTTGTTAAGGCTCCTAGGGCGGATAAACATATGCAAGCCCTAGCGCATATAGAGCTTTCGGTGGTGAATGAGCAGCTTGAAGAAGTTGATGAGGCGGCTCAGCATTACAAAGCAGCTGTAAAATTGTTAATGTAAAAAAACGCACTTTTCAGTGCGTTTTTTTATGAACCTCTTCTAAATGAATTTATTAGAAATTAGGTGTTCTGGTAGAGCGACCTGATTTTGGTTTGCCACCAAAACCGCCTCCAGGTTTGCCAAATGAACCGCTTGGTTTCGAGAATGAGCTACTTGGCTTACCAAATGACCCACCTGGTTTTGAGTGTGAACCTGCTGGCTTACTTGAGCGTGGTTTGGAAAAATCTCCAAATGCTGAACTCTTGAAACCTTCGCCTTTGTAGCCTTCACGAGATCCACTTTCGCGACTACCTTCACGATAACCACCTTCAGATCTTCCTGAGAAACGTTGTTCGCTACGTTGACCTTTTCCATATTTCTTATCGCCACCGTTGTTAAATCCGGATGACTTAGGTGCTCCACCAAACTCGCCACGAGGGGCTGGTCTTTCATTGTGTTCCGAGTGGCGTGGTGCTGAAGAGCGTTCAGGTTGATCAGCAAAGCGAGGGCCGCTTGAGCGACCTCCGCCGAAACCACCAGAGCGGCCGCCATTAGAACGTCCACTATATCCACCTCGACCACCGCCTGATCTTCCGCCGCCAGGGCGTCTGTCATTGCCACCGGAGCGTTGTGCTTTTTCAGTTGGCTCAAGTCCAGGGATGATTGAAGGTGTTAGTGTTTGTTGTGTGAATCGTTCAATCGCACGAATTTTTACTCGTTCGCTATGTTGTGCAATCGTAATTGCAACACCATTGCGGCCAGCGCGGCCTGTACGACCTATACGGTGCGTGTAGTCTTCTGGTTTCATTGGAAGACCGAAATTAATCACATGACTGATTGTTGGGACGTCAATACCACGTGCAGCAACGTCAGTAGCTACAAGAATCTTTGTATTGCCTTTGCGTAAGGAATCCAAGCGACGATTCCGAACTGCTTGAGGCATTGCACCGTGAAGTGCACTTGCTTCATGGCCGTCCGCACGGAGTGCTTCGGCAATGTTTTCGCTTTCAATTTGAGTGCTAGCAAAAACAACTGCTTGATCAAGAGTTGGATCTGACAGCCAGTGGTTTAACAATTTATGTTTATGAGCCATGTTATCGGCCCAGTGCATTGTTTGAGTAATGTTGCTATGAACGTCTCCTGCATGAGCAAGCTCAATGCGGGTTGGATCATTCATGAGGTTAGATGCTAATTCCATGATGCGAGGCGCGAATGTTGCAGAGAACATTAATGTTTGTTCTCTGATTTCGCAGCGTGAATGAATTGCTTCTAAGTCGTCGGCAAAGCCTAGGTCCAACATGCGATCAGCTTCATCAACAATTAGTTGTTTAACTTTATCTAAACGAATTGCACGGCTATCGTTAAGGTCTAATAAACGGCCAGGTGTTGCAACAACAATCGTTGCACCACGAATCTGAGCAATTTGTTTACCGTAAGGCATGCCGCCCATAACAGTTGCAATACGAATGCCTTTAGTGAATTTCACTAAATCGATCGCATCAGCGGCAACTTGTTGAGCTAATTCACGAGTTGGGCAAAGAACAAGAACCTGTGGCTCTGCACGTGCAGGAACAGGTTTGCCATTTGGGTTGCCCTCAATGATTTTTTGTAGAGTTGGTAAAAGAAAGGCAACGGTTTTACCGCTACCAGTTTGGCTGCTAACCATAAGGTCGCCACCAGCCATAGCTGCAGGGAATACAGACTCCTGAACTGGGGTTGCGTTGGCAAAGCCTAATGCCTGAGTGGCATCAAGTAATGGTTTAGCTAAATTAAGATCTTCAAAACGAACAGACATACATAACCGCCTCGTTAAAGGCGTCTCCAAAGTTTGCGTCAAGCCTTAAAAGGCAATTAATCGACGCGGGTGGTCAAAAGGCATCGACCATCAACATTTGGAGTAGGCGCTTTAATTAAATCAACTTAAAGATGATTTACAGGTGCTTATTGATAAAAGAGGAGTTTATTTAACGTCAAACTCGTAGTATCCAAAATGCGGCTACGTCATTAAGACTGGCAGACTTTCCGATTTATCGGAAGAAACTGGTCAACAGTGCTGGGGACGATGTATAAATACAACTTGTGTATTGTCCCACACAATATTAGGGTTTGCACTAGTTATTTATGGAAATTTCTTTATTTGCCGCTTTCGGGATCAGTAATTTTGGCCAATTTTTGCTTGGTACGGTAGCTATTATCCTTCTCCCAGGCCCTAATTCCCTATATGTTTTGGCAACTGCCGCTAAAAAGGGTTGGTATTTTGGGGCTTTGGCAGCACTAGGGGTATTTGTTGGAGATGCGCTACTAATGTTGGCCGCAGCGACTGGTGCAACTGCAATGCTTAAATCATTTCCAATACTCTATTTCGGTTTGAGATGGGTGGGGGCCGTGTATTTGGCATGGATTGGTTGGGGCTTAATTCAGGCGGGGATATCTAAGTGGAGAACTTCGAAAGAAGTTAGGCATCAAGAGCAGTCCACTACCTTGAAAAATCGCTTTGAGGGGGTTCATCCAACAAAAGCAGCATTGGGTTTGTCATTAACCAACCCTAAAGCAATATTCTTTTTCATTTCATTTTTTACTCAATTTGTTGATCCGCATGCTGAATTTCCAGGATTAGCTTTTTTCATATTGGGATCAGTTTTGCAAGTTATAAGTATGATTTATTTATCAACGTTGATTATTGCTGGGGCAACTCTCTCGAGAGCTTTTCATGAAAAAGCGAAACTTGCTGCACTTGGAATGATTTTAGTTGGCTTTATTTTTGCCGGATTTGGGATTAAGTTGATTGCAACTTAGATAAGCAGCAATCAACTTAAAGACAATTTATTTTCGATTTAAAAATTTAATTAGAGACTCAATTTTTTTACCGTAGGGTGGGTGAAGTAATTTAGTTCCTGAAAGTGCTCTCATGCCTAACCAAGCATTATTTTTAAATACAGGCTTGTAGTGGGTGAATGCGTCAAACCCAAATTTTCCATGGTAAGCCCCCATACCGCTAGCTCCAATGCCGCCAAATGGAAGATGTTCATTGGCTAGATGTAAGAGTGTGTCATTAATTGTGACGCCACCTGCATGCGTCATTTCAAGAATGTATTTAAGATTCTCTTTAGATTTGCCAAACCAATAAAGTGCTAGTGGATGCTCATAGCGATTAATAAATTGAACTACTTCTTCAATTTGATCGTAGCCAATGATTGGTAGGATTGGTCCAAAAATTTCTTCCCGCATTAAATTTGAATCGCTTGAAGGATTCAAAATAAGTGTTGGTATAAATGGCTGTCCTGGTAGTTGGTTAGATTCAAAGAGTTGTATTGCAGTCGCGCCTTTTTGAGTTGCATCTGCGACTAAATGTTGCCAACGAGCTAATTGTCGATCATCAATTGGGAAGGTTAAATCCTCGCTTTTAGTAAACATACGTTGAGCAGATTTTTTTAACTGATCGATTAATTCGTTAATTTGCGTATTTGGAGCAATTAAATAATCGGGCGCGATACATGTCTGACCAGCATTTAATAATTTCCCGTAAATAATGCGGCTTGCAGCATCTGACAACTTAGTAGTTGGATCAATGATGCAAGGAGATTTACCGCCAAGCTCTAGGGTGAGGGGTGTTAGATTGTCAGCTGCAGCGCGCATGACTACTTTGCCGGTCGCGGTACTTCCAGTAAATAGGAGGTGATCAAATGGAAGTGCTGAAAATTGAGCTGCTACTTCGCCATCCCCGCAGGTAACTGAAAATTCGCTTGGATGAAAGTATTGTGTAATTAATGACGCTAAATAGCCTGATGTACGAGGTGACCTTTCGGAAGGTTTTAGCCAGATTCGATTCCCTGCTGCAAAGGCAGCAATTGCTGGTATGAGTGCTAGTTGCAACGGGTAATTCCAAGGGCTCATAATTCCAACAACACCTTTTGATTGGGGAATTAGCGCGCTTTTGCTTGGTTTTAAATGAAATGGCGTTTCAACATTGATGGGCTTCATCCATTCTTTTAGATTGCTGATCATGAACTTAGCAGATTGCTTAATCATTGAAAGCTCTGCAAATCTAGTCTCAATCATGTTACGCTGACCAAAATCGGCGAAAACTGCTTTGCACAGATTTTCTTCATTCTCATCGATCATTTGAACAATGCGATTAATTCTTTCGCAGCGTGTTTCAAACGACGGGTTTGGTTCATGCAGGTAGGCTTTTTTAATTTCGTCGAAATCAAATAACAAAGGATTCATAAGGATTGAGGTTATAAATGGATTTAAGTAATTCTAACGCTTCAGAACAACAAGTGGCGATCCTTGGTGGAGGATGTTTTTGGTGTCTAGAAGCAGTTTATCAAGAGCTTGAGGGGGTTGTTGAGGTTGTATCGGGCTATGCTGGCGGTCAAGATCCTAATCCCACCTATGAGGCTGTATGTGGCGGTCAAACAGGTCATGCAGAGGTTGTGCGTATTAAGTTTGATCCCAGTTTGATCACTTATAGAGATTTATTGGAAGTTTTCTTTGTGATTCATGATCCAACTACCTTAAATCGGCAAGGGCATGATGTTGGAACGCAATATCGATCGGTTATTTACGCCAATGATCAAGATCAATACAAAATTGCACAAACGATTGTTAATGAACTTGAATTTGCAAATGCTTTTCCAGATCGAATTGTGACTGAAATTGAAATGGCCCCGACTTTCTTCCCAGCGGAGGCATATCATCAGAATTACTATGCAACACATCCTTATCAAGGTTATTGCTTAGCGGTGATTGCGCCAAAATTATCTAAATTTAGGCAAAAATTTCAGTCAAAACGAAAGCAAGCTGACTAGCTTTTAATAAATAATGCCCCTTGAGTAGATTAAGGTGCTAATCGTTCAATGACCCATTGATCATTCTCAAGTCGATAAAGAATTCGGTCGTGAAGTCGAGAGGGTCTACCTTGCCAAAATTCGATTCGTTTAGGTTTGACTAGAAAGCCTCCCCAATGAGGGGGACGTGGTGGGTTTAAACCGAATTTAAGCCCGTATTCAGCAGCATTTTTGATGAGCGTTGTTCTGCTAGCAATAACTTCACTTTGAGGCGATGCCCATGCACCTATTCTTGAATCTAGGGGACGAGAGGCGTAATAGTCATCACTCTCATTTTCAGGTAGTTTTTCTACAGACCCCTCGATGCGAACTTGACGTTCTAATTCATGCCAATGAAAGAGTAATGCTGCGTGGGGATTTGAAATTAGTTCGCGACCCTTATGACTTTGATAATTAGAGAAAAATATGAAGCCGCGCTCATCAACATCTTTGAGTAAAACTACTCGAGCACTTGGAATGCCTTCCTTGCTAGCGGATGCAACTGTCATGGCATTGGGTTCAGGGCATTCAGCTTGGCTGGCTTGCTCAAACCAATGATTAAATTGTTCGATAGGGTTGGGTCTTGCCTCAGACTCGGATAGACTATCGCGTGAGTAAGTTTTACGTAAATCTGATAATTTGCTCATAATCTCAGTATATCCACACATTAAACATGAGTCATCCCTCTACACAACTAGATCCTGTTAACCCAATTGAAAGTTCTCAAGAAGAGCGTCGATTGGGAGGTGTTGCTCGACTATATGGCCCTGAAAGTATGGAGAAATTCCAGCAAGCGCATGTAGTAGTGGTTGGTCTGGGTGGGGTGGGTTCGTGGGCGGCTGAAGCTTTGGCAAGAAGTGCTATTGGTACATTAACTCTTATAGATTTTGATCATATTGGGCTTAGTAATACCAATCGCCAATTACATGCATTAGATGGGGAGTATGGGAAATCTAAGGTGGTCGCAATGACGGATCGCCTTAAAGCGATTAATCCTGCGTTGGTAATTCATCAAATTGATGATTTTTTAACTCCTGAAAATGTTAATGAATTGTTGCCAAAGGGGGTGGCAGTTCTAGATGCGACGGACGCATTGTTAAGTAAAGTTGCTTTAGCGGTTTGGGCAAAAAAACATCATGCGATTTTTGTGATGAGTGGGGCTGCTGGCGGAAAGATGGATCCAACTCGGATAGCTGTGGAAGATTTAAGTCGAACAACGCAAGACCCTCTTTTGTCTAAGATTCGGGCTAAATTGAGAAAAGACTATGGATTTGAAAAAGATCCTAAAAAGAAAATGCGAGTGCGCGCAGTCTATTCTGAAGAGCCAAGAAGTGGAGTTGCACAAGGAGGGCTTGCTTGCTCAGGTTATGGCTCGGCAGTAACTGTTACAGCAAGTTTTGGCTTTTCAGCGGCCGCTGAAATTTTAAATTTATTACGGAAATAAATTTACAAGAATCTATCTAAGATTTTTTTACTGACTTTATCAAGTTCATTTGTATTTCGAATCAGATACTGAATACCATGGGCATCGGTAATCAACAAGGTCTCCCTTGTAATTCGTCTAATATCCTCTTCCCCTTTTAATTTGAGGCGAGTGTTGCCGCGGTCAGTTTTAATGTCCCAAATGCTTGGAGTTGCGAATGAGGAAACTTTAGAAATTTTTTCGATCACTGGCATGAATTCAGTCTCTGCTAAAGATTTGAGAATGATTTCTTTATAAGCTAGGTCGATTGACTCTAATGAATCAAACCAAGCTAATTCTTTGCCGTCATGACTCATTAAAGAGAGGGCGCCGTTTGGTTCTGAGATTGGAAAGGTTCTAACTGGCCTAATGTTGATGTGGCGAGCGCCAGTGTCATCAATAAAATTTAATGTGCCGTAAGCATCAATTTCTAATTTGAATGTCATTGCGCATCTTCCTCAATACTGGCTTCTCCAGCAATCTCTGCGGCATGTCTGGCTTGTGCTTGATATAGTTTGTAGTAGGCGCCTTTAGTGGCCATGAGTTCATCGTGGTTGCCGACTTCAATGATTTCACCTTTGTCCAAAACGATGAGGCGATCAGCTTTTCTTAGGGTGGAAAGGCGGTGTGCAATTGCGATTGTTGTGCGACCTTGAACTAAATTGTCCAGTGCTTTTTGAATTTCTTTTTCAGTGGTTGTATCAACTGATGAGGTTGCTTCATCAAGAACTAAGATTCTTGGATTAATTAGCAGTGCCCTGGCAATTGAGATACGCTGACGCTCACCGCCTGAGAGTGATTGGCCTCGTTCTCCAACGAGAGAGTCATAGCCAAGCGGCAAACGTAAAATGAATTCATGGGCATTAGCTGCTCTTGCAGCTTCGATAATCTCTTTTCTAGTTGCGCCTGGTTTTCCATACGCAATGTTGTCTGCGATTGTTCCGAAAAACAAGAAGGGTTCTTGTAAGACGAGGCCAAAATATTTTCTAAACTCAGGAATTGCGATTGAACGAATATCAACGCCATCAATAAGGATTGAGCCCTCACTAACGTCATAGAATCTACAAATCAAATTAACTAAAGTACTTTTGCCTGAACCGCTATGACCTACTAGGCCAATCATTTCGCCGGGCTTAATTTCTAAATTAATACCTTTAGTGACTGCTCGATTCCCATATCTAAAGCCGACGTTTCTAAGTTCAATTCGCCCCTCCACTTTTTCTATTTTTACAGGATTTGGTGAATCTGGGACACTAGAAACATGATCCAAAATATCAAAAATTCGTTTGGCGCCAGCGGCAGCTTTTTGAGTCAATGAAACGATTCTGCTCATTGAGTCTAGGCGAATATAAAAGCGGCTGATATAAGCTAGGAAGGCGGTTAAAACGCCCACTGTTATTTTTTCATGAGCAACTTGCCAGATACCGAAGGCCCAAACAATTAATAGACCTACTTCAGTTAAAAGCGTGACCGTTGGAGAGAAGAGTGACCACACACGATTAACGCGATCGTTAATCGCAAGGTTGTGACTATTAGCTTCTCTGAAGCGCGTGGATTCTCTATTTTCTTGAGCAAAGGCTTTGACGACGCGAATGCCTGGAATGGTGTCGGCCAGCACATTTGTAACTTCAGACCAAATTCGATCGATTTTTTCAAAGCCGTGTCGTAACTTATCGCGAACGATATGGATCATCCAGGCAATAAAAGGAAGCGGAACAAGAGTCACTAATGCCAGCCATGGATCAATGCTGACCAAAATAGTGGCTGTCATAATGATCATTAAAACGTCGGTCGCAAAATCCAGAAGATGAAGGGATAGGAAGACGCAAATGCGGTCTGTTTCATTACCTATACGAGTAATAAGATCGCCAGTGCGTTTGCCACCGAAATATTCAAGTGAAAGTGTTAGTAGATGCTCATACGTTTTTGTTCGTAAGTCAGCACCAATTCGTTCGCTGACTAGGGCTAGTAAGTATGTGCGCCACCAGCCAAGTCCCCATGCAATCAAGGCGGCAAATAAAAGTGCTCCAAGATATTCGCCAGCAAGCATGTAATCAATGGGTTGCCCTTTTTGGTAAGGAATTAATACGTTATCCATGAGGGGCATGGTTAGGTAGGGTGGCACTAAGGTAGCTGCAGTTGCAGCAAGCGTTAGGATAAATCCAAGGATTAATTGGTTTTGATATGGCTTAGCAAATCGCCAGAGTAGAAATAGTGTCCAGGTTGATGGCGGTGTCTCTGTTTCAGATTCGCAGTTTGTGCATGACTCCTGATTAGGGGGTAGTACGCTTTGACACATTGGGCAGTAATCAACTTTTTCCAAATGTGCGTGAGAACTCTTGACTAATGTGGCGTTATTGAGTTGATCGACAGTACTTTGAAACTGTCTTTGGAACCTTGAAATCTGAGTATTTAAGCCTAAGGTGTGGTGCCAAAGCCCTAGTTTTTGTTCTTTTGAATTAAGTTGTAGGTGGCCGACGCCTGCATGATCAAAGTGGCTTAAAGCAAAGTCGGACTTTAGTTCCCAAGATTGTGTCCCACCTGAGTCATCAAACCAGTCTAGTCGATTTGCCCAAAGCACAAGCAATCCTTTGCCAAAAAACATGTTGGCATCAAGATCAAGTTCGACCCATGCTTGAATGTTGTGCAAATTGGAGTCAGGACCTAGTTTATTTTCTAGGGTTGCCTGCCATCGATGCGGTACTTTAGGAGGGTGAGCCGAAGTCTCTTTATTCATTATTGCTTATAAGTATAGCGGAGCTTGTTTTTCGTTATTTGGGGTAATTTTCACCCCTTTTTTATTGAAAATGGCATTTTGGGAAGCAAAACGGGGTTTTATTGCTCAAAATGTCAACTTTTCCCTTAGGCTGGCGTTATCCTAATAAAATAAACCTAATTACAAATTTATCAGTTTTTGCACTTTTAACCCTAATAATTACAAGTCCCTCTAAGCGATAACGCATGCCTCAGTTAATTGATAAGACCATTGAAATTCTTGATATCAAGTATTTGCGTGGCCCAAGTATTTGGACATACCCCCCAGCAATTGAAGCATGGGTTGATATTGGTGAGTTAGAGGACTATCCATCGGATAAGATCCCCGGTTTTTATGAGCGCCTTTGTAAAGCTTTGCCAAGCTTGATTGAGCATAGATGTAGTTATGAAGAACGTGGCGGTTTTCTTAAACGAGTTGAAGAAGGCACTTGGCCGGGGCATATTCTTGAGCACCTAACCCTAGAGATTCAGAACTTAGCGGGTTTGCCTGGTGGTTTTGGTAAAGCTAGAGAAACAACAAAACGTGGCGTCTATAAAGTTGTTGTTAGTGCGTTTCATGAAGAGGTTACTCGTTCTGCTTTGTTCGAAGCTAGGGATTTGTTGTTGGCACTAATTCAAGATCGCGAATTTGATTTGCAAGCAGCGATTCAGCGTTTGCGAGATATGACGGATGATCTGTATTTGGGGCCAAGTACTGCGTGTATCGTAGTTGCTGCAGAAGAGCGAGTTATTCCTTCTATTCGATTATCTACAGGAAACTTAGTCCAACTAGGTTATGGGGCAAAACAAAGGCGTATTTGGACTGCTGAAACTGACGGAACTAGTGCAATTGCTGAAAGTGTTTCAAGAGATAAAGATTTAACGAAAAGCTTATTGTCAGCAGCCGGAATTCCAGTGCCTAAAGGATATTTAGTTGAGTCACCAGAGGAGGCTTGGGAAATAGCTCAGGATCTAGGGGTACCTGTGGTTGTTAAGCCTAAAGATGGCAATCACGGACGTGGCGTATTCACTAACTTAAATACGCAGGAAGAAATTGAAGCGGCTTATAAAGTGGCGGTTGATGAAGGTAGTGCAGTTATTGTTGAAAAATTCATTCTTGGCGATGAGCACCGCTTACTTGTGGTTGGAGATAGGGTTGTTGCAGCAGCAAAAGGTGAGGCGGCTTGGGTTGTGGGTGATGGCAAGCAAACGGTTATTGAATTAATTGAATCTCAAATTAATTCAGATCCACGTCGAGGAAGCACAGAAGAGTTTCCGTTGAATCTAGCGAAGATTGATTCTGCAGTGAGATTAGAGTTGACGCGCCAAAAAATGACGGCTCAAAGTGTACCTGCTGCAGGACAAGAGGTATTAATTCAGCGCAACGGAAATGTGGCCTTTGATGTCACTGATAGAGTACATCCGGAACTTGCTAAGCAGGTTGCGTTAGCGGCAAGAATTGTTGGTTTAGATATTGCTGGTGTTGATTTAGTAGCTCAAGATATTTCAAAGCCATTTGATCAACAAAGTGCAGCTATCGTTGAAGTTAATGCTGGGCCTGGACTGTTAATGCATCTGAAGCCTGCAAGTGGGACACCTCAACCAGTAGGCAAAGCTATTGTTGATCATTTGTTCCCGCAAGGTGTTGATTTTAGGATTCCAGTGATTGGAATTTCAGGATCAAAAGGAAAAACTCCGGTTGCTCAATTGTGCGCACACTTCTTGCGACTCGCAAATTACTACGTTGGTTTGGCTAGTAGTCAGGGTTTGTATTTCAATCAAAAATTGGTTGAGAAAAAAGATTCAGCTAATTGGGCTAACGCGCGAAGAACTTTGCTAAACAGAGCTGTTGAAGCTGCAGTAATTGAGAATGGTGCTGACGTTATCCTTAATCAAGGATTAGCTTATGATCGTTGCCAAGTTGGTGTGGTGATGAACATAAATAAAGAAGAGTTTTTTCCGGATAACGCTATTGTTGAAGAAAAACAATTGTTTACTGTGTATAGAACGCAGATTGATGTTGTACTTCCAACTGGCACGGGCGTTTTAAATGCAGATGACTCAATGGTTGCAGAAATGGAAGAGCTTTGCGATGGTGAAGTTATTTTCTTTAGTACGAATATTGATAATCCAGTTTTAGTTAAGCACTTAGCTGAAAATGGGAAAGCCGTAATTGCTAATCATGATGAGATCATTGTTCGCCACGGTCAGGAAACTCTTTGGAAGATTGCATTATCTTCATCCGCATATACTAGGGGTGATATTCCTTCTGAGAGAATCTACAACACATTAGCTGCGGTTGGAACAGCTTGGGCTTTAAATTTGCCATTTACTTTAATTGAAGCGGGTATTGAAACCTTTTCTCCTGAAAAGTCGGAGTCTTAATTGGAAGTTAACTTTATTCGAGCTCTTCGTGGGCCTAATCTGTGGAGTAGACATACTGCCTTAGAAGCAATCATTTCATGCGATTCGAATGAGCGTTTAATCGATTCAATTGCAGGGTTTGAAGATAGGCTTAGAGCTAGATTCCCTCATTTAAGATTAATGCGAATGGGTGGTCACAATGAAGTTATTTCAATTGCACACGTCGTTGAGCATGTTGTTTTGGGTCTTCAGGCTCAAGCAGGCTGCCCTGTAACTTTTAGTCGAACTGTTCAAACAATTGAAGATGGTATTTATCAAGTTGTTGTTGAATATAGTGAAGAGTCTGTTGGGCGATTAGCATTTGAACTTGCCTTTGAATTGATTGATGCTGCTAAAAATGACCAGCCATTTGATTTGCAGGATGCACTGACACAGTTATCTGTATTGGATGAGGATGTCCGTCTAGGTCCAAGCACAGGATCAATTGTTCAAGCTGCAGTTCAAAGAGGTATTCCGTACCGTCGAATGACTGAAGGTAGTATGGTTCAGTTTGGTTGGGGAAGTCGTCAAAAAAGAATTCAAGCTGCTGAAACAAGTGATACGAGTGCGATTGCTGAGTCTATTGCGCAGGATAAGGAATTAACAAAAGAATTGCTTCACGCGGCTGGTGTTTCGGTGCCTTTGGGGAAAGTTGTAGATAACGCGGATGACGCATGGAGAGCTGCGCAGGAGCTAGGTGGTGCAGTTGTCATTAAGCCTTTGGATGGTAATCAAGGTAAGGGTGTCGCAGTAAATATTCGAGAAGAAGCTCAGGTTAGAGCAGCTTTTGCTGTTGCGCAAAATTATGGCTCTGACATTATTGTTGAAAGATATTTACCGGGAAGTGATTTTAGGCTTCTAGTTGTTGGTAATAAATTAGTTGCAGCAGCGCGTCGTGATCCGCCTCAAGTTATTGGGGATGGTGCAAGTTCAATTAAAGAATTAGTACATGAAGTAAATAAAGATCCATTGCGAGGCGATGGTCATGCAACTTCATTAACCAAAATCCGTTTGGATGATATCGCTTTAGCAACATTGGCTGAGCAATCCCTAACGGTTGATTCTGTGCCGGCGCGTGGAGTCCGTGTCATTTTGCGCAATAACGCTAACTTAAGTACAGGCGGAAGCGCGACTGATGTAACTGATGATGTGCATCCTGATATGGCAGCAAGTGCCGTAGCTGCAGCTCAAATGGTTGGTTTAGATATTTGTGGCGTAGACGTTGTTTGTGAGGCTGTCTATAAGCCACTAGAAGATCAGGGTGGAGGTATTGTTGAAGTCAATGCAGCACCTGGTTTGCGTATGCATTTGAATCCATCATACGGAAAGAGTCGTCCTGTTGGCGAGGCAATTGTTGAGTCAATGTTCCCATTGGGTGAGGATGGAAGAATTCCTGTAGTTGCTGTAGCGGGAACAAATGGCAAAACAACGACCGTTCGTTTGATCGCTCATTTATTAAAGCAAGAGGGTAATCGTGTTGGCATGACTAGCACGGATGGTGTTTATATTGATGACCACAGGATAGATACAGGTGATTGCAGTGGTCCTAAGAGTGCTCGTAATGTGTTGACTCATCCGGATGTTGATGCGGCTGTTTTTGAAACAGCCCGAGGCGGTGTGCTAAGAGAAGGGTTGGGCTTCGATCGTTGTCAGGTTGCAGTTGTTACTAATATTGGTGAGGGCGATCACTTAGGATTAAGTTTTATTCATACGGTTGAGGATTTGGCGGTTGTTAAGCGGGTTATTGTGCAAAACGTTGCAACTACTGGAATGGCTGTTTTAAATGCAGCTGATCCGATGGTTGTTAAGATGGCTAAAGCCTGTTCTGGCGGTATTACTTATTTTGCTAAGGATCCTCATAACCCTACAATCTCAACACATAGGGCTCAAGGTAAACGAGTTGTATATGTGCAGGATGATGCGATTGTTGCAGCTCAAGGTATTAAGGTGGTTGAGAGATTTAAGTTATCGGCAATCCCGCTAACAGATGAAGGTCGCTTGGGATTCCAGATCGAGAATGCGATGGCATCGATCGCTGCGGCATGGGCTTTGGACATTGCTTGGGAAAAGATTCATTTGGGTTTGGGAACTTTTGTTAGTGATGCAAAAACTGTACCTGGCCGTTTTAATATGTTTAAGCACAATGGTGCAACAGTCATTGCAGATTATGGTCACAATCCAGATGCAATTAGAGCATTGGTTAATGCGACCAATTCTATTCCGGCAAATCAGCGATATGTGGTGATTAGTGGTGCTGGGGATCGTAGGGATGAAGACATTCGCCAGCAAACTCGCATCTTAGGTGAGGCTTTTGATTCAGTAGTTCTTTACCAAGATCAATGTCAACGAGGTCGAGAAGATGGTGAAGTGCTTGAGTTATTACGTCAAGGACTTGATGGGGCTAAGAAAACAAAAAATATCGAAGAGATTCGTGGAGAATTTTTGGCAATCGATACTGCATTAAATAAACTTCAGCCCAATGATTTGTGTCTCATCTTAATTGATCAAGTGGAAGAGTCCCTAGATTATTTGAGTAAAGTCACAAAGCCATAATTCATCAATTATTTTTCTGTAGGAATGGGCTTAATCTTTTGTAGTCCATTCTTATTTTAAAAATCCTTTGTGATTGATTCCAAAAGAAAACTTCAAATTAGTATTTGTGAATTTAGTAAGTATTGATATTTTCAATACTTTTAAATACTAGTCATCACCTCCGCACTTTTTTAGACTCCGACAGTCAATATCGACTGCAACAGGAGTTTCAAAGTGAATATCGATTCATTAAATCCTCAACAAGAGGGTAGCAAGACGGGTATAAGTGAACCCAATTTAAAGCGGCATTTGCAAGCTAGGCATATTCGATTAATGGCCTTAGGTTCAACCATTGGGGTCGGATTGTTTTTGGGGTCGGCAACAGCTATTCAGTTAGCTGGTCCTTCTATTTTGTTGGGATATTTAATTGCTGGATTAATTGCATTTATTGTTCTAAGAGCCTTGGGGGAGATGGCTGTACATAATCCCGTAGCCGGTTCTTTTGCTCATTACGCAAACGAGTATGTTGGCCCATTAGCAGGATATCTAGTAGGTTGGGGGTATTGGACCTATTGGGTGGTCGTCGGTATCGCAGAGGTGACTGCCGTTGGAATTTATATGGGTATGTGGTTCCCTGATATGCCTCAATGGGTATGGGCATTAAGTTCATTGGCTTTAATGGGTGGAATTAATTTCATTGCAGTTCGTTTATTTGGTGAGTTTGAATTCTGGTTTGCTTTAATCAAAGTCATTGCAATTGTGGCGATGATATTAATGGGTTGCTCAGTCATTTTCTTTGGTTATACCAATGGGGGTGTTGCACTTGGGATTGGTAATCTTTGGCAACATGGGGGATTTTTCCCTAATGGGATTACTGGATTTTTATTCTCATTGCAGATGGTTGTTTTTGCATATGTCGGTATAGAAATGATTGGCTTGTCTGCAGGTGAAGCTCAAGAGCCTAAGAAAACAATACCAATGGCAATAGATTCATTAGCTTGGCGCATTTTGATTTTTTATGGTGGCGCCTTATTTGTTATTTTGGCCATCTTTCCTTGGAATGAAGTTGGTAATCAGGGGAGTCCATTTGTTTCAATGTTTGAGCGAATTGGTCTAAGAGAGGCTGCAGGGATTATTAACTTTGTAGTCATTACAGCGGCACTATCATCTTGCAATGCAGGAATTTTTAGTGGCGGTCGACTCTTATATGGATTGTCGCTGAATGGTTATGCACCTAAAAACATGTCAAATCTATCAGCTACCGGTGTGCCATCTCGAGCTGTTATTGCAACCGTGTTAGTACCTATGGTTGGTATCTTGCTGAATTATTTTGTTCCTGAAAAAGCATTTCAATGGGCAACAGCTGCAGTGACGTTGATTGGATTATTTGTTTGGGTTGCCATTTTGGTGACTCAGCTTAAATTCAGAAAACATATTTCCTCGAACGATGTAACAAATCTAAATTACAAAAGTATTTGGTGGCCTTATGCGTCGTGGTTGGCATTGGCATTTATAGCTTTGGTTGTAGTCCTAATGGGATGGAATGAACAAACTAGAGTTGCTTTATACGTAGGCCCCCCAATCTTGATTTTTCTGATTGTTATTTATTTCATTTGTGGGTTGCATCAGAAAAATAAAAAGAAAGGTAATGAAAAATGATTATTGGAGTACCAAAAGAGATTAAAAATAAAGAATTTAGAGTTGGTTTAACGCCAGCTAATGTATATCAATTAACAACTTTGGGTCATCAAGTTTATGTTCAATCTGGTGCGGGAAGTGGGATTGGGTTTGAAGATATTCACTATCGATACATGGGAGCAAGAATTGTAGAGACTGCTCAGGAAATATTTTCTGATGCTGAGTTGATTGTAAAAGTAAAAGAACCTCAAAAGTCAGAAAGAGATCAACTCAGGCCTGGTCAAATATTATTTACCTACTTGCATTTGGCTCCAGATGTCGAGCAGACTAACGATCTGATAGACGCAGAGGTTATTGCTATTGCTTATGAGACAGTGACATCAAATAAGGGGAATCTACCTTTACTTGCACCGATGAGTGAAGTCGCTGGACGGATGTCAATACAGGCTGCCGCACATTTTCTAGAGAAATCGCACGGGGGTAGCGGGATTTTAATGTCCGGTATTCCTGGTGTGAACTCTGCGAATGTTGTTATTTTGGGGGCAGGGGTTGTCGGTAGTAATGCTCTTCAAATGGCTATTGGCATGCAAGCCTATGTAACGATTGTTGATAAAAACATAGATAGACTTAAAGAATTAGATTGTTTATATGGCAACCGTATTCAAACAAGATTTTCTACCCCAACCCTTCTCGACGAATTATTTACTAAAGCAGATGTAGTGATTGGTGGTGTTTTGATCCCTGGCGCATCTGCCCCTAAACTTTTAACTCGACAGCATGTAGAAATGATGAAGGTGGGGTCGGTATTGGTTGATGTTGCAATTGATCAAGGAGGTTGCTTTGAAACTTCAATTCCAACAACGCATGATGATCCTATTTTTAAAATTAATGATGTAACTCATTATTGCGTGGCGAATATGCCTGGAGCGGTTCCTAGAACATCGACACTTGGACTTACAAATGCAACTTTCCCATTTGTTTTAGAGTTGGCAGAAAAGGGTTTTAGAGAAGCAATTAGAGGTAATCCACATTTAAAAAATGGTGTTAGTACATACCTAGGCAACCTTACCTGCCATTCAACGGCAATATCTCAAAACAGAAAATATAGAAAAATTGAAGAGTTAATTAGTTAATTTTTAAGCTAATGAGTAAAAAATAAAGGCCAGCGAAACTGGCCTTTATTCTTCTTATGAAATGATTAATTACGATTCTTGATAGTACTTATTAACCACAGCAACCTCATTTTTAGAGCCAAGTATGACTGAGATGCGTTCATGAAGTTGTTTAGGTTGAATTGACATGATCCGCTCTTTACCGTTAATTGACATGCCACCTGCCTGTTCAACTAGGAAACTCATAGGATTAGCTTCATACATTAAACGTAACTTACCTGGTTTATTTGGATCGCGTTTATCCCATGGATACATGAAAATACCACCACGAGTAAGAATTCGATGTACGTCAGCAACCATCGATGCAATCCATCTCATATTGAAATCTTTTTTACGAGCACCAGTGCTGCCCGCTAGGCACTCTTCTACATATTTGCTAATCGGTGCATCCCAATGCCGCATATTGGACATATTGATGGCAAATTCTTTTGTATCTTCAGGAATTTGTACGTTTGATTTTGTTAGTACGAATGAACCTTGTTGTCTGTCAAGGGTAAACATGTTGACGCCATTGCCAGTTGTTAATACAAGAATTGTTTGAGGGCCATATAAGGCATAACCTGCCGCCACTTGTTCAGTGCCGGGCTGAAGAAAGTCTTGCTCAGTTACAGCGCTTGAATTTGAAGGTTTCTTTAATACCGAAAAAATTGTTCCGATAGAAACGTTGACATCGATATTGGAAGAGCCGTCAAGTGGATCAAATAATAGTAGGTATTCGCCTTGAGGGTAGCGATTCGGGATTTCATGAATCGTTTCCATTTCTTCAGAAGCCATGGCGGCTAAATGACCACCCCATTCATTGGCTTCTAGCAGAATATCGTTTGCAAGGATATCCAATTTTTGTTGAGTTTCGCCTTGCACATTGCCGCTTCCAGCAGATCCCAGAATATCACTTAAGGCCCCTTGGTTGACTGCATTACTGATTGATTTACATGCTCTTGCTACAACTTCAAGTAAGAAGCGTAAATCTGTAGGAAGGG
>CAZEHN010000006.1:0-73704 GCA_964511855.1 uncultured Polynucleobacter sp. | reverse complement strand
CATGAATTAGCTGCCGTTATTGAGTTTATTCACACTTCCACACTGCTTCACGATGATGTCGTAGATGAATCCGACCTCAGACGTGGTAGAAAAACTGCTAATGCTGTTTTTGGAAATGCTGCTAGTGTTCTTGTAGGTGATTTTTTATATTCCAGAGCTTTCCAAATGATGGTGGCCCCCGGAATACTAAAAGTCATGGAAATATTGGCAGTTGCAACAAACACCATCGCTGAAGGTGAAGTTCTTCAACTTCTCAATATGCATGATCCAGATGTGGACGAAGCTCGTTACTTAGAAGTCATTCTATTTAAAACCGCTAAATTATTTGAAGCATCTACCGAACTTGGTGCGTTAATTGCTGGTGCATCTCCTTCCGAAATTGAAGCAGCTGCTAATTACGGTAAACATATTGGTATTGCATTCCAAATCATGGATGATTGGCTTGATTACACAGCGGACGCCGAACAAATGGGTAAAAATGCTGGCGATGATTTGAGAGAAGGTAAACCAACTTTGCCGCTCATTTATCTACTAGAAAACGGTACTCCAAAGCAAAAAGCATTGGCAAAACACGCAATCGAAAGAGAAGAAGAGCTCACAGAAGAATTTTTTAATGAAGTTCTTGATGCTGTTCGCACTTCTGGCGCGCTCGATTACACGCTTGAGTTTGCAAGAAAAGAAGCTGAAAAAGCCCGCGCTTGCTTAGCTAAGTTCCCAGTGAATGCAGCTACTAAGAGCCTTTCTGATCTATGTGATTACTCACTAAAAAGAACAACGTAGTACACAATAAAAAACATAGGGTACAAACCAATGTCAGGCAAAACGAACTATGGCGTCTCAACCCCAGAACAAATTGCTGGCAAAACCGGTTTAGAAATATTAAGGGCATTTATTCGCGGGGAACTTCCTGCACCACCCTTTAATCAGACATTTAACTGTCGATTAATTCAAGCAGATGAAGGTTTCGTTGTTTTTGAAGGTGAAACCGATGAAAAACTTCTAAATCCATTAGGTATTGTGCATGGCGGATGGGCATTAACTTTAATTGATTCCGTTACTGGATGCGCTGCACATACAACTCTTCCTGCAGGATCAAGTTACACCACTGTTGAAACAAAAACCAATTTTGTTCGACCAATTCCACATAATCTTGGCAAAGTAAGGGCCGAGGGACGTGTCATTGCTAAGGGTAGAAAAATTATTACTGCTGAAGGCAAAGTACTTTCCGAAGATGGTAGATTACTTGCTCATGGCACATCAACTTTAATTGTTCTCTAAGTCGTAAAGTTAATTTCTTTAAGTATTACTGGTATTTAACTCAGGGTAGCAAGGTAGTCTCCTACCTTGCTGTTTGTTTTTATTGTGCATCCCGAGCGTCTCAATATTTTTTATTATTAAGGTAAGGCTGTCTCCCCGCACCCATTAAATTTACTTGAAACGCTTCAATTCTATATTAGATTTAAAAAAATGTCACAGGATTTACCCTAATTTTGTAAATAACCCTTATAAAATAAGGGTTTATTTGGTAAATTAGAGCCTTACCTGATAATTTCATTAAATTGAAACGCTTCATAGATTTACCTAAATTGACCTATTTTGACTTACCATGAACCCTAAAATAAAACGCGCAACGCTTGCTGATGTCGCTAAGCTCGCTGGGGTTTCTTTGGGAAGTGCTTCTAGAGCACTATCCGATCCTCACGAAGTCAAACCAGCCACCCTCGAGAAAGTCACTCAAGCTGTAGCCCAACTCGATTACGTCAGAAATGGTGCTGCCCAAGCTTTAGCATCAAAACGCACTCGGATGATTGCAGTAATTTATCCAAGTTTGGATAACCCAATTTTTGCAAGCTCGGTTAACTCACTTCAAATGACACTTTGGAGTAAAGGGTACCAATTACTGATCGCTAGCCATGAATACGATTGGGATCGAGAAGCTCAAACAGCTCTGAAAATGATCGAGCGAGGCATTGATGGATTAATACTTGTTGGAACCGATCATCAGCAATCTGTATTTGATACTTTACGTAAACGCCAAATTCCATATGTACTCACATGGTCTAAAGGTGCAAGTGAATATCCCCATTGCATAGGTTTCTCAAACGAAGAAGCTGCATACAACATGGCAAAACTAGTGATTGCCAAAGGTCATAAAGATATTGCGATTTGTGCAGGGACTTACTTACATAATGAGCGAGCTAAAGCTCGTGTTCAGGGCACACTTCGCGCTCTCAAAGAAGCGGGCATCGAAATTGATCCGAACCATATTATTGAGGAGCAACTTTCAGTTGAAGGTGGCCGCCAGGGTTTAACAAGAATTTTGGAATTTAAAAAGCGCCCAACCGTCATTATTTTTGGTAACGATGCGCAAGCAATTGGTGCAATCGCAAAATCACGCGAACTTGGCATCAAAATTCCAGAAGAAATCTCAGTAACAGGGTTTGATGATATTGAATTAGCTTCACTTGTCGATCCACCACTAACTACCAACAAAGTTCCTATCAATGAAATTGGTATTCGGGCTGCTGAAATGATTGTTGAACTGATTAATGGTGAAATTGAACAGTCAACTAATGAGGCCGATAATGTTTTACCTACGCAAGTCATTGAAAGAAAAAGTCTAAGAGATATTTGTTAATCATTTATAAGTTCAAAGCATGCTAGATCCTCAAGTACAAGCACTCCTAGATTTAATGAAAGCTAAAGGAGTTCCACCTACACATTTACTTTCCCCTGAGGAAGCTAGAAAAATGTATTCGGAACGTCGCTTTTATAGTCAACCTGTAGCACCAGAGGTTAAATCCGTTAGTGATTTTGAAATACCTAGCAATGCTGCTGCAATAAAAGTTAGGGGCTATAGGCCAATTGGTAGCGAAGACACGCAAACATTACCAGCTCTTGTTTACTATCATGGTGGCGGCTGCGTTATAGGCGATCTTGATACACATGATGTGTTTTGCCGCGAACTTTCTAATCACGCTAATTGCGCAGTATTTGCAATTGACTACCGCTTAGCTCCTGAAAATCCCTTTCCTGCAGCAATCGAAGACTGTGCATTCAGCACCGAATGGATTCATGCCAATGCTAGCAACTTAAATATCGATCCTAATCGAATTGCCGTTGGTGGCGACAGCGCCGGCGGCAACATGGCTGCAATTACTTGCTTAATCTTAAAAGAGAAAAAGGCCTTCAAACCAGCATTTCAATTATTAATTTATCCAATGATCGATACCATCGGTCAATTTGAATCCATGACAAAAAATGGAGAAGGATATTTACTAACTAAAGATGCAGTCGAGTATTACCTTAACCATTACCTACCCGATCAATCTATGAGACAAGATTGGAGAGTCGCTGCATTACTTGCAAAAGACCATACTGACTTACCTCCAGCCCTCGTGATTACAGCAGGATTTGATCCTCTAAGAGACGAAGGTTTAGCCTATGCAAATAAACTATCTAGCGTTGGCGTTCCTTGCCAATACATTTGCTTTGAAAGACAAATACATGGATTTATTTTGATGGGCAGAATTATTGATGAGGCAAACACAGCTATGAAGTTGTGCGCTCAAGCACTCATTGATAATTTAAAAAGCAAATAAATTAAACGCCCAAATATGCTTGAATGACCCGAGGGTCATCTAAGAGGTCTTTACCTGATCCCTCTAAAGCAATTTCTCCGTTTTCAATGACATATCCATGAGCAGCAATTTGCAATGCCTGTTTAACATTTTGCTCGACTAGCAATATTGACTGACCTTGTTGATTAATTTCTTTTAAGACTTTAAAAATCTCTTTCACTTTTAATGGAGCAAGCCCCATTGAAGGCTCATCCAAAAGTAATAATTCTGGACGAGACATTAATGCTCTGGCGATAGCTAACATCTGTTGCTCCCCCCCAGACAAATTACCGGCATATTCCGTATTTCTTGAAGCCAGTATCGGAAAAAGCTCTTTTACCCACCGCATATCCTCTTCAACGCCAGGCGTATCTTTTCTGGTATATGCCCCAAGTTGAAGATTTTCTTGAACAGTTAAGGTTGTCAAAATTGCCCGCCCCTCAGCGACCTGAGCAATGCCTGCTTGTACTATTTTATTAGGGCGCAATTGAGTAAGCTCTAACTGCCCTAAGCTGCTGCTTTGATAAGTAATCTTTCCTGAAATCGGCTTTAACAATCCAGAAATTGTTAACAGGGTCGTACTTTTGCCCGCCCCATTAGCACCAACCAATGCCGTAATTTCGCCAGTCTTCACATGAAACGAGAGATTTTTTAAAGCAGAAATATGGCCATACCTAACTACTAAGTTCTCAACAGATAGCAAATGATTATTCATTTCAGCTTGACTCATGCTGCAGCATCCTCATCAGCACCTAAATATGCTTCAATCACTAATGGATTTTGTTTAATTTCATTTGGCGAGCCTTGTGCAATAACTTCACCAAAGTTCAATACAGTAATTTGATCGCATAAACCCATCACAAAACGCATATCATGTTCAATTAAGAATATCGTTACGCCACGATTACGAATATTCTTTAACTCATGCATGAGCTCCGTCTTTTCAACACCATTCATTCCGGCAACTGGCTCATCCAACAACAAAAGCTTAGGCTGCGTTGCAAGAGCACGTGCAAATTCTAGTCTTCTTTGCTCACCATAAGACAAACTAGAAGCTAGTTGAGTCGCTTTCTTTTCAAGCCTAAACCATTTCAATAGTTCAATTGCATCATGCACTGCTTGATCTTCTTGCTTTTTAAAATCTGACGAGGATAAAAGCAAACTCGTTGACGAATAATCTAAGCGATCATGCATTCCCACCATGACATTTTCAAGCAAGGTCATGTCTTTAAATACACGAATGTTTTGAAATGTTCTAGCAACTCCCAGTTGCGTTACTTGATGAGGCGCTACAGCTAACAAATCATGCGAACCTAAGGTAATTTTTCCGCTTGTAGGCGTCACCAATCCAGTAATGCAATTAAATACTGTCGTTTTACCTGCACCATTAGGCCCGATAAGACCAGTAATACTGCCAGGATTTACATCTAGCCCAACATTACGCAGAATTTCCAAACCACCAAAATTTTTATAGAGGCCACGAATCTTAAGCATGAGGCCCCCCTTTAGCTAAACGTTTTAATACTCGCTTAGCCTGCCAAACTTTGTAATGGGTTGCATTCCATAATCCGTTTGGCAAATAAAGAACCACAAAAATTAACACCAAACCATTTACTGCCAATCTGTAATCCTTCAACCCTCTTAATACTTCAGGCAAAAGAGTCAAAATTGTTCCACCTAAAACTGGTCCAAGCAAACTATTCGCTCCACCAAATACTGCCATCGTCAAAATATCTACTGCATTTTCGAATGCGTAATTATTCGGGCCAATTGTGTAAGTGTAGTGCGCATTTAGTCCGCCAGCCAATCCCGCAATACCTGCACCAACTGTAAAAGCAATTAACTTATAACGCGTAACGTTAACGCCCATTAAACGCGCGGCGATTTCATCTTCACGTATCGCCTCGAAGGCTCGACCAATTTTTGATTGACGCATTCTCCAAAGAATGAAAACTGTTAACAATAAGAAAAAGAGAACATGCCAAAAAGTTGTTAAATGCGGAATACCATTTAACCCCATTGGACCACCAATGAAATCAATGTTTAATATCACTACTCTGACAACCTCACCAAAACCTAGAGTTGCCATCGCTAAATAAACACCTGAAAGACGTAGTGTAGGTAAGCCAATAATCATTGCCACAATGACCGGCAAAATTATCCCAATCACAAGCGCTAATTCAAACGGTAACTGGAACTGTACTGTCGCCGTCGCAGCAGCATAAGCGCCTATACCCATAAAGGCGGCATTGGCCAATGAGAGCAATCCACAAGATAAAGTCAGCGCAATAGACAATGCCAACATTGCATTAATACCAACGCCGTAAATCAAGGCACTATAGGTTGACCAAAATCCATCCCAAGATTCAAACATATTAGGCTTTTCTTTCTAAAATTTTTCCAAACAAACCAGAAGGTTTAATTAGGAGAATTAAAAATAAAAGCCCAAATGCAACAGCATCTCTAAAGTCACTCGATATGTAGGCCACACTAAACACTTCAGCAAATCCCAAGAAAATGCCTCCAATTAATGCACCACGTATATCTCCCATACCACCTAAAATAATGACTGCAATTCCCTTGTGCAGCATTGGCTGACCCATAAATGGTGAGATTGCATTAAAAGATAAACCTACAAGCACGCCAGCTGCACCACCTAAAGCCCCAGCCAAAAATGAGGTGAAATAAAACAAACTCTCAACTGGTATACCCAATAAAGCTGCGGCTTTTGGAGATTCTGCAATGGCTCTTAAGGATCTTCCCAACTGCGTTTTCTTCATCACAGCCCATAATCCCGCCATAAGCAATAGTGAAATTACAACAATACCTATTTGCAATGCAGTGATATGAAGATCGCCAAAAGCTAAACTTTCATCCGGCAAAGTACCAACCGGGAAACGCTTTACCTCAGCACCCATCCGCCCTTGCATTAAATTCGTCACCAGAATTGCAACACCAATCGTTGCAATCATAGGGGCTAGATGTGGGGCATTTCTAGCACGTAAAGGTCTTAATACTAAGAAATCAATCAAAACTGCAATTAATCCCGAACCCAACATCGCTAATAAAAGTGCCGGCAAGATTGGAAGTGCAAATTGCTCCACCAACAGTAGAGCCATGTAACTACCCAACATAAAGACTGCACCATGGGCTAAATTAATTACCCCGAGCACTCCAAAAATTAGAGTAAAGCCCAGGGCAAATAATGCATATACGCTACCCAAAGATAGCGCATTAATTAATTGCTGTGAAAACAAACGAAAACCTTATTTCAATAAAATAAATTTGCCGTCTTTAGCAACGTTCACGATTGCATCTTGCTTAGCATCGTAACCAGCTTCTTTACCATCTTTACCGGCAGCTTTTGCAAATGCAAATTTGCCAGTAGCTCCTGCATATTGAACTTTTGGTAATGCTTCAAATAAAGATTGACGCTCTGCCTCTAAATTACCGCTAAATGTCACTTTCTTTAGAGCTTGAGCAACAATATTCATAGCATCATATGCTTGAGCAGCAAATTGATCAGGGTCAGTATTGAACTTTGCTTTATACGCCGCAATAAATGCCTTATTAGCTGGCGTTAAATTTTCAGATGACCATGGGCTACCCATTAATGTTCCGTCAGCAGCATTTTTTGCAATTTCAAACAATTTTGGAGAATTAAAGCCATTACCACCTACAAATGGTTGTTTCATCCCCAAAGAGCGTGTTTGCAAAATAATGTTTGCAGCTTCTTCAGCCAAGCATGAACAAATAATTGCGTCAGGATTTGTTTCTTTAATTTTTGTAAGTTGCGCTTTAAAGTCAACGTCACCCTTAGCGTAAGTTACTGTTGTTGTCACTGGCATATTATTTGCTTCTAGCGCCTTCTTGAACTCATCGTAACCACTCTTAGTAAAGGCATCATCATTACCGTAAATGACCGCAACTTTTTTCAATTTGTATTGACTAATTGCGCGCTTAACTACAACCGGCAAAACATCCGCTTCCATTACTGAATTACGGAAGACATAAGGGCCAATATCAGTTAAACCACTCGCTGTATTACTTGTACCAAATACAACTGTTTTTGCACCAACTGCAATCGGGTCAGCTGCAAAAGCAGAGTTAGATAAAGTCGGGCCAAAGACCATCAATACTTTATCTTGGAAAATTAACTTTTTAAATACATTGATTGCTTCTTCTTTTTTACCTTGCTCATCTTCGACAATCAGTGCAATTTTGTTGCCATTAATACCACCTTTGGCATTAATTTCGTCTGAAGCTAATGTGAATCCATTCTTAATCGATACGCCATATTTTGCTGCAGGACCAGTAAGTGCTTCAGCAACGCCAATTTTAATTTCTGCTGCATTGATATTTAATGACAACGTCGCAAGCGCTGCAATCAAATACTTAATTATTGTTTTCATTTAAGTCCCCTAAAGTGGAATTAGTAATCGTAAAACTCTAAGTTCTGATTTTAGGGCAAAAATGGCGGTTACGAACTACTAAAAAATAGGATTAGGATTTTCTTGAATTTGCGTAATTTTGATACCAATCAAGACATTGAGGATTGGCCATAGCATCTTTATTAACAACTTTTTCTAATGCTTGACCTAATAAAAGCTTCTTAATCGGTAATTCTTGCTTTTTTCCAGATAAAGTTCTTGGAATTTCAGGGACTTGCAAAATATCGTTCGGCAAGAATCGGGGTGAAAGCACAGTCTTAATTGAGTTATTAATTTTATTTTTAAGCTCTTCAGTTAGATCTATACCAGGACGAAGCACTACAAAAAGTGGCATGAAGCTTTCACGTCCTAAATATTCAAGATCTACCACCATAGAATCCAAGACTTCAGGCAAAGCCTCTACTGCTCGGTACAGCTCACTTGTCCCCATACGTAAGCCATGTCGATTAATAGTGGCATCACTTCGGCCGTAAATAATCGCCCCACCTGTTGGAGTTATTTTTAACCAATCTCCATGTCGCCAAATGCCTGGATAAACATCAAAATAACTAGAGTTATATCGCTCATAATTTTGGTCACCCCAAAGATAGAGTGGCATTGAAGGCATTGGTTCAGTACAAACCAATTCGCCAACTTCATCAGTAACTGATTGCCCCGCTTCATTCCAAGCATAGACAGCCGCACCTAAACCTCTGCACTGCATCTCACCGTATACCTGCGGTAACTCACGACTACCCGCAATAAATGCGCCAGCAAAATCAGTACCGCCTGAAATATTGCACCACCAAATATTAGGGACGCCAATTTGTTCAAATTGACGAGTCCCCCACCTTTGAACATCCTCACTCAGAGGAGAACCAGTAGTTCCAAGCGCTCTAATATTTTTTAAATTACCAATTTCTTTTAATGAAAGATTAGCCTTCATACAATTTGCAAAATATGCGGCGCCAGCTCCAAAGAATGTCACTCGATGATCAGCTGCGAACTTCCACAAAACTGTCCAATCTGGATTTTCTTTTGAGCCAGAAGGATTGCCGTCATAAATGCAGCAGGTCGTACCACCTAATAATCCTCCAATTTGGGCATTCCACATAATCCATCCTGTAGAGCTATACCAATGAAACCGCTCTCCAAAACTATTGGGGTCGTAGCTTGCGCCAACATCGTTTTGCATTGAACTGATAGTCGAGACCAAAATAATTCCACCATGCCCATGCACAATTGGCTTAGGCATTCCAGTAGTGCCGCTTGAATAAACAATCCACAATGGATGATCAAAAGGCAAAAAGATTGGTTTGAATTGACTTGTATCTACATCAGTTTGATTTGTGATTGATGAGAATGAAATTTGGTCAGAATTATTTTGATTCTCAGAAACAACAATCGTATGAGTTAGTGATGGCAACTCTCGAACAATCTCATCAACAACCTCACGTCGATCATAGTCTTTGCCACCATGCGTCACATTCAAACAAGCAACTAATATCTTAGGTTCAATTTGACGGAAACGATCTAATACTGCAGCAGTGCCCATATCAGGAGCACAAACACTCCAAACCCCTCCAACACTCACCGTACCTAAAAAGGCAATAATTGTTTCTGGAATATTTGGCAAATAAGCGGCAACTCGATCACCCGGCTTTATCCCCAACTCAATTAGTCGATTAGCAAATAAAGCAACTTGATGACGTAAATCTGGCCAACTAATTATTTGATCTGCTGATTTTTCGCCACGCGCAATAATTGCTGGAACACCTGCTTGATCTGCCAGATCAACATGCCTAAGCACTTGATGAGCATAGTTAACTTGCGCACCTTCAAACCATAGCGCACCAGGCATTTTTCTACCAGCTAGAACTTGCTTATATGGTGTTGGTGAAAATATTTGACCATAATCCCAAATACTTTCCCAAAAATTCTCAATATCAGTAACTGACCATTGCCAGAGTTCTGAATAGTCGGAAAAAATAAGTCCACGGTTTTTCTTAAGCCACTCTCTAAAGAGAGTTAGCCTTGGGACAAACGGTGGACTTTGCGTACTGATCAAAATACGTTAAGTAAAAAAGATTAGGCTTTAGGTCCTGTTCTTAATTGCATCATGAGTTCTGTATTAGCTTTACGGTCTTCGTTAATCTTCACCATTGAGGGCATAGCGTTTAAACGCTTCACATACTCTCTAGAAGGCGTACCTTCTAAGAAATCAACGCCATAAACAATCTTAGTTGCCATTGAAATTAATGGCAAATGAACAATTGCTGAACAATCTGCAAGCGTGAAATGGTCGCCAGCAATAAATGGTTCAAATTTAGCCAATTTTTTAAAGCCTTCAATCGCCTTTTTCAACTCTTTTTCAACTGCAACTTTTGTTTCTTCTGTAATTGTTCCACCAAAAAATGCCTGTGGATACAGTCTTCTTGTTGTTAGCTCTAAATGCAAATTGATATATGTTGAAATCTCGCGAACTTTAGCCGCAGCAAATGGATCTTTAGGTAAAAGTGGAATTTCTGGATATTTATCTTCCAAATATTCCAAAATCACTTCAGACTCGCTCAATATCCCCTCTGGCGTTTTAAGGAATGGCACTTTACCTAGCACTGAGCCACCATCTACAGCCGATTTACCAATCCAGTGCAACTCTTCCTGAAATGGAATTTTCTTTTCCATCAAAGCTAATTTAACTTTGTTGTAATAGTTACTGGCCGAAAAGCCTCTCAATACCAACATACGATCTCCTTACTTATTTACTGAATTAATTACTAACAACCTTCAATTTAACCTGTTTTTGCAAAATACACTTATTTCTCATATTAAATAGCACCTTCGTGACTTAACAACCAGGTTTTGACTTCTCGATGAAAGCCTTCTCCAGCTTGGTGCGCAAAGCCCCCAATGCCTGTTGCAGAAACAACTCTATGACAGGGAACAATTAGTGGATAAGGATTAGAACCACATGCCTGACCAACTGCTCTAGGAGCACTACGAATATTCTTTGCCACATCTCCATAGGTCAATGTATGTCCTGCTGGAATCTGATTAATCTGATCCCAAACTTTATTTTGGAAACCGGTTCCGACTTGGGCAATGGGTAAATCAAACACATATCCAGGATCTTTAAAGTATTTTTGACATTGCTTTTCAACTTTAGTAGCCAATGCATTTTTAGGCGATATTAGCTTTACTCTTTTTGGTAAATAACATAGTTGAGTCACCATTAATGAGCCATCAACCATATCTGTGACGATTCCTAATCGACCAAAGGGAGCGGCAATCACTGCCGACCATTCCCCATCAAAGTTTTCACCTAAAACTAATCGATTTGTTCTTTTCTTTAAATCAACGTCTAATTGCCCCTTGAGACTTGAGGGTTGGTTTTGTGAATTTTGTTTTGGTTTTAATTTTGTCATTGTGTTAACTTACACTTATCTCTTAGCTACATGATAAGGAAATATATAAATGGGTACTAATGTACAGCTTAAAGCAGCAGATGGACATACTTTCGATGCATATGTCGCAAAACCTTCAGGCAAACCTATTGGAGGAATCGTTTTAATCCAAGAAATTTTTGGCGTAAATTCGCATATTCGTCAAGTTGCCGATCTATACGCTTCACAAGGTTTTCTAGTAGTGGCACCACCTACAATGAGTCGGATCGAGGCAAATGTTGAACTTGGCTACACTGAAGCTGATATGCAGGCAGGATTCAAACTTAAAACCGAAGTTGAAGCGTTACCCAACTCTCCTGTCATGCTTGATATTCAGGCTGCCATTAATGCGGCAAAAGAAGGAGGCAAAATAGCCATTATTGGTTACTGCTGGGGTGGATTATTAACTTGGCGTAGTGCAGCAGAACTGACAGGTTTATCTGCCGCAGTTCCATATTATGGCGGTGGCGTTCCTAATGAATCTCAACTCAAACCTAAGTGTCCAGTTTTAGCCCATTTTGCAGACGAAGATAGTTATATTCCATTAGATTCAGTTGAAACATTCAGTAAATCGCATCCTGAAGTCGAAGTTCATATTTATAAGGCCCATCATGGCTTTAATTGCGACCAAAGAGGCTCTTACAACGAAGATGCTGCAAAGCTTGCTCGTGAAAGAACAATCTCTTTCTTAAAGAAACATCTAGCTTAATCTAAGCTTCAAATTTTTCGCACCTTCATTTCAGACAATTCCTATACAAACCTAAGTTCTATGTACGGCTTAGGTTTGATATAGTTTATTTATGCCTGATAACTGTTTGAAAGATATTCATGGATTCATTATTTGACGCTTGGCCCTGGTGGGCTCAAGTAGCTGCCGTGCTATTGCTATTAGCAAGCTCGGCATTTTTTTCAATTACCGAAACTAGCATGATGGCGGCAAACCGCCATCGCTTAAAACATCAGGCTAACCAAGGGAAAAAAGGGGCGAAACTTGCACACCGGCTTCTTGGGCAAACTGAAGAATTGCTTTCAGTGATTCTAATTGGCAATAATGTCATTAATACCTTTGTTCCTGTCTTAGTTGCAGGAATTGCATTACACACATTTGGCAATAACGGATCTGTACTTTCAATTACAACTGCAATTGTTGCCTTGCTGATCATTATTTTTTGCGAAATCACCCCTAAAATTATTGGTGCTGCATTTGCAGATTCGATCGCATCTAAAGTTAGCTGGGTAATTCGACCATTAATTTGGATCATGACACCATTAGTATGGGTCATTAATCTGTTTGTATCTTCCTTATTGAAATTAATGCGTTTAGATACAAAATCAGCTTCGCAAGATAAATTATCTCCAGAAGAATTGAGAAGTCTTGTTTTAGAAACAAGCCACTTCATTCCAAGCCAACATAGAAATATCTTAGTGAACTTCTTCAACCTAGAAGACATTACAGTTGACGATGTCATGACACCTCGATCAAAAATTGAAACACTTGATATGTCTAGACCAATCGAGGAAGTAATACATCAATTAGAAACTTGTTATCACCATCATTTACCCGTAACGGATGCAGATCCAGATAAAGTCATAGGCATTTTATCGATCCGCAAGGCAATCTCAATGTTGGGCGATACAAGTTTTACTCACGAGCAATTTAAAGCACTACTTGCTGAACCTTATTTCATTCCAAGCGGTACTCAAGTACTTCAACAGATGAAGTTCTTCCAAGAATCCAAACAAAGAATTGGTCTTGTTGTAGATGAATACGGCGTGGTGATTGGCTTAGCAACTATCGAAGATATTGTTGAAGAACTTGTCGGCGAATTTACAACATCACTCCCTAGCTTAGCCAATAAAACTAAATGGCTAGAAGATGGCACTTATTTAGCAAGCGGAAGTGCTAGCCTTCGAGACCTAAATCGTCTCCTAGATTTAGATTTACCTTTAGATGGTCCCAGAACATTGAATGGTCTTTTATTGGAAATCTTGGAAGAAATCCCAGATAACGATGTTAGCGTGAAGGTTGCTAACTGCGTCATGGAAATTATTCAGTTTGACCAACAGGCTATTAAAACCGTTCGAATCTATCAACCAAATCAATTTGCAAAGCACCCCACTCTAGCAAACGATGCAAGATGAAAACCGAATTATTCATCTATGGAAAGACATTCTTAAATACGCAATTGATAGAAACGCCACAGATATCCATATTGAACCATTCAACGAATACACCTTAATTCGTTGTAGGATTGATGGCAGCCTCAAAACATTTAAAAAAATAAGTGCCGACTGGCATGACCATTTGACCGCACACGTCAAAATTCAAGCCACATTAGATATCGCCGAAAAACGACTTCCACAAGATGGTCGTTTAAGCTTTAATGCAATTGATTGCCGAGTATCAAGCCTACCAACACTTAATGGCGAGAAGATTGTTGTCCGAATACTCATTCAAGACCAAAGTCATCTGAATATTCATGAACTTGGCTACACCCAAAATCAATTAAAAATAATTGAAAGTTCATTACAAGAACCTCAAGGACTCATACTCGTCACAGGGCCAACCGGTTGTGGAAAAACGCTGACACTCTACAGTTATTTAAATTACTTAAACGACGGAACAAAAAATATCTCTAGCGTCGAAGATCCCGTAGAAATTAGATTGAATGGAGTCAACCAAATTGCTGTTAATGAAAAAATCGGACTTGATTTTCCGTTAATTTTAAGAGCTCTACTAAGGCAAGATCCAGACGTTTTACTTATCGGGGAAATTAGAGACACAAAAACTGCTCAAATTGCTTTACAAGCTGCTCAAACTGGTCACCTTGTTTTTGCCTCATTACATACAAATAATGCGCTAAGTAGCATTAGTCGCTTAATCAACCTTGGATGCGATAAAGAGTTAATTGCGAACTGCCTTCACTTTGTTAGTGCGCAAAGATTAATTAGAAAAATTTGCTCCAAATGTCATTATCAAAACACAATTAAACAACATTGTTTGCCTTGCAACTCATCTGGGTTTTCTGGCAGAGTTGCCGTCCATGAAATCATTAGTATCACTGAAGAAATGAAGCATCAGATTCATATCGGAGAACTAGGAAATCTTTACAAAATAGCTAAAAATTCAGGGTTCGCAACACTCACTGAATCTGCTATGGAAATAGTTGCTCGCAATATCAGCACTATTGACGAAGTGCATCGTCAGATTGGTCAATTTCATTGAAAGCAATTGACCTTAAAACTTTTACCGCTCAGCTTAGCGTTCTTATTAATGCAGGCATGCCTTTAAGTTGCGCATTAAAGATGATATCAAGTGGGCAAAAGCCTAAGTCGGCAAAGTGGATACTACAAATAGTCAATTGCCTTAACCAAGGAAAAACCTTCTCACTCGCACTAAAAGAATCAACACAAAAATTTGATAGCTTTTATTGTGGCATGGTTGAAGTTGGCGAAAAAAGTGGCATGCTGGCCCCATTACTCAAAAAAATTTCAGCAAACCTTGAATCTTCTGATCGATTAAAAGCAAAAATCAGAAAAGCTTTAGCTTATCCATGTGCTGTTTTATTCATTGCATTAAGCATCATTGTAAGCATGCTTATTTGGGTCATCCCGACCTTTGAATCTGTATTCGCAAATTTCAATAGCGAACTTCCAACCCCCACCTTGGTGGTGATCTTTATCTCAACATTGTTACGCAAATATATTGTGATTGTTTTACTGGTCACTATATTAATTTCTCTTTTTTTTATTGCTTTATGGAATTATTCAATTAGATTTCAGAAATGGGTTGATAAAGTCATACTCAAAATTCCCGTAATTGGGAGACTTAATAAATCTGGACTCATTTCAAAATGGCTTTTAACTGTTGAATCTCTTCAACAATCGGGCACTCCACTTCTTCAAGCCATCAGAATTTCAGCACGCTGCTCAAATCAATGGTCAATTCACGACACATCAGCCCAGATGCATCAGCTTTTAAGTTACGGATACTCCATTCATAAAGCGGCATCAATATCTAATCAACATTACCAAATTTTTGATTCGGTCACTTTAGAACTCATCAGGGCTGGAGAACAATCTGGAACACTAAACGAAATGTTGTCTTACCTATCTGCACATCACGAAAAGCAAGTAGATGATCTAATTGGCATCTTAATGGAGCTTCTTGAGCCAATACTTGTATGTTTTCTTGGGTTAGTAGTTGGCGGAATGGTTATTGCACTGTACTTGCCACTTTTCAAAATTGGGCAACTTGCCTAAAAAGCTATTTAACAAATACATCATCAATGATATTAACTTTATTACTCATTATTTTTTATTGTGCTCTTATTGCACTAGCCATTATTGATATCAAAACAATGAGACTTCCAAATTGGATCACTTATCCATTGATATTTTTAGGGATTGCATTCAATGCACTTTCATCACAATCACTCACCTCAATGACTGAATCAATTATTGGCGCAATACTTGGCTATTTATTCATTTGGACCTCAAATAAAATTTACTTATTGATAACTGATAAAGAAGGTATAGGCATGGGAGATGCAAAGCTCTTGGCAAGTATTGGAGCTTTACTTGGAGCATCAGCTCTTATTCCAACCCTACTTATTGGCAGTTTATTGGGCCTTGTTGGGGGACTGATTTGGCTAAAAATAAACAAATTAGATAAGAGCGCTGCTTTTCCTTTCGGACCATATTTATCTTTAGCAGGTATCTTAGTAATTACCGATGAGTACTTGAAAATTGGTATTGTTCAGTTTTTGGCACTATAGTTCAAAGTATGACAAATCGAACTCAGACACCTTTATGGGAAATTGCACTTACCGGCGGCATAGGAAGCGGCAAAAGCGCTGCCGCATCAGAATTTGAAAAATTAGGTGCAGCTGTCATTGATAGCGATGCGCTTGCGCATCAAATCACTGCCCCAAATGGAGCAGCAATTCCGAAAATTGTTGAAGTTTTTGGGGCTGATTACCTTGATCAAAATGGCGCTCTAAACAGAGCCAAAATGAGAGAATTGGTATTTGATGACAAAGAAGCCCTTAAAAAGCTTGAGTCCATCACCCACCCATTGATCAGAAAAGCAGGCGAGGATGCGGCAAATCTAGCTAGAAGCCAAAACCCGCATTACCTGATATTCATGATCCCCTTACTTTTTGAGTCAAACCGCTGGCAAGGCAGATTTAACAAGATCATCGCTGTTGATTGCACTATCGAACAACAAATTGAGAGGGTAATTGCTAGAAATAACCTAACTGAAGAGGCGGTTCTTAAGATAATCAACGCCCAGGTTTCTAGAGAAATCCGAAACTCAAACGCTGACTTTGTTATTCAAAATACTAGCTCTTGGGATAACTTAATAGAACAAGTTAATAAGTCCCATATCCAGTTAATGGAACTAATTAAAGGAAATTAAGCCTTTCTTGGGAATTTATGAGCTTTTTCTAGAAATTCCTAGTTCCATAACCGTCAAATTCATCATAGAATATAGATCACGTGATGACTTATGAATACCCCTTCAATGAAACAGTCCGTAGCCTTTTGCGCTTGGAGTATTTGTTTCGTCGATTCGATATCTTCGTCAACTCGCCAGAACCTGAGCATCATCTCACGGCTATTACACTTCTTTTTGAGCTAGCCGAAGTTACTTCAAGGGCAGATTTAAAACTTAGCGTTCTCAAAGAATTAGAACGTCAGAAAAATCTCCTAATTTCTTTAAGATCTGAAAAATCAGTGAATCCAACTCTTTTAGATCAAACAATTTCCGAAATAGAAAATTCTTGGCAAAATATTAATCAAATTGTTGGCAAACCAAATGCAACCATTCTTGAAAGCGATTGGTTAAATGCTGTTAGATCAAGAATCAGCGTTCCAGGCGGAACAAGTCCAGTTGATTTGCCAAGTTTCTATAATTGGCAGCAAATAGATTTTGAAACTAGAAGAAATCAGTTAATTAACTACACAAGTCCTTTTATTACCTGGCAAGTAGCTTGCTCGCTTTACTTGCGACTGCTTAGACAATCTGGAGAGCCTCATCAGGCCTCGGCTCCAAATGGCTCATTCCAACAAATGCTTGCTGGAAGAACCTATCAATTAATTCGCGTTGATATTCAGGAAGAAAATATCATTCCTGAAATTAGTGCTAACAAGCACATGCTTTGGATTAGATTTTTGCAAGTTGAACACAATGCTAAGCCTCAACCTATTGGAAACGATCTTAATTTCAGATTAACACTCTGTAATCTATAGTTGTTTCACTTCTAAAGCGAATTAGCTTTCATTAACTCTAAAATAGGTAGTGTCGCAGGTAATAATGGTCCTACACTTGGTGCTATTTTTATATTTTTTTGCCAACTGAGATTTTGTCCTTCGAGTCCTTTTGCCTCTCCTGACCACTCTCTCACAAAATGAATATTAAGTCTTACATAGGCATGAGGATAATCATGCTCAATAACTTGCCATGGCTCACTGGAATGAATTTCGATACCTAACTCTTCTTTAAGTTCTCGGTAGAGTGCCTCAAAAACAGTCTCCCCAAGCTCCAGCTTTCCACCTGGAAACTCCCAATATCCTGCGTAAGGCTTACCCTCTGGACGCTGCCCCAACAAATAAGATAAATCCGGCTTAACAAGTATTCCAACCGCTACTTCGGTCACCTTGCGAGCGACTGTAGTTTTATTCATCACTTATGAGAGCCGGCCCAATGACGTGCAAACTGCCATGCCACCCTGCCTGATCTTGAACCTCGCTCCAATGCCCAAACTAAAGCTTCAGATTTAGCTTCTTCAATATGAGATTGTTCTAATCCGAAATGCTTTAACCAATGAGCAACAATTGCAAGGTATTCATCTTGCTTAGGTGGATAAAAAGATATCCACAATCCAAATCGTTCTGATAATGAGATTTTTTCTTCAACCACTTCACCAGGATGAATCTCACCATCACTCGTATGTCGATAACTTTCATTATCTGTCATATATTCTGGTAATAAATGACGACGATTAGACGTTGCATAAATTAAGACATTCTCTACCTGGGCAGAAACTGATCCATCTAACGCTGACTTCAATGCCTTATATCCAGACTCACCATCCTCAAATGACAAATCATCACAAAAAATGATAAATTTTTCAGGACGTTCAGCAAGCAATTCGGTTAGATCCTGCAGATCTGCCAAATGTTCTTTATCTACCTCTACCAATCGCAAGCCTTGAGTATTAAATTCTTTAAGACACGCTTTAATTAAAGAGGATTTTCCGGTTCCTCTGGCGCCTGTTAGTAAGATATTATTTGCTGGTTTTCCCTGAATAAATTGCAGGGTATTTGCATAGATTGATTCTTTTTGTCGATCGATATTTTGCAAGTCATCAAAATCTATTGATGAAACTTGTTTAACCGCTTGAAGATAGCCAACACTTCCTAAAAGACTATCTCTACGACGCCATCTGAAAGCGATTGAATTTTCCCAATCTGCATCAGTCAACGCCTTCGGCAAAAAGGCTTCTAAGTGAGATAAAAGTCGATCAAGTTTTTCTGACATTATTAAGAACGATAGTCAGCATTAATAGAAACATATTCATGAGACAAGTCACATGTCCACATCGTACGTTCAAAAGTGCCGCGACCTAAATCAACCGTTACCAAGATTTCCGAATCCTGCATGACACGCTGACCATCTTCTTCTTTGTAATTAGGGTCACGGCCACCATTTTTAGCAACTAATACATCTCCTAACCACAGCTGAACTTTCGATACATCTAAGTCATCAATGCCTGCATAACCAATTGCCGCGAGAATTCGACCTAAATTAGGATCGCTCGCAAAGAATGCTGTCTTAACTAACGGTGAATGTGAAATTGCTTCACCTACCTTAACGCACTCTTCGAGATTTTTACCACCTTTAGTAACAATCGTCATGAACTTGGTTGCACCTTCACCATCTCTAACAATCATCTGCGCTAATTGTTGAGAAACCTCTAAGAGCAGTGCTTTGAACTCTTTGTAACCAGAAGATGATTCTGACTCGATCGCTAATTTACCTTGACCAGTTGCCATGACAATGAAAGAGTCATTCGTTGATGTGTCACCATCAATAGTAATTGCATTAAACGATAAATCGGCCACTTCTTTTGTAAGGTTTTTCAATAAAGACTGAGAAACTTTTGCATCAGTCCCAACGAATCCTAACATTGTTGCCATATTTGGATGAATCATGCCAGCACCTTTACTGATGCCGGTCATAGTTACTTTTTGTCCATTAATTTCAACAGTCTTGGAATACGCCTTTGGCTGGGTATCAGTTGTCATAATTGCTTGAGCCGCAGACAACCAATCATTTTCAGTTAAATTAGCTTGAGCCTGAGGCAAAGCTTTAATCACTTTATCAACCGGCAAAGGCTCCAAAATCACCCCCGTTGAAAATGGTAAGACTTGCTCAGGAGAAATGTCCAATAATTTTGCAACAGCTTGGGTTGTTTGTTTAGCATGCAACAAACCTGACTCACCCGTTCCAGCATTTGCATTACCTGTATTGATCACCAAAGCACGAATCGCTTGATTAAGTGCTAAGTGCTCCTTACATACCTGAACAGGAGCCGCACAAAATCTATTCTTAGTAAATACGCCCGCAACACTAGCACCTTCAGGCACAGTAATCAGCAATACATCTTTACGATCAACTTTTTTAATGCCCGCCTGCGCATAGCCAAGCTTTAAACCTAATACGGGATTTAAATCTTTGTTATTAAGTTCTGGAAGATTAACTGGCATTCTTCTACCCTAAGAAATTTGTCCGTGACATTGTTTGTATTTTTTACCACTACCACACGGGCATGGGTCATTTCTTCCAACCTTTGGCATGGCATTTGCTTGTGCAACTTGAGCATTATTAGCCACTTGCTCTTCATTAGATCCATCTGCTTGAGCATGCTGATACTGAACATCGCGTAATTGGCCAAGGTCTTCTTGAATCGCATCAGATGCCTGATCCAACTCTTGAGCAGACTGAATTTGCACATTCATGATGGTTCTTGTGACGTCTCTTTTAATGGTTTCAAGTAATTCACCATACAGTTCAAAAGCTTCACGGCGATATTCTTGCTTCGGATCCTTTTGAGCATATCCTCGTAAATGAATACCTTGTCGTAAATGATCTAGAGCTGCCAAATGCTCACGCCAATGTGTGTCTAGACTATATAAAGCAACTGATCTTTCAAATCCAGCGAAGGAGGCTCTATCTGCTTGTGAAACCTTATTCTCATAATGATCCTTAGATGCTTGAAGCACCCATTCAAGAATATCTTCGTCCTCAACTGAAGCTTGCTCTTCAATTTTTGCTGCAAGGTTTAAATTTATTCCCCATTCGTTTGCAAGCTCCGCCTGAAGTCCAGCTATATCCCATTGCTCTTCTAATGTTCCAACCGGAATATATAAGCGAGTTATGTCAGTAAAGACGCTTTCGCGAAGATTATCAACCAACCCACCCACATCTGAGGACTCTAAAACTTCATTGCGCAAACGATATGTCTCTTTACGTTGATCATTTGCAACGTCATCATATTGCAATAATTGTTTACGAATATCAAAGTTACGTCCTTCAACTTTACGCTGAGCAGACTCGATCGATCTTGTCACCATACCCGCTTCAATCGGCTCACCGTCAGGCATGCGCAAACGCTCCATAATCGCACGCAATCTATCGCCCGCAAAAATCCTGAGGAGTGGATCATCTAATGACAAATAGAATCTTGAAGATCCTGGATCACCTTGTCGACCTGAACGTCCTCTAAGCTGATTATCAATACGACGGCTTTCATGACGCTCTGTACCAATAATATGCAAGCCACCTGCAAAAACCACGGCTTCATTTAAGCCAGCCCATTCATCTTGCAATTGCTTAATCTTAGCTTGCTTCTGAGCATCATCAAGAGTCTCATCAGCCATTACAAATGAAGATTGCTTTTCAACATTACCGCCAAGAACAATGTCAGTGCCTCGACCAGCCATGTTAGTTGCGATCGTAATCATCTTAGGACGGCCTGCCTGAGCAATGATCTCGGCCTCTCTTGCATGCTGTTTAGCATTAAGAACTTGATGTGGTAAGTTTTCTTTATTTAACAATCCTGAAATCAACTCAGAATTTTCAATCGAAGTTGTACCCACTAGTACTGGCTGACCACGTTCATAACAATCTTTAATATCTTTAATCACCGCGTTATATCTTTCTTGCGATGACTTATAAATCTGATCTTGCTTATCGACTCGTTTACTAATTCTGTTTGGAGGAATTACTACCGTTTCTAAACGATAAATTTCTTGGAACTCGTATGCTTCAGTATCAGCTGTTCCAGTCATACCAGATAATTTGCCGTACATCCGGAAATAATTCTGGAATGTAATAGTTGCTAAGGTTTGATTCTCATTCTGGATCGCTACACCTTCTTTAGCCTCTACAGCTTGATGAAGACCATCTGACCAACGTCTTCCAGTCATTAAACGTCCAGTGAACTCATCAACAATAATGATTTCATTATTTTGAACAACATAGTGTTGATCACGAGCAAATAAAGTATGCGCTCTTAATGCAGCATTCACATGATGCATCAATGTAATATTCTGTGGCGCGTATAAGGAATCTCCCTCTTTTAGCAATCCAATCTTAACTAGAACACTTTCCGCTTTTTCATGACCGCTCTCAGTCAAGAAAACTTGATTAGCCTTCTCATCAATAATGTAATCGCCAGGTTTTTCTACGCCCGTACCATCCGCTTTTTCTTCACCAATCTGTCTTTCAAGATACGCAGGTAAAGCATTCATCTTGATATATAGATCTGTGTGGTCATCAGCTTGACCAGAGATAATTAAAGGAGTTCGCGCTTCATCAATTAAGATTGAATCTACCTCATCGATAATTGCGTAACTTAATCCACGCTGTACTCTCTGACCTACATCGTGCACCATGTTGTCACGAAGGTAATCAAAACCAAATTCATTATTTGTGCCATAAGTGATGTCAGCAGCATAAGCTTTTTGTTTTGACTCATGATCCATTTGCGACAAATTAATGCCAACACTTAAACCTAAAAAGTTATAAAGCTTAGACATCCATTCAGCATCACGTTGTGCCAAATAATCGTTAACTGTAATGACGTGAACACCCTTACCTGCAAGCGCATTTAGATAAACAGCTAGAGTTGCTGTGAGTGTTTTACCTTCACCAGTTCTCATTTCAGCAATCTTGCCATCATGCAAAGCCATGCCGCCCATTAACTGGACATCAAAATGGCGCATTTTCATGACGCGCTTACTTGCCTCTCTGACAACAGCAAAAGCTTCGGGTAAAAGTGAATTTAATGTCGCACCACCATTGATACGATTCTTAAATTCTAAAGTTTTGGCTTTGAGCTCTTCGTCAGATAATCGACTAATCGACTCTTCAAGGCCATTGATTTGCGCCACCACACGGCGATATTGTTTTAACAGGCGGTCATTTCGACTGCCAATTATTTTTTTAAGAAGACCGGATAACATGTTATGCAAGAAGTGAAATTAACTAGTGAGTTTATCATTCGTAGATACTTAAGTTATGACCGATTTGCGACATAAAAATTTTCCAAAACCTAAAACTACGCCTAATTCTCAAGAGCGCAGTTCTCTAGGCTCGTGGATACCTGCTAAAAATAATAAAAAATCTAATAAAATCAATGGGGTAGTTGATTTTTTCAAAGAAAACCCCAATTCCCCAGCGCTTAATAACTTGATTAACCAAGTGGAGCAAAGACAACACCTCCAAGCATGTTTATATGAGGCATTAGAGTCAGTAAATCTTGGAAATCTCGCTTCTGAGATTGAACCAGGCATCATTTCCTCGAATGGAGAGCTCAAATTACAGGTCAGCCAAGGGGCAATTGGTGCCAAATTGAAGCAAAGATTACCCTCTCTAGCTAGTTATTTGCGGCAATCTGGCTGGGAAATTAAAACACTGAGCATCAAGGTCACGCCTGGCCTAGTGATTTCTACAAAAGATAAGTCACCGAATACCGCAAACATGAGTGTAAAAGTCATGACCGCAACCGGGAAAAAAGCTTGGGAAAATCTTGCCAAAACGTTACCGGAAGATTCAAAACTACTAGATGCGATCAAAAATCTAGTTAATAAATTAACTAAATAATTTTAGCTAGCCAATAAGGGTAGGCTTTGAGGAAGATAGGCAGACGGCGCTTCAGCTTCATTTGAGTAAGTAACATACTCATAACTTCCAGGCGTATCAAATAATTTTCTTAACAATAAATTATTTAAGGCATGACCTGATTTTTCAGCAATATAAGATCCGATAATTGGATTTCCAGCAAGATACAAATCACCAATAGCATCTAAGATTTTATGACGCACAAATTCATCGTCATATCTAAGCTCTTCATTATTCAAAATACGATGCTCGTCTAAAACAATTGCATTATCGAGACTACCGCCACGTGCTAAACCAATTTCTCGCAATGCTTCAACTTCATGTGCGAAACCGAACGTTCTTGCCCTGCCAATTTCTTTGGCATAACTTGTTTCAGCGAAATCAATCGTAAAGCGCTGGCCAGTTTTATCAACGGCCGGATGCTTGAAGTCAATCGTGAAATCTAATTTGAATCCAAAGTGAGGCTCAAGTCGAGCTAACTTATCACCTTCACGAATCTCAACTGCTTGATTTATTTTTAAAAACTTACGAGGGCCTTCCTGCTCAACCAATCCAGCCGATTGAATTAAAAACAGAAAAGAAGCCGCACTACCATCCATGATTGGAATCTCTTCACAATCAATTTCGATAATCAGATTATCGATACATAAACCTGCGCACGCTGACATTAAATGTTCAACTGTTGAAACTTTAAACTGCTCTAATTGAAGCACCGTAGCAAGCCGAGTATCAGTCACATTTTTAGCTAACGCGGGTATCAATGTGCTTGGCTCTTGATCCACCCGCGTAAATACAATTCCACTATCAACAGGAGCTGGTTTTAAATGCAATGTTGCTTTGCGGCCCGAATGTAAACCAATACCGACCGTTTTAATCGGAGCAGCGATGGTTCTTTGTTTCAACATGAAATTTTCCTCGGGCCTATTACAATCTTTACAACTGCTTCAATGCGGAAGCAGCATCACTTACTTCAAATTTTCCCGGTCCTTCTACTGCAAGATACTTAACAATACCATTATCAACAATCATCAAATATCTTTGTGAGCGAAGTCCCAAACCTCGAGCACTTAAATCAAGCTCAAGCCCTAATTTTTTTGTAAATTCCGCACTACCATCACCCATCATGCGAACTTTTTTTCCAACTTTTTGGTCATTACCCCATGCGCCCATAACAAAAGCATCATTAACAGAAACGCACCAAATTTCATCTACACCTCGAGCTTTAATCGCTTCGAAATTTTCTACGTATCCAGGCACATGCTTAGCAGAACAAGTTGGCGTATAAGCACCCGGTAGTCCAAAAATAACTACCTTCTTATTTTTTGTTGCCTCACCAACATTGAATGCATTTGGCCCTATTGCACACCCAGGAGTTTCTTCCTGAATAAATTCGTAAAGGGTTGCTTCTGGTAAGGTTTGTCCAATTGAAATCATTATTAGGTCTCCATTTATTTTCAATAGCGAAATACCGATGGTAGCGCAGTCGTCGTCGTCAGGAGGAGCGCACCCATCGGCATTTCTTATGCCATTGATTTTATTGGACTATTTAGTCAGCTTGTTTTCTTAAAAAAGCTGGGATTTCAAAATATTCCGTACCCTTTTCTAATAAATTGCGCGCTTGAGGCGAACTATCTGCACCCAAAGTCGGCGCAACACGGTCTGGTGATTGACGAAAAAATGAAGGGACTTCAAATTTCGAATAATCAACTGGACCAGGCTGTACTGCAGGAGCAGTTGGTGCCACTTGCGTCGCTGCTTGTGGTGCTGTATTTGCGTTTACCATTGCAGCAGTAGCAATTGGACTTGTTGGTGCAAATGCACTTAAATCAGTCATTGTTGGAATAGCATCATGCGTTCCAGTCGCTTGATTACGCCAAACAACTTCTGGTCTTTGTTGGTTTTTCATTTCGCCACTATTCAACCCTGTTGCAACAACAGTTACACGAATAGCATCACCTAAATTGTCATCATAAACTGTACCGAAAATTACAGTTGCGTCATCAGCTGCATACCCACGAATCGCAGCCATTACTTCACGAGTTTCTGACAGTTTAAGTGAACGACTTGCTGTGATATTCACAAGAACACCACGTGCACCAGACAAATCAACACCCTCTAACAATGGAGAAGCAACCGCAGCTTCAGCAGCTAAACGAGCACGATCAACGCCAGATACTGTCGCAGTACCCATCATAGCTTTACCTTGCTCACTCATTACTGTTTTAACGTCTTCAAAGTCAACGTTAATTAAGCCATGCTCATTAATAATTTCAGCAATACCAGCAACTGCATTGTGAAGAACATCATCAGCACAACCGAATGCTTTATCCATTTCAGCATCTTCACCCATCACTTCGAATAATTTTTCATTCAAAACAACGATTAAAGAATCAACATGAGCTTCCAGTTCGTGTGCACCAGCTTCCGCAACTTTTGAACGCTTAACACCTTCAAAGTCAAATGGCTTACTGACAACACCAACTGTCAAAATTCCCATTTCTTTAGCTACTTGAGCAACGATTGGAGCTGCACCAGTACCAGTACCCCCACCCATACCCGCAGTGATAAATACCATATGTGAACCTTGTAACGCGTCAGCAATTCTTGCCTTCGCTTCTAACGCTGATGAAGCGCCAACTTCTGGTTTTGCGCCTGCACCAAGACCTGTTTCTCCAAGCTGTAAGTTCAACTCAGCTTTAGAACGCTTTAAAGCGCCAGCGTCTGTATTCATGCAAATAAATTCAACGCCTTGAACACCACGTCGAATCATATGCTGAACAGCATTGCCACCAGCACCACCAACACCAACCACCTTAATGATGGTTTTGCCAGCTGTATCGGCATCTAACATTTCAAATTCCATAACTTCCTCCTTGATTGACGACTACAAAAATAAAAACTTAAATTAAAAATTTCCCATAAACCATTCACGTACCCGTTGGGCCAAACTTTGCCAAGTACTGGATGTCGATGTTTGTCGACCTCTCAACATTTGGGCACGACCCTCTCTCAACAAGCCAATTCCTGTTGAGAATTTCGGGTTACGTAAAACTTCACGTAAATGTCCGTTATATTCAGGCACTCCAACGCGAGCAGGTTTCAAAAAGACCTCTTCTGCAAGCTCCACAACACCCGGCATTAAAGCTGTACCACCTGTGAGTACAACGCCTGACGAAATTAAATGTTCATAACCTGATCGTTTCACTGCATCAAATACAAATGTGAACAATTCTTCAACTCGTGGTTCAATCACAGCTGCTAAAGATTGCTTTGACATTGACCTGGTTTCACGTTCGCCAATACCAGGAACATCAATCATTGCTTGCGGATCAGCTAACGATTGCTTTGCAATACCATATTGAATTTTTAAATCCTCAGCATCAATAGTTGGCGTTCTTAATGCCATCGCAATGTCATTTGTAATTTGATCACCAGCAAAAGGAATAACCTCTGTATGTCGAATTGCGCCTTGAGAGAAAACAGCAATATCAGTAGTGCCTCCACCAATATCGATTAGCACAACCCCCAACTCTTTCTCATCTTCAGTTAATACGGCAATACTTGAGGCAAGCGGTTGCAATACCAAATCATTCACCTCTAAACCACACCTACGAATACATTTGATAATATTTTGTGCGGCACTAACAGCGCCCGTTACGATGTGAGCCCTCACCTCAAGCTTTTGACCACTCATACCAATTGGATCGCGCACATCTTCTTGGTTATCTATCAAATACTCTTGAATCAACATATGAAGAATTTGTTGATCTGTTTGAATGTTGACCGGCTTAGCATTTTCAATAACACGATCGACATCTTGCTCGCTTACTTCTTTGTCTCGAATTGCGACCATACCGCTTGTATTAAAACTATGGATATGATTGCCAGCAATTCCGGCAAAAACATTTTCAACACGACATTCAGACATCACCTCAGCTTCTTCTAGTGATTTCTGAATCGACTGTACTGTGTCTTCGATATTTACAACAACGCCTTTTTTAATCCCCTTTGAAGGTGTTTGACCAACACCAATCACATCAAACTCACCATCTGGTCGAAGTTCAGCAACCAAGGTAACTACATTGGACGTTCCAATATCCAAACCTACCAGTAAGTTGCGATTATCTTTGCTCATTAATTACTCCGCCCATTCTTATCAACTAACTTGATATTCTTTTTATCAAGCTTTTTACTTTGACCATCAGCCTTAGCTTTTTCTGCAGCATGGGCTGCTTTCTTCTGCGTAGTTTTTGTTGCATCTTCAGAATGAGCAGCCAATTTGATCTCTGCCCCTTTACCCTCAACTGATTTAGGTGCATTTAAACGAATTGCAAATCCATTGGGGTATCGCAAATCAACCATATCAATCTTGCCAGGCCATTTTTCTTGAACTTGAGGCCAAGCTTTAAAAAAGCGATCCATTCTGGCGTTAATCTGTTCACGGTCTCTTTGATCAAGATCTCTTCCAAACTCAAAGCGCATCCCGTTATCCAATTTGGAACTCCATGCGTAGCGGTTACTTAAAGAAACTTCAGTAGCTTTTGCATTCCAAGGAGCAAACCATTTATTTAATTGCTCATAAAGAGCCAATACGTCACGACTACTTTCAGGCGGGCCATTAAAAGTTACCAACTTACCATCAGCCTCTGCTTCAGCCACATTGGCAACAAATAATTCTCCATATGTATTCATTAAGGTAGGCTCTTGAGCACCACCCCAAATACCAAGTGCTTTATGTTCTTCAATAGTTACAGCAAGGCCATTTGGCCAAACACGCCTAACACTTGCTTTTCGGACCCAAGGCACAGACTCAAAAGCTGCTCTTGCATTATCCAAACGAATGCTAAAGAAATTTCCTGTTAAGTTACCAATTACCAAAGATCTAACTGCCGGTAGATTGACATGCTTTAGCGGCTCTCCATTATTTGATTCAATTTGAATTTGCTTGATAGAGAAAACAGGACGTTGCCCAAGCCAGAACATTAACCACAAGGTAAACAAGCTTGCGAATAATACCCACATCCATCTTGTGAGTACTTTCATTCGTTCTGGGTGATTCCAAATAGGTGCAAATACAAAGCCAAGTAAATTAATAGCACCTAACAGCATTGATTTGAATGCATCAAATAATTTCATTAAGAAATTCGGTTTATGTACTTCGCGGCGATTGCTATACGTTCTATTACTCATTTAGCAACCTCTTTTAAGCCAAGACTTGTTTGCGTTAATAACCACAAAACTAAATCTTCATAACTAACCCCTGCAGCTTTTGCGGCCATTGGAACAAGAGAATGACTCGTCATTCCAGGCGAAGTATTCATTTCTAACAAATAAGGCTTATTAGTTTTGCGATCTAGCATGACGTCGGCACGCCCCCAGCCACGACACCCCAATGCTTTAAATGCTTTAACAACTAGCTTCTGAACCTCTTCTTCTATAGAAAGGTCCAGCCCAGTTGGACACAAATAGCGGGTGTCATCTGAAAAATACTTGTTGTGATAATCGTAGTTTGCTTCCGGAGCAACTATCCGAATCACTGGCAATGCTTCGGCTGATGTAGTCTCTCCAACCACAGGGCAAGTTAACTCTTCACCCACAATGCACTCTTCAGCCATTACATCCTGATCCATTGTGGCAGCTAATTCATATGCAGCTTTTAAATCTTCAACATGGTTGACTTTACTTAACCCTAAAGATGAGCCCTCTTTGGATGGCTTAACAATAATTGGAAAACCCAATGACTCACCCAAAGCCTTCCAATCAGTATTAGCATTAATCATTTGATATTTTGGCGTTGATAAACCAAAACTAGCCCAAATTCTTTTTGTTGCTTGTTTATCAATTGCTAATGCTGAAGCAAGAACTCCACTACCTGTATAAGGAACTTGATATTGCTCTAATAAACCTTGCAATGTTCCATCCTCGCCAAATCGACCGTGTAAAGAAATAAACACACGATCAAATTTCTCCGAGGCTAACTCAGCAATATGTCTTAGCCCTGGATCAAATGGATGCGCATCAACACCTTTCGATTTGAGAGCCTCTAATACACCATTACCTGACATTAGGGAAATCTCGCGCTCTCCAGATTTACCGCCAAGCAATACACCAACACGACCAAAATCTTTTGGATTCACATTTTCTAATGCGGCATGTACGCGCGCACCCCAATTCAGATTCATTGTCGTATTACCCATTACTCAACTCCACCAACTTAGATGGGACTGCAGAAATTGATCCGGCACCCATCGTAATTACCACATCACCATCTTTAAGAATCCCTAGAATTCCTTCGGGAAGTGTTGTTACATCAGACATAAAATGCAAAGACTGCAAATCTAGATTGCTCGCAGAATTTGCTTTTACTCTTTTTTGCAAAGCTTGCATCAAGCTCTTACCATCTGCTCCTGATATTTTCGGCTCACCAGCTGGATATACATCAGTCAATACCAATGCATCAAATTCACTAAGCACATTAATAAATTCTCCAAAACAATCTCTTGTCCGCGTATAGCGATGAGGCTGAAATGCGAGAACTAATCTACGATTAGGGAATGCACCTCTTGCAGCAGACAAAGTTGCAGCCATTTCAACTGGATGATGTCCATAATCATCAATAACAGTGCATGTGCCTGTAGGCACTTTAATTTCTCCATAACGAGTAAATCGTCTTCCTACACCTTTGAACTCTTTTAATGCTTTAGCGATAGCTGTATCCGAAACACCCAACTCAGTTGCAACTGCAATTGCAGCTAGAGCATTCCTGACATTATGTACACCAGGTAAATTCAAAGTAATTTCAATTGGTTTAGGCGCCTCACCGTGACGCCTTACTGTTTTACGTAAAACAGTAAATTGCATTTGACCACCCACCGCCTTAATGTCAATTGCTCTTACATCAGCGTTTTCAGACAACCCATATCCAAGAATAGATTGCGAAACAAATGGGATCATGTCTCTTACATTTGCATCATCTATGCACAATATTGCAACACCGTAAAAAGGCATGCGTTGCGTAAATTGAACAAATGATTGTTTTAATTTAGCCATTGAATGCTGATATGTCTCCATATGATCAGCATCAATATTGGTTACAACTTCCATAACTGGAGATAAATTTAAGAACGAAGCGTCAGACTCATCAGCTTCTGCAACAATAAAGTCGCCAGTTCCTAATCTTGCATTTGCACCAGCTGAAGTTAGTTTTCCGCCAATAACAAAAGTAGGGTCCAAATTACCTTCTGCAAGAATAGAAGCAACTAAACTAGTTGTCGTTGTTTTTCCATGCGTGCCTGCAATTGCAATACCCTGCTTTAAGCGCATTAATTCTGCCAGCATGACGGCCCTAGCAATAACAGGGACATGAGCCGCTCTAGCTGCTAATACTTCTGGATTATCACCAGTAACAGCTGTAGAGATAACAACTGCTTCGGCCTGACCTATATTATCGGCTTTATGGCCAATTTTTATATCTGCACCAAGCTCGCGTAAACGAGCTGTTGTTAAGCTATCACTTATATCAGAGCCACTTACTCTATAACCTAAATTAAGTAGCACTTCAGCAATGCCGCTCATCCCCGCGCCACCGATACCTACGAAATGTATTTGTTGGACTATATGTTTCATGCGCTCACCAATTCTTTGCAAACTGCGGCAACTCTTGCAGTAGCCATTGGCTTTGCACATTGCAAAGCTCGATTAGCCATTTCCATTAGCTCTTCACGATTTAATGACTTAATCCAATCAGCCAATCTATTTGCTGTCATATCTGATTGAGCCATTAACTTAGCAGCGCCAGCTTGTTGTAAAAACCTTGCATTCGATGTTTGATGATCATCAACAGCATATGGAAAAGGAACTAAGCAAGAAGCAACTCCTGCCGCAGATAATTCAGCAATCGTCATTGCACCTGCCCGACAAATGACAACATCTGCTCTTGAATAAGCTGCAGCCATATTTTCGATAAACGGAACAACTTCAGCTTTGACACCAAACTGACGATAACGCTCTTGCAAATCAGCGACATGCTTTTCGCCTGACTGATGAACAACATTTGGGCGCTCTGCTTCAGAAATTAGTGATAAAGCTTCAGGTACTGTCGTATTTAGTGCCATTGCGCCCAAACTTCCACCCACAACCAAGATATTTAAATTTCCACTTCTTGTGGAAAAACGATCTTTAGGTAATTCAACCTTTAATAAATCAGCACGCAATGGATTACCAACCCATTCAGCATCAGGCAATGCATCAGGGAATGCACACAGCTTTCTCCCGGCCAGTTTTGACAAAATTCTATTCGTCAATCCAGCTACGGAATTTTGCTCATGTAACACTAATGGATATCCCATTAATACCGCAGCAAGTCCTGCTGGGAAACTAACATAGCCACCCATTCCCAAAACCACACTAGGATTAATTCGCTTCAGAATTCCAGCACTTTGGATTAATGCTCTTAACAAATTAAATGGGAGCATTAATTTTGTCTTCAAACCTTTCCCACGCAAGCCACCAAAATTTATCCCTTCAAAAGGAATACCTCTTGTAGGGATAATTTGATTTTCCATACCACTTGGATTACCCAACCATACAATCTTCCAACCTTCGGCCTGCAAATAATCTGCAACTGCTAGACCTGGGAATATATGCCCACCAGTTCCACCTGCCATTACAAGCAGAGTTTTTGCGGAATTCGATTGAGTATTCGAACTCATATCTTGCCTCCGCGCATCAGGGTTCGGTTTTCTGCATCAATTCTCAAAAGAACTGCAATTGCAATTGCATTCATGAGAATTCCGGAACCACCATAGCTCACCAATGGCAATGTCAACCCTTTGGTTGGAAGCAAACCTAGATTAACTCCCATATTGATAAATGTTTGCCAACCAATCCAAATACCGATCCCTTTGGCAACAAGTCCTGCAAAACTTCTATCAAGTTGCAATGAAGTTCTACCAATCATGAAGGTGCGCCTAATTAACCAATAGAACGTAGCTATAACAACCAATACGCCAACGAATCCAAGCTCTTCACCTACCACTGCCAAAATAAAGTCTGTATGCGCTTCTGGTAAATAATGTAATTTTTCAACACTACCACCAAGTCCAACACCAAACCATTCACCACGCCCAAATGCCATCAATGAGTGCGTTAATTGATATGCTTTACCTTGAGCAAAATCCTCACGCCATGGATCCAAGAATGCAAAAATACGCTGGCGTCTAAATTCTGAAGTAGCAACAATTAATCCAAAACTAGCAACACCAATGCCAATCAAACCTCCAAATAATTTTGCATTGATACCACCTAAGAACAAGATTCCCATAGCAATTGCTGCAATCACCATGAATGCGCCCATATCAGGCTCAAGCAGTAAGAGCACACCAACTAATGCAACCATGGCACCCATTGGTAAAAATCCCTTCATGAATGTATGTAAATGCTCCTGCCTTCTAACGGTGTAATGCGCCGCGAATATCGCAACCGCAAATTTCATTAATTCTGAAGGTTGGAAATTCATGACGCCCAACGGAATCCAGCGGCGTGCAAAATTAACAGACTTCCCAATTCCTGGTATCAGCACCAAAATTAATAAAACGACCGTAATACCAAAAATTAACGGCGCAACTCTATCCCAAACTCTTGTTGGCACACGATAAGCAAAAATACCGGCAACCACCGCAATACCTATTGAGAATAAATGCCTGATTAAGAAATGGCCGCTACTGTAATTTGCATATTTTTTCCCATCGGCCAAAGTAATTGATGCGGAATAAACCATCACTACGCCAAGTAGGGTCAATATGACAACCGACCATAACAATGGCTGATCCCACTGAGTCATAGTAGAACGCTTAAATTTAGTTACCGTTGTTGCATCGCGCAACTCTGATCGGAAACCTTTTACACCGTCTTTAATACCAACACTAATACCTCGACGAGAGCGATTCCAGAATTTTTCAAAGTGAGCGAAGCCTTGCCCTAATGCATCTTTCATGCGCTAGCCCCCGTCATTTGAAATTGCATACTTAACTCATCGACCGCATCATGAAATACTTGGGCACGATGTGCATAATCCTTAAACATATCGAAGCTTGCGCATGCAGGGGAGAGTAAGATCATATCCCCGGACACTGCTTTTCTTGAAGCTTCATTAACCGCCGACACCAGATCATCAGCTTTGATTATCTCTACAGTCACTCCCGATAAAGATTCTTCAATTTGATTGGCATCTCGACCAATTAAAAAGACAGTTTTTGCATATTGACCAACTGGTACTGCAAGCGGTGAAAAATCTTGACCTTTTCCATCCCCGCCAGCAATCAAAATAATTTTCTTACGAGTTGATCCACCATTTGCAGATCCCAAACCTTGAAGAGCGGCAATCGTTGCTCCAACATTAGTTCCTTTACTATCATCGATATATTCAACATCGTTCACGATAGCAATGCTTTGAACACGATGCGGCTCTCCACGATACTCTCTTAATCCGTGAAGCAACATTCCCATACTAAGACCTGATGAGTTTGCTAACGCCAATGCAGCCAATGCATTAGCAGCATTGTGTCTACCTTTAATTAATAGCGCATCGGCGGGTATTAAGTTTTTAATGCGTAATGGCTCAGCATCATCTTGCACTGAATTTTTATTTTTGCGACGTTTTTTTATACCCAGTGATTCTTCATCAATTGAAGGTTCAGCCCAGGCTAACCAGTCAAAACCGCCTAAACCCATATCACCCACAATACCAAAACTATCTTCTTCTAAAGGCGCGTCAAGTCCGAAGCTAATCACACGATTTTTTTCAAATTTATCTGCCGACAATAAATTCATCACCCTTGAATCATCACGGTTCAAAATAGCAACGGTGTTCTCGCCAAAGATTCTTGCTTTTGACTCGCAATAATGCTCAAAATCACCATGCCAATCAAAATGGTCTTGAGTAATATTTAGTACAGTAGCAGCCGTTGGATTGAATGTTTCGCTATAGAACAACTGGAAACTCGAAAGTTCAAGAACCCAAATTTCTGGCAAGCTTGAACCTTCTTCTGAGTTCGATAAACATTCCATTAATTTATCGAGCAAAGAAGGGCTAATATTGCCTGCAACTGCAACACGCTTACCCGCTCGCTGACAAATTGCCCCCGTCAATGCGGTTGTCGTTGTTTTTCCATTAGTACCAGTAATTGCTAATACTTTAGGGATATAGTTTTTAGATTCTTTAAGAGCATTTAACGCTTGGCTAAAGAACTCCAATTCTCCCCAAACCCTATAGCTACCTTCTGCATTAGCCAACAATTCTTTCATTGGCTCAACTAACGGAGACATACCAGGGCTCACGGCAACAATAGACACATCCTCAAGAACTGCTAATGGAATTTGCTTACCATTAGAAACACTTGCACCCAATTCTTTTAATAGAGCCACATTATTTAATGTGCCCTCGCTAAGTTGATCTTCTGAGCGAGTGTCATGAACTCTTACTTTAGCGCCTTGAGATAAAGCCCATTTCGCCATTGCTAAACCTGATTCACCCAATCCCATAACAAGAATGACAGGCGTATCCACCCCAACATCCCCAAAAGGATGTAAAAGTTGTTGGATATGCAATGTTGAATGACTCATTTAAATCTTTTCTTTAACGTAACTTCAAGCTTGATAAACCAACCAAAACCAGTAGGATGGTAATGATCCAAAAACGAACAACAACTTGAGTTTCTTTCCATCCACTTAATTCAAAATGATGATGAAGTGGCGCCATCTTAAAAATTCGGCGCCCTTCACCATATCTTCTTTTTGTGTACTTAAACCAAGCCACCTGCAACATGACCGATAGTGTTTCAGCGACGAAAATGCCACCCATGACAGAGAGGACTATTTCTTGACGGACAATCACAGCAATCGTTCCAAGCGCACCACCCAAAGCGAGCGCTCCAACATCCCCCATAAATACTTGCGCAGGATGCGTGTTGAACCATAAGAATGCCAACCCAGCACCACCTAACGCTCCGCAGAAAATCAATAATTCACCAGTACCCGGAATATAAGGAAAGATTAAATATTTTGCGTAAATTGCATTACCGGTTACATATGCGAAAACCCCCAAAGCAGCGCCAACTAGGATTACTGGCATGATGACAAGGCCATCTAATCCATCTGTCAAATTGACGGCATTGCTACTACCAACAATTACCAAGTAAGTCAAAATAATGAAACCTAAAATACCTAGTGGGTAATTAACTTCCTTAAAGAAAGGTACAAATAAATTTAATTTATTTGGCATATCTAAAGTAAAGCCCGTCTGAATCCACTGCATGAATAACTGGAATACTTTTAGATTGTTCGCTTCTGAAATTGCAAATCCCAAGTAGAGTGCTGCAAACAAACCAATTAATGATTGCCAAAAATATTTTTCTTTCGAACTCATTCCTTTAGGATCTCGATAAACGACTTTTCGATAATCATCTACCCAACCTACAGCGCCAAAACCCAAAGTTACCCAAAGCAATACCCAAATAAAACGATTACTTAGATCACCCCAAAGAAGCGTTGATATTGCAATACCTATTAATATCAATACACCCCCCATAGTTGGTGTACCAGTTTTAACTAAATGCGTTTGTGGACCATCTAAACGAACAGCCTGCCCTACCTTCATAAGCGTAAGGCGACGAATTACCCAAGGACCACAAGATAGGCCAATCATGAGGGCTGTCAAGGTTGCCATCACCGCACGGAATGTAATGTAATTAAATACACGCAAGAAACCGTAATCACCTTGCAACCATTGCGCTAACGTTAACAACATGCGCTTTTCTCCCCTAGCAAATTGTTAACAACTCTTTCCATTTTGGTAAATCTTGAACCCTTAACCAAAATTGATAACGGACTATTTGGCTTTTCATTTTCTAGCAATGACATCTTCTTAAGCAATGCTGCAGTTAGATTTGCACCATCTGCAAAATGCCAAGCGCCTGTAACACTAGTTAACTCACTTGGAACTTGCTTTCCATTAAAACTATCAACGGATTCTTTCGTTAATTCACCTGTAGCAAATAAACAATCAATTCCTTTGTGTCGCGCATAGTCACCAATTTCTTGATGGAACGCTGGGCCATTTAACCCAACTTCACCCATATCCCCCAAAGCCATCCATCGAACACCTTGCAAACCTGCAAGCACATCAATTGCCGCGATAACAGAATCAGGATTTGCGTTGTATGTATCGTCAATCAACAAGCCAGTACCACTATAAGAGGGCAATGGTTTAGATTGCATACGACCATTTACAGGCGTAAATTTTTCTAAACCTAATTTAATTTTTTCTAAAGAAATACCTGCTGCGAGCGCAACCGATGTCGCAGCTAATGCATTTTTCGCATTATGGTCACCTAAGGTATTGAGCTTAACGCTAAACATTTGCGACTCGTATCCAGCACGAGTAATCGAAATGTTAATTTCATTTGCACTTAACCAAGTTCCACTCACCACTGGATTTAAGGTTTGATCCGCATTAAATGCAAAATCAATTACTTCCTTATTGCCAGCATGACGTCGCCACATAGCCGAGTATTCTGAATCAGCTGGAAATACCGCGACACCTTTATCACTCACAGCATCAATGACGCTAGCATGCTCTTTAGCAACTTCTTCTACGGTATGCATAAATTCTTGATGCTCGCGTTGAGCATTATTAATTAATGCAATATCAGGCTTAGCAATCGCACTTAAAAATTTCGTTTCACCAGGGTGATTCATACCAAGCTCAATTGCAGCTAATTGATGCTCACGGTTAAGCCTCAATAACGTTAGTGGCAAACCAATTTCATTATTAAAGTTACCTTTTGTTGATAAGCTTGCTTGCTCGCCAACTGCCACCGCAAAAATTGAGGCAATCATTTCTTTAACAGTTGTCTTACCATTACTACCTGTAACAACAGCAACTTTTACTGCTAATTCAGAACGCCATTTTTCTGCCAAACTTTGTATCGCAACCAAAGTATCTGGAACAAGCCATGCTGGAATATCAACCACTTGAGTTGCATCGCTCATTAATGCGCCAATTGCACCCTTAACCGCAACATCTCCAACAAACTGATTTGCATCAAATTTTTCACCCTTAATTGCGACAAAAAATTCTCCGGGATTAACCGATCGACTATCCGTTACAAAGTGTCTAATCTCTTGAGCACCATCAGATTTCAAAGCGCTAACTTTTGCCAAAGGCAACAATCGCGTTAAATCTCCGAAAGTCATGAACTTGGAACTCATGCCCCACCCCCAATTGCCAATCGGATGTGATCTACATCTGAGAATGGGAATTTTTTGCCTGCAATCTCTTGCGTTGTTTCATGTCCTTTACCCGCAACCAATAGAACATCTCTATTGCTAGCTCGCTTTACAGAGGCCAAAATTGCAGAAGCTCTATCAGAATATCTAGTTGCTTTATTGTTACAACTCAACTGTATGCCAGACATGATTTGATCTATGATCGCATCAGGTTCTTCAAATCTCGGATTGTCACTTGTAACAACAATTTCATCAGCAATACGTGAAGCAATATCCCCCATCAAAGGTCTTTTGCCTGCGTCTCGATTGCCACCACAACCAAAAATACAAACTAATTTACCGCCACGTACTTTTGCAATAGGTAAGAGTGCTTCTAGCGATTTTTCAAGGGCATCAGGTGTGTGAGCAAAATCTACCACCATCAAAGGATGGCGCTCATCATTTGGATTAATGATTTCCATCCGACCTGGTACTGAATGAATTTTACTAAGTAAGCTCAAGGCTTTTTTAACAGGCACACCATCAGCAATCAATACTGCTAACACTGCGCTTGCATTCTGAACATTAAATTCACCAACGGTAGACATTGATAATTCATACCACTGCCCATCAACTTGAACTTTAAAGCTGATACCTTGAGCAGTTGGCAAAATATCCTTAAATAATATTGCCTTGCAATTATCTTTTACTTTACTTGAAAGCTCGATGTAATCAGATTCTGAACCATATGCCCAAATCTTTAAATTGGATTTATTTGATAACTCATTTAGCCAAGCCTTACCAACTGAATCTCCAATATGAAGAACGGCATTCTTTAACCCTGGTAAATTAAACAATCTAAATTTAGCATCTTCATAGTGTTTCATATCACCGTGATAATCGAGGTGATCTTGAGTTAAGTTTGTGAAAACTGCAGTTGAAAATTCCACACCATTAACTCGACCTTGATCAAGTGCATGAGAAGAAACCTCCATTGCAACAGCTTTGACTTGCTTCGCCTTTAAGTCTGCTAGAACTCGATGAACCCTTGGTGCATCTGGGGTTGTGAAGCCTGTAACATTTAAGTCACCAAGCAAACCAACTCCTAAAGTTCCCATGACAGCTGTCGACTCAACTTGACCAAATGTTTGAGCAATCCAATGCGAGACTGTTGTTTTACCGTTAGTTCCAGTAATACCAATAATCTTCATTGCTTGACTAGGCATTTGATACCAACGATTTGCTAATTCTCCAGCAATTTCAGATAAACCTCTAACAGGGATGCAACGATCGTCGCTCAAAGATATGCGAACTTCTGGAAACTTATCCTCATCCCATGCAGAATCTTCATACAAAACTACACTCGCGCCAGACCTCAACGCCGAAGAAATATGAGCCCTGTTATCACTCATACCTTCATTAGCGCCCACCGGATAAGCCATGAAAACATCCCCTGGTTTAATCAGACGACTGTCGGCACATAAATTTGAGGAGGCGGGGACACGAGAACGTAAAACATTCTCTAAATTTAAAACAATGGAAGAAGGTCGAAGGGACGTCACATTCATCTCGATAGAGAGACCCTTTGTACAGTTGGTACATTGTTGTTCAACACTAAATCTTTCATAGCACCATCGGGCGGAATGTTTAAAGACCTTAGTGTTGCATTTGTTACCGCTGAGAAAACGGGCGCTGCAACATCACCACCATAGTGACCGCCAACTGTCGGCTCATCAATAACAACAGCAACTACAATTCTTGGCGCACTAATTGGGGCAATACCCACAAAGAAACCATCATATTTATTACTTGCATAACCGCCTTTACCCATCGATTTATGAGCAGTGCCAGTCTTACCTCCAACTCTATAGCCAGATACTTGTGCTTTCAATGCAGTACCACCAGGATTAGTCACCGTCTCTAACATTTCTCTAACTTCAATTGCAGTTTTAGATGAAATAACTCGAGTACCAGCTGGTGGTGTTGAAACTTTAGTAATTGATGTTGGAACTAATTCACCATCTCTTGCAAAAATTGTGTAAGCACGTGCAAGTTGGAATAACGAAGCGGACAAACCATAACCATATGACATCGTTGCTTGATCAATTTTTGCCCATTTATCGTATGGACGAAGTCGGCCAGCTACCGCACCTGGAAATCCAATTTTTGGAGCCTGACCCAAACCAACTGATTGGAACATTTCCCACATATCCTGTGGACTCATTTGCATTGCAATACGACTAGTACCAATGTTGCTTGATTTTTGAATAATTTGAGCAACAGTTAATGAACCATAAGGATGAGTATCGGTAATATTTTTTGTTCCTACCTGGAAGTGACCAATCGTCATCATGGTATTTGGATTAACGATACCCTTTTCCAATGCAAGCGCAATTGTGAAAGGTTTCATAGTTGAGCCAGGCTCAAACGTATCAGTTAATACACGATTACGAAGTTGCTCACCTGAAAGCGCAGATCTGCTATTAGGGTTATAGGTTGGCCAATTTGCTAAAGCTAAAATTTCTCCGTTTTGTGCATCTAAAACAACTACGCCACCTGCTTTGGCTTTGTGTCGACTTACAGCTTCTTTTAGCTCATCAAATGCAATGCTTTGAATTTTGCTATCAATGGACAACTGTAAATCTTTACCATTACTCGGCGCTTGGTAATCGCCCAAGTCATCTACAACTCGACCAAGTCGATCAACAATAACTCGACGCTGACCAGGCTTACCAGCCAATTCAGTTTCACGAGCAAGCTCAATACCCTCTTGCCCCTTATCCTCAACATTTGTAAATCCAACAATATGCGCCATGGCCTCACCCTCTGGGTAATAGCGACGATATTCATTTGTTGTACCTATGCCAGGAATTTCAAGTTCTTTAACTTTTTTAGCTAAGTCAGGTGTAACTTGTCGTTTTAGAAAAACTTGGTTTCTTGTTTCAGTTAATTTCTTACGCAAATCAGTTTCACCCATTTGCAATAACTTCGCTAATAACTGAACTTTTTGAGCTGACAAATCATCCGGTACATCTTCTGGATAAGCAATAATCGCCTTTGCTTCCAAACTTGTTGCAAGAATTTCACCATTTCTATCTAAAATCTTTCCACGAATAGCTGGTAACTCTTGTAAACGTTTTACTTTATTTCCTTTGGCTTCATAGAAATCATTTCCAGGTCCTTGCACCCAAAAGGCGCGCGTCAGCAATGCCACAAAGCCAATAAACATCAGGAACAAAACCACCCTTGATCGCCACATCGGCAATCGCAACACCAATCCAGAAGAGTTCGTCGAAACTTTTTGCATTAATCAGCCTTGATATATTTCGTACGATCTTGACGAGGTTCACTCATATGCAATTGCTTACGAGCTGAATCTAAAATTCTTGAGGTTTTTGATAAATCACGTTGCTCATATTCCAACCGCAACCAATCTTGATTTAATTTGCGCTCTTTTAGTTCAAGACGATTCATTTCAGCAAACAAAAGTCTTACGCGCTGTTGTGACGACACTAGCATCAGTGCACAAGCCAATAAAGCCATGATCAAGATAACGACAGCGCGATTCAATGAATACTCCGATCATTTTTTTGAGCAACGCGCAAAATAGCTGAACGCGATCGAGGATTTTCACTGACTTCAATGTCACTTGGCTTAATTCTGCCAAGCAGTTTTAATTCTGGAATCGGCAATTCTGATTCTCTCAGAGGCAAACCACGAGGAGTATTTACTTTGCTATGTGATTGCATAAATTGCTTAACAATTCGGTCTTCCAAAGAATGGAAACTAATGACAGCCAAGCGTCCACCAGGCTTAAGCAAATTCATAGCTGCCATTAACCCTGCCTCCACGTCGGCAAGCTCTTGGTTGATATAAATCCGTATAGCTTGAAAGGTGCGTGTGGCCGGGTCTTGACCCGGTTCACGCGTGCGGACGACACTAGCCACGAGCGACGCGAGCTGTCTTGTGGTCCCAATGACGATCCCTTGCTCTCTGCTAGCAACAATCGCCTTTGCAATCTGTACAGCAAACCGTTCTTCCCCATATTCTTTAATAACCCTCGCGATATCTTTTTCGCTTGCATGCGACAACCACTCGGCAGCACTCTGGCCTTGCGTATTGTTCATGCGCATGTCTAATGGACCATCCATGCGAAATGAAAAACCTCTGCTCGCCTCGTCTATCTGCGGAGAGCTGATCCCTAAATCCAACAAAATGCCATCGACTGAGTGTGGAGTAATTACTTGATCCATCTGTGCGAATGACATGTGATGAATCTGAAAGCGAGGATCTTTGATTGTCGATGCTTCTGCTATTGCTTGAGGATCTTTGTCGAATGCGATTAATTTCGCTTCGCTTGAAAGTTGTTCCAATATTTTTCGTGAATGACCTCCACGACCAAATGTTCCATCGATAACTATCTGAGTGGTTTGAGGTGCATCGCCCATCAAGGCTGTAACTGCCTCGTCCAGCAATACTGGGCGATGTGTGAAGGTCATAAATTCCTAACATCAGAAAGTAAATTGCCTTAAGGCTTCGGGCATGCCTTGAGCAATCGCCGACTGCTCTTTTGCTGCGTAAGTTTGTGCATCCCAAACTTCTAGATGACTTCCCATACCCAACAAAATAATTTCACGCTCGATACCTGCAGCAGCTCGTAGTTCCGGACTAATTAATAAACGGCCAGAACCATCAATTTCCACATCCGAAGCATTTCCAAGAAATATTCTTCTCCACCAATGAGCATCCATTGGCAATTGAGCAACTCTTGATCTAAATGCTTCCCATTCAGGTCGTGGGAAAAGTAACAAACAGCCATCTGGGTGTTTCGTTAACGTAATACGTCCCTCACCCTGCAGTTGCAGGGCGTCACGATGCCTTGAAGGGACAGACATTCTGCCCTTAGCATCTAGATTTAATGCGGACGCACCTTGAAACACGTATTTTTCCCCACTTTTTCACACTTTCTCCCACTTTAATGGCAGCAAGCATTAGGGTCAATACTTTTTATATAAATTTTTTTGAATTTCTCTTGTGATTACAAGCACTTAGAGCAAAATGTTGAGGTTGGTTTTATTAAAATTTGAATATAAAACATCTACTTACAAAACATACTTAAGAAACCATATTAATTATTTTGAACTAACTAGTGGATTTCCACTAATAAGCCATAATTTTCTTAAATTTTATAGGCCGTTTTAGTCATTACTTTTGATACCACACCCATCATTTTTTTTACAAAGTCAGGCAATTCTGCCCCACCTTGCTCTACAGCCATTAACCCATGGGCTATTTCATCGGTTCGCATCTGCTCGACGATAGCTCGTGATTTGTAGTCTTTAGGAGGCAACTCATTGAGATGCCCATCCAGATGTTTCTCAACTTGTCGCTCTGTCTCTGCAACAAAACCCAAACTCCAACGATCCCCTGCAACTCCTGCAATGGTACCAATCGCAAAAGATCCAGCAAACCAAATTGGGTTTAATAAACTCGGCCTTGAATCAAGCTCCGCAAGGCGCTTTGCACACCAGGCTAAATGATCCTCTTCTTCAAAGGCAGCGTGCTCTAGCTTATCTCTAACTAGATCTGATCTGCTTGTTAGTTTTTGAGCTTGATACAAGGCCTGTGCACAAACTTCGCCAACATGATTCACTCTCATCAAACCCGCTGCATGTTTTTTTTCTGAATCTGTAAGCGCAACAATTTCAGTTGCTTGCTCAATAGAAGGGCGGGGAACATCTCGCCTCATTGGCGTTACCCCAAAAATGGCTCTTAAAGCTCTATCAAATTCATTGATCAAATTATCAGAAGCACTTATACGTTTGTTCATGCTGTTATTTTACGAACTTAATACGACCACATCAAATTCAATAAAAAGGGGAGCATTTCGCTCCCCTTTTTATCTTTTATCAATGCATTACTTATCCCGCAGTTCACGTCGAAGAATTTTACCGACGTTTGTTTTTGGCAACTCTGCTCTAAATTCAATATATTTAGGTCGCTTGTAATTTGTTAATTGCTCTTTACAGAAATTAATAATTTGCTCTTCCGTTAAATTAGGATCTTTCTTCACAACAAAGACCTTAACTGTTTCCCCTGAATTTGCATCAGGGACTCCAACTGCGGCGGACTCTAATACTCCCGGCATCATTGCTAACACATCTTCAATTTCATTCGGATACACATTGAATCCTGAAACTAAAATCATGTCTTTCTTACGATCAACAATCTTAAAGTAACCATTCTCATCCATCATGCCTACGTCGCCTGATTTAAAGAAGCCATCTGCAGTCATTACTTTTGCAGTTTCAGAAACATTGTTCCAATAACCAGCCATTACCTGCGGACCACGAATACAAATTTCGCCAATTTGACCAACTGGCACATCCTTACCTTCGTCATCCCTAATTACAACATCCGTTCCTGGAACAGGTAATCCAATGTTGCCCGTGAATTGTTTAACAGTTGGGATATTGCTAGTCGCAACTGGTGAAGTTTCTGACAAACCATAACCTTCTGCAATTGGACAACCAGTTACCTTAAGCCACTTCTCGGCAACAGCTTTTTGAACTGCCATACCACCACCATTACTGATAAACAATTTTGAAAAATCCACCGATGCAAAATCAGGATGATTTACTAAACCGTTATATAGGGTATTAACAGCAGGGAAAATATTAAAACCAGGATTTTTCTTCAACAATTTGATGAAATCCGGAATATCTCTAGGATTAGGCACAAGAATATTTTTAGCGCCTAAGCGAGTACCCATCATGTAACAAACTGTTAGCGCAAAGATGTGATACAGAGGTAATGCACAGATATATACCAACTGATCAATTTGTTTACCTACCAATGCAGGCTGCAACCAAACCTCTGTTTGAAGTACGTTTGCCACAATATTACGATGCAATAAAGTTGCACCTTTTGATAACCCTGTTGTACCACCGGTATATTGCAAAAAAGCAATATCGTCACCGACAACTGCAGGTCGGTTATAAGTTAACGATGCTCCTTTAGCTAAAGCATCTCTAAAAGAGACATGATTTTTGAGATGCCAATGTGGGACCAATTTTTTCACTTTTCGAACGACCAAATTAACGAGGTGGCGCTTCAAGAAAGGGAACATCTCACCCATAGATGTAACAACAACATGTTTGACTTGCACTTTATCAATCACTGCCTGCAATACATGTGCAAAATTTTCTAAAATCAAAATTGCTTGCGCACCACTATCTTTTAATTGATGCTCTAGCTCTCGCGGCGTATACAAAGGATTAACATTAACCACCACATAACCTGCGCGCAAAATCCCCGCAATTGAAATTGGATTTTGCAAAATATTCGGCATCATGACGGCAATTCTTGAACCTCTTTCAATGCCTAAACTTTGCAAATAAGCGGCAATTTGTTTTGAGTAAGTATCTAACTGGGCGTAAGTTAATGGCTCGCCCATACATGAGAATGCTTCTCTATCGCCGAACTTGCCAAAAGATTCCTCAAAAATATCTACTAAAGATGCGTAGGTTGATGGATCAATTTCATGAGGAACTCCTGCTGGATATTGTGACAACCAAGGCTTTTGCATCTTTTAATCTCCTTATGTATTTTGTTTTGTTAATTTATACCTTTTGTTTACAAATAGGTCAAAAATTCATGGAATCCCCCTATAAAAACCATTTCAGCTAAGATGTTTCTTATGGAACCAATTAAGTGCCAACAATTATGAGAATTTTGCCTGCCATCCTTGAGAGTAACGAAGAAATTCAACGAATTCGTCGCGATATCCACGCCCACCCCGAGCTCATGTTTGAAGAGGTGCGTACGTCAAAAGTAATCGCCGACCAACTTAAGCTATGGGGCGTAGAAGTCCATACAGGACTGGGTAAGACGGGCGTTGTTGGCGTGATTAAAGGTAATTTAGGTCCCGGCAAATCAATTGGACTTAGAGCCGATATAGATGCACTCCCTTTAGCAGAACACAATACGTTTGAGCATGCATCTAAGCACCAAGGAAAAATGCATGCATGCGGTCATGATGGTCATACCGCCATGCTTTTAGGTGCGGCGAAATATCTTTCTAATAACCGTGATTTCAAAGGGGTTGTTAATGTCATTTTTCAACCAGCCGAAGAAGGTGGTGGTGGTGCTCGAGAGATGATGCGAGATGGATTATTTGAAAAATTTCCATGCGATGCTGTTTTTGGTCTTCATAATTGGCCAGGCATGCCAGTTGGACACTTTGGAATAACACCAGGTCCAATGATGGCCTCTAGTAATGAATTCAAAATCACTATCAAGGGACGTGGTGCACACGCAGCCCTTCCACACAACGGAGCGGATCCCATTATTGCTGCCAGTCAGCTTGTAAGTGCCCTTCAAAACATTATTACTCGACATAAAAGACCTATTGATCAAGCTGTTTTGTCGATTACTCAGATTCACGGTGGATTTACCAGCAATGTAATTCCCGACGAAGCCTGGATCGCTGGGACAGTTAGAACATTTACCATTCCAGTACTGGATTTAATTGAAACACGCATGCGAATTATTTCCAATTCAATTGCTGCAGCCTTTGAATGTTCTGTTGAAGTTGAATTCGAAAGAAATTACCCTCCGCTTATCAACCATCCTAACGAATCTGCATTTGCTACAACAGTTATGCAAGACTTAGTCGGAGAGCATCGAGTGAGTGCGAATCTTGAGCCCACAATGGGATCAGAAGATTTTGCTTATATGCTGGAGCAAGTGCCCGGTTGCTATGTTTTTTTAGGCAATGGTGATGGTGATCATCGTTCGCACGGGCATGGCTTAGGACCCTGTAACTTACATAACCCTTCTTACGATTTCAATGATGAATTAATTCCAATTGGAATTAATTACTGGGTCAATCTTTCGATGAAATTTTTAGCCAATTAATGATTAGCTTTTAATTTCATCAGCTGCAATTCAATATCGCCATAAATAGCTTTGACATTACTCTTGGTGTTGTCGCTGTCTGTCATGACACCAATACCAATCAACTTGCTAGGACTTTCACCAAAAGCTCGTTTGTAATCATCAGCGATATTTCTTGAATGTTTTTGCCATTCGCCAACTGGACTTTGATTGTTATCAACCACAATCATTCTTACGCGTGAACTATGTGCATTTGAAATCACAGAATCAATCTCAGCATTTCCTCCCCACACATACATTAAGGTGGCGTAAGGCATGTCATGGCCACTAATTAACTGAGCCATCTCTAGCGCCATTTGATCTTTGAAAGAAAGCTTTGTTTTATCGCCGTCAAAAGCCAACATCAAGCGAAGTGGTGCATCATCATTACTGCCTTGGCTAATATCTGCCGTGCTCAATCGATTAAGAGCCTTCCAAGACCAGGAAACAGTTAAATTTTTAACGTCTCTTGGCTTTAAAGGAATCGCCAAACCCGATGCGCTTGAACTTGCATCCGCATGCAAAACCGTCTTTCCTTGATATTTTTGCAATCGATAATTAGTTTTCTTTTTAGATGGCAAAACGGTCCATAGGTACCAACCTTTGTAACCATCTTGCTGCGACGTTAAATCAGAAAACTTTGTAATCTCCGCCCTAGGCTCACCAGGGGTTGATAAATCTGCTTCAGGATCACGAACAGTTGCGCAACCAAACAGTAAGGCAAATGTTGTGATGCAGCCAATCCATGTTTTCAATTGAGTATTTAATAACCATCTCATACTGAAATATTACACGCCTATTTTGATCTAATCACTAAGTTAAATCGGCAATAACAACCACATGCGCCCTACTTGTTTCATACGACCAGCGCTTTCACCAGCTGCATCACCACTACCCCAGAAGAAATCAGCCCTAACCCCACCTATGATTGCTGAACCAGTATCCTGCGCAAAGACTAAACGCTGTAATAGTTGATTTGAACTTGGATAAGTTGTGGATAAAAATATTGGAGCCCCTTGGGGAATTGCCTTCCAATCAACTGCAATGCTTCTCCCTGCTGTTAAAGGAACTCCAATAGATCCAACAGGGCCTTGATTGATATTTGTACTTTGCATAACCTTAAAGAAGACATACCTTGGATTGGCATTGAGCATTTGGTTAACTCGATCTGGATTTTTTCTTGCCCATTCTTGTATACCCTGCATACTCGCTTGCCCTCGAGTCATTTCACCTCTATCAATCAACCATTGCGCAAAAGATTTAAAAGGTTGCTCATTTGTACCAGCAAATCCAAGTTTTAAAGTACTCCCATCCTGCAATCTAATTTGACCAGATCCCTGAATCTGCATGAATGCAGCAGCAACAGGATCTTCAACCCAAGCCAACTCTGTACCATTAAGCATTCCGCTTGAAAGTAATTCTGCTCGCGTTGGAAACTGAGATGGCTTGCTCTTCTTCCATGTCGCAGGATATGCATATAGCGGTGTTTGGAATTTTCCTTCTCGAACTCTTGAGCCAGAAATTTCTGGCTCGTAATAACCTGTAATTAAGCCTTTGTCAGTTCCTGCAGCGTATTGCCCCGACGTTTTTGCATGACGTATTTCATACACTTGAAAGTTTCTTTCGAAATAATCCTTAACAACTGCATTTGAAGGCTTTGAGATTTGCGCCGCTTTTGAACATACAGGCTGCCAATTAACCCCATCCTTAAAGCGGTTAGCAACCTTACAACTTTGCAACCAAGCTTCCCAAGATTGAGCCAACGAATCCGTATTCCAACCCGGCAAACTTGCCCAGGAGACTGGATGAAAAGTCGCAACAGAAGATGAAAAACCTTTTGTAACTCCAGACAAACTCGAGTGTGAAGACTCCTCTCTTACCCCTGAAGACATACAACCAGCCAACACTACAGTAAAAATGCTCAAAATACTGAAAATTTGAGCTATTCTGTAAATTGATTTTTTTGATGGAATAGGAAAACTCATGCTGTCCGAATTGCTTGATGAATACCCAATGTTGTTACTCTTGGCCGAGGCAGGCGTTGCTTTACTCATCTTGATTGGCATTGTAGTTTGGACGATGTTAGGCCGAAAAAAGTAGAGCGAAACTGAATTAATGCAGTGTTCTTGGCATTGCCAATGTAAATTCAGGAATTGGTGCGACAAAATAATCGGCATGCTCGCTCATACAAAAATACTCGCCCTTCATTGTGCCAACAGGTGTGGGTAAAGTTGCCCAACTGGTGTACTCAAATTGCTCCCCCGGCTTTAATAACGGCTGCTGACCCACAACCCCCAAACCACGGACTTCCTGAACCTCATTTTCTCCATCAGTAATTTGCCAATGGCGCCCAATGAGCTGCGTTGCAATTAACCCCTCATTTTTAATAGTTACCGTATAAGCAAAAACAAATTGTCGAGCATCAGGATTGGACTGATCCTCAACATATTGGACTTTTACAGCAATACTCATCGATAAATTTGTCATGGCGTGAATTTTCAGCCATCCGAAGGGGCAATGCAAGCCCAAAAGACCTCCAAAAGTACATTTGGCAAGTTAAAATAAACCCATGAATACAAATTCAGCTAATTTCATCGCCCCATCACTACTTTCTGCTGATTTCGCCAAATTAGGCGAAGAGGTCAAAAGTGTTTTGGCTGCCGGCGCAGATTGGATCCACTTTGATGTAATGGACAATCATTTTGTGCCAAATTTAACGATAGGGCCTCTTGTTTGTGAAGCCATTCGTCCGCACGCGGTTAAAGATGGTAAGCCAGCTATTATTGACGTGCATTTAATGGTGGAGCCTGTTGACCGAATTATTCCGGACTTTGCGAAAGCAGGCGCGAATGTCATTACTTTTCACCCTGAAGCAAGTACACATATTGATCGCACCCTTGGTCTCATTAAAGACAATGGCTGCCAAGCAGGGCTTGTTTTTAATCCTGCTACTCCACTCAATCACCTCGATTACGTCTTGGATAAAATCGATATCGTGCTTCTAATGTCAGTTAACCCCGGTTTTGGTGGACAGAAATTTATTCCTTCTAGCCTCTGCAAGCTTGAGCAGGCCAGAAAAATTCTTGACCAATATGAACAAAAAACTGGTCGTCATATTCGCCTCGAAATAGATGGTGGAGTAAATCCTGACAATATTGCTGAAATTGCACGTGCAGGTGCAGATACCTTTGTTGCAGGCTCAGCAATTTTTGGAAAACCAGATTACAAGGCTGTAATCGATCAAATGAGGAAAGCTCTAGCTAGCGTCAAATGAATCTAGATGAATTTCAATCTCTAGCTAAACAAGGCTTTAATCGAATACCACTTGTTTCTGAAGCACTCGCTGACTTAGAAACGCCACTATCACTTTACCTAAAACTAACTCAAGAACAGGGCTCTAAAAACACCTTCTTACTTGAATCGGTAGTTGGTGGCGAACGCTTTGGTAGATACTCGATTATTGGTCTTCCAGCTAGAACAATTCTGAGAGTTGTAGGAACTCCACAAAATCCTTTAACTGAAGTTGTTAGGGATGGTGAAGTTATCGAAACCGATAACAGTAACCCTCTAGACTTTATTGAAAAATTTCATCAAAGATACAAAGCTGCTATTCAGCCTGGATTACCGAGATTTTGTGGCGGCTTAGCAGGCTATTTTGGATATGACACGATTCGTTATATTGAACCAAAATTAGCAAAGCATAAATTACCCGATGAATTAGGCTTACCGGATATCCAACTATTACTTACTGAAGAATTAGCAGTTATCGATAACTTAGCTGGGAAACTCTATCTCATCGTATATGCTGACCCAGCCGAACCTAATGCCTTCGAAAAAGCAAAGCAGAGGCTGAATGAATTAAGACAAAGTTTAAATAAACCAGTCATTCAACCAAACACTAAAGCAAGCAAAAAAACTGAGGCTATTCGTAATTTTGCTAAAAATGATTTTATTAAGGCTGTTGAGCGAACCAAAGAATACATTTTGGCTGGCGACTGTATGCAAGTGGTAATGGGGCAAAGAATTAGTCAGCCTTTCACTGACTCTCCTTTGTCTTTATACAGAGCGCTTCGCTCTCTTAACCCTTCGCCTTATTTATATTTCTATGATTTTGGTGATCACCAGCTTGTGGGTTCTTCTCCTGAGATTTTAGTTAGACAAGAGTTAAGACGCGGTGCAAATGGTGAGACAGACAAACGAATTATTACCGTTCGCCCATTAGCAGGAACTAGACCTCGCGGAGCAACTCCAGAAGATGATGAAAGACTTGGTCGTGAATTATTAGCGGATCCAAAAGAAATCGCTGAGCATGTCATGCTCATTGATTTGGCTCGAAATGATATTGGCCGAATTGCAAAAATTGGCTCTGTCAAAGTAATGGAAAAAATGGCCATTGAAAAATATTCACATGTTCAACATATCGTGAGTTCAGTTGAAGGTGAACTTAAAGATGAAGCGAGCAATATGGATGTTTTAAGAGCCACTTTCCCAGCTGGCACACTCTCTGGCGCTCCGAAAATCAGAGCAATGGAAATTATCGATGAGATGGAAATCGTCAAACGCGGACCATATGGTGGTGCAGCTGGTTACTTATCCTTCTCAGGCGAGATGGATGTTGCGATTGTGATTCGAACTGGCGTTATTCATGAAGGCATGGTTCATTCACAAGCAGGTGCTGGTGTGGTCGCAGACTCAGACCCAGAGTCTGAATGGAAAGAAACTGAAGCAAAAGCTAGAGCCGTACTTCGTGCAGCAGAACTTGTTCAAGGAGGACTAGATGCTGCTAATGATTGATAACTACGACTCATTTACCTTCAATCTTGTTCAATATTTTGGCGAACTTGGGCAAGATGTTCGGGTATTTAGAAACGATGAAATTTCAATTAAAGAAATTGAGAAACTAAACCCTGATCATATTTGCATTTCACCAGGCCCTTGCAGCCCAAAAGAAGCAGGTATCTCAATAGAAGCGCTCAAACACTTTGCAGGCAAAGTCCCAATGCTTGGAGTTTGCTTAGGTCATCAAGCGATCGGTGAAGCATTTGGCGGCAGAGTTATTCGAGCAAAGCGTGTCATGCACGGAAAAACAGATATTGTTCACAGCAATCGTCAGGGTATCTTTGCAGGTCTTCCGGAATCTTTCACCGTCACTCGATACCACTCGCTTGCAATCGAAAGAAATAGCATACCTTCCTGCTTACAAATTACTGCAAGCACAGATGATGGCGAAATTATGGGTGTTCGCCATAAAGAATATCCAATTGAAGGTGTTCAATTTCATCCAGAGTCGATCCTTTCCGAATACGGTCACGATCTTTTAAATAACTTTTTAAAAATGCGCATTTAAGCGTTTCTCCAATTATGGCCATTACTCCACAAGACGCACTATTACGTTGTATTGAACACCGAGAAATTTTCCATGATGAAATGCTAGGTTTAATGCGCTCAATCATGCGAGGCGAAATATCTCCATCGCTAACAGCCGCATTACTTATAGGACTGCGTACCAAGAAAGAAACTATCGGTGAAATCACCGCCGCAGCATCCGTAATGCGTGAGTTCGCAACACATGTTGAAGTTAAAGATAACCAGCATTTTGTCGATATTGTTGGCACAGGTGGAGATGGCGCACATAGCTTCAATATTTCAACAACTGCTATGTTTGTGATTGCAGCTGCAGGAGCCAAAGTAGCTAAACACGGCAATCGAGGAGTTAGCAGTAAATCAGGTAGTGCCGATGCGCTTGAAGCATTGGGCGCTCGCATTGATCTTCAAGCACCACTCGTTGGCAAGTGTATTGAAGAAACCAATATTGGGTTTATGTTTGCTCCCAACCATCATCCAGCTATGAAAAATGTTGCGGCAGTTCGTAAAGAATTAGGTGTTCGGACAATTTTTAATATCTTAGGTCCTTTAACAAACCCAGCAAATGCGCCTCACATGCTCATGGGTGTATTCCATCCTGACTTAGTTGGGATTCAGATTCGTGCTCTCCAAAGACTTGGAACAAAGCATGCTTTAGTGGTCTATGGCAAAGATGGTCTAGATGAAATTTCATTAGGCGCATCCACACTCGTTGGTGAGTTAAAAAATGGCGAAATCACCGAATATGAAATTCATCCAGAAGATTTTGGCATTGCAATGACAGGCAGTCGCGCTTTTCAAGTTGGCGGCCCAGAAGAGTCCCGTCAAATCATGCTAGACGTACTCGATAACAAACATGGGGCTGCCCACGACATTGTTTGCTTGAACGCGGGCGCTGCACTTTATGCTGCTGACTTAGCAAAAGATATTGCAGCTGGGTTAGAAATGGCGCGTCAAGCAATTGCAAATGGCAGCGCACGTAAAAAATTAGATCAGTTCGTTGCTACAACTCAAAGGTTAGCCGCATGAGCGACGTGTTAAAAAAAATTCTTGCTACAAAACAAGAAGAAGTCGCCTCAGGTCGCCAAAAAATTTCTGAAAGTGCATTTAGAGAAATTGCTGCAGCAACCCTAAATGATAATTCTCAAGCACCTCGTGGCTTTGCCAACTCGATCGAAAATAAAATCAGTGCTGGTAAAGCTGGGGTTATTTCCGAAATAAAAAAGGCTAGCCCAAGTCGCGGGATCTTGCGCGATCCATTTCACCCTTCTGAAATTGCAATTTCTTACGAAAATAATGGCGCTGCTTGCTTGTCAGTATTAACCGATGAGCAATATTTTCAGGGCTCTAATGACTATCTGAAACAAGCCCGTGCAGCTTGCACTCTACCAGTGCTTCGTAAGGATTTCATGGTTGATCCTTACCAAATCTTTGAAGCAAGAGCGATTGGTGCAGATGCAATCTTATTAATCGTTGCGGCCTTAAGCGATAGCCAACTTCAAGAGTTTGAATCTGTTGCTCACGAACTAAATATGGATGTTTTGGTAGAAGTGCATGGCGGCGATGAACTTGAGCGTGCTCTAAAGTTAAAAACACCGCTACTAGGGATTAATAACCGAAATCTTCGCACTTTCGAAGTTTCGCTTCAAAATACGATCGAGCTTTTACCGAATATTCCTAAAGGCAAACGCATCGTGACTGAGAGCGGTATTTTGCAAAAAGGTGATGTTGACCTAATGAGATCACATGACATTCATGCATTTTTAGTTGGCGAAGCCTTTATGCGTGCCGCAGACCCAGGTAAAGCATTGGCTGATTTGTTTTTTTAATACCACGCTGTAGCCAATAAAAAATCCCAAGGTCTTAATCTTGGGATTTTTTATTTATCTGAAGTAAATCTTAGACGTTAAACAAGAAATTAAGAACATCCCCATCTTTTACAACGTACTCTTTACCTTCAGCTCGCATCTTGCCTGCTTCTTTAGCACCAGCTTCACCTTTATATTGAATAAAGTCATCAAAACTGATTGTTTGCGCCCGAATGAAGCCTCTTTCAAAATCCGTATGAATAACACCAGCAGCCTGAGGCGCCGTATCACCCACATGGATCGTCCAAGCTCTTACTTCTTTGACACCGGCTGTAAAGTAAGTTTGTAGACCCAACAATGAGAATCCTGCACGAATTACCCGATCCAAGCCAGGCTCTTGCATTCCCATATCGTTTAAGAAATCGATCTTATCTGCATCATCCAAATCTGCAATTTCAGCTTCAATTGCTGCACAAACTGCAACTACTGGGGCATTTTCCTTTGCAGCATGAGCTTTAACTGCTTCAAGATGCGGATTGTTTTCAAATCCATCTTCTCGCACGTTTGCAACATACATTGCTGGCTTAGCAGTAATTAAGCAAAATGGCTTAATTAGGAGCAAGTCATCCTCACTCAAACCCATAGATCTAACAGGCTGAGCCTCATTGAGGTGAGCGCGCACTTTCTCTAAAACAGCTACCAGGCGGATCGCTTCTTTATCATTACCTGACTTAGCAGCCTTACCATAACGAACTACGGCTTTCTCAACAGTGGCTAGATCGGAAAGTGCTAGTTCAGTGTCGATGACGCCAATATCAGCGATTGGATCGACCTTACCCGCTACGTGGATAACATTAGGATCCTCAAAACAGCGCACCACATGTGTAATCGCATCAGTTTCACGGATATTCGCTAAGAATTGGTTTCCGAGACCTTCACCTTTGGAGGCTCCGGCAACTAAACCAGCAATATCTACGAACTCAACCACTGCGGGCAATATGCGTTCAGGCTTCACAATCTCCGCTAGCTTTAGCAAGCGGGGATCAGGCACCTCGACAACGCCCACATTAGGCTCGATGGTACAAAATGGATAATTCTCCGCCGCGATACCAGCTTTGGTAAGCGCGTTAAAGAGGGTGGATTTGCCGACATTAGGCAGGCCGACGATGCCGCATTTCAATGACATAACCCACATTGTAATAACATCAGGATATGAACTCACAAGATGTTATCGTTTTAGGTGCCGGAATTGTCGGCAAAGCTGCTGCCCTAAGCCTGGCCAGGCAAGGGCTGAGGGTTATTCACATAGCGCCAGATTTGGGCTCAAAACCAAACACTCAAATTGGGCAAAATGATGAAAATTCATGGGATAGCCGGATTTATGCTCTTTCCAGTAGCTCTCAAGCTCTGCTAAATGACCTCCAAGTATGGGACGAGATGCCCAGCAATCGTATCCAACCAGTAAGAGATATGAGGGTTTTTGGTGATAGTGGCAATATTGATGACTCACTACATTTTTCAGCTTTTCAAGGGACGGTTCCTCAACTTGCATGGATAGTTGAGTCTTGTCAAATTGAAAAAGCATTAGACTTAGCAACCCGCTTCCAAACCGGAATTCAAAGAGTTTCTGAAGGATCAGTAGGTTTTGAAAGTAATAAGGACGATGTCGTCGTAACTACCGCTTCTGGACAACAACATTCAGGAAAGCTCTTAATCGCTGCAGACGGGGCAAATTCCAAAGTTCGTGAACAGCTAGAAATAGAAACAAGTATCGACAACTATCAACAAACTGCGGTTGTTGCCAACTTCAATTGCACTAAACCTCATCTACAAACTGCTCACCAATGGTTTCTACCAGGGGGTGACATTCTGGCATTGTTGCCACTACCTGAGCAACGTCTATCAATGGTTTGGTCAACATCAGCACAACACGCTCAAGAGTTAAAAAAGCTCTGTGAACAAAATCCCGATGCATTTTGTCTGAAGATTACAGAAGCGGCGAATGGTAATGTTAAAAATCAACTGGGTGAGTTATCACCCATCACCTCCGCACAGACTTTTCCCCTTCGTAGAGTATGGGCTAAGAATTTAATAGGTCCAACTGATGATCCGAAGATTATTCTTGTTGGAGACGCTGCTCACGCTATGCATCCATTGGCTGGGCAAGGCCTTAATTTAGGCCTACGAGATATAAGCGTACTAAGCGAAACTTTATCGAAGAAAGCAGATTTCAGATCAATCAATGACCGTGTATTACTACGCCGATACGAACGTTCAAGACAGGGTGACATACAAGCATTACTCTCAACCACACATAGTCTTCAAAAATTATTTTCAAATCAAGAGGGCTCTGCAAAGAATTTGCGCAATTTAGGTATGAAACTTTTAAACCGTAGTAGCTTCATTAAACGACAACTCATACTTAAAGCACTTGGCTAATCAATTTAATTTATCCAATTTATAACAAATGATAATTAACTCAAATATTAAATTTCAATCCATTGTTAAAGCAATTACTTATTCAGTATTAATTGGAGCAACAATAACAACCTTTGCTCAATCAACAGACAAAATTAAAAACGACCTTCAAAAACAATTAGGCGATAACGCCCAAGTTAAAAGCGTTACTCAATCCCCTGTAGCTGGTTTATATGAAGTGGTGATTAATAATTCGATCGTTTATACAGATACTCAAGGTAAATATTTAATTCAAGGTGAAATTCTTGAAATTAAAACGGGCAACAACCTAACCCAAGCTCGCGAGTCTGAAGTTAATAAAGTTAATTGGAATGAATTTCCACTTCAAAATGCCGTCAAAGTTGTTCGTGGGAACGGAGCAAGAAAAATGGTGGTTTTTGCAGACCCTAATTGCGGATATTGCAAGCGTTTAGAAAAAACTTTTAGCGAAATGAATAATGTCACGATTTATACATTCCTAATGCCAATCCTTTCCCCAGACTCAACTACCAAATCCAAACAAATTTGGTGCTCAGCAGATGCAGGGAAAACTTGGGTAGATTGGATGGTTAATGGAGTTACTCCGAATGGCAAACAAGATTGTGCAACGCCTCTAGATAAGAACATATCTCTCGGAAAATCTTTAAGCATTTCAGGAACACCGGCAATCTTCTTTGTAGATGGCTCTCGCATACCAGGAGCTGCAAGCAAAGAAGTTCTTGAGAAGAAGCTGTCCGGAAAATAAACAATTTCGCAAAATTAGGAAGTCCCTATGCCTGCTATCGAATACACCATCACACCTAAAGATCTTCATGGACATCGATTTGAGGTTGAACTTTTTATTCGAAATCCTAACCTTGATGGTCAACGCATACAGCTTCCATCATGGATACCTGGAAGTTATTTAATACGAGACTTTAGCCGACATATTGAGACAATTTCTGCATTTAGCATCAGTGAAAAATCACTTACTCCAATCCATCTAAAACGAATTAATAACAGCACTTGGGAAATCCCACCAAAAATTGGTTCGGCACTGGTCAAACTGACTGTCTATGCCTTTGATACTTCTGTTCGCACAGCTTACCTAGATCAAGAAAGAGCATTTTTTAACAACAGCAGCCTTTGCTTACAAGTATTAGGACAAGGTCACATGCCATGTCTAATAAACATTAATAAGCCGCCTCAAGTGAATACTTGGGAAGTCGCTACAACCTTAAGCAAACGCTCTGTAAATGCACAAGGTTTTGGAAGTTATTTAGCGACTAATTACGATGAACTGATAGATCATCCAGTTGCTTTAGGACAATTTACAAAAATTCAATGGCGATCTTTTGGCATTAAGCATCGCATGCTTATTCAAGGCTTATTGAGCTCGATTGATAAAAATCGACTTGAGCATGATTTACAAAAAATCTGCGAAGGACACATTGCATTTTTTGACCCTCGCTTAAAACGAACTCCTTTCAAGGAGTATTTGTTCTTAGTCAATGCTGTTGGCAATGGCTATGGTGGACTTGAGCATCGATCTTCGACAGCTTTACTGTGTAATCGCTCTGACCTCCCTGTAGTTAAAGTTCATTCTGCCGAACTACCTAATCAAAACGATTATGAAAATTTCTTGGGATTATGTAGCCATGAATATTTCCATTCATGGGTGGTTAAGAAAATTCAACCTAAATCGTTCCAACCTTACGTATTAGACCGAAAAAACTATACGGATCTTCTCTGGTTCTTTGAAGGCTTTACAAGTTACTACGATGATCTTCAACTTTTACGCACAGGTAGAATTTCTAAAACTAGATATTTAAAGCGTGTTCTAGATACTTGGAATGGCGTGTTACGCGGGCCTGGTCGTTTAAAGCAAAATCTCGCTGATAGCTCTTTTGACGCTTGGACAAAGTATTACCAAACTGATGAAAACACCCCAAACTCTGTTGTGAGCTATTACGCAAAGGGGGCGCTTGTTGCTCTTTCACTTGATATTGAAATTCGCAATTTCACGAAAAATGAAAAATCTTTAGACGACGTCATGCGCGTTCTTTGGAAAAAACATGGTGCTTGGGGGAATCACCCTGGCATTGGTATTGATGAGGATGACATTACTCAAGCAATCATTCAAACAGTTGGCGATAGCTTTAAACCAACCTGGAATCAATTCCTTAAATCATATATTCATGGCACAAAAGAAATTCCTTTGAGCGAACTACTAGCTTCTCAAAATATTCGAATTCGTGAAAAGAAAAACTCTGCATTAGATGACATCAAATCAATACTCGGAATAAGAACAAGCAATTCAGATGGGTGGCTAAAAGTTACCCACGTTCTTGACCATGGTTGTGCAAAATCATCAGGGCTTGCAGCTGGTGACTTGATTGCCGCCATCAATCAAGAAAGAGTTACCCCAAGTAGGTGGGATAAATTACTGTCCAATCTTAGCAATGCCCAGATAACATTATCTGTATTTAGGCAGGATGCTCAACTTAATCTTAATCTCAAACTGTCCGGCAAACCCCCTACGCAATTTGAATTAGCACCAGATCAAAAATAAATAAAATTTATGTCGAGTTTGTTTGAGTCAGATTTATTAAAACGTTTGCCAAGTGATTGGGAGGAATTACTAAAACCCCTTCAGAATAATTCGACTTGGCAAAAGTTAATTCAAACAATTAGTGCCAACGAACAATTAGCACGAGAACAATCAGGTGACAGCATCGCCCCCAGCTATGACAGAGTATTCAGAGCGCTATCTCTAACTCAAGTAAAAAATACTAAAGTTGTGATTCTTGGACAGGACCCTTACCATTCACCGGGGCTAGCTCAAGGATTAGCATTTTCAATTCCGGAATCAATTAAACCCGGCTCACGAGAATTTCCAAGCTCGTTAAGGAATATCAGTAAAGCACTATCGATCGAAGGATTTCCGACCCTTTTAAATGGGAATTTAGACCGGTGGGCTAAGCAAGGCGTACTTCTGTTAAATGCCACGCTTACAGTCCAACTTAGTCAAGCAAATGCTCATGCGGATTGGGGGTGGCAAGGTTTTACCGACCAACTGATTAAAACCTTATCTGAACAAACAACTGATGTTGTCTGGCTACTTTGGGGCAGTTTTGCCCAAAAAAAGCTTGATTTAATCGATAAAACCCGCAATCACTTAATACTTTGTGCCTCCCACCCCTCAGGATTAAGTGTTTATAAAACCCAACAGCCTTTTCTCCACCCAGGGGATGGCCAAAGCTGCGGTCACTTCAAAGAAACCAACTACTGGTTAATTAGACACAAAAAAGAGCCAATCGCCTGGTAAAAACTTATAATTGAGGGTATGCAGCTACTTACCCTCGGAATCAACCACCACACTGCCCCCGTGTCAGTAAGGGAGCGTGTTGCCTTCGAGCCAGAGTCGATCCCTGCAGCACTTCACGATCTCAGACGTCATTTACAGTCAGCAACATCTTTAAATCTTGCTGAAACTACGATTTTGTCAACTTGCAACCGAACAGAACTCTACTGTGCAGCAAATGATGCTGCATCAGAGAATATTCTTAAAGCTGCGTCTTTTGACTGGCTAGCAAAATCGCAGGGACTATCTGAGGATGAGCTACATCCGCACATTTACGCCCTACCCCAATCTAAAGCTGTTCGTCACACTTTTAGAGTTGCGAGTGGGCTAGATTCTATGGTGATAGGTGAAACCCAAATTCTAGGTCAAATGAAAGATGCTGTACGTTCAGCCGATGAAGTTGGCGCTTTAGGCACTTACCTTAATCAACTCTTCCAAAAATCGTTTGCAGTTGCAAAAGAGGTTCGTGGTACTACTGCTATTGGCGAACAATCAATTTCAATGGCTGCTGCTGCAGTAAGACTTGCCGAACGTATTTTTGGCGATATTGGCAGACAACGAGTTTTATTTATTGGTGCTGGCGAAATGATTAGTCTTTGTGCCACCCATATTGCTGCTAGAAAGCCGCGCTCAGTTGCTGTCGCAAATCGGACTATTGAACGCGGACAAGAATTAGCAGATTCTTTAGCTGAGCAAGGTCTAAATACAGAATCTTTGCGTTTATCAGATCTACCCTATCGCTTAGCTGAATTTGATGTCATTGTTTCTTGCACAGCAAGTTCTCTTCCGATTATTGGATTGGGTATGGCAGAAACAGCTGTCAAAGCACGCAAACATAAACCAATGGTCATGATTGATCTTGCAGTTCCTAGAGATATCGAACCACAAATAGGAAAACTTAACGACGTCTACCTTTATACCGTTGATGACTTGGGTGAAGTTGTTAAAGCAGGCTTAGATCATCGTCATGCGGCAGTTGGACAAGCTGAGGCAATCATTGAGACTCGCGTTGCTCATTTTATGCATTGGCTTCAAACAAGAGATTCTGTTCCCGTTATTCAAGATTTACGTGAACGCGGCGAACATTTAAGACAAGCTGAACTTGATAAGGCACATAAAAGACTCGCAAAAGGCGAAGATCCACAAGCGGTCTTGGATGCATTAGCAATTGGTTTGACCAATAAATTCTTACACGGCTCATTACATGCCCTTCAACATATTCAAGGTGCAGAGCGCGAGATACTCATCAAGCTTCTCCCAGAATTATTCCGTAATAACAACTCAGAAAAATAGATGAAATCAAGCATGCGGGTTAAGCTCGAGCATTTAGAAGCTCGACTTACCGAACTCAATACCCTTTTATCTTCAGAAGATGTCACGCGCGATATGGATCAATATCGCAAGCTTACTCGTGAGCATTCAGATATATCACCTGTCGTTGAAAAGTTTGCAGCTTATCGCTCAGCTCAAGAAGATGAAACAGCTGCGGAAGAAATGCGCAACGATCCAGACTCACGCGCATTTGCAGAAGAAGAAATAAAGAATGCCAAAGAACAAATGGCCGCACTTGAAGACGATCTACAAAAACTTCTACTACCTAAAGATCCTAACGACGATAAAAATATTTTCTTAGAAATCAGGGCTGGTGCAGGTGGTGATGAAAGCGCCTTATTTGCTGGGGAATTACTCCGCATGTATATGCGCTTTGCCGAGCGTCATCGTTGGCAAACTGAAATTGTGAGCGCCAATGAGTCTGATATCGGCGGATACAAAGAAGTGATTATTCGTCTCGTCGGAGAAAAAGCTTATTCACGCCTCAAATTTGAATCAGGTGGACATAGAGTACAGCGCGTTCCTCAAACTGAAACCCAAGGCCGAATTCACACTTCCGCTTGCACAGTGGCTGTCATGCCTGAAGCAGATGAAATCGAAGAAGTTCAAATTAATCCAAGCGATCTAAGAATTGATACCTTCCGCGCCTCCGGCGCAGGTGGTCAACACATTAATAAAACAGATTCAGCAGTCCGCATTACTCATATTCCAACTGGAATTGTTGTGGAATGCCAGGATGATCGCAGCCAACATCGCAATAAAGATCAAGCAATGAAGGTGCTTGCCTCCAGAATAATGGATGCGCAAATCAGAGAGCAACAAACGAAAGAAGCTCAAACACGTAAGAGCTTAATTGGCTCTGGCGATCGCAGTGACCGTATCCGCACCTATAACTTCCCACAGGGTCGAATTACTGATCACCGTATCAATCTCACCTTATACAAGATTGACGCAATGATGGATGGCGATCTAGATGACCTACTCAATGCTCTAGCAGCAGAACACCAAGCTGAACTCCTTGCAGCTTTAGGTGATGCAGCTTAATAAGGGGCGAAAGTTTAGTGCAAACAATTAAAGAGCTATTCGCTAGAACATCTCTTGAGAAAACAGATGCTCGTGTACTAATGGCTCATGTTTGCCAAACAACTCTCAATTGGCCCAAAAGTGCTTTATTAAGTCGAGATACAGATTTACTGCCTCAGAAAACTATCGACCTCTGGCTACAACTTGAAAATAGACGCATCAAAGGGGAGCCAGTTGCCTATCTAATTGGTTACAAAGAATTCCACGAAATTATTCTTGAAGTTGGACCAGGCGTTCTCATCCCTAGACCTGAGACGGAGCTACTTGTTGATATTGCTCTAACTGAAATCAAAAGACTTAAGGAATCAGGCCAACCCAAGATTCGAATACTTGATTTAGGTACCGGTAGCGGTGCAATTGCTCTTGCGCTAGCTAATATAGCTAAGCCCTCAAATGCTATCAGCAATATTGAACTAGAGATAGTAGGCATCGATCAAAGCTTAGATGCATTAAATATTGCAAAAAGAAATTCCGAACGCCTCCAATTAAATTCAATCGTCAGTTTTTATCAAGGCAATTGGTACAGCGCTTTAAATGAAGAAACTTTCCAAATCATCTTAAGTAATCCCCCATATATTCCAGCTGGAGACCCGCATTTAGCTCAAGGAGATCTTAGATTTGAACCTCCTTCCGCGTTAACTGATCACAAAGACGGACTTCAAGCCTACAGAGAAATTATCGGGCGAGCATCTGATTTTTTAGTTCAAAATGGATTATTGGCAGTTGAACATGGCTATGATCAAAAAGAAGCTGTTCAGAAACTTTTCGTTCAAAATGAGTTTAAGTCTATTCAAACCCTACAAGATTTAGCTAGTTTAGATCGAGTAACCCTTGCTCGCGTAGGGTAAGTGTTGAATTAAGCCGAATTTACTAAAGATAGCTAAAATAGGAACATCTAACAATTTCAGTCATTTTTGAGACAACTATGAATACACAAGATCGAATCAAAGAAATCGTGACATCTAATCCTGTTGTTTTATTCATGAAAGGTACTGCTCAGTTTCCGCAGTGTGGCTTTTCAGGGCGTGCCATCCAAATTTTGAATGCCTGCGGTGTTTCAGCACCCTTTACTGTCAATGTTTTAGCTGATGAAGCAATTCGTCAAGGCATTAAGGAATTCGCTAACTGGCCCACAATCCCTCAGCTGTATATCAAAGGGGAATTTATTGGAGGCTCAGACATCATGATGGAAATGTATGAAAATGGTGAGCTACAAGAAGCCTTAAAGGCTTAATTCGTTAAAGCTTATTTCTCGATTAAAAAGCGTGCATATAAAGCACGCTTTTTTTATATCAAATTACAAATTTATTACTTGGACAGTGTACGATTAAGCCCATGGATATCTCAATATTTACTTGGCTTTTATTAGCCGGCATTTCTTTAACTGGTGCTGCGGCATTATTTTTCCGACTATCTTACGGTCGGATACATAGCGAGACTAACACGCTTAAAGAAGAAATCATTCGCTTACAAAACGAAGTTAATCGACTGGGTAGTGAAGCTGCAAAACTGGGCGCTGAATTAGAAGCTGAAAAAAGACTATCTTCTGAAAAACTGCAAACACTTAATGAATCCAAGCAAGTACTTACTGAACAATTTAAAAACTTAGCCAACGATATCTTAGAAGAAAAATCACAAAGATTTGCATCTCAAAATCAACAGAATTTAGACAATCTCTTACGCCCACTTCAAGAAAGAATTGGCGAATTTAAAAAGCGCGTTGATGATGTTTATGAAGGCGAAGCGAGAGAGCGTTTTGCTCTCAAAGCCGAAATTGAAAGATTAGCAAATCTAAATAATCAAATGAGTAGTGATACTCAGGCCCTTACAAAAGCACTACGCGGCGAATCTAAAACACAAGGAGACTGGGGTGAGATGGTTCTAGAAACTATCCTAGAACACTCTGGACTTCGTAAAGGTCATGAATACGATGTGCAAGATTCGCACACGGATAGTGATGGCTCACGTCTCCAACCTGACGTGGTTATTCACCTCCCAGAAAACCGACATTTGGTAATCGATAGTAAGGTGTCAATTACTGCATATACTAGATATATCCAAGCAGATGATGAAGCTACCAAAGATAAAGAATTGGCACTTCATGTGCAATCATTAAAACAACATATCGCGGGTTTATCAGCCAAAAACTATCAGCAACTTTATGGCTTAGGATCTATTGATTTTGTCTTGATGTTTATCCCACTTGAGCCTGCATTCTTGGCAGCGATGAGTCATAACAGTAATTTGTTTCAAGAAGCGCTACACAAAAATATCGTCCTTGTTTGCCCAAGTACCCTCCTAGCAACCGTTCGTACGGTAGCTCACTTATGGCGCCAAGAGCAACAAAATCGTAATGCGCTTGAGATCGCAAAACAATGTGGCCTTTTATACGACAAGTTTGTCGGATTTATTGACGACCTTGAAAAAGTAGGCCAAAGATTAGATCAAGCTCAATCTAGCTATCACGATGCTTATGGCAAATTAAAAACTGGCCGTGGCAATCTCATCAAATCTGCTGAGAAAGTTAAAGAGCTTGGCGTTAAGCCAACAAAAAAATTAGATGACAAGCTACTGCTAGATTCTGAAGAAGAATAAATTATTTAACAATAAAAAACCCGCAATTACTTGCGGGTTTTTTGTTTGCGACATTGTCGCTAGATATTACTTACGGCCGCGTGTTGAACGACGTGCAGCTGGTTTAGCTTTTACTGTAGTTGCAGTTGCTTTTTTAACAGAAGCAACTTGACCTTTAAATGCTTTAACAGCTTGCTCAGCATTTGCTTCAGCAGTAGCAGCAGCTTCTTTTGCAGCAGCTTGGAATTGACCCAAACCTTGCAATGTTGTTTCTACTGAAGTTTTCAATGCGCTAACAAATGCATCTGAACCAGCAGGTGCATTAGCAGCAATTGCGTTAACCCAGTCTTTTAAACCAGCTTGGAATTGCTCAACGCCAACTTCAGCTAATTCAGCAACTTCTTCACCAGCTTCGCGAACAACTTTAGCAACAGCTTGTTGTTGTGCATAGATTTTTGTACCAAGTTCTTCTAATGCGCCTTCTTGAACCAAAGCAACTAATGCTTGTGGATCTTTAGCAGCTAATACAGCTTCTAAGTTCTCTTGTGTTTCGCCTAACAATGCTTGAGTAGCAGCAAAGTTGATGTCAGCCAATTTTTGGCTGCGTGCAACTGATTTTTCTGTCAAAGCAAAAAAGCTGTTTAAGTTTTTAGCGTTAAGTTCGTTAAATTGTGATGCAAATTGTTCGTAGCTCATAAAATTCTCCATTTCAGGTTAAGTATTAAAGCGCATATGTTGCGCTGCACCATAGAATTGTATGACTTTTTTTGTTGCGATGCACAATATTTTTAAAATATTTTATATATCCTTTTAAATCAAAGACTTAAAAGGATAAAACTGTTGCTTTTCGATGAAAATACTTACTGTACAGCTAATTTAGAGAACTCATCAGAGCACAAAAAATCATAAATTGCTTCTTCACTTTGCAAACCATTTTTAGGCCTCCAGGTGAATTTCTTTGCATTTTTGATGAAACGGACAATAATTTCTTCTGATGTTGGCGGGACCTCATCCGTGTCGTAACCAAGGTACTCTTCAGTCATTCCTTCAACAGCAAAGACGATATTGTCGATTAATTGCTGTGTAGACTCTTTAGTAAAACCCAAAGCCATAATTTTTTTGCCATAAATAGTATGAAGTTCTTTAATTTCTTTATGGACAGCTTTATTCATTGCCGTAATCAAGGCATTAAGTTCTTTTTCAGCTTTTTTCGTCATTTTCATAGGTAACCTCGGATATAGGATGCCGCATCTATTAAAAGAAAAAGGCTTTGAAGTCATATTGACCGCAAAGCCTTTAATGTTTGGTGCCCCATGTCCGACTCGAACAGACCACCTACTGATTACAAATCAGTTGCTCTACCAGATGAGCTAATGGGGCAATTCAACTGAACATGAATTTTATACTATTTTTTGACTTCACTTGAAATTTTCTATGTGAACCCCATCTATTTACAGCAGGTTCATCTAAAAACCCTTTATTTACAAGGTTTTTAATATTTAGTTCATAATGAATCAAACTATCTTATAAAGGTAAAACACGTTTATGAAATTTACATCTGTTATTTCTGGCGTTCTTATTGCCGCAGTTTTCACAGTACTTTTACTTGGATTTTCAGAAGATGCCCAAGCTAAACGCCTAGGGGGTGGAAAAAGTATTGGCAAACAATCATATTCGCAAAATCAAGCCGCTCCTAGCCAAAATACTGTCAAACCGAGTGCTCCTGCACCAACTTCTCAGCCGAGTAAATTTGGTGGAATTGGAGGAATTCTTGGCGGTATAGCTGCAGGCATCGGTCTTAGCATGCTTCTCTCGCACTTTGGTCTTGGAGAAGCAGCGGCAAATTTTTTCTCAACAATGCTTATTGTTTTTGCCATCGTCATGATTGGTATGTGGCTTATCAGAAAGCTCTTTGGTCAACAGTTGAAACCTGCTTATCAGTCACCTTCCGGTTATGACACATCTCAAGAGGCAAGTTATCGAGTACAACCTGAATCTAATGGTAGTTCCTCTACCCAATTAGAGGGAGCTGCTTGGTCAGATCAAGAAGCCTTCTTACAACAGGCAAAAAAGCATTTTGTACAACTCCAAGAAGCTTCTGACAAGCAAGATCTAGAGGTATTAAAAGAGTTCACATCTCCAGAACTTTTCGAAGAGCTACGCGCTGATTTATTAACCCGTAATGATCCTTACGCATCAACTCAAGTCTTAACACTCAATGCAGATCTATTGTCTGTAGAAAAGGATCGAGGTGAATACTTGGCAAGCGTTAAATTCTCAGGATTGATTCGAGAAGAAAAAGATTCGCCAGCTGTGACTTTCGAAGAAATTTGGAACTGGACCAAACCAATAAATCAACAAACTGGCTGGGTGCTTGCTGGTATTCAGCAAATTTCTTAAATAGTAATTTTAGAACTTCGTTAATTATTTAACGAGTTTTAAGTGTGATTTAGATTTAGCTCCTTCGGGAGCTTTTTCTTTTGGAGCCTCAGGCTGAGCTGGCTCATCTTCAATTTGAACAGGAAAACTCATGCCTTGACCATTCTCGCGCGCATAAATTGCCATAACGTGAGTAATAGGGACATATATCTCTTTTGGGATACCGCCAAATCTTGCTTGGAATGAAATGAACTCATTAGTAATTTGAGTTGAAACGCACGCTTCTGGACTCATATTAAGAACGATCTCACCGTTTTTTACGTATTCCATTGGCACGCCGACACTTGTATCTACAAAAACAGCTAAATAAGGCGTAAAACCATTATCAACGCACCAATCGTACAAAGCCCTAACTAAGTAGGGCTTTGTGCTTGGAACGTTGTTAAATGACTCGCTCATATTAGCGACGCATAACCTTCTCTGAAGGTGTTAATGCTTCAATATATGCTGGGCGGCTAAAAATACGCTCTGCATATTTAAGCAATGGCGCAGCATTACGAGATAAGTCAATGCCATAGTGCTCTAAACGCCATAGCAATGGCGCAATCGCCACGTCTAACATGGAGAACTCATCACCAAGCATGTATTTGTTCTTTACAAAGATTGGCGCTAATTGTGTCAAACGGTCACGAATAGCTAAACGTGCTTTTTCAAGAACCTTTTCCATACCCTTGCCTTTTTCATTCTCAAGAGTTGATACGTGGACGAAAAGCTCTTTCTCAAAATTAAACAAGAACAAACGTGCACGCGCACGAGCAACAGGATCAGGCGGCATTAGTTGTGGATGCGGAAAACGTTCATCAATGTATTCATTAATGATGTTTGATTCATACAAGATCAAGTCACGTTCAACCAAAATAGGTACTTGACCATATGGGTTCATGACTGAAATATCTTCAGGCTTATTAAATAAATCAACGTCACGAATCTCAAAGTCCATACCTTTTTCAAATAGGACCAAACGGCAACGTTGAGAAAATGGGCAATTAGTTCCCGAATACAACACCATCATAGGAATATTTCCTTATAAACCAAAAATAAACAGGCAGATGCGGGATTGCAATCTGCCTGGTAAACCTCAAGAAAAGTTCTTAACGAACGTCTTTCCAGTAGGCCTTATTGAGACGCCATGCCAAGAGTGTGAAGATTGCTAAGTAAATTAGCACAAGCACACCTAAGCGTTTACGCTCGAGTTGAACTGGTTCTGCCATCCAAGACATAAATGCAACCAAGTCAGCGATATTGTCGTCGAACTCTTGAGGTTTCATTGTGCCTGGAGTTACTTGTTCAAAACCTGTAAACACATGCTCCATTTTTGACGGGTCATGTGGATCAGCCTTCTCTTCAAATTTAGCAATACGCTCACCCTGTAGTTGCCATAGAACATTTGGCATACCAACATTAGGGAAAGCCATATTGTTTGAACCTGTCGGGCGTGTGTCATCTTTGTAGAAAGTACGTAAATAGGTATACAACCAATCCGTACCACGTGCACGTGCTTCTACAGATAAATCAGGAGGAACAGCGCCAAACCATTCTTTTGCATCTTTAGGCGACATTGCAATCGTCATCATGTCACCAACTTTTTGGCCAGTGAATAATAAGTTTTGCTTGATTTGCTCATCTGTCAAACCAATATCGCGTAAACGGTTATAACGCATGCTTGATGCGCTATGACAGTTTAAGCAATAGTTAACAAATAATTTAGCGCCGTTTTGTAATGCTGGTAAGTTATTAACACGGTTAGGTGCTTTATCAAGCGGGAAACCACCACTGTTTGCACTAGCTAAACCTTGGATTAAGAAAAGGCTCGCTGAAATCAGTAGGCCGCTAAGTAGTCGAGTTGTATTTTTCATCGAAATCATCGCAATATCCGTATTAGTGGGCCGTGAAATTAACGCGGCTTGGTACTGGTTTGAATTGACCTAGTTTGCTCCAGAATGGCATTGCCAAGAAGAAGCCGAAATACAACAAGGTGCAGAATTGCGACACTTTTTCACCAACAGGTGAAGGTGGCTGAATTCCTAGGTAACCAAGAATCACAAAGCAAACTACAAAAATTGCATAAATGATTTTGTGGAATGAAGGACGATAACGAATAGATTTAACTGGTGAATTATCTAACCATGGTAGGAAGAAGAAAATCACAACTGAACCACCCATTACGATCACACCCCAGAATTTAGCGTCAAATAAATAGAAGCCAAGTCCTAGAACAACCAAGATGCCAGCACTAATCAATTTTGCTCTAGATGAAGATTTTCTTGTTCCCATCCATAACAATGCCGCAGCAAATAACCACATTGGCAATAAGAATTGCGTAGTAGTCGCACGAAGCATTGAATAGAAAGGCGTGAAATACCAAACCGGAGCAATGTGTGAAGGTGTTTGTAACGGATTAGCAGGAATGAAGTTATTCGACTCGAGGAAGTATCCGCCCATTTCAGGAGCAAAGAACACGATGAATGCGAACACCATCAAGAACACACCAATACCCATTAAGTCATGAACTGTGTAATAAGGGTGGAAAGGAATACCGTCTAAAGGAATACCTTTGTCATTAACAGTTTCTTTGATCTCAACACCGTCAGGATTGTTAGAGCCAACTTCGTGCAACGCCACGATATGAGCTGCTACTAAACCAATCAAAACAAGTGGAACAGCAATCACGTGGAATGCAAAGAAACGATTTAAAGTTGCATCGCCAACAACATAGTCACCACGAATCCACAATGAAAGGTCTGGGCCGATCAATGGAATTGCTGCAAACAAGTTAACGATCACCTGTGCACCCCAGTAAGACATTTGTCCCCAAGGTAGCAAGTAACCCATGAACGCTTCGGCCATTAAGCACAAGAAAATTGCGCAACCGAAGATCCAAACAAGTTCACGCGGCTTACGATATGAACCATAAATCAAACCACGGAACATATGCATGTAAACAACAACGAAGAACATAGAAGCGCCTGTTGAATGCATATAACGCACCAACCAACCCCAAGGTACTTCACGCATGATGTACTCAACGGATTGGAAAGCTTTCTCCGCATCTGGTTTGTAATGCATTACAAGGAAAATACCTGTAATTAACTGGATCGCAAGAACAACAGTCGCTAGTACGCCAAAGAAATACCAAAAATTGAAATTCTTAGGAGCGTAATACTCAGTCATATGAGCTTTGATTGTTGCCGTTAACGGGAAACGGGAATCAATCCAAGCTACTAATTTTTCTCCAGCGCCTGCGTTTGCAGGGACTTCTTTTTCATGAAAGGCCATCAGTACGCTCCTTAAGCTTTCTTATCTTCGCCAATTAAGATCTTTGTGTCGCTCAAATACATATGTGGCGGCACTTCCAAATTGTCTGGCGCTGGTTTGTTCTTAAATACGCGTCCGGCTAAGTCAAATGTCGAACCGTGGCATGGGCACAAGAAGCCACCTTCCCAATCATTTGGCAATGAAGGTTGTGGACCTGCTTGGAATTTAGGTGTTGGAGAACAACCTAAGTGTGTACAAATACCAACTGCAACTAAATATTCAGGCTTAATTGAGCGATATTGATTACGCGCATATTCTGGCGTTAATTCACCAGGATTACGTAATGAATTTGGGTCAGCTAATTGAGGATCAAGTTTTGGCAATTCAGCAACTTGCTCTTTAGAACGGCATACAACCCAAACAGGTTTACCGCGCCACTCAACTGTGCGCATCTCACCAGGTTGCATACCTGCGATATCGATTTCCACAGCTGCACCAGCCGCTTTTGCACGCTCAGAAGGCGCAAATGTGTTTACTAAAGGAAGTACTGCGGCTGCGCCGCCAACTCCACCCACGACGGATGTGGCGATTAGCCATGTACGTCTTTCTTTATCAAGACTTTGTTGATCAGTTTTGTTATTTTCTTGGTCGCTCATTACTACCCCAGTTATATTGGTCCGTTCACGATTATAGCGAACTGCCCCACCCAATTTAAAGCCCTAAACCTATATTTCGACTATTTTTTTGTACACTCTTCCTATTATTTACAAATTAATAGGGGTTTTTATGGGAATGTTCCGCGAATTTCAAGAATTTGCCATGAAAGGCAATGTAATCGACCTAGCCGTTGGTGTGATTATTGGTGGCGCTTTTGGAAAAATCGTGGATTCCCTTGTGGGCGACATCATCATGCCATTGATTTCAGCACTATTTGGAGGACATTTTGATTTTTCTAATTTGTTTATCCTTTTAGGCAAAGCACCCGAAGGAATTCCTCATACTTACGATGCCCTTAAAAAAGCAGGGGTCCCAATGTTTGCCTACGGCAACTTCATCACCATCACGATCAATTTCGTTATTTTGGCGTTTGTGATCTTCCAATTGGTTAAATTTATGAACCACTTAAGAACCATCAACCAACAAGAAGTAGAGGCTGCTGCAATTGAGGCTCCACCTTCTGAAGACATCCTACTTCTTCGTGAAATCCGTGACAACCTGAAGAAATAAGTACAATATTCAATATATATGTAAGCACTCACTATCAATATGGTTCTTACATAAATTAGACTGGATTGGGGATATCGATAAATTGATGCGTTATCCCGAATTTCTTGGCCAAATGCTCACCTAAAGCGCAAACCCCATATTTCTCTGTTGCATGGTGTCCTGCTGCAATGTAAGCCACGCCAGATTCTTGGGCTAAATGGAATGTTGGCTCAGAAACTTCTCCACTTATAAATACATCAACCCCCTCTTCAATCGCTGCATCAAAATAGCTCTGAGCTGCTCCTGTACACCAAGCAATTTTCTTAATTTTTTTATTTTTTTCACCAATCACCAAGGGTTCTCGCCCCAAACTCTTCCCTAGGCTTAGCGCAAATTTTTCCAAGGTTTGAGGAGTGGTTGGTTGCCCCAAGCTAACCAAAGTTTTAATAGAAGACTGCCCCGTATGTTTCCAGCCGGCAATTTTGGCTAACTGAGCATTATTTCCTACTTTTGAATGGGCATCCAAAGGTAAGTGATAGGCAAATAGGCTAATGTCACTATCCATCAGTAACTTTAAGCGTCGGTGCAATTGCCCAACAATGACTGAGTCATCATTTTTCCAAAACCAACCGTGATGAACCATAATGGCGTCTGCTTTTACCTCAATTGCCTTTTCAATAAGCGCCAAACTTGCCGTGACCCCCGTAACAAGTTTTCGGATTGTATTTTTTCCCTGCACCTGTAAACCATTTGGGCAATAATCTTGAAAACGCTCTACCTCTAAGAATTGATTGGTATAGTTTTCTAATTCTGATCTTTGGCAGTTATTTTTTTTCATTTGGACTTATAAAAATGGCTAAACGTTTATGGTTGTTGTTCGCTCAAATTGTGACAGTAATACTAGCTGTTATTTTTGTTGTTTCAACACTGAGACCTTCGCTCCTCAATACTATCCCTTTTTCAACTTCTATAAATACGGCCAGTATAAATAACACCCCAAATGATAGTGCGAACTTAAATCCAGGTTCATATCATGATGCCGTTAAACGATCTATGCCAGCGGTTGTAAATGTTTTTAGTAGCAGAAATGCAAATGGCGCCACTGAACCTACTCAAACTGAATCCGCTCCTAAAGGAAAACAAAAGAAAGGCAATAAACAAAAGAAACAGCCTCAACCAAACACTCAAGAAGAGTGGTTCAATTTTTTCTTTGGCGACCCGAATCAACAACCTCCAAGTGATGAACCAGAATTTAATACAGGCTCGGGGGTGCTCGTTAATAAAGATGGCATCATTTTGACAAATCACCATGTCATCAACGGTGCTGACACTATTGAGGTTGCTTTTGGTGATGGTCGTAAAACAAAAGCAAAAATCATAGGAAGTGATCCCGATACAGATATTGCTGTTCTTAAAATTGATCTACCAAATCTTCCAGAACCTGTGGTACTTGGTGATGTTGATACAGTCAGAGTAGGTGACGTTGTACTTGCAATTGGCAATCCATTTGGCGTTGGTCAAACTGTTACTTCGGGAATTGTATCTGCGCTTGGCAGAGATCACTTGGGCATTAATACCTTTGAAAACTTTATTCAAACAGATGCGGCAATTAATCCTGGAAACTCTGGTGGAGCACTAGTTGACACTCATGGCAAGTTAATTGGTATAAATACTGCCATCTTTTCTAAGACTGGGGGCTCTATTGGGATTGGATTTGCAATCCCCGTCAATTTAGCAAAACAAGTGATGGAATCTATTTTAGCTAATGGATCTGTTACTCGAGGATGGATTGGAGTTGAGCCAAGAGATATTTCTCCAGAAGTAATTCAAGCATTTAAATTACCTAAAAATGCTAAAGGGATCTTGATATCAGGGGTGCTAAAAGGTGGGCCGGCCGAAAAAAGTGGAATCAAATCAGGCGACATACTAAAAGAGATTAATGGCAAGCCAATTGA